>JAUSID010000160.1 GCA_030648295.1 Opitutaceae bacterium | reverse complement strand
CACCGCAGAAAAACGGAGTTTTGACGCCGGCAACGCTGCTGGGCCGCGCCACCGGTGAAAAACACGCCGGACACCGATCCTTTTCGCACCCATCACCGGAAAAATCGAAAAACCGCGGCGGCTATGAAATATCCGGGTTAGCCTCTCTGCGCTGTCCACGAGCCGCGGGGCGTTTCCACTCGCGGCCGGTTCGGCCGACGCCGTGCTGCTGGTCACGCTGGCGCCCGGCACCTACACCGCGATCGTCAGCGGCGCCGGAACTTCCTCCGGTATCGCGCTGATCGAAATCTACGAGGTCCCGTAACCTACGATTCCACCTGGCGCCCCGCCTCCCCGGCGGGACACCAGTGTCCATGTCCGCCCCCGCGACGAAGGACTTCCCGCAGGGTCACGTCGCGGATCGCGGATTTGGCGCGGAAAAAGCATCAAGTTATCGTTGAGCGCCTCCGTCGTCCCGAGATCCAGGTGCGCGGCCAACGCCATAAGCTGATCCGCGATCCGCGACCTTTCCGCCCGGCCGTGACCTGCCCTACTTTGGCGCCCGGCTGCGCCGCTACTTTTTCGCGGCGCGGTCCGCGACTAAGACCGCACCGCTCCTGCAATATTCTCGCGAGCCCCGAGGAAGTGATGCCACAAGAAGGCAAAAAAAGCGGACCTGAGCGGGAATCCCACGGCGGTCAGGACGCGAGTTGACAGGTCATACCAAGCGACTACTCATTTAGTATGCCAGCGACTACCATAAAACTAGAGGCTGACTTGGTCAGGAAGGTCACGAAGTTGAAACCGAAGACCGAGAGCATCTCCGGTTACGTGCGCAGTTTGATTGAAAAGGAACACCGGGCACGGGAGCACCGGCAGGCGGCAAACGTCTACCAGCAGTTTTTGCGTGAGAACCCCGAGGAACGGGCGGCCATGGAGGTCTGGGAGTCGGCTCCACTGGTGGATGACGTTGAACCCAGGAAGCCATGAAGCGGGGCACGGTGGTCTGGGTGGACTTGAGTGACACAAGTCCGCCGGAAATGGGCAAGGTGAGGCCGGGCATCGTGGTCTCGGGCACCGCACACAACGAAGCGCTCAATACCGTGGTGGTCGTGCCGACGTCCAGCATCGCGCCGGAAATCTGGCCGCTCCGTATGGCGGTCGGCCATTTTGCCGGCAAAGAAAGCTACGCCGTGATTCCGGGAATCAGACAGGTGAGGAAGGGCCGTTTGCGCGGTGCGTTGGGAGACCTTTCGCACGAGCAACTCGCGAGGCTCAACGAGTGTCTCGATGCCTACCTGCGGTGAGACGGTGCGCTGGGTTCTGAGCCGGAATCGATCCACGCGGGCACCCGCCGCTGCCGCTGAAGACGAATAGTCCTCGCCGCCGGGATGTTGGTTCGGTTTCATGCCCGGGCCTCAAGCTTACCCCGGCGCTCGCACCTACCTTCCGCGCGGCGTTTCTCCGGGGCGCTGTCACCCAAAAGCAATTTCGGTTTGATGAGCGAATTCAGCAAAGCCGTCTTTTTGAGCTACGCCTCGCAAGATGCCGAGGCTGCGCGCAAGATCTGCGACGCGTTGCGCAGCGGCGGCGTCGAGGTGTGGTTCGACCAGAGCGAGCTGCGGGGCGGCGATTCGTGGGATCAGAAAATTCGGCGGCAAATCAAGGACTGCGCGCTGTTCGTGCCGATCATTTCCGCCAATACGCAGGCGCGGCGGGAAGGCTATTTTCGACTGGAATGGAAACTCGCCGTCGATCGGCTCAACGACATCGCGGACGGCACGCCCTTCGTGGTGCCGGTGTGCGTCGATCGGATCCGCGAGGGCGATGCGCTCGTGCCCGAGCCATTCCGGGCGGTGCAATGATGCCTGCCCCCGCGATGAAGTCCGGCGAAATCACGCTCCTGCTCCAGCGCGCCGACCAGGGCGACGCCCAGGCGGCGGACCGTATTCTGCCGCTGGTCTACGATGAATTGCGCCGGCTTGCGGCGGCGAAAATGGCGCGGGAGTCGCCGGGACAAACGCTGCAGGCGACCGCCCTCGTCCACGAGGCGTGGTTGCGGCTCGGCGGCGATCGGCAGCCGCGTTGGGAGAATCGCGCGCAGTTTTTCGCGGCGGCGGCCGAGGCAATGCGCCGGATCATCATCGATAATGCGCGTCGGCGAAAGGCCGCGCGCCGCGGCGGCACGATGGAAAAGCTGAGCGCCAGCGCGACGGGTTTCGACATCCCCGCGCCGCAGCTCGACGACACCGAACTGCTGTTGCTGAACGAGGCGCTGGATAACCTCGCGGCGCACGACGCGCGCACGGCCGAGCTCATCAAGCAGTGGTATTTCGTCGGACTTACATTGGAGGAAGTCGCCAAGGTGATGGGCATTTCAGAGCGCACCGTCAGCCGTGACTGGGCGTATGCGCGCGCCTGGCTCATGAACGAAATCGAGCGGTTGCGCACGTGAGGTGTCCTGGCGATCGGCTCCCGGTGATGTCGTCCAGTTACCCGGCGAGATCGCGCGATGGCCGGCGCTGCAATCAGGCGAATGCTTGAAACAACGCGACAAGGGGTCGATTAACGGGCGCGCCGGTGTTGCACCGGCTTTTTCCCCATGCGCACCCAAAGTCCCGTGTTTGTCGGCCGGCATGAGGAACGTTGCATCATCGATCAGGCATTCGACGACGCGCGCGAGCGGCACGGACTGGGCATTTTCATGGAGGGACTGGCCGGTAGCGGCAAATCGCGGCTCGTGGAATACGCGCTGGATGAGGCGGCGCGGCGCGGTTTTCTCACGCTCTTCGGCATCGCCGGTGAAGACCACGAAGGCGCACCCTACGGCTTGTTGCTCGATGCGTTTCGGCGACACGCGCGCCGGGGCGGGAGTTGCGAGCACGGTCTCTCCCCCAACGCTCCTCTTGAAATCACGCCGTGGCTCGACGCGCGCTCGGCCTGGGCTCAGCTCGTCGGTTTTCGTCCCGCCGAGGGGCTCCAGGGGCCGCAACATGCCTTTCACGAAATTTCCCGGGGACTGGCGCAACACGGCGGACCCGTTCTGCTCGCGTTGGAGGATGTGCATTACGCCGATCGGGCGAGCCTCGAAATCGTGGAATCGCTCCAGCGCGAGCTCCCGGCGTCGCCGGTTCTCCTCCTGGTCACCTATCGCACCGAAGAGCTGATGAGGGACTCCGCCCGCGCCGCCCGAATTCATCGCATGCTGCGCCGCCCGCGAGCGCATCACGTGCCAATCGGCGGACTGTCGCTCGCTGAAACCCGCGAGCTCGTGGTGGCGATGATGCCGCCGGGCGGCGAGCACGGATTCCTCACGCGCCAGCTGCACCGCCGCACCGAAGGCATCCCGTTGTTCCTCGAGGAACTGCTGCACGGAATCGTTCGCGATGGCGCCGGCCCGGACGCGGCGCTGCCGGTCTCGTTTCGCGCCGCGGTGCGATCGCGGCTGGGCGGGCTCGCACGCGAGGACATGCGTTTGTTGCAGCTGGCATCGGTGATCGGCGAGTGGTTCGACCTCGCCACGCTGGCTTTTCTCGGCCGGCGGTCGGAAAACGCTGTATTGCAAGCGTTGGGACGTTTTCGTGATCAGCAGCTCTTGCGAGAGAGCACCGATCGCCGCGAGTTCAAGTTCTGGCACGCGCTGACACGCGATGCGCTTTACGAACAGCTGCTGCTGCCCGATCGCAAGGCGCTCCACCGGCGCGTCGCGCAACACTGGATGAGCGCTCCAGCCAAAGCGGAAGCGCCACCGGCATCGGCCATCGCCTACCATCTCGAAAAAGCGGGAGAGGAAGCGGATGCCGCGCGTTACTACGCGGTGGCGGCGGAACGGGCCGCAGCGCTATGCGCGTTCGACGAAGCTTTCGCCCACGGCGAGCGGGCGTTCGCGTTCGCGTCGGACGATCGCGGAACGAAGGCGCTGCAGGCGTCGCATTATGCGCGGCTGGCCGGCCACGTCGACACCGCGCTCGCATACTGTCGGAAAGCGAAGGAGCTCTTCGACGACAGCCAGCCGCGGCGTCGCGCCGAATTGCTGCTGCACGAATCGGACCTGTATTGGCTGCAAGGCAATGGCCGGCGGGCAGCCGGGGTGCTGCGTGAGGTGACGGAGATTCGCACCCGGGATCGTGACACGACGGACGCGCCGGTTTGGGCATGGCTGCTCGCACGGACAGCCCATCGCGCCTGCATGGAGAGCCGTTGGGGAGATGTGTTCGATCCGGCCGACCAGGCGATCGCGATGAGCCGTCGGCTCTCGCAACCGTCGGTGGAAGCTCACGCGCTGATCACTCGCAGCCTCGCGGAGGCGGCGGTCAATGGGCTCGAACGAGGGCGGTCGACGTTGCAGCGCGGTCGCGCCCTGGCGGAAAAACACGGCGCGGTCGAGGACGTCTGCCGCTCCTATGTAATCGAAGTGGATCTGCGGAGTCGCGAGGGAGATTTCGCGGCGGCATGCCGAATTGCAGCGGAAGGCGCGGAACGCGCGCATCGCGCCGGTGCGCCGGTCATTTTGTATCCCACGCTGGCGGTGAGCGCGCTCGAGTTTTCCTGGAAGAGTGGCGCGTGGCAGGAAGCGCTCGACCGCGTGCCGGAAACGGAGCGGCTGGTGAATGAACAGCCGTCTGATTTGGTCCGGTGCCATTTTCGTTCCGTCCTCGCCAGTATCGCCACGGCGCGTCATCGACTCGTGGAGGCCGAGCGCGCGCTCGCCGATGCGATTCATCTTGCGCGGGCAATCCACGAAGCACAGTGGGCCCTTCCAGTGGTTGCGGCCGCAACGGAATTTGCGTTATTGGCGCGCAAGCCGGCGCAGGCCCTGCGTCATGCGATCGACGCGCTCGAGCGTTTCCCGAATCGCGATTTGGCGGAAGCAACTGCCGTGGCCGCGCTCGGGCTCGAGGCGATTTGCGTGCTTCGCGCCACGGGCGGCGAGGTCAACGTGGTGGAGCTCGCGGCGTTGAAGCTGAAACGTTCGCGCGCGGGAGGCCGGACGGGAGAATTCCATGCCCGGCTGGCGGACGGGTTTACCGCCCTGCTCGCGGAGAAATTTTCCCCAGCCAGCGGTGCATTCCGTCAGGCGGCCGACTTGGCCGTCACGATGGGCTTTCCGCTCGGCGAAGCTCGGGCGCGCGCCTGGCTGGCGACGACTTTGCGGCAGCTTGGCCCGGCCGAGGCGAAACAGGATTCGGTTCGTGAGCGCAATCGCGCGCGCGCGATTTTGGCGACCATTCCGGGCCGGCCGGACGACGGAGGGTCTGCATTGGAGATTTTATCGGAACGCGAACGCGAGGTCGCGCGACTCGTATCCGATGGCCTGCCGAACAAAGAAATCGGCGGCCGCCTGTCGATCAGCGAGCGGACTGTCGCGGTGCATATCAGCCGGATCTTCGCCAAAGTCGGCGTCGACTCCCGACATCGGCTGACTGCGCTCATCGCGAAGACGGGCGGTTGAGCGGTAGTGCCGACGGCAGCTGCGCCAGCGAGTGTCCCCGGTCCGCTTCGACCGGTATGGAGGCTTCTCCGAAGCGTCGTTGCCAGCACACACGCGAACGTCCGGACCTCTCGGTGAGACGTCCCTGCTCGGCAGCGCTCACCCGATGCCGCTTTTCGGAGAGGCCTAGTCACAAATGACTATACGGGATCGTCGGCATTACGCATGTCGGCCGATAGACGCGGGAGGATAATCTTGCTAGCGTCAGTCGTACACCAACTCCCACGTTCCTTAAAAACCAACGACCATGCCCGCTACACTCGATCCGCGTCCGGTCCAAGTCGACCGCGCCACACTGCTCCACACGCTCGGCCGCAACTACGTCTTGCGTGGGCTCGGAGGGAAAAACTTCGACGCAATTCCGTATGCCGACAACGTTGAGCTGCGCGCGCCCTTCTGCCCGGGCGGGGTTTATCAGCCGCTGGTGGGCCGCGAGAACCTCAGAAGCACGTGGTGGCCGCCGCTGCCACAATTGGTCGCCGGCGTCGAAGTCATCGACACCTTCGTGAATGCATCGCTTTCGGCGGTCACGGTCGAGTTTCACTGCCATCTCGGCCAGCCGAAATGCACGCTCCGGATCGCGGATCGATTCACGGTGAATTCTGCCGGCGAAATCGTCGCTCAGGAGAATTTCTTCGATCCGCGCGAAGTGACCAACCCGGGTTGGCGCCGAGGCGGCGCCTCGAGCACCATTCATCATCTGGCGATCGCGAGCTCGGAATTCGCGCGCTCGAAGACGTTCTACACCGCGGTCCTCGGTGGGCTCGGCTATACGCTCGCGATGGAGGCGGAAGGCTTTGCTGGATACGTTAAGGACGGTCTGCTTTTGGTCGTCCGCCAGGCTGAGCCTGGCAGCCGGCACACGCACGGCGGCTGCGGAATTCACCACCTCGCATTCGCCGCCCCTTCGCGGGCGTCGGTCGATCAGTTTTATCGCGACGTGCTATTGAAGCTGCCTTCGGTCGAGATCGAAGACCCGCCGGTCGAGTGTCCGGAAATCATGGCCGGGTTTTATGCCACTTTTTTTTACGACCCCGACGGGATCAAACTCGAGGTTACGTACACGCCGTAACCGCAAGGCGTCGGGCGCGGCATCGCTGCAACGGCAGCGGCACCGTTTTGTTCACGGCGTCGGGCCACGACAAAACGCAGATGCCGAGATGCCTTTCCGGTTCTGGGTAGAGGTTGAACGTGAGGTCAGCATCGAAGCTTACGCGCAGTGGGTCGTTGGACCCCTGGAACGTCATCTTTCCGAAAAGGAAGTCCGCAAATTGAATGCCGTCTTTGGCGATGAGAAGAAAAAGGCGGCGTTCGATGCGCTGCGTGCGCGTGTAAATGGAAAGAAAGGAGAGGACCTCGTCCGTGCCGTGCAGGCACGCAGGCCGACAACATTCTCACGGATCGTGAAGCACCGCTGGCCGCCTACTCCGCGTTGAATCCGGCCACGCGCGCCTCGTCTCGTTGCACGTGAGCGAACATCATCGTGACGATCGTCAGCACACTGAACGGATGACACGTCGAGCCGGGCACCGGTCGCGAGGGCGGCGGCCCGGGCGCACGCGACGACTTTCTTTTCGAGCTGCCGCAAGTAGGCGGTGTCCTTCGATCGCACGTAGAATTCGGCGCGCGCATAGTCAGGGATGACGTTCGCCGCCCGGCCGCCATCCGTAATAATTCCGTGGATGCGCGCTTCCTGCCGCACCTGCTGGCGCAGCATCGCGACATTGTTGAACGTCTGGATCATGGCATCGAGCGCGTTGACGCCACGCTCTGGCACGGTCGATGCATACGCCGGTTTGCCGTGAAATTCGAAAATGACGCTCGCCCGCCCAATCGCCGGGCGCATCCCCAGCGTGAGATAATAGCCGTGCGCCATGAGCGCCACGTCGACGCCACGGAAGACGCCGCTTTTCAGGAGGCGGGCCTTGCCCCCGAAAAACTCCTCGGCGGGACAGCCCACGACCTGGATCCGCGCCGCGCCGGCCGTCACATGCGCAACTCCGATCGCGGCCAGACCGGCGGCGGCGCCAATCAAGTTGTGACTGCACGCGTGCCCGAGATCGGGCAGCGCATCGTATTCGGCCAGGAACGCGATCGACGGACGGGCAGTCTTGCGGCCGGCGCTGCCAATGAACGCCGTCTTCAATCTGGCGACGTTTCGAGTGACGGTGAAGCCGTGTCGCTCCACCGCCTGCGCAAGCCATGTTGACGCCTTTTCCTCCTGCAACCCCAGCTCCGGATGGTCGTGGATCCGAAGTGCGAGATCTTTCCACTCCGGCATAATCCCGTCGATGAATCCGACGAGTGCTTTTTTTCGCGCGCCCAGTGTGGTAGTCATACGGCCGGACCGCAGAGCCGCATGTCGTGCCGGAGCGGTTTGATCTCGTGATGGGCGACGCCGTAGCCCGCCATCGAGTCGGCGATCTTGGCTGTCTCGTGCCGGGCAAGTTGAGCGATCAGTTCGGCCGGCGGACGCGCAAAGTCCGTACCAATGAGGCCGTGCAGGGTGTGTTTTTCCATGAAAGGTCTGGGCGGGGTCTGCCACCTCAAGGCTCCGCCGCCGGTTCGGAATATTTTGGGACCACGCTCATCCCGTCGGCCATGTAGCAGTGGGTGCGGTGAAGCGAAATGCAATCATCCGCCACTATGGCCACCATAATCCCGGCTGCGTAGGGAGCCGCGAGCGCGCATGATTGACCGAATCCCATGGGTGCTACGAACCGGCGAACGCGCTTTCAGTCAATCCGGGACGCGACGAACCGCTGATCCCCCTTGCGGCGGCTTCAAACTCCGAAGGGGCGGAGCTCGACAAGCCGGATTAACGTCGGATCGCCTTACACATTTCGCCGCCCTGTATTTGCAAGTCGGATATGCAATTACATGGCCAGTACTCTATTGCGCTATCCAACCGATCCTTCGGCACGACTAACGTCAACGGCCAGCAGAGTGGCGTCATCCATGCTCAACCTAATGGTCCAACCCCATTAGCCGATTCCGCGTTGCCTGGTTTATCATTTGGAATCCGCGCGCAGGATGAATGCTTCAACTCTATAACCCCTCGACGTCGGTACTGTTCGCGCCACGACGCCAACCGATAAATATGAGCCGCGGCGAACCGCGTCCTTCCTGCGGCGGCACGTCACTCGAGTTTCACGCTCCAGGATCGCTGCCGCCTTCTTCTCGATCCCACCGGTAATCGCGAAACACAACGCCGCGGACCTGCCGCCCCTGTCCAGCCGGCCAACGTCGGGCGGGCACACTCCGTGCCCCCCCGGATGCTGGCTGCATCCAACCCCACAACACAAATGAAACGGATAGCTACGCTCGTCCTCAGCGCGCTCGCAATTTTCGCGGCGCCTTCAACCCGTGCCCAGGATCAAAGCTTCATCCTGATTGCCCGCGGCAATCAGTTGCCGGCCAATCTCGACGCTGCCGTCACGGCCGCGGGCGGAAGGGTAACCCAAGTGCTTCCCCAAATCGGCATCGCCGTAGCCGAATCGTCCATCGCAGGATTCGCCGCCAGCGCCGCGCAAGCGTTGGGAATCTCGGTTCTGCCGGATGTGGCTTGGGAAACTTCCCTGCCGATGCATGTGGGAGACGTGGAGGTCGCCGATGTCGAACCGCAGCCGGAGTCCCACACCGTCGTCCCCACCGACAGCTTTCATCTCCGGTATTGTATATGCGGCGGATATTGGCGCCAACGTCATCAACATGAGCCTCGGCGCCCAACTGCCGCGTCATGGATATCTATCAAACAATGGCACACCGACCAACCCGGCGGATGATTTTTGGGTGGGAGCCGACAACGGTGCTGGGCGGGTAAACGCCGGTCGCGCGGCCCAGCCGTAAAACTGGTTTCGACACCGCGCGCATGGGAGCCATCAAGCTTCATGCGCGCGGGCTTCGGACTCAGCGCGAGCGTCTTGCCGTCGGGTGCCATCACGAGCGAACGGCCGAAATTCACGGCGGATACGAAATAGACATGATTATCGACCGCCCGCATCCGCATCGCCGATTCCCAGAGCACGCCCCCTTCGCGGCCTTCAGAACTCCAGCGTCGTCGTGAAGCGATAGCTGCGCGGTTCGTTCAGATACACGCGGAAATAGCCGGTAAAGTCATCACTCCTGCACTTTCGGCCCGGCGTCGTTCCTCAGATCGATGGTCTCCCAATCGGCAAGCGCCCGGGCGGCCGGCCTGGGGGCGGACACACCCGCGGGGGTGAGCAATACCCGCAGCGTTAACGCCGTGTCGGCTTTGGGGTGGGCGATGACCGCCAGCATCCGCGTACCTTCGTTGGATTTTTCCTCCGGGCTCGGCGCGGCGGTGGAGAGGACTTCGAACTTAATGCCACCCGGTTCGAGGATCTCGGCGGACAATTCCTCCGCGCCCAGCCGAAGATGCGCCACGTTTCCGCGCAGCGTCACCTCGGCAGGCGTGACCATGGCCCAGCGAACCGGCGAACCGGGCTTCGCCCGTTCGATTTCGTCCTGCACGAGCACGCGCTTCCCGTCCAGCAGCGCAATCCCGCGCCGGACGCGGCCCGCGTGACCGGCGTACGCCGCGGACAAATCGACGACCGCATGGGGCGCCGACGGCGAGTACGCGATGACCGGACAGGATGCATTGGGATCCTGGTTCCCGCCGCCAATCACCAGTGTATTGTGACTCTGCGTGTTCAGTCGGTAGAACGTCCACCGCTTCCCTTCCTTCACGTCCCAGTAGCCCTCGGCATCGTAGTCGTCCGCCCCGAGGTCCACGGCCCACCGAACGCTGTTGGCGTCGAGCACGAACGAACCGAGATCGAGATGGCTGTGGTTCGCCGGGTTGCTGCCGCCCTTGAAGCCGACGTAAACCGCCCGCGGAGCGCCAAACGCGCTCCGCATCGTCACGGCCTCGGTCCCGCGAAACAACGCGGCAACTGGCATCGCGCCCAGAGGCGCAGAGCGCCCGCGCTCGTCATACCAAACGATGTCGAGCGGGAAGTACTTGTTCGCAACCTTCAGGTTTCGCACATCGAGGCCGGCGATCCGGCGCTCGAGTTCCCCGGCGCGAAACGACGAATAAATCGGCCACCCGAGTTGCCGAAAGCGACGGAGTTCAAGGCGTTCTCCCGCAAGGCGGAGTGGGATTTCGAACCGGTAAAGCTGCCGCGGACGTGCCAGAGCGCAGGCGAAGAAAATAGACGACGCACGTGCCCTTCGACGCGGGCCGTTGGCCGCGCTTCGGCAATCAACGCGTTCATGTCATTCGTGTATGCCGGCCGCAGGCCATGAGCAAGCCGTGCTTGGACGGCGCGTCGGATGGCCGCACGCCATGAGCAAGGCGAGTTCCGCGAGCCGCGTCGAATGGCTGCCCGACATGGATTCGAACCATGACTAGGCGAGTCAAAGTCGCCTGTGCTGCCATTACACCATCGGGCAGTGGAATGAGGAACGGACAACGCTGCAATCGCCGCGGTGACGGTCAAGGACGGAAACGGCAGACAAGTTAACCTGTTTCCCCCGCGTCCCTATGCGATCGCGGGCAGGAAAATTCCGTCGTGCCGCCGCCGTTCGACTTCCTGCCGGCGACTACTTTCCACACCTCCTTCGACCGCGCCCGGCAGGCCGCATCGACACGAGTCAAAAGAGCCCGCGAACAATCAGAAAAATGCCGGCCGCCATTGCGATGGCGAGCACCGACAGAACGACCGCGCCTTGCGGCAGGCGAGAGTCGTCATGTGAGTTACGCTCAGAAGAGCTCGAGTGGCTGGCGGAGTGCGAGTGGCGTGGCATTGACGTCGTAATATAGACGGCCTCCAGCCAAATAGACCTGTGCAAACTTTGGTGAAAATTGTGCAGCGATTGTCGGATTTCAGGTCCAGGTTTTCTTGGCACCCCTGCGGCCGACCTTGCGACAGCGAACGTGGTTGGACAAGTCCACGATCAGGGCGGGCCGGCAAAGGGGCGTGGGAGACGTGGACCGGACCCCGTCAATAAAGCCCGTAGAACGAGTCGCGACCCAAGTGAGGAATGAACTTCCTTTTGCGAAATCGGGGCAAAATTGACCCTGCGCCGGAATCGGCTAGAGTCGTCGAACCATGCATGATTCGTGTCCGCCGGGGTATTTCGTGCTGCGCTTCCTGGCCGAGGACGTCGGCAAGCGGCTCGATGACGTGCTCGACCGCGTGATCGCGGCGCTCGTGCACCGGCGCGGGAATCCGGCCCGTCCGGAACGGGACGAGCAGTTCAGGTACATCGCGGCGCAAAAGGAACGTTTATCGGCGAGCCGCACAGGCCGGCCGGGCGGCTGACCGGCGCTGGGGCGCCCGTCATCGCCCTTGTTTTCAGCGCCAAATTGTCTAGCTTGGCGCAGTGATTCTCGTGGGCAAAGTCTCCAAGGGTACCGTGATTCTTCCGCCGGGCGCTGATCTGCCCGAAGGCACCGAAGTGCGGATCGAGCCGCTGACGTCGGCGGCGTCTTCCCGCCGCGAGCGCGTGGCCGCCCTGCGCAAGCTTGCCGCCTCGGTTGAGGGCTTGCCGGCGGATCTGGCAAGAGATCACGATCATTTTGCCGCGCTGCTGGGCTGACGATCGGGCTCGCAGTGGCATTCGCGCCAGCGTCGCCTTCCACTGCCGCGTGTCATCGCCTCCGGCGGCTTTCGGCGAACGCGTGAACGTCTTTCTCGCCCGAGCGCAGGAAATCGAGGAAGTCCACGCCCGTGTATTTGCAGGTCTGGCAGACGCTCAGTAGTATCAGGTATTCCTTGATCCCGCTCTCGGTCGACGAGCCTTTGATGACGTCCCGATGCCTCGCAAATGCTTTCATCGCGTGCTCGGCGTTATTGTTATTCCAGGGGACGTCGTCGTAGTTCAGAAACGTGAAGAGCTTATTCCGGTTGCGCTCGAATCGATCGACACACGTCAAAGCCGTCGGACTTTGGTAATCACGGGTAATGAGGTTTCGATAGAAGCGATCCACTGCGGTGATGTGTTTTCGCAAGAAGTGCTTTTTCAGCCCGCGGCGATCCACATCCTCGATAATAGCTTTCAAGAGCTGACCGAAGCTCGTGACGATCTGCTTCAGCTCCTCGTCGTAAGGATTGTCCAACATCAGGCCGTTCAAATCCCGCACGAGGTGAATCAGGCATTTTTGTTGCGGACACTCGAACGAATCGTAAACCGCGTAGAAATCTGAGACGAGCACGCCCTTGAAACCATTGAGCGTCGCTTTGATCAAATCGCCCTCACGATTGGCCGAATACACATAAGCGACTTCACCAAGATTCGTGAAGACCCAAACGTAGGCACGTTTTCCCTTGATGCTCACGTAGGTTTCGTCCGCATGCACCAACTCCCCGGAGACGATTCGTTTCAAAATCTGCTGGTGTGTTTGGTTGTAATATTCCGCCGTCTGCGTCTTGAAGAGCGCAACGGTTGCCGTGCTTAGATCCAATCCGAAAAACCTTCTCAATATCTTGGCGGCCGTCTGCGCTGGAATTCCAAGCTCGATGGTCTGGTAGAAAACGTATGCATGCAGGCTCCTGTCGTATCTCACCGGCTGACCGCGCTTGCGGGGAATTTTGTCCGCTCCAAAAATCTCTTGGCATCTGGAACACCAGTATAATTGCTCCTGGTATTGAACGACCCTCCGCTTGAGGCTGAACCGACCAAAGAGGATTTCCTGTCTCATGTTCCTCCGGGGTTGACCATGCCTGCGTCCTTTCCGATTGCAATGCGGACACCGATCCGAGCCTGCGCACTCTACGATCTTGTCGACTCGCCACGTCGGTGTTGAACTACTGGCTTTTCGCCGCACTCGTTTCGGCCGTGTGCCAGATCGCACATAGATTCTGTCCCGTTGATAATCCCAGTGCGCCGCCTTGGTGACGAATTCCAATTCGCTCAACGGACTGGTGAATTTGCGCCACCGATTGAGATCAGGAGGCCTCAACTCGTCAGTGCGGATTACTTCTGCTCCTTTTTCGTTCGCGCCACCCGGTTGAATATTACGATCGACGAGGCGCGAGACGGTTCGTTCAACCAGTGCCAGGGCCTCGCAATCCTCGGCGTTGTAAGTGACCAACTTGTCTTTGGCGGCCGGATTTTTTGAGGTATTCCACGCGTGACGCCACACTACGGATCGCAGCCCCGACGCATCCGGTTCAGACCATTTGAAGCCAAGCGTCCCAGCGATTTCCTTGAGACCATTCGAATACGCGGGGAAATAAATCTGCGCATAAATAACAGAGAGCAGGTTCATGGGGTGTTCAATGGCGTGAACTGCTCCAATCGCATCCGCCGGAGGGCCGCCAAACCAGGCGCGCATCTGCTTCAAGAAGATCGTTTCAAAGCTCCCGTAATGAATCAGACATGGACGATCCAATTCAACCAGCAGCTTCAGGAAACCGGCCCAGATCGTCGCCATGTCTCCGATTTCATCGGCCCAAAAGCTGCGGTGGACAATATCGCCCGCTGTTTTTATGCGCACACCGATCAGATAATAGAAATCACTGTCCGGGAGAGCTTCCACATCCAGATACACGGGCGTTCCCTCGATTTTGAACTCCGGGCTCCCGACGACGTAGGTTTTCTTTTCGCGCATCGCCAGTGCTTTTAGCGAGTGATGATATTTCTCACGTTTGTCGCGCAAATGCTTGGGCCGGCGTCGAGGGCGAAAGGTGTAGGAAAGTTGTGTGGCCGTAAAAATACCCCTGCCACGGAATTTCTTTCGCTCCTGTTCGGATATACTCGAAAGCAAACTCAGATCATCCTGCTCGATTCCTTTCTGCCGACAGCGGGCTTGAAACTCGCACTCGGCGCAGTGCCGGTTCAACACGAGATCTGGCGGCGAAGCACTGGCCAGCAACGCGGCGGTTTTTTCGACGAGCTTCCGAACCTCTTTCACCAAGGCGGGGATCTTCACCTTGAGCGTGGCGTGGTCGTCGCCATGGATGATTTTGCCCGCGCGCACATCGCGGCCGAGCGTTGCCGACAGCGCCAGCGCATCGAAGGCCAGCAAGAGTTTCTCGTGCCGGCCGAGCTTGTTGGGCCAGGCGAAACGAATCGGGACAAACTGGGCCGCCTGGCCGCGGCCGGCGGACGGCACGCGTTCGATGGCGGCGATTCGGGTCTCGAGGGCGGACGTTGCCACGGGAACGTCTACGGCCAGCCGCCAGGCGGCCGTTTTCAAATTCTCAACCGCTGGCGCGACTACGCACTCGCCTTCGCCCCGCTCCGCGACGAGGCGCTTGATTCCTTCCACGCGGCAGAGTTCGTTCCGCGCTGCGCTCCACTGCGCGTAAGCGTTGCCCGCCGGAGTCTCGTTCGCCGCCCGCAACCAGCATTTGGTCGGACAGCGGAGGAAAGCTTCGAAGAGAGGCGGGGTGATTCTCATTGAAGAAGGTGCCGTGTCTCGTTGTGCGTCTGGCATCGCCGAGCGGCGGACGCCAGACTTGCAAGAATACCGCCCGGCGGCAGCTTCAATTTGTGCAAATGCCCGCGCGAATTGAAATCCGTTCCGAGGTGATGCGGGGCAAACCGTGCATCAAAAGGCACGCGGATCCCGGTTTACCTCCTCTTGCAGAAAATGGCTGCCGGCGAGACTCACGAGCAGATCCTCGCCGCCTATCCTCAGTTGAAGCCGGCCGATCTTGCGGCCTGCCTTGACTATGCTTCACAGCTTGCCGCCGAGGAAGCGGTGCTGGCGGGCGGGTGGAGCTGCTCGTCGTAGTGGAGCCCGGGCGCATCCGTATTCGCTGACCTGCTGGCCGACTCCTGACGCCTCAGAACTGCCGCCCCTGCGCGACCCAATAGTGCCAGTCGGCGAACCGGGCCACGATCTTCGCGAAGTCCGCCGGGAAATGTTTTTTGACGGCCCGCAGTTCGGCCGGCGCCAGGAGTCCGAAGCTATGCCCGAAAAGCTGGTAATCGATCGGCGTCGGGAGCCGCCGGTTTTTCATGTAGGCGAAAACCTCCTTGTTGCTGAACTCGGCGACCGGGTAGATCCGCCGCGCCTTCACATCGATCCCGCCACATGCCGAGAGCATGCCGCGGCGTTCGAGGCTGTCGTTTTTCTTTTGCCCGTAGGCAAACCACGTCGCGCCGTGTTTGGCGCGCATCCAGTTTTCCACTTCGTTGATCGCGATCTCCGGCGTCTCGGCGGATGCGTCGCACCCCGGCCGGTAGTAATTCACGCGCAGCGCAACGCCAAGGCTCCAGTGAGGCAGCCGGACGATCTCAATCCCGTAGCGCCGCGCCGCTTGCTGCAAATAAGCTTCCTGAAACGAAAGCCCCGGCACTACATACATGAAAAATGCCGTAACTCTTTTGAAGTTCCGGCAGCAGAGATCGAGGGCGGCGATGCTGTCCTTGCCTGTTGAAAATCCAACAGCGATTTGGTCGGTCATCGCCGCCGCCCGCTTGACGATTTCCGTCAGCATGGCAGCGGCGTTAAAAAGCGCGTTCCGGGGATCAGCCGTTACTTGCGCGCTTCGCTTTCGACACGTTTCGACGCGAGCCCTTGCTGAAGGTCTTCGCGGATTTGGCGCGGGAGGCCGCGCGATTCTTGGGAGTGACTCGGAGTTTGGCCATAGGTGATGAGGATTACACCTTGGCCCCCGTGTTACGTGCCAGGGAAACTCAGCGCAGCCACGCTCGGCAATCGGCGTGTCCGGTGGACATTTCTCTCAATCATGGTAATACCTGCTCGAATGAAAGCGTTCCGTATCGCAGGTATTCTGCTTGTGGCCTCATTGCCACAGTGTCCGTCGGTCATTGCTAGCACTAACCAGGAAGCACCACAGCCACTCGATCCCTTGGAAAACATAGTTACCCGCATTAACTGGGAGGATCCAAACCTCTCGGATGTTGCGTATGTTGGAACTCGCGCAGGGGCTCTCTTTTCTACGGTTGCTGAATTTGTGCGGCGCGGGAACGATTCCGACAAGAAGCTAGCCGAGGAGATCAAGAAGAAGGCTATAGTCTTTCTCCACGTCGGGAGAGTGCTTCACACAGGCGTGAACGGCGGCACTGAAGAGGGCTTCGCGAGACGTTACAAGTTACTGCTTGAGCGCTACACAAAGATGATGGCGGAGTCTAAGACGCTGAACAACTCAATCGCCTCGCAGCAGGTCCGCAGCGACACAAATGCTGCAAATAGTGTGTTCCCGGCCTACCAACAGCTATTCGCAAGAATGACAGACAAGAAGTAGAACTACCGCACATGAAAGACAGACCGGTGAAAGGGCGTATCCCATTTTACATGAGAGGTAATACCATCTTCCCGGTGGGAGCAATAGTCGTAGCCTTTGCATTATCAACGTCGTGTGGCGCTGCGACCGAGACCAAGGCTGTTCGAATTGGGGATGTTTCCTTCCGTATTGGCATGTCGCAGGAGTCGGCACTTCAGGCCGCGCGTCAATCGCTTGTGGCCGTCTCCATAAGCGGAACGTCGTTGTTCTTCCTATACGCGAAAGACAGGGACGGACGTGCCACCGGCTCCGCGTTAGGTGGAATCGGATTCGATGGGTCGAAGCTTACGCGGATGCGACGAGATCTAGGTGCGCTCGTTTCGAATGACGCACTGTCTCTCGGTCGACGAATGGCCGCATCAATCGCAGAGAGTGGTTATAAAACGACGCCCTCAGCATTGCTTGCACACTCCTATCGCGAGCTTCAGACTGCTTCGACAAATACCATCGAGCTTCGCTTGCCCGACAGACTCCTAAGAATCCGCGTATATGAGTCCCAGGCTCCTGGCACGGTTAGCACGCTAGAAGCGACTGAGCATTTCGGGTATGCGCCCTTTGATCCCTAATTGCAGGCCGAACAAGTCTAGAGCAAACGCCCACAGCCGTCGCGCCTCGTGCTATGAAAATAGAATCTGAACGGAAGAAAACGAATCAACGCTGTATTGAAGCACGAGTCGCGCCGCTCCCCTCCGTGGCTGAGCTCTGACGGCAAAAAACATCCTATGCTCGAATTATTACGCAAATTCATCTCCGAGAAGGCAGTCATCTCGGTTGTTTACGAAGGCGGCACGAGAGTCGTGGAGCCTTATCTTGTCTACGAAAGCAAAGACGGAAATCGCGTTCTCCACAGTTGGCAGCAAAGCGGAGCGTGGAAGCATTCGCCGCCGCCCGATTGGGCCAATCTTTCGGTATCGAAGATTAGCTCGATCACCCCGACCGAAAAGTCATTCGATCAACCGCATCCCGACTACAATCCGCAGAGTGATCGTTTTCATCATGTTCTTTTCCATGTTTGAAGAGCCGCCCGGGACGTCACCTCTTCAAAGAAATTGGCCTAACCCTGAAGTCGCCACAGCCAACTCCGAGGATCGTCACGCCTCGTGCTGGCCGAACCCAATTCGAAATGCCCAAATTGGACCGACAGATTTCACCTGGCACGAGTCGCGCCGCTCCCCTCCGTGGCTGAGCTTCGACGTTGGCAAAGAAGGCACCGCCGAATGCGCTCGTTCAAAAAAAGTGCCGGCCCCGCGGATATTCCGCACGGGCCGGCGTTCGTGAAGTTCGTGAGTTTCGTGGGTTCGTGCGTATCGCTCTTTCGGGCGACCTCCGATCCGCAGCGGAAGGAGTCGAACCTCCATCCCCCGCCTTCGGTGGCGGCACTCTCTCCGGTTGAGCTACGCTGCGTCGGTCGCGGCAGTCACCCAAGAGAGCTTGCGTCGGAGCATTTGCCTACGGCGTCGACAAGCAAGAATTTTTCGCAGGGAGTTGTTCGCAGCCAAAAATGATTGGCGCGAAGAAAGGCCCAAGGCGCCAGAGCCAAACGCCCACGGCCGTCACGCCTCGTGCTTTGAAAATGAAATCCGAACGGAAGAAATCGAATCATCGCTCTATTGAAGCACGAGTCGCGCCGGCCGTGGTCGTGGCTCATCTCTGACGTCTCGGCATGAAAAAGAAGAAACCCACTCGCGCCGATTCACGTGAAATAGAAAAAATTACGGGGGCGAGCATGCACACTTCCGTGTGGGTCCAAGTGGCCACCTATGGAGCCGACAAGATTTTTGGAGGCGAAGGTGCTCCGGCACACGAAACGTATCTTCTCCAGCTGCTGGACCCGCGTTGGAGTGCATTCGTCCAGAAAATCAAACGACGAAAGATTCGATGCCAGGTCTGCGGAGCGGGCCATCATCTACAGGTTCATCACCCGTACTACAAAAATGGCCTTTCCGCGTGGGAATATCCGATTGAGGACATGATGCTCCTGTGCGATGGTTGTCACGGAAAGCAGCACCGCAAAGAACGCCATCTCTTCCGCATGGCTAGCAATCGAAAGAAGAAAGGGCCGAACCCAGAAGGTTGTGTTGCGCGCAGCCGCAACACGACCCTTGTTGAACGGGCCCGGGAGTGACGGGGAATGATCGCAGTCCAAAAAGGCGCCAGAGCCAGCCGCTACAGCGAACCCGGCCGCACGCGGCCAACGCGGTTTCTCTGGCAGATTCACAGCCGGAAAATTCCAAGCGCTCCGTCGCACTCCTGAAATTTGACGAACCGCGCGTCCTCCATCACGAAACCAAACGGACCGGAGAAGAACGGCGAAGAATACGACGTCACGCAATCGGCGAGCGTTGCCGTTCCAACGATGCCGCCTAGCGCTAGATCGTCCGGCAACTTGACCTTGAACCGATCGCGGATCTCGTCGCACACGTCGAGAAAGTCCGGATACGGTTTACTTCCTCGACCGGGTTGCCCGTGCGGGAGCTGGTGAGCTTTCTCATCCAGTCGCGGACGTGATCCGCGGTGATGTCGTTTAAACGCATCGCGCCGAATGCCCCGCAAAAGCGCGTGCCAACGTGGGTGTCGATGTGGCGCCAGGTATCGGGTGAAAGTTTTCCCTCCTGAAGGGCGAAAGGCGACTTTCGATCGGGCCGGTCAACGTACCGGATCCCCTTGGGGGCGTCCATACGGCGCGTTTCTTCTTCGCCCCGTGGTTGTCGTTCTGGTTGTCGTCTTGGTTGACGTTGGTTGTCAACGTGGCAACCAAACGCCTCCAAACAACTCCATATTCGCCTACCTATGAAAACCCCGTTTCAGGGGTAAGTTGGTCGGGCTGGTGAGATTCGAACTCACGACCTCTTGCACCCCATGCAAGCGCGCTACCAGGCTACGCTACAGCCCGAAACAGAAGGAGGCTCACAAGGCGGCATGCCTCGGGCTGAAGCAAGAGCTTTTTTATCCGTGCCATCTGCGCGATCCGTGATTGAAACGCTGTGATGCAAATCGGCTTCTGCACCGACCCGGCCACCCTCGCCTCCCTGCCCGCCCGCCCCGCGTGCGACTTCATCGAGGGCCATGTCGTCAACTTCCTGACCCCCGAGGCGCCGGACGCCGAATTCGCGCCGCACGCCGCCGCCCTGCGCGCCTGCGGCTATCCCCTGCCGGCCGCCAACGTCCTGCTCCCCGCCGCGCTCAAGTGCAGCGGCCCCGACATCGACTACGCCCGGCTCGATCGCTACGCGCACACCGTGTTTCGCCGCGCGAAGGAGATCGGAATGACGATCATCGTCTTCGGCAGCGCCGGCGCGCGCATGGTGCCGGAAGGTTTTCCG
>JAUSID010000159.1 GCA_030648295.1 Opitutaceae bacterium | reverse complement strand
CCTTCCCGGAAGATACCAGCCTTCCCCCTATTTCAACGGGGTCGGCGTCCGCATTGCCCTTTTCGAAGCTTGCTCGGTGTTCATTCATATTATGGCCTGCGCGCTTCCTGACCCCCTGACGGGGCCTTTTCCCGGAGTGCTTGAACGGCTTTGTTGCCTCCACCGTCCCTCCAGGCGGTACCGGGTGGAGCGACCTTTCCCGGGAGGGCTTGTTCTAACTGCCCCACTGAAGTCCCATGGCTATTCACGGCGCACTGAAAAATGCGGGCTAAGCCGACGATCGAGATTGCGCCGGGAGCACACACCGAGATGCAGCTCTGACAGTAACTGCATTCCCCCGAATCGCCGACGATCAGCCGGCCGTCTTCGACGCGATAAATTTCGACCGGGCACATGGCGACACACTCGCCACACCCGGTGCACTTCTTCTCGTCGAGGGTGATGATATACATGAGAGCGCTTTGATTTCTGCGCGCCGCGGAAAACGCGCCGATACGTCGGGATTCAATTCCTGATCACGATGGCCCGGCCCAGCAGATCCATGACGCCGACGACCTGGGCGTCGATCTTGTAGTATTGAAACGCGGCGGCGAACTGGGCCTTGCAGATGGCACAGGGAGTCGCCACGTGATCGGCGCCACTGGCTTGGAAGGCGGCCATCCTTGGCTTGGCGCCTTTCATGCGCACATCCATGAGTTCATCCGCGAGCATTCCTCCGCCGGCACCGCAACAGAACGTGCGCCCGCGGGTGGTGTCGGCAGCCATTTCGCGAAAGTCGCGCACAACCGCCCGCAGAATCTGCCGGGGTTCCTCCACCAAGCCTCCGGCTCGCGCCAGATTGCAGGGGTCGTGGTAAGTAACCTTGCGGCCATCGTTGGCGGCCGGGTCCACTTCGATGCGCCGCTCCTCCATCATCCGCACCGCAAATTCGCAAATATGCTCCGGCCGGGGCGGGTCCAGGAAGTCCAGCGGTCCGTTCAGGGTATCCATGAACGCCTGGGCCGCCCGCCAGGCATGGCCGCATTCGCCCATGACGATGCGCCTGACTCCAAGCCGCCGGGCCGCATCCACGATCCGCCGGTTGACCAGTTTCAGTTGTTCGTGATTCAGGAAGAGGCCGAAGTTGCCCGCCTCGCCGGCGTACGTGCTCGTGGTCCAGCTGACGCCCGCGGCATGAAAGAGCTTCGCGTAGCCGATCATCGTGTCGGGATTGGCGAAGAGATCGGCCGACGGTGGCACGAGCAGCACCTCGGCTCCCTCCCCATTCACGGGGATCCGGATGTCGATCCCGGTTTCCTCCTTCATTTCCTCCTCGAGGAACTCGCAGCTGTCACGCCAGGCCGCCTCGGGTATGCCCATGTTGTTGCCGACCTCATGGACCTTCTTCAGCACCTCGGTGACATATTTCGTCGCGACGCCGATCGAGCCCATGATCTCACGGGCGGCACGCGTGATCTCCGCCGTATCGATCCCCTGGGGACAAAACACCGCGCATCGCCGGCATTCCGAGCATTGGTGAAAGTAAACGTACCACTCCTCGAGCTTCTGCTCCGTGAGGGCTTCCCCGCCACCGAGCGCACCCACGATCCGGCCGCCCATCGTGCGATGGCGCCGGTACACGTCGCGCAACAACCCGGCGCGCGCCACCGGCATGTTCTTCGGATCACCGGTGCCGAGGAAGAACTGGCACTTGTCCGCACAGGCGCCACAACGCACGCAACTGTCGAGGTAAAGCGGCAGGGCGCGGTTTTGCTGGCAGAGTTCGTCGAGTTTGCGCAGTGCGCTCGCCTGCCAGTCGGGCGGCAAATCAACCGGCAATCCCAGCGGCGCCAGAAACTTCGCTCCGGCGCGGTGCGCGCGGTTGGCGGCGGATGCGCCCGGGGTGAACGGAACCGGCGGCAGGGCGGGCTTCATGGCGTTTTGGCGGGCGGAAAAACGACGCGCGCCGGACCAAGCCCTGAACCGATGTGCCGGCGCTCGCGCGGAGTATTCGTCTGGTTCAGGGCGGGATTGAAGAAGACGCCTGCCATGTGTACGAGCTTGCTGAAGGGCGCGTATACGAGCAGCGCGCATACCAGCAACAGATGGGTCGTGAACACCGAATCCGGGGACGGAACCGCGGACTTGAAGTCGCGCATTCCCGACACGAACGCGCGGGCCTCCCGGAGATCAATCTGACCGGCAAAGCGCATGGCCAGGCCGGTGGCCACGATGAGCAGCAGCAGGAGCAGCAGGAAGAAGTCGCCCGCCGTGGAAATGGCGCGCAGTGGCTTCGACGCGATTCGTCGCAGCAGCAGCCCCAACAATGAAGCGGCGGCCAGGATGCCGATCGCGCCGCCGCTCAACTGGGCCTGGGCGGTGAATTGCTCCGCGGTGAGGCCCAGCAGGCGCTGCGAGAATTTCGGAGCGACCAACCCGCCAAAATGGCCAATCAGCAGGAGCACAAGCGAAAGGTGAAAGAGCCACGCGACGACCCAAAGACCGGGAGCGGCGCGAAAGAGACTGCGAAACGCGATCGTTTCACCCGCGAGCCGGGCCGCGACGCCAACCCTTGTTTTCGGACCAGGCGTAAGCGGAATCTTCAATGGCACCGGCGCCCGGAGCCACCCGAGGCAACGCCAGCCCATCCCGAGCAGGAAGAATGCGACGGACAGGTGGAAAACGGTGGCGAGAAACAATCCGTTCACACACACCCCGTCGGCTTCGGCAGTCCGGCCAGCTTGCAGGCCCCCTTGGCCGGGCCGGTCGGGAACAGCTGGTAGATGGTCTTGAGATTAAAACCCGTTTCCTTGCACAACTTCCGGATCATCGGCGCGCTGCCGAATTCCGTGTAGTAGCTGTGCAGATACCGGATCACCTTCCAGTGGTCCTCGGTCAATGCGGTGATACCCTCGCCGGCGGCGAGACCATTGGCCACGGCATCATCCCACTGCGCGGGATCCTGGATGAAGCCGTCTTCGTCGACCTCAAACTGGCGGCCGGACAACGTGATCGTTGGCATGGTGGACTGGAATGTTGGACAGGTTGAACAGAGATTGTTGCTACCAGCGGAACCGCACGTTGCTGCGCGCGTATTCAAGCGCACGGGCATCATAGCCATCGACCAGTTTCAGCGACATTGGCAGCCCCGTGCGCTGGAAGAAACGTTCCCAGCCGATCCGGTTGATCCATTCCCCAAGACGCTCATCCAGCCGGGCGTTCGCCACCCACGCGTCGACGATCGTCTTTACCGCCTTCGTGACCTCCGGCCAGTGCGGTGGATTGTTCGGAAGATATGGAATGACCAGCTTGGCGATGGCCGGACCATCACCCGTATTGGACGATTTGCCGCCGACGACGATGGCTACGCCGTCGCCGTCCGCGCTCCCGATGGGCGCGAAGGCGCCGCAGGCCACCGAGCAGGCCGGACAATGAATGCAACGCTTCGGATCGATCTCGACCATGCCGGGCCCCTTGGGGCGGATGGCACCGACCGGGCACACCGAGATCACCAGCGGCAACTCGCAGCCCTTGAGCTTTTCCACGTGGATGGGCGGCAGATCGCGGTGCACGCCGACGATGCCAATGTCGGCGCACGATCCTTCGCCGCAATTGTTGATGCAGCCCGAGCCCGAAATCTTGAGCTTGGCGGGCAGAGTGTCGGTCTGGTACTCCCGGAGCAGCATTGCCGAAACGTTCTGCATGATCGCAGCCGGATCGGTCGCCGCCAGATGGCAGTGCATGTATCCGGTGCAGCACGTCGTGTTGTGGAGGGAGCGGTTGGTCCCGCCCACGGGCAAGCCGAGGGCCGCGAGGCGCGCGATCAACTCGTCGATCCGCCCCGGCGGCACGCCGACGTACTCGATCGAATTGCGCTGGGTGATGCGGAAGAACCCTTCGGCGAATTCGTCGGCGACCGCGCAAAGCTTCCGCACCGTCGCGGTGCTCACGCGCGCATTGGGCGGCATCGCGGCGCGCACGGTGTAACAGGCCTCGCCCGTCTCCGAGTCATGCTTGATTACCCCGGGGCGCGGATGTTCGTGGGAAATCCATTTGCCGTAATTCCGTTTTACGATCGGCGGCAGGCTGGCCTCTAGCGTCGGTATTCCGATTCCGGGCATGGTGACTCCTTATGGCTGGGGCGGACTTCTTCGGCATCCCAGTGGCAGAAGAGATTCGTGCGGGGTTGGCTGACCAGATGCGGCGTCGGCGTGATGCCGGTCAGCTTGTAGAATTCATCCATTCCGATACGCAGGAGAAAGTCGCCCATGCGCTCCTTCTTGCGCGCATGCTCGTCGTATATCTCGGTGACTCGCTCGATGCAGTCGAAGACCTCCTTGTAATCGGGCGGCTCGGCTTTGAGGAACGGCACCAGCACCTTCGACAGGGTCGGACCATATTTGCCGCGCAATTTTCCGCCCACCAGGATCGACACGCCCCGATCAACCCCGGGCCGGACGCCGGAGATCTTGTTGCTGCAATACATGCAGTGCATGCAGCTGTCGGCGTCGATGCTGAGTCCCCGGCCGGGCTCCCAATGCAGAGCGCGACCGGGGCACCGCGAGCAGATGAGGGTGATGTTGCCGCCGCCTTCTACCCACTCCGCCACCTTCGGCTGATCGATCCGGGGCGAATCCCGAAAGACGCCGCAGACGAAAATATCGGCCTTCTGGCATCCGCGCACACAGTCGTTGGGGCATCCGGCAAACTTGGATTTGATCTTGTGCGGAAAGCGCGGGTACTGGACATCGTCCAGGAAACGGCGGTACCACGCGTAGCGGAATCCGAGGGTGTCGTAGAGCGCCAGATCGCATTTCGCCGGGCCGATGCATTCCTCGCTGGTGCGGTAGTCGTCGCCGGTCGATCCGATGTCGAAGCCCAGGGCCGTGATTTCCTCCACCGCCGGTTTCAGGTTCTCGGTCGGAATGCCCAGCATCTCGAGATCGCCGCCAGTGCTCAGCAGATGCAGCAGGCCGTACGCGTATTTATCGGCAATGTCGCAAAGCTTCCGCATGGCGTCGGCGCTGAAGAAATTCCCGCACGGATCCATGATCCGCAGGAAATTCGAGCCCTTGGTGATATCCGGTCGGGCCGACGAGCGGACCAGCACGCCCGATGCCACCCCCGGGAGTGAGACGTAGCCGCCGTAGCCCCATTGCGTGCGCCGTTGCTGCAGCGCCTGCTCGTACATCTGAACTGGATACCCCGTCTGTTTGAGTTCGGTCGTGTGGCTCGGCCACTCGCGACCAGCGAGCGCATCCATCATGGGAGTCTCGCCCGCGGCGTACTCCGCATGTCCCACCGGCGCGGCGGAGGATTTCGCGTCGGGCTGGGCGGCCCCGCCCACCACGGCCTCCTCGATCGCGCGAAGTTCGTTCAGCCGGCCTGACGCCAGGCACGACGGACAGATGCTGGATTTGTTCTTGAGGTATTTGTAGCGCTTGAGCTTTCGCGAATCCGCGGCCAATTCGTCGGCCACGTATTCTTCCACGGTGAAGCCGCACTTGGCGCAGCAGAGCTTGATTTTTTCCATGGGGCGTCTTGGTCGGCGATGAAGCTCGAGGCAGTTGTTGCGAGTTCGAAATATGGGGCCGCATTGTCAACGAACCGACGGGCCGGCGTACATTCATGAGTTTTGATAACCGGCGTCATGACGCGGGCTGCTGCGCCGACCGTTTGAATGGACCAAAACCTGAGCAGCCGGACGGACGATATCGATTCACCGGCACAAGGTCGCTTGAAGTGAGCCCGGGCGCCCGCGCATAAAAGTGCTCGCGAGAGTCATTCCGCAGTGAGCGGGCTGCATTTCGGTCATGAAAAATATTTTGATCCTCGGCGCCGGTACGGGTGGCACCATCATCGCCAACGAGCTCCGTGCTGCTGCGCGGCGCCGCGCTCCTGACGGAGAGCCCAAACTCGCCGGAAGGTTACGATCTGATCACGAAGGTCCTGCGGCAGTATCCGGAATACTTTGACGATCCCGGATGGATGCCGCTGCCGAACGCCCAGACCTGACCGAGCTTCGCGTCCGTAAACCGGCCCTTTCCCGCATCCGGCGGTTGGCGACGTCCCCGGTGGATTCGCTGGGACAGCTTCGGGTAACTCCCCATATCACGGGCCCGTTTCCTACGGCAGACTCCGGTGATGTTGCGTGCACGCGTGCATCGGTTGATTTGCGTCGTCGGGTTTTTCGCGGCGCCGTGCGCGTTCCGGCCGGAGGGATTCGCCGCCGAAATTGACCCGGCGACGGGAACCATGGCGACAAAGCGGGTGCTGAATTGGGAGACCGACGCCAACAAGAGCTACGTGATCCCGGCGCTGGAGATCCCGGTCTTCCTCGTCGCGCTCAATCTTTACGACCGGGAGGTGTACGGGCGCGAAGTATACGGCTCGACCCTTGGCACGACGTCGGACCATGCGCCGACTAAGTCGTGGCAATTCGACGAGGATCCTTTCAACATCAACCAGTTCTCGCACCCCTACCTGGGCGCCACGATGCATGGCATCGCCCGTTCGAGCGGCCTCAGTTTTTGGGAGGCCCTCGTCTACAGCAATGCCGGCAGCTATGCTTGGGAAGTGGCCGGAGAGCGGGGCCCACCGAGTATCAATGATATGATTACAACCAGCCAGGCCGGCAGCCTGCTGGGCGAGTCTCTCTTTCGCATGGCGAGCCTGGTCCTGGAGCATGGCGGCGAGCACCCGGGCTTCTGGCGTGAAATGGGCGCCGCGATCCTGATGCCCCCGCTCGGTTTCAACCGGCTCGCCTACGGCCGTCGCTTCAAGACCGTCTTTCCCAGCCACGATCCGGCCACGTTCTGGCAACTGCGACTCGGCGCGAGCGCGGATGCCAAGGTGAGTGACAACAGCGCCACGAGCACGGTGAAGCGGCAGGAGTTCATTCTTGATTTCTCGATGGCCTACGGTCTTCCCGGGCAGCCCGGCTACACCTATGATCGGCCCCTCGACTATTTCCAGTTCGAGTTTGCCGCCCTGAGCAGCGCCCACACCCACAACTGGGTGGAAAACATCCTGTGTCGCGGCCTGCTGTGGGGCAAAAGCTACGGGGCGGGCGACAACGCCGCGGGCGTGGCGGGCGTGTATGGCAGCTACGACTTTATCTCACCACAGATTTTTCGCGTCTCGAGCACGGCCGTTTCAGTGGGCACCACCGCCCAACTGCTGCTGTCGCGCCATGTCACGCTCCAGGGCTCCCTCCTGACCGGCGTGGGATTTGGCGGAGCCGGTACGCAACACTTCAAGGGCGAGCGCGATTACCATTACGGCATCACGCCGCAGGGGCTGGTTGCACTGCGCCTGATCTTCGGCGAGCGCGCGATGTTCGATCTGACCGCGCGCGAATACTACATCAGCGGCACCGGTTCCGACGACAAGCGCGGCACGGAAACAGTCTTTCGCGGGAATGCCGGGATTGTCGTGCGCGTTTACGGTCGCAACGCCCTCGGCATCCAATACGTCGCCTCCCATCGTGATGCGCACTACAAGGCGTTTCCCAACAAGCGGCAGACGGTTTCGACGTTCAGCCTCACGTATACGTTTCTGAGCGACACGCGCTTCGGCGCGATCGGATCGCACCAATAACTGGCGGACGTCGCCGACGCTGTCGCACACTTCCATGAAATCCTCCCGCTGCCGGTGGCTTTTTCCGCTGTTATGCCTCGCCCTGACAAGGGAGGTGCGCGCGGCTGATTACCAACCGACGTTACACGACGGGGTCACCACAGCGGGCGACGTGATGACGTATGCTCTTCCGGTCGCCGCCATGGGCGTGTCCGCCTTTTTGAAGGACGGCAAAGGTGCGTGGGAACTTACCAAGTCCGGGTTGATCACGATGAGCGTCAGCGTCGCGCTCAAATATACGGTCAAGGCGCGCCGGCCCAACAACGACCCGTACTCCTTTCCATCGGGACACGTGGCGATCTCCTTTGTCAGCGCCGAATACCTGCGCAAGCGCTATGGCTGGCAATATGGTGTTCCCGCCTACGTCGCTGCGTCGTTTGTGGGGTACAGCCGCGTTCGCGCCAATGAGCATTATTTCCGCGACGTGGCCGCCGCCGGCGCCATCGGCATCGTGACGACCTATTTCGTCACCACGCCGTATCATGGCTGGCTGATTCAGCCCGAATTTACGGCCGAACGCCGGGGTATACGATTTTCGCGGGAATTCTAGCGCCGCCGTCCTCAATCGCTCAATACGTTATCCGGGTCGGCGATTCGTCCGCTGCGCCGCGGCATCAAAACGCGAGAGCGAGCCCGCGCCGTTGCTCGAACTGTCCGACTCGCGATCCATTCACGAACCGGTCGCGCCCACGTAAGGCATGCGGTTGACCCCATGACCGCCATCCTGCGTCTCGTGCTGACTCTCAGGACATGTGGGGCGATGCGACGGGCAATCGCTCCGATCGTTACCTCGCCTGCGTCGCGTATCTCGACGGCGTCCGCCGCAGCGTGGTAATGTGCCGCGGTTATTACACGCGTTCGACGCTCGTCGCGTGGGACTGGCGCGATGGCAGACTCACCCAGCGATGGTTCTTCGATAGCGATAAATTTGGGCCCCCCGATCGCACGAATGCGTTCCGCGGCCAGGGCAATCACAACCTCAGCGTCGCCGACGTGGACGGAGATGGGAAAGACGAGATCGTCTACGGCGCGATGGTCGTCGACGACAACGGCCAGCCGCGGTACTCCACGGGCTGGGGACATGGCGACGCGCTGCACGTCGGCGACCTGGTGCCCGACAATCCCGGGCTCGAGGTCTTCAGCATCCAGGAGCGCTTCGACAAAGAGGGCATGAACATGCGCGATGCGAAGACCGGCAAGCCGATCTTCACGATCCCCTCGGTGCAGGCGGCGACGAGTGGCGGCGACACGGGAGAAGGGCCGGGACGCGGCGTCTCCTTCAACATCGATCCGCGGTATCCGGGAGCCGAATCATGGGCGCGGGGCGCCGCGCAGGAGCGCGTGGGAATGCTGGATGCCCACGGCAAGAGGATTTCCGAGCGCACGCCGCGCTCGTGCAACTTCGCGGTGTATTGGGACGGCGACCTGTTCAGGGGAAGCTGCAGATTCAAAAACTTCGTCGCGACTGGCAGGCGCAGGAAGGCGCCGCGTTCTCATTGTGCGTTCGCAGCGGAGCAGCGGGTGAAATTTCCCGGCTAGCCCACCCGCGGCCAATCGCTATGGTGACCGCCGTCTCAATGAACATCCACCATCTCGAGCTGTTTTATTACGTCGCCCGATATGGTGGTATCAGCGCCGCGGTGCGCCATATGCCCTATGGGATTCAGCAGCCGGCCCTGAGCAGCCAGATTCGTCTGCTCGAAGAGGACCTCGGTGTCAGCCTGTTCGAGCGCACACCGTTTCGGCTCTCCCCCGAAGGCGAGGAACTCCTGGCGTACGTCCGCCCATTTTTCGACAACCTGGGCTCGGTCAAAATGCGTTTGAGCAAACGCGTCGCGCCGCAGGTCCGCATCGGCGCCTCGGAACTCGTGCTGCGTGATTACCTGCCGTCCGTGACCCAGAAAGTGAAGCTGCGGCATCCCGACATCCGTCTCGGTTTGCGTTCGGGATTTCAGCCGGAGCTGGAAGCATGGCTGCAAAATCGCCAAATCGATCTCGCCGTGTTGCCTCTTCGCGGGCGCCCCCCGGCTTCGATCCGAATGTTGCGGCTCGTCCGCATTCCCCTGGTCCTGGTCGTGCACAAGCGTTCGAAAATAAAAACGGCCGCGGAACTCTGGACGCGCCCGGCGCGACCCGAACCGCTGATCACGCTGCCGCCAACCGAAAGCATCAGCGCGCTTTTTCAAAAAGGGCTCAAGGCGCGGGGTGTCGAATGGCAGCCCACGACGGAGGCGAGTTCGATCGAGCTCATCACCCAATATGTGGCGAATGGCCACGGCATCGGGGTGAGCATTGCGGTTGACGACGTCACCCGGCACCCGCTGGTTCGGGCGATTCCACTCGAGGGCTTCGATGCGATGGAGATGGTGGCAATGTGGCACGGCAAACCCAGTCCGGTCATTCGTTCGCTCCTGGAGGAAATCCAGCGCTTCATCGCCACGGCGTGGCCGGCGATGCAATGCGCCGACACGATACGGGGCCGCGATGAATGACATGATATAAAGTTCGACGGCTTGCAGAACGATCTGCATCCACCACGCTCGCGAATCATCGCGGCAGAAATGACGCGCGCCAGTTCCAAGTTCCCCACCAACCCACGATCCATGAAACTCATCTTCGTCATCGGTCCCCTGCTCGCGTTGTCGCCGCTCGTCGCCGCGGAGGATGCCGGCCGGCTGATTTTCCAGGACGAATATCGCGAGACCGCGGAAGGATCGTTTCGGTAGCGGCGATCGCGATGCGGAGCTCGGCCAGCATTCTCGGGACCTCGACGTGGAGGCTGAGGGCCGACGCGTTCAGGGCAGCACGTGCCGGTAGCTGACAAATGCGATCTGGCTGCTGTCGGGCGACCAGGAGGGAACGTTGATCGTCCCCTGACCGCCGAACAGGGTCGCGATGACCTTGGGTTTGCCGCCGCCGAGCGGTACGAGCCGGAGCGTTACGTTTTGATTCGCCGGATGGCCCTTCACCGACTTGTCGAACGAGAGAAACACGAGCCATTTTCCGTCGGGCGAAGGATGCGGAAACCAGTCGGCGAAATTTGAATCGGTCGTCACCTGGTTTCGCGCACGCGCTTCTCGGCCGGCTGCGCGACGCGGTTGGTCAAAGCGATGTTCGAGATCAGCGCGGTTTCACGCACTGTCGCATTGTGGGCGCTGACCGCGAGCCCGACGCAGAGCGGATCGGGCAGCGGCAGCGACAGGGAGCCGACGGGCTGGAACGAGCCGCCCTTTCTTGCGACCGAAACCGTGAAGACGTCGCCATCACGCTCGAGCTTGACCGTCGCCGGAGCGGTGATGGGTGTGCGGACGCCGAACGTGTTGCCGCCCTTTTCCTTCCGATACTGGAGTTCAATCAAGCCGTCGCCATGTATGGCAACGTCCACATAAGCGGCGTCGCTTTCGAGCCCTGCGCGCGCCATCGCGCAGACCTTGCGATGCGCTTCCCTGCCAGCGCCCGGCCACGTCGCGTCGATCGTGAACGAGAGGTCACCGGAGTGCTCTCGCCACAGAAAGTGAAAAGCGTCCTCCTTGCCCCAGATGTTCGCGCCGCTGCCGGTGATTCGATAATGGCCGCTGCCCGCCAAAAATTCCGACGAGCCAGTCAGCGTGATTTTGCCCACGTCGGTCGCGTGCGCGAACTGCCCAAGCCCAGCGGCGGGCGCCGCGATCGAAGTCGCCGTTGATTCTGCCGCGGACAGCCGCGCAACGAACATCGAGACGACCCCGAAGAACGAGGGGACAAGCACGAGGCGAAACAACCGGTCGGCCGCAGATGTTCTCATGGTGATGTGATTGCCCGCACGCTGGATGGGGTTTCCGGAACCATCAATGCCATTGGGAGGAGCGTCGATGAGAGTGCGGACGAGCACCCCCCGACACCCGGCTGCGATGGCGGCCTTCCGGGATGACGGTCTACCGCGCCTCGTATCCCGTATTCGCCGCGGACCTACGGCCTTGGAACATCGTGTAACCGGGGCGCGTCTGCCAGTTCGAGGGACCGACCAGCACCTTGCCGTGGGCCAGCACGGATTTGCGGACGAGCTCCTCCCGGGCATTGAAAGTCGGCGAGCCGTCACGGTCGCCGGCCTGGATCCCGAAATCGTTGCTTGCGACCATGACGGCATCGATGCCCTCGACCTCATCGAGGATGGTGTCGATCATCCCCACCCCGGCAGGGTTCTCGATCTGGATCATGATGAAAATATTGTTGTTCGCATTCGTGGCATAACCTCGGCCCCAGATGGCACCCGCCCGGTTGTTGCCGGAGCTGCGATGACCCCATGGTTTCGTATTGGGACTCTCGCGATTGCCGACGGGAAATTTGGCGAACATCACGCCGTTGCGGGCTTCCTCCACCGTGGAGACCATCGGAATGATGATTCCGAGCGCGCCGGCATCCGTGGCTTTCTGGATGTCGCCGACGTTGGCGGACGGCACACGCACAAACGGGATGCAGCCTTCTTTGACGATCACCTCGATCAGGTTCTGCGTTTCACGCCATGTCAGCGTGCTGTGCTGCATCTCAATCCAGATATAATCCTGCCCCTCGCAGGCCTTTTTTGCGGCCTCGAGATCCGGCTCGATGATCGAATTACAGAATACCTGCTTCCCGGCCTTCAGCTTCGTGATGACGGTGTTGAACGTCAGCGATCCAGGAGCCGGCACCGGGCCTTGATCCGCTTTTGCCGCCTTTCCCTTCGCCGCGGCTGCCGCTCCCTTGGCTGGCGGCTGCGATGGTTGCTGCGCGCTGACATACGGGACCGCTGCCACCAGCGTCACCGTGAGGACGGCAGCCAGAGTCAGGAGAGATTTTCGAAGGCGGCTTTCGCCGGGACGCGCGCGAGCCGCACCGTGGGGAGGGGTATGTTTGCTCATGGGAGTGAGCGCGAAGCTAGGTCCATTATGGCCTCGACCGCCAGTCGTAAGCGGCCGGGGCGCCGACCGTGATTTTCGCCACACCGCCACTTCTTCCGCCGCGACGATGTCGATGGTGGGCCTAACCCGGATATTTCATAGCCGCCGCGGTTTTTCGATTTTTCCGGTGATGGGTGCGAAAAGGATCGGTGTCCGGCGTGTTTTTCACCGGTGGCGCGGCCCAGCAGCGTTGCCGGCGTCAAAACTCCGTTTTTCTGCGGTG
>JAUSID010000155.1 GCA_030648295.1 Opitutaceae bacterium | reverse complement strand
TCGCAACGATCCCAAAGCGACCGGGGGCGGTCGCGCTCCCAGGTCGAACCAATCGCCTGCCCCTCGACAGAGCTCGGGGCCCTGAGCCGGTTCGACAGGCTCACGGCCATCATGTCCTTCGAGCGAAAGGCCTCGAGCTTGTCGAGAGGCTTGTCGAACGGGCAAGCAGGCTTGTCTCCTGCAAAGACCGGGAATTCGTCTCATCGTCATGCGCATCCACGCAGGCTGCTACCGCAGCTGCGTCATCAGTCGCTTCCAGAGCGCGACGGAAGTTTTTCGCGGCAGGACCCGCGCGGCCCATGACATCGCATGGGCGCGGAGTGAAATGATCGCCGTCATCCGGCCGAGGCGGAGCGCGCGGAGGATTTCGTTGGCGACCTCCTCGGGCGGCATCAGCCGTTCGCCCTCGGGTTGCTTGACGCCGGCGGTGCGCTGGAAATTCGTCTGCATTCCTCCCGGGCACACCGAGAGCAGATGCACACCCGTGTCCGCGAGCTCGGAGGCCCACGCTTCGCCGAGCGATAGCAGCGCGGCATTCGACGCGGCGTAGGTCGCCATGTAGGGCAGCGGCTGAAAGGCGGAGGACGAGCTCACGAACACAATCCGGCCGAAGTGTTCACGGAGCATCGCGGGCAGCGCGGCGTGGGCGAGCGCGAGCCGCGCGAGGACATTCACCTGAAAAACGCGGGCGTGTTTTGCCGGGTCCGCGTCGAGCACCGGCCCGCGAACCCCGAGGCCGGCGCAGGCGTAGAGTTCCCGCACGGGATGCGCGCGCCACTCCGGGCCTTGGACGAATTGCGCGATCGCGGCGTCGTCGGCCAAATCGAGCACGGCAGTGCGGCAATGCGGATGTCGCGCCTTCACGTCCTCGAGTCCGCGCTCATCGCGATCGACGAGCAGCAGCTGAAGCCGTCGCGGGGCGAGTCGATCGACCAGCGCGCGACCGAGGCCGGAGGCCGCACCGGTGATCACCGTCTGGCCGCCCGGGTCGGCGTCGGGGTCGGCGCGGGCGCGTTCCCGGGCGATGACGCCCGCGAGCGCGTCGGCAGGCGAGTGGACGGGTTGCCAGCCGAGCTGGCGCAGCGCCGCATCGGAAGCGGTGAGCGCGGGCAGCAGCATTGCTTTCAGTCCAAATGGACACAGCCGTGGGAAACGACGCGCGAGCGGAGCGGCCCAGCCCAGCGGCAGCCGCGAGACATCCGGCCGCACGAGTTTGAAATGATCACGCAATGCCACCGGCGAGCCGGCACAGAAAAACGTCCGGCCGGCGGCGGCGGGATTCGTCGCGCAAAGCTCGAGCGCGGCCGCGAGATCATCCACGTGGACGACGCTGAACTGGCCCGGCCACGCCAACCGGCCCACGAGGGAATTCCGCGCCGCCGCGAGCGAGAAGACGGCGAAGTGGCTGTCGGCGCGCATGTCGCCGCCGACGACCATGGCGGGCCGGACAATGCTGAAGGGAAGGCCGGATTCGCGGACGACCCGCTCGGCCGACAGCTTCGAGCGACCATAGGCGGAGGACGGAACCGGCTGGGAACCTTCGTCGAGTGCGTGGACGCACGCATCGCCCGGATGGCGATCGATGGCGCCGATGGTCGACACGAACACGAAGCGTCCGAGGCCGGGCGCCATTTCGCGCGCGGCGTTCAGGAGCCGGCGGGTGCCTTCGACGTTGGTGGTCTCATAGTCGTATCCATTGCGGAATGACGCGCGCGCCGCGCAATGAATGATGCAGTCGACCCCGGCCAGTCGCGATCGCCACGGGGCGACGTCATCGAGGTCGCCGCGCACGAGTTCGACGCCGAGTGCGGTCAGGACGTCGTCACGGCGGCGGACGAGGGCGCGCACCGGATGGCCGGCGGCGCGCAGCCGTTCACACACGTGGCGGCCGACGAAGCCGCTGGCGCCGGTGATGAAGAAGTTGGTCGGGTTCATCGCGGCGGGCGGCGACGAAGCAGCACGATTTCGTTCGCGACGTCGTAGCGGATCATCCGCTGGTAGTCGGAGGCAAACGCGGTGGGGAGCGCAACTTTGTCGATGCTGAAACCCTTCGCCATCCATTGCCCGAGCGGCGCGTGGAGCGGCAGCGGCACGGCATTCGGCACGAGGATGGCGTCCGGTTCGCCGTGCCGGAACAGGTTGGCGGCGAGGAACTGGTCCACGCGCAGGCCGGCGCTGAAGTGCATGTAGGCCATCGGGGTGGCGGGCTGTGTATCCGCGATAAAATACAGCCACGGTTGCGGGCCGGTGACGAGCAGTCGCTGTCCCGCGATCGCACCGGGCGGGACGAGCTGCCGGAACCATTGCACCGCCTCGAGTTTGACCGGCGAGGTCCAGATGCCACGGAAGGCCGGCACGCCGGTCACCGGACGAAAGGTCCACGACCTCCACTCCTCGCGATATGGATGCCATGCGCCCGAAACCAATTGAAGGAGCACCAGGATGGAAACGGTGAGTGCCGCGATGCGTGACGGCCGCGTGCTCGACGACGCTGGCGGCAGCTGGCCGACGTAGAGCGCGAGGAAAGGCGCGGCGGCCATGGCGCCGACACCGAAGTTGTGCAGGCCGTTGCCACTGGTAACCGCGAACGTGGCGCCAAGCACCGTGCCGGCGAACACGATTTCCACCACCGCGCGCCGGTCGGCCGGTTTCACCTCGGACGCGAGTGCACACAGCAGTGTCAGCCACACGGCGGTGGCGAAATAACCGGTCCCCCACCGCAGGATTGTGAAGAGCAACACGGCGCATCCGCCGAAAAGCACGCCGCGCTGCAGCGACCGGAGCCGCGCGTCGGCGGGTGGATCGGCGGCGGGGGAAATGGAACCGGCGAGCAGCATGAGAAACACCGCGACCACGGCGGCGGGGAAATAGCGCAGGCCTTCCAGCCACTGCTCCGCGAGCCAGACGAGAACCACGACGGTCATCGCCAACCCCGCGAGCGCGATGAAAACGAGATGAGTGGGGCGGCCGGCGCTGAATGGCGTCCGCCACGCGACGCCGTGGGAAACGCGCCGGATGAACAGCCAGCTGGTGAACCCGAGCGCGAAAAGGCTGGCCAGTTGATCCGGTTCGCGAATTTCGCGCAGCGCGAGCGCGTTGGAGAATTGAAGGGCGGTCCTGAGGTCGGCGATGAAATCCCGGCCATGCAGCGCGAGGATCACCGCGCCGAGCAACAGACCGAAACCGACGGTGAAGCCGGTCAGCCGCACCGCATGGCCGCGATTACGCCGGGCGGTATCGATGGTGAAGAGCAGCCACAGCCCGAGGCCGGCGGTCGGGTAACTGACGGTGAGAGCGGCGAACAACGCTCCGATGCCGGCGGCGCAGCGACGCGATTCCGCGCGGTGGCCGCGGTGCCAGAGGGCGAGCGCGGCGATGAGCAACAGGTACGAGAGCGTGTTGTAGCTCGGCGAAAAGATCTGGAACGGGATCCACGCTAGCACGAGCGCAGTGGCGGCCAGCCGTGCCGGAAGGGAGAACCCGGCGCGTTGGGCCGTGGCGCGCCAGAAGGCGAGCGCGACGGCAATGTAGCCGCCGAGCAGCACCAGGCGCCCGAACACGATCAGGTAGCTTTGATCCGGAAACAGCGCGGCGTGAGCGTCGAACAGCGGCAGGAGCAGGACATAGCCGAGTTGCTGGATGAAGAGATCGACCTGGAAAAAGCGGTGCGTGCGCGTCAACGCCGCGATCTCCGCGTAATACTGCATCTCGTCCGTGAAATCCAAACCGAGGAAGACACGGGAGACGATCCACAGGCAGGCGGTGAGCAGTGCGGCGGTGGCGGCGAGGGCGGCCACGCTGAAGCGAGGAGCAAGGGTGGTTTCGCCGGCAGCGGGCACGCGGTCGGTCATCGCGGGCGAGAGCCTCGGCATGCCGGGTACGGCCGCCATAACCATCCCGCCGCGACGCTCGCTCCGCGGCGCATCGCGAATGAAACCAATTCAATTAATCGCATCAGGGGTCGGACGACGTTGAATCACTGGGCCGGCGGAATTCTCGATTGCAGGAGAGCGCGAGTCCACCACGAACAAGGACCGGGCGGAGCGCGCCCCAGTCCTCGACGGGTCGCCGGGGGGGCCGGCGGCAAAGAACAATATGGATTTCGCGGCGTCGCCAGCAACGAGCTGGTTACGGTCGCGTGGCGGCTGCGCAGGTTAGCTGTTGACTCGTGAGCCCCTGGTGGATGCGACTCCAAATCCAAGCGGGAGGAACAGTTACCGTGGCGGCTCCCGTAGCCATGCCTGACCAGAAGCCCTGCGTGCAGGCCGACGAATGCAGTCAAAATCGGGACGGCAGCCGGTGATCGCGGCGGAACGGCGGGCGTTGGCGGGGCGGGAGGATTACATCGGGGAACTCGCGCACCCAGTCCTGGCGTTCCTCTTCGGTCGCGTGATAAGTCAGCCACACCTGTTCGCCGCTTCCGCCGGCATCGGCGAAGTCCCAGTGGCAGCCGTCGTCGGGCGTGCGAGCCATGTCCGGTGCGCTCGCTTCGAGCACTTCGTTCCATAACGCGGCATAGAGCTCGGTATCGCTCAGGTGATTGGTGTGGTACAGGAAGACGCGAGCCATCGCCAGCGCGTCAATCAAACGCCAGAGCTCAGCGTGCAGTTGGTGCCCGCCCAGCTCCTGCGGCCGGCTGAAGAACAAGCAGTGTTTGGAGAGCCATTCGCGATGAGTGCGCAACGGTCCGTTTTCCCATGTGAGGACACGTTCGAGAAAAGCGAGTTCGACCTCCGAGGGCGCCTCGCCACCGGCACCGCCGATTATGCCTCCGAGTTCTTCGATCTTCCGTTTCAATTCCTGGCGGTAAATGACGCGGTCGGGGCGGGCGCAATGCTCGCCGGAAGGTTTTTGTTCTTGTTTCATATGAATGCCGGATTCGCGCGTCCGACGCTTCAACCTGCGGCGCTTCGTGCAACGGCGCTGAATACTCAAAACGGAGTATCCGGCGGATGTGGGAAAATGCCCGCCGCGTGAATCGCGACGCGGCGCGGCGAAACTCCGCCCACCTGCTCAGCGGTACCCTTCGCGTGCGAGGTCGCAAACTTGGAGCGACCTATATCGCCCCCGGATCCGCGCCTAGCCCGGGCATTTCACAGGCTGAATGAAAAAACCCTTTTGGTCACAGAGCGCACAGAGCGCCGACACAGAGTTTACCCGCCTATGGCGGCGCCGAAGGCGACCAGGGTTCACAGAGGAAAACCCTTCGATCCGATTTGGAATGCCTGCCCATTCGCATCAGGCGCGTCCAAGTCGGAACGGTCATGCGGAAGCAATGGGCCCCTTGCGGCCGGTGAGACCATCCCAAACGCCGCGGGCGCAGGCCGCCAGCTTGCGGAGTTTTCGATCCTCGAACAGGACGATCTCGGTAAGGATTTTGGCCGCGTAGACCAGCTCGAATGAGAGCACGTGCGGCGTGGACCGGGCATGCCGAGCGCACAGGGCGATGCGATTGCGAAAAAGATAACGAAGCCGCAACGGGGGCATGAAGGCGGGAAAGAAGGTCCGGCCCGCAAATCGCACCGGCTGTTTGGAGCCGCGCCGGTGCCGCAACCGGGCCGCCGCCGCCACGCGAGTGGTGCGGCCGCGTCGTGCCGCCCGGAGGCAGTAGTCGGTATCGACGAGGTCCAGGAACAGTCCTTCGTCGAAACCCGCCAGTTCGGTCCACGTTGAGAGATCGAACAGCGAGCCCGAGGCGATCACACACGTGACATCTTCGAGATCGCGTTCCGCGGCCGGGCGCTGAAAGCACAGCGGCAAATGCGGGTGGCGGCACAGATGACGTGACGGCCGGTCGGCGTGAGCTTCATCCGTCCAATTGGCTCCGATCACCGCCGGCCGGGGCGGACGCTGCGCGCCGGCGATCAAGGCGTCGGCAAATCCGGGTTCAGGCGTGCTGTCCTGATCAAATGCCACGGCCCATTGCACCGCGCGTGACGCGTGCCGGGCGAATCCGCGATTGAGCGCCGCGGCGAGCCCGAGGTTTGCCGCGTTGCCGATGTACTCGAATCCGTGCGTGCTGCCGGCGGCGCGCACCCGTGCCTGCACCACCGGATCGGTCGAGTTATCGACGACGATGACGGGAGCGAATTCCCGGCCGATCGCGGCAAACCGGGAATCCAGCTGGTCGTCCGGAAAGAAGGTGACCACCACGGCGCCGACGGGCCGGCCATCGATCGAGGCTCGCGTGCTCATGGGATCTTGGATACGCCGGCGATGCGCGCGAGGAACGCGAGCCGCTGGGCCTCCTTTCCATCGTGGTCGAGATGCTGGATGGCTTTCCGCGGCACCCGGCGGCCCTGCCAGCGCGACAGCCAGCCTGCGATCGCATCGCGGTGGGGTGCCAGCGGCGCGCCATCGTTGGGCAGCCGCAGGAAGTAGTCGCTGCCCTCGGGGATGTCGGTGTCGCGGTAGGCGCCGATGACGGGCAGGCCCAGGGCCAGGTACTCGCGCACCTTCAGCGGGCACGCTTCGTCCATTTTCTTTCGGTACAGTGCCATCGTGCCAATGGCGGCCGTGGCCCGGCACAGCAGGGGTTCGTAGCGTTCGCGGGGGAGCATGCCGTGCAGCCGCAGGTTGGACGGCGGCGGGGTGGTGCCGACGCTGCACTGCCAGTCTCCCGTGGTGCAGCCTACGAGATCGAAAACGGCATCGGGGAACATCAGCGCCAATTCGGCCACCCGCTCGATGCCATGCCACGGGCTGCCCGACTGGCCAATGAACAACAGCCGCACGCCGGTCGCGGGCGCCGGAGCCGCTGCCTCCGGGAAATCCTCGAGCGCAATCCCGTTCGCAATCACTTTCGTCGGCCGGCCAAAGTGCGCGAAACGCAGTGCGAGTTCGTGAGTGACGGGCGCGAACGCGGCGACGCTGCGCAACACCCGGTTTCGCGTCACGCGATGATACGCCACCTTGGCCGGCGACAGCGTGATGGGATACTCCGTGAGATCGTCCGAATTGAGTTCCGCCACGGTCGGAACCGCCCGGAAGAGGGCGGGCAGGCCCGCACTATGATACGCGTAACGAAAATAGATCACGTCCGGCTGCCACGTCCGAATCCGCCGGGCGAGGGCAAGCGACCGCCACAGGCGCAATCCGAAGCGCCCCCGAGTGACCAGTTCGGTTTCGAGTGGCGTCAGACCGGACCACACCGCGGTCGTCGGCACGAGGGAGAAATACCGCACTTGGTGGCCACGGCGAAGCCACGGCACCGTCTGGCCGCGGATCTTTTTGGAGATGCCGTTCTCGCCGGAGACGTCCGCCATCTGGCCGAGGTACGCGATCCTCATGCGGGCTCCTTTCGGGCGAGGGCCAGCAGGTGCAGGGGCCGCGCGGTTTCGGCGGCCAGGACGCGCCAGCCGGTTTCGGCCAGCACGGCCACAATCAGCGCGAGGTCGAACACGTGATGATGCAGGCAACGATTCGCGACGTTGTCGCGCACGCGTTGACGGAATTCCTCCGCCAAGCCGGCGCCGGGATCACGCGCCAGGTCATGCAACGCGAGCACTTCGTCCATGTGCGTCTGGTCGTCCTCCGGCGTGCCGAGGGCAGAATCGTCTCGCAAGTGCGCCAGCGTCGTCACCGGGCGGCGGTGATCGAAGGTCCGCGTCGGGTCGGGAAGAACCAGCAGGAGGTATCTGCCGGTGCGGGTGACGCGGTGCCACTCCTTCAGTGCCGCCAATGGGTTGGCCGCGTGTTTGAGGCAGTGGGAGGAAAGCACCGCGGCATAGAAACGCTCGAGTGCACTTCGGAGCAGCGGGTCATCGTACGGCCGTGAAAGCAGCATGCGCGCAGTGGTGCCGCCGCAGGCCGGACAGCACGCGCGAGTGGTGAAACGCCCATTCATGCCGCTCCTCCCGGCATGCCCAGATTGAAGCGGCGGATCCATGCGCCAAAGCTGATAAACCGCCACACGAGGAAACTGAACGGCTCGACGCCGGCTAGCATCCTTTCGGCCTTCCGCCGCGCGGCGGCGGTCAGGATTCCGCCGCTCAACGCGATCGCGTCATCGACGAGTTGCAGGAATTCGGGGCGGTGGCGCTCGCGCATCCAGACCTCCTCGGCGGTGGCGAATCCGAGCTTGTCGCGTCTCAACCGCACCGTTTCAGGCAGACGGCCACGCATTCCTTCGCGCAGCACGCGCTTTGTCCAACCGGCGCTCAGTTTGAAATCCTCGGGGAGCCCGAGGCAGAACTCGACGAGCCGGTAATCGAGGAACGGCAGGCGCGCCTCGACGCTATGCGCCATTGAATCGCGATCCTCGAACCGGAGCAGCATGGGCAGGCTGAGCGCCGTCAACTGAGCGTGTCCGAGCGACCGCACTGGATCGCGCAGATCCACGGATCCATCGTGGGGGCCGAGCGGCTCGGCCCCGAGCTTCACGAGATCAAGGAACGCGGGTGAGCGCACGGTGCGACCCGCCAGCCGGCGCAGCCGTTCCACGCAGCTTGGGGGAAGCAATTCGTTGGCCAGCATCCGCAGCTGCATCGACAAAGTCTGTGCATGCAATGAACGCACCGCCGCCGCTTCCCGCTGGAACGTCCCCCACCGGCCTTGTCGCAGCAGCCCCGCGAGTCGCGGGCCAAAATAACCATGGTAGCCGCCGAGAGCCTCGTCCGCGCCCTGGCCGTCGAGCATGACGGGGACGCCGTGCTTCCGCGCGAGCGCAAAGACACACCACTGCGCGTAAATGCTGGTGGACCCGAACGGTTCATCCTGATGCCACACGAGCTGGTCGAGCTCGCGCAGCAGGGAATCGGCGTCGGGCACTACGTGGTGGGCGGCGGCCCCGGTCGAGCGGGCGACGTCTTCGATGAAGCTGCGCTCATCAAACCGCGGGACATCGGAGTAGGCGGAGAATACGTTCTGCAGCCCGATCGCCCGTGGTCCGAGCTGGGAGCGGACCGTGCCCACGATGGAAGAGGAATCGAGCCCCCCGGACAGGCACGATCCAATCGGGACATCGGCCCGGAGCCGCAGTCGCACGGAATCATCGAGCAGGGAGCGGAACCGTTCCGCGGCCGCCGGGAAATCGCCCGCGAATTCCTCTGGCTTCAGTTCGTACCAGCGTTGCGGCATTGCGCCGGCGCATTCAGCGAGCGGCGCGGACAGGTATTCGCCACCGCGCAATTGAAATACATCAGCGAACAGGGTCTCAGCCGTATGATCGGAAATCCCCCAGTTGAGGAAATCGTACGCGCGCTGGCCGTTCACCCGGGCGCGCCACGCGGGATGCGCGGTGAACTGCTTGATCTCGGAGGCGACGGCGAACCCTCCGGTCGGCGTTCGCCAGAAATACAGCGGCTTGACGCCGAAGCGATCGCGCGCGGCGAAGAGCCGGCGGTCGCGGCCATCGAAAAGGACGAACGCAAACATTCCGTTGAACCGCGCGAGGCACGACGCGCCCCACTGCCGCCACGCCGCGAGGATGATTTCCGTGTCGGTATGCGAGCGGAAGACGTGTCCGAGCTGCACGAGTTCGGAACGAAGCTCGACGTAGTTATAGATTTCGCCGTTGAAGCAGACCCAGCAGTCGCGCGCGGCATCGCTCATTGGTTGATGACCCGCGGCCGTGAGATCGAGAATCGCGAGCCGCCGATGGCCGAGCCCGAGGGTGCAGCCGGGCGGAGCCGACAATTCGCCGGCCACGCCCGGCGGCGTGTCACCCGAAATGACCGGCACCATCCCGTTCGCGGCCGGCGAATGGAACGAGAACCCCTCTCCATCGGGTCCGCGATGCCGCACGATCCGCGTCATCGCGCGAAGGACGTCCGGCAGCCATGCGGGCGCCGTAGGTTCGAGAAGAATGGCGATGCCGCACATGGAGGCGGGTCAGCGGCGTGCGAACCGGCGGTAAATCGCGCGGACCGGTGGCGTGTCGTTTTGTGTTTTCATTGCGCGATCGTCCCTGATGGACTCTGACCGTCCGCGCCAGCCGGACGGTCAGCGGCGGGCGATCGTATTCCTTCCAGGTCCGCATGAACGAAAAAATCTTCCTCACAGGCAAGAAAGTCGTCGTAACGGGTGGCGCCGGCTTCATCGGTTCGCATGTCTGTGAAGAGCTGGTGCGTATTGGCGCGCGCGTCTGCTGCGTCGATGACTACTCGGCTGGCCACGCGCGCAATGTCGATTTTTTACGCCGCCATGACAACTTTGAGGTGGTGCGCGCCGACGTTTGCGATCGCAGCGCCATGTCGTCCGTGGTGGCGGGTGCCGACGTCATTTTTCACAACGCCGCGTCGAAAAAGAACGTGTGTCTGATCGATCCGCAAAAGGATCTGCGCGTGAACGGCGGTGGAACGCTGAATCTGCTCGAACTCGCGCGCGAGCACGGCGTGCGGAAATTCGTCCACGCCTCGACCGGCTCGGTTTACGGTGAACCCACCGTGTTTCCGACGGACGAAGAGCATCCGCTGCGCCCGGTCTCGTACTATGGCGTCTCGAAGCTCGCCGGGGAACGCTACGTCGACGTCTTCCACCGGCTCTACAAAATGGATACGACCATCCTTCGCTATTTCCACGTGTATGGGCCGCGGCAGGAATCGAACCAGTTCGGCGGGGTGGTTTCCATCTTCCTGCGCAATATCCTGGAAAAGAAACCGCTCACGATCTTTGGCGACGGCCATCAGGAGCGGTCGTTCACCTGGGTCAAGGACCTGGTCCGCGCCAATCTGGCCGCCGCCACGCGACCGGAGAGTGCAGGCAGGGTTTACAACGCGGCGTCCGGCATCCAGGTGACCATCCTGGAGCTGGCGGAGCGAATGGTGGAAATGATGGCGGCGCCGGTTCCGATTGTGCATGGTGAGCCCCTGGTCGGTGACATCATGCATTTCGACGTGGACAACCGCCGGATTCGCGGCGAGCTGGGGGTCGAATTCGAGCGAGACTTCTGGGGCACGTTGCAGCGAACGCTCGATGACTTTGTCGCGAATCTCCGCGGCGTAATTACGGCTTAGCCCGGCGCGTATGTGCGGAATCTCGGTTGTCTACTCACATCACGGCGACGCTGGTGATCGCATCGGGTTGATGAACGGGATCCAGCGGCACCGGGGGCCGGACGCCACCGGCGTGTGGCAATCGGCCGATCGGCGCGTCGGATTGGGTCATCGCCGGCTTGCCATTCTCGATCTGTCGCCGCACGCGAACCAGCCGATGACCGGGGGCGGTGGTTGCGTCATCGTATTCAACGGCGAAATCTACAATTTCCGTGAACTGCGGGCCGAGCTGATCAGCGCCGGGCGCACGTTCAAGACCCAATCCGACACGGAGGTGATCCTATCGGCCTACGCGGAATGGGGCGAGCGGTGTATGGAACGGTTCAACGGCATGTGGGCTTTCGCGCTCTTCGATCCGGCGCGGCGGCGGCTGTTATTGTCGCGGGATCGCCTGGGTATGAAGCCGCTGTATGTGGCGCCATCGGCGAACGGGTTCCTCGCGGCGTCTGAAATCAAGGCCATCCTCGCGGCCGGCCATCGTGCGGCGGTCGATGCAGATGGGCTGGCCGAATATTTCACGTTTCAGAATATCATTTCATATCGGACGCTTTTTGCCGGTGTGGCGATGCTCCCCCCCGGCTGCAATCTCGTCGTCGATACCGAAACCGGGAAGCAGCGGCAGGAGCGATACTGGCAGCTGCGATTTGCACCTGCGACCGCCGCGGACGAGGACCTGGCACGCGAGTTTTTAGAAATCTTCCGGCGCGCGATGAAGCGACACCTGATCAGCGATGTGGAGATCGGCGCGACCTTGAGCGGCGGCATGGATTCATCTGCGATCGTCGCGCTGGCGACCGAACAGTTGCCGGCGATGCATACGTTCACGGGCTTTTTCGACACCACGTCGATCGACCCGGACGATCGCTGTTTCAGCGAACAGGGCGATGCCCGCATCATCTCGAACCGGTTTCGCACCCAGCACCATGAGCGGCAAATCACGCCGCAGGACGTGATCGACACGCTGCCGGCAATCGTCTGGCACCTCGAAGATCCCAAGGTCGGCATGTGCTACACGTTTCACACCATCTCGCAGTTGGTGAGTTCGTGGGTGACGGTGAACCTGTCGGGCACCGGCGGTGACGAACTCTTCGCCGGCTACCCTTGGCGGTATTCCCTGGTGGAAAACCTCGGCACGTCGGCCGCGTTCGACGATGCCTATTACGGTTGGTGGAGCCGGCTGATTAAGGACCAGGACAAACCCCGGTTCTTCACCGCGCGCGTGCAGCGCGAGACGGCGGCGGGCCACGCGCGCGCGGCGTTTCAGTCGATTCTGGCCGGGACCGAGACGCTCGAGCCGCTGAATCGCGCGCTCTATTTCGATTCGCTCACGTTCCTGCACGGCTTCCTGCTGGTGGAGGATAAGCTCGGGATGGCGTTTGGCATCGAAACGCGTTTTCCCTTTCTCGATGCCGAGCTCGTCGAATTCGCCGCGCGCATGCCGACGGCGGCAAAGATGCGCGACGGCGTGGCCAAATACCTCTTGAAGCGCGCCTTCACGCCGCTGCTGCCGGAGGAGACCATTTACAAGCGGAAGCAGGGATTCACGCCGCCGGACAAGACGTGGTTTCGACGGGAGCTGGGCGATTATATTTCGCGTACGCTGCTCTCGCGACGAAGCTGCCTCGGTGCGTACATCGAGCCGAAATACATCCGCGAGGTGCTCGCCCGGCACCAGCAGGGGGCCGACGAGCGGCTCGTGATCTGGAGCCTGCTGTTTTTTGAAGGCTGGTGCCGCGTGTTCCTCAACGGCGAACGCGCGCCAAGCCTGGCGCTGTTTTGACATTGACGACGAGAGCCACGAGTGGAGCGCCTGGGCCGGCGGGCACGCTTGGCGGTCAGGTCGCGATTTATGGGGTCGCCCACCTCGCGGTGGCGGCGCTGAACTTCATGCTGTTCCCGATCTACGCCCGCGCGCTGCAGCCCGCGGACTACGGCGCGATGTCGTTGCTCGCGACGGTATGCTCCGCGGTTTCCATGTTGGGGCTGATGGGGATGAACAATTCGGTGCAGCGGTTCTTTTTCGACGAACGCGATCCCGCGATGCAGCAGCGGATATGGAGCACCGGATTTCTCGCGAGTCTGGCCCTCACGGTCGCGGCGGTGCTCGTCGCCGGATTGCTGTTGTGGGCCCTGAAAGACTATCAACCGGCGCTCTCCGGCTGGCCGGCGGCTTTGGCGCTCGCGGCCATGGTGCCGCAAATCGTGGTGATTTGGCTGCAGGACCAGGCGCGGCTGCAGTTTCGCCCGCTCCGGTTCGCGACGGTCGCCGTGGCCCAGGCCGTCCTGGGCGGAGTCGCCGGAATTCTGTTTGTCGCGGTATGGCATTGGGCCTTGCCGGGCTTTTTCGCGGCGGGACTGCTCGCCGCGATCGCGACCGCGCTGGCCGCCATGTTTACCGCGCGTTCGTTCTGGCCCCTGACGTTTTCGCGCCGCGAGCTCCGGCGGCTGATCCGATTTGGCGCTCCGTTCGTGCCGGCGGGCGTCTTCATCTGGCTGAGCAGTGCCGTGCTGCGCTGGATGCTGGCCGGCTCGAAGGGTCTGGCCGAAGCCGGCATGTTCGACGTGGCGTGGAAGCTCGCCGCGCCGATTTGGATGTTGAACATCGCCGTCGGGCAGGCGTTCGGGCCCTATGCGTTCCGCCTCCGAGCCGAAGATCCGGACTATCGCACAAAACTGGTCGACGCCCTGCACGCGATCGGAGTGGTGACCCTGTTCGCGGCGTGTGGGGTGATGTTGTTCGCGCGCGAACTCTGTGTGTGGATTGCCTCGGCCGCCTACGAGCTGGCGGCGGGGCCGTGCGGCATTCTGGCCTTGGGCTTCTGCTTTTCCGCGACCCATCAGGTCACCGCGCTCGGCATCGCCTTCACCGAAAAATCCCACTGGGTCGCGGTCGGGTGGGGCGGGGCGGCTCTGGCCAGCGCCGGGCTTGCGTTCTGGTTTGTGCCGGCTCTCGGCGCGAGTGGTGCGGCCTGGTGCGTCGTCCTGGCCTATGCCGGCCTCACCTTTTTCTACGCGATGTGCACCCAGCGTCTGCATCCGCTGCCCTTTCGCCTCGGCCCGCTCGCGGTCCAGCTGGCGCTCGGCGTGCTGACGGTGGCGTTCGCCCTCACGATGCAGCGCCAGGCGCTTTCCGTGACCGCGGCCGGGATAAAACTGCTCTGGTGGGTGGCGGCGGCGGCCGTGTTGATGGTTTGGGGCGGAGTTGAGCCGCGGCAGCTGGTGGCCATGCTCGCGAGATTGCCGGGAATTGCACCGCGCCGGGCATGAGAACGCATCAGCCACCAGCCTCCCCCCGGCCTTCGAGGTTGTCATTGGCGGCGACAGTTGGTTCTTAGCCATGCGAATGGCGTTCAACTGGCGCGTTTTTCTCCGCCGCCTGATCCGCGGCGCGCTCGATGTCGCGACGGCCGTGATCCTTCTCCTGCCGCTCGTCCTCGCGGCGCTGGTCTCGCGCGGCGCCGCGCGCCGTGGCGTCGGACTGGGCCCGGAGCCCCTCATCAACAACGTGCATCACGCGAAGGCGCTGCGCCGGCAGGGCTTCGAGGCGGTGACGTTCGTCAGCCACGAGTATTACATCACGAGCCAGTTCGACGTGCGATGGCTCTCCTGGCGGCCGTTCAATCACTACGCGCTTTTCCTGATGGCGCTGTTCCGGTTCGAGATCCTGTATGTTTATTTCAATGGCGGACCGCTCGCCTGGACTGCCCTCCGGGGGATCGAGCCATGGCTGTACCGGCTCGCGGGGGTGAAGGTCGTGGCCATGCCCTACGGTGGTGACGTGCAGGACTTCGGCGTCCACGACGACGTTGTGTACCGCGCGGCATATCTGCAGGACTATCCGCATGTTCTCCGCCATCGGATGCCGACGCTGCATCGGCAGGTGCGGCGATGGCTGAACGGAGCCGACTGGGTGATCTCCGGCTGCGATTGGGTGCGCTACACGCGGCATTGGCACACGCTCATGCTGGCGCACTTTTCGATCGACACGGATCAGTGGTGCCCGGCCGCCTCGCGGCCCGCCGCACCGCGCCGGACGTTCTCGGCCAGCCGGCCTCTCCGCGTGCTGCACGCGCCCAATCACCGCGCGATCAAGGGCACCGCATTCATCGAAAACGTGATTGCGCGGCTTCGCGCCGGCGGGGTGCCGCTCGAGCTGGTCATCGTGCAGAAGCTCCCGAATGACGAGTTGCGGAAGCTGGTCCAGGACGTCGATGTCGTCGTCGAGCAGCTCGTCATCGGCTGGTATGGCCTCTTCGCGCTGGAAGTGATGGCATGTGCCAAGCCCGTGCTGACCTATATCTCGCCCGAGCTCGAGCGGTTGTACGTCCTGCAGGGGCTACTCCAACCCGGCGAGCTGCCGATCGAACGGGTGGATCACGAGAATCTCGAGTCGCGGCTGCGCGCCTTCGCGACGGGCGAGGTGGACTTGCGCGAACGCGGCGAACAGTGCCGGCAGTTCGTCCTGCGTCACCACTCGCTGGATGCGGTCGGTGCCGTGTTCGCGCGGATCAACCATCAACTCGGAATTCCGCCGCGGCGCGTGGCCAGCCAGGCCCCGGGATCATGAAGGTGCTGCATTGCCCGACGACCGTGGGCGGCAATCCATCGGGGCTCGCGCGCGCGGAACGGCGGCTGGGCGTCGACAGCGTGTCGTGGGCGCTGATCCAGAACTATTTCGCCTACCCCGTGGATCGCGTGATCTGCCCGGCCGGCGGCATGGTGGCCCGTGGCCTGGGGCGGTGGCGGGCGATTGGCGGGATGCTCGGCCGCTTCGATGTAGTGCATTTCAATTTCGGCGACTCCTTTGCCCCGCGCCGGATTGCGACATGCAGACCTGGCCGCAACCGCTGGCTGGCCGCGGCGTTCAACCGGGTGTGGGGCGCGCCGCTCGAACTGGCCGACGTGCGCTGGGCGAAGCGCCTCGGCGCCGTCATCGCGGTGACGTTCCAGGGCGACGACATCCGGCAGGGGGACTTCTGTCGTACCCGTTACCCGGTCCACTTCGCCCACGACGTGCCGCCAGACTACTACACCGGCGAAACGGATCGCCAGAAGCGGGAGCGTATCCGCTTTTTTGATCGACACGCGGATCTGATCTACGCCGTCAACCCGGATCTGCTCAACACCCTGCCGGCGCGGGCGCGTTTCGTCGCGTATGCGAGTGTCGATCCGCGCGAATGGACACCGGTCATTCGGACGGACGGCGCCGCGCACGAGCCGCTGGTCGTGCACGCGCCGAGCAACCGGGCGGTCAAGGGCACGCGCTATTTGCTGGACGCCGTGCAGAAGCTCCAGGCGATGGGCATCCGGTTCCGGTTCCAGCTCATCGAAAACATGTCGCACGCGGAAGCGCGCCGGATGTACGAGTCCGCCGACCTGGCGGTCGATCAGTTGCTGGCGGGATTCTACGGGGCGTTCGCGGTGGAGTTGATGGCCCTGGGCAAGCCGGTGATTTGCCAGCTGAACCAGCCGGACCTGCGCTGGCTGCCGCAGCAAATGCGCCGCGACATTCCGCTGATCCACGCCGACCCGTCGAGCATCGAGCCAACGCTGCGCCTATGCCTGACGACGCGTCGGTCCGAACTGCGCGAACTGGGCGCGCGCGGCCGCGGCTTTGTCGAACAATGGCACGATCCGCTGCGCATCGCAGAACAGCTGATCGCCGATTACCGTACCGCCCTCTCGCGGCGATCGGAGGCACGCCGAAACGACGCCGCTGCCGTACTCCAAGGCTGACATCATGACCCCGGCAATTTGTTGCCCCCGTTGTCACGATGCGATCCCCGCCACGCCACCGGCGGAACGGCCGTGTCCACGATGCGGGCTGGTCCTGCGCGGTTCGCCGGTGGGTGTTTCGTACGAGCAGGCGCGGTTGCTGCAGGCTGCGTTTCCGGCGCGGTTCCGGCTTTACCGCGCGCTGTGCAACAATGGGTTTGTTTCCTACCACGAACTTGCGGCCGGCTCGGTCTCGCTCCCCGGGCGGGAAGACGTGGCCGAATTCGGCCGGTTCCTGTCGCATCATGCCGGCAACGGCGAGTGGCTCCTGGATGTCGGCTGCGGGCCGCTGCCGGTGCCCGGCTACCTGGAGCCGCTTCGCGGACGCGGCCTGCGGTTCCTCGGGCTCGACATCTATCCGACATCGTTCGACGGATTTCGCATCACCGGTTGCGCCGAGTTCCTGCCGCTGGCGGACCGGAGCATCGACGTTGTCGTGTTCGGCACGAGCCTCGATCACGTTTGCGACCTGACGCAGACGCTGCAGGAGATGTCCCGCATATTGCGCCGCGGCGGGCGCTGCTGCATCTGGATGGGCGACCGGCGCCCCTACTGGCGCGAGTTCTTTTTTCCGGACGCGCCGGCAACCGTGGTTGTCCGGCGGATATTCGGCGGCTTTCCCAAACGCGTGCTTCGAAACGTGCTGAACGGGCATCGTCCCTTCTACGGCATTCTGCACCATTTCCGGCATGGCCGGTATTGGGAATACGAGAATGGCTCGACGTTCTACTGCCCGCCCGGTGCCATCGATCCGTTTCACATGTATTTCGAGCGGCCCGCGGAGGTCATCCGGTTGGCGAAGCGATTCGGGTTTGCCGCGACTGCGACCGAGCGCGCCAGCAACGGCGTCTTTCTTGGCCTGACGCGCAGCTAGCGCCAGCGCCGTGGCACCAGATTTTCCCCAATGAATCCCAAGCTCGACCGGTTGGCGCGGCGGATACCGATTCTCAAGGAGATCGCGCTGCTCAGGGAACAGAACCGCTTCCTCCTCGCGGAGGTCCGCAAGCTCAACGAGACGCTGCGCAGCCTGCTGAGCCAGAACCCGGCCCTGCAGTGGGGCGACGAGCGACAGACGACGGACAGCTTTGATTTTCAATGGACGCACCTGCCGGAGGGCCGGTGGCTCACGAGCGATCCGGAGTTCATGCGGCAGGTCGCCGCCCAGGTGGTTGAGTTCACCGCGCTGCCGGCCGACTGGTTTCGTGGTCGGCGCGTGCTCGATGTCGGCTGCGGCACCGGGCGGTATACGCAGGCGTTGTTGAGTCTGGGCGCGCACGTCACCGCGGTGGATCAAAGTGCCTCGGCCTGCCGCCGGACGGCGGAAACCTGCGCCGCGTTCAGCGAACGGCTGACGGTGAAGGATCTCGACCTGTTGCAATGGACGGAACCGGCCGACTTCGATCTCGTGTTTTGTTTTGGCGTTGTTCACCACACCGGCCGCACCTATCGGGCGATTCGGAATGTGGCGGCGAAAGTCAGGCCGGATGGCCATCTCTTCCTGATGGTCTACGGATTCCCGACGGAGCTTGGCCATTTCTCGGAACTCAACGTCTACGAGGATCTGCGGGAGGAGCTTCGGGCGAGGTCCGCCGCCGAGAAGAAGGCCGTGCTGGCGCAGCGCTACGGCGCGGAGCTGGCCAACGCCTACTTCGATGCGGTCTCGCCGAAGATAAACGATTTGCTGTCGCTGGAGGAATTGCGGGAGTTTCTGCAGGGGCTCGGATTCACCGGCATTCGCTGCACCGTGCGCAATCGAAACCACCACGTTGTCGCGCGGAAAACAGCGCCCGTGTAGCCCGGAAATTTCCACCGCCCGCTGGCTGCGATGGAAGGCAGGGTTCCCCAACTGTAAGGCGGCTGTCTTCCAGCCGCCGCGATTTCAGTTCGGCACACCGTTACGGCGCGTGCAAGACACGCGCCCCGCAGGAGCGGGCACCGAAAACCCCGGCCGCTTTCGCTACCGCGTGACGTTTCCCGCCTAGGCGCGTTCCGGGTTGGCCGCCGCGCTCCACTGCGCGATCGTATCCACGACACTGCTGTGCTCGTCGGCTGTCAGCTCCGGGAAAATCGGAATGCTCAGCACTTCCTGGGCGAGCGATTCGGCCACCGGCAGCGACACGCGCGGCAGGTGCGCGAAGCAGGCCTGCTGGTGCAGCGACAGCGGGTAATAGATCTCGTGACCGATGCCGTGTTTCGCCAGGTGCGCGCGCAGGGCGTCGCGCCGGCCCGGCCCCGGCACCCGCAGCGTATATTGGTTCCAGATATGATCGTTGTGCGCCGCCGCGCAGGGGAGCACGAGGCCGGCGATGGCGGCGAGCTCCGTGCCATAGTGAGCCGCATGGCGCTGCCGGGCCGCCGAGTACGCCGGCAGATGCGGCAGCTTCACCCGGAGCAGCGCGCATTGAAGGGCATCGAGCCGGAAGTTTCCGCCGATTCGCTGGTGATAATATTTCGGCTTCGCGCCATGGGTCCGGAGCAGCCGCACTTTTTCCGCGAGATCATCGCGCGAAGTGACGACGAGCCCGCCATCGCCGAACCCGCCGAGATTCTTCGACGGGAAAAAGCTGTAGGTTCCAAACTCGCCAAACGTGCCGCACGCGCGGCCGCGATGTTTCGCTCCCAGCGCCTGCGCCGTGTCCTCGATGAGCGCGAGCCCGTGGGCCTTCGCCAGCGCCGCCAGCGGTTCCATCTCCGCGGACTGGCCGAACAGGTGCACCGGCATGATCGCCTTCGTCCGCGGCGTGATCCGGCGGGCCACATCCTCCGGATCGAGATTGAACGTGTCGGCGCGCACCTCTGCGAACACGGGCGTTGCGCCGACCCGCGCGATGCCGCCGGCGGTCGCGAAGAACGTGAACGCCGGGCAGATCACCTCGTCGCCCGGACCGATCCCGAGTGCCATCAGCGATACCAGGATGGCGTCGGTGCCGGACGACACCGCGATGGCATGTTTGGCGCCGAGAAACGCCGCCGCTTCCTTTTCAAACGCGTCGACCTCGCCGCCGAGAATGAAATGCCCCGAGCGGAGGACGCGCTCGAACGCGGCCGTGAGCCCGGCGTGGAGGGCGTTGTTCTGACGGTTGAGATCGAGCAGCGGGACGGGCATGGCGTCAGGAGGAGTGGAAATCCCGATACGGCCGGCTTCCGATGGCGAGTGACGGAGGAAGCGGAGCTTCCTCGTCGAGGTCGAGGCAGCGGAGCACGCCGGGTTCGAGTTCGCGATAACGCAGTTTGCTCTCGGGGCAGGTGTAAATCCCGGCGACAGGATGACGCAACGGATGGCCATGACGGCTCACCCAGCCCCGCGGCCGGCCCGGCAGCCCGACCACCATGGCATAGTCCGGCACGTCGCGCGTGACCACCGCGCCGGCCGCGATGAAGCAATACCGGCCGAGCGTCACGCCGCATGTGATCGTGGCGTTCGCGCCGATCGTTGCGCCGCGGCGGATGTGCGTGGACTCGTAAATGTCTCGGCGCACCACCTGCGAGCGGGGGTTCGAGACATTCGTCAGCACGCAGGACGGTCCGAGGAACACGTCGTCCTCGATCGTCGTGCCGCCATAGACGGACACGTTGTTTTGAATCTTCACGTTGCGACCGATCCGGACGCCGGAAGCGATCATGACATTCTGGCCGAGGTTGCAGTTTTCCCCCAGCACGGCGTCGGCGCACACGTGGCAGAAGTGCCAGATCCTCGTGCCGGCACCGATCTGGCACGGCTGATCGATCACCGCGGTGAGGTGGGCTTGATAGGCGGCAGCCATTTCGGTTCAGCGGAAACGCAGATACCGTGGGCCGATGCGCTCAAACGCAGCGCGGTCCGCCCCCACCACATCGGCGTCGATCGATTCCGCGGTCGCTAACAACCAGGCATCGTTTTCGCCCGTCCGGTTCGCGGCTCGGCGCTGCAGCAGGGCGCACCGCCGCGCTTGGGCGAGATGCAATCCCTGGATGGTGAAGCGCTGCAGCGCGACCAGCGTCGCGGCTTCGTCGTCAGCGCCCTCCAAGAGTTCCTCCACGCTGACGATGGACACGACGATTGTTCGTCGACGGAGAGTGGGTAGAAAGCGCCGAGCGGGTCCGATTTCCCGTCGCACCGTTTCCCGTTCGAGTGCGATCAGAAACGACGTATCCAGGAGAACGGGGCGGCTCACGATTACTTTTGCGCCAAGCCAATGCCTTTGCCTTCGGACGCGGCGAGCCACTGCATGAGATCCTCACCCGTTTCGATCGGGCCGGCGTGGTCGATTAGGGTGCGAATCACTTCCGATTTCGGAACTTTGCGTTTGCGGGCCCACCGCGTCAGGCGGGCGGCGCGTTCCTTGTCGAGCTTCACGGTGATGGTGGGCATGGTAATACCCGGATATTACGCACGAGCGGTACTGTCAAGGGGGCAACCGGGCGCATTCAAATCGCCGGCACGGTGCGGATCTGGCCGCCATGCTCCATCGAGTGCCGGCACCGATTGCGCAGGGCTGATCAATTATGGCGGTGGGATGCGTTTCGTAGAGGGGCATGGTTATACCGCGAGCACGCTGGTTCTCTGCCCGCCATTTTCCATCGAGCGCTGACATGCATCCAGCACGCTCACGACCCGGAGCCCGCTCAGGCCGTCGGTCAGCGAGGGCTGGCGCGTGGCGATGGCGCGCAAAAACGCCGCACATTGCAAACGGAGGGGTTCGGCTGGCGTGAGCGGCTCGTAGTGCACCGGGCCTTTGTGGAGATTCGGCTGGCTGTGATTCCATTCCACATGCTGTTCGAAAAAGGCGAGCTTGTAGTCGGGATTCGCGTCGTCGAACACCGCCATTCCCCGATCACCGACAACCACGAGCTCTTGTTCCTTCATCGGATGCAACCAGCTATTGAGCAGGTGCGCGTCGACGCCACCCGCGAAGTGCAGCATGCTGACCACGAAATCCGCCCGCGCGGTCTTCAATGCGTGCGTCGGTTGACACGTCACCGCCGCGGGGAGTGTGCCCACGAGCCGCAATATCAGCGCAATGTCATGCGGCGCGAGACTCCAGAGCGCGTCCTCTTCACTTCGCACCTGCCCGAATCCGAGTCGGTGCGAATGCAATCGCAGCACGCGACCGAGGCGACCGGCGGCGACCCACTCCCGCAGCATCACGAACGAGGGATGATATTCGAGCAGGTGGCCGACGTGCAGGATGCGTTTCACATCCGCGGCACGCTGCACCAGGCTCTGGGCGTCGGGTATGTTCAACGCCATGGGTTTTTCCACGAGCAAATCCTTGCCCGCCGCCAGCACCTGCAATCCCAGCTCCGCGTGGGTCGCGGCCGGGGTGGCAAGCGCCACGGCATTGATATCCGGGCGCGCCAGCATCGGTTCGAGCTCCCCGCCGATCGGCACGCCGGGTGCGATTTCGGCCGCGGCCGCCCGTCCGGTGGGTGTTGGGTCAACCACCGCGGCCAGGGCGCCGAGCGCGTGAAAATTACGAACCAAGTTTCGCCCCCAGTAACCGCAGCCGGCTACGGCGACGCGCGGTGGTGGGAACTTGCGCGATGAGCCACTCACGCGAACTCCAATCCGCAAACTCCCCCGGTGGCGATCTGCTCCGCCCCGGCGGACGCCGGGAAGTGCCGGAGGTAGCTTTCGCGGCGCGGCAGCGTGGCGACCTTCGCGGCATCCATATCGAGGCCGGTGACGGCCACACCCGAGCGGCGGAATTGCAGCGCTAGCCCGCATTTTTCACACTCGAACTGATTCTCACCCGTGTCTGACCACAAATGTCCCAAGGCTTCGGCGAGCGCCCCGAGTTCATGCGGGCTAAAAGCAAAACCGCAGAGCGGTTTTGCCCTTAGCCGGGAAATCGTGGCGCGCGCGACAGCACACGGCACAAGCGACCACTCTGTACGTTCGCAGCGGAGGAGAGGGTGAAATTTCCCGGCTAGAGGTAGGCTCACGCAGCCGAGGCCAACGACAACAATCTTCATTGCAGCGGAAGCATGCAGCCTGGGGGCCGCCGGAGCTGCCAGACAATTCTCGCCTTCGTTCGGCGGGCGCCAGCTGGTTTTTTTACGGGGATTTGCCACGGAAGCGGATCAATGGCGCGATCGCCGGCGCATCATGAGGCAGCGGAGCGCGGAAACCAGATCCCAGGGGAGTGAGCGAACGACGGAAAAATAGCGGTGCCGGACGTGAATCTCCTCCCGGCACGCGCGCCAGTCGTAAGGTTCGCGCGCGGCGCACGCGGCAATGCGCAGTGGGACCGGCTTGAAGCGCACGCGGCCTTTCCAGAGCCGGATGTTGAACTCGTAATCGCCCATCGTGTTCAATGTGGCATCGAAGCCGCCGTTTTCGGCGAAGACCGATCGCCGGTAGAACGTGGCCGACGGCGGCGTGAAGTTGCGGGCCGCCGCATTTACGCGTGAATGCAGTTTCTGGATGCGCCCGTCGTCGTCGGCGGATTCGCCGGCCACCACGCCCGCCTCGGTTCGCTTCATCCAGTTGCCGGTTTCACTGAGCACCATTTCGCCCACCAGCCGATCCCGGCCGCCGAGGACCAGCACCCATTCGCCCGTGGCCGCGGTGATCGCGTCATTCAAGGCCGCATACACGTTTCGTTCCGGCGCAACCTCGAGACGGGCGAATCGCTGCCGGTTGCTTTCAAGCATGACCAGCGTCCCGTCGTTCGATCCCCGGTCGATGACGGCGAGCTCGGGCTCCAGCCAGCGCTGGCCCCAGATGCTTTCCAGCGCGGGCTGGAGTCGCGAACCGGGATTGTGACAGACGAGAATGACGCTGAACAACGGTGCGGCGCACATGAGGGCTGGATTGACCCGGCCGCAGCGTTGCGCGGCTGCGCGTGACCTACAAGGCTTCTTGCAATGACGGTGCCGCCGCTCCTCTCGATCGTGATCGTGGCCTACAAGTCGCGCGACGAAATCCGCGGCTGCCTCGGCTCAATTCCGAGCGTGATGGCCGGCGGTGGCACCGAGGTGGTGGTGGTGGACAATTCCCCTGATGACGGCGCTGGCGCGATCGTGCGCCGGGACTTTCCCAACGTCGTCTATCAGCCGATGGCAGAAAATGTGGGCTTCGGGCGTGGCAACAACGCCGGCTATGCCCGCACCCGCGGCGAGTTCGTCCTCTTCCTCAATCCCGATACGATCTGCAATGCCGCGGCCCTCGAACACTGCGTCAGCCGATTACGTGCGGATTCTTCCATCGGATTGATTTCCCCGCGGCTGGAACTTGCCGATGGATCGATGGACCTCGCGTGCCGCCGCTCGATTCCCACCTTGTGGGACGGTTTCTGCCGCGCCGCCGGCCTCGCGGCGAGATTTCCGCGCGCACGATGGTTGGCCGCGTACAACCTCACTCACCTCCCGCCGGACGGCACCTATGAGGTCGGTGCGATCAATGGCGCGTTCATGATGGCCCCGCGCCACGTGCTGCAACAAATCGCACCCGACGGAATCGTGTTCGACGAGCGATTTTTCATGTATGGCGACGATCTCGATCTGTGCATCCGCGTCCGCCGCGCCGGTTGGAAAATTGTCTATGACGGCCGGGTCCGAATCACGCATCTCAAGGGCGTGAGCGTCGCAAAGGACTTCGACCGGATGTCGCGGGCGATCTTCGATGCCAATCGCGACGTCTTCCTGAAGCACTTCAATCCCACCGGATCGCGGCTGGTGCGCTGGAAATACAGGCTGGCGTTCGGGGCCTGGAAACTCGTCGCGAAATCGAAGGCGCGGGTGAGCGGTTACCGGCGAGTCCGGCCGTTGTGATGCCAGAGGCCGGAGGCCGGAAGCCGGAAGCCAGAGGACAGAAGCCAGATGCCAGAGGACAGACGACAGACGACGGACGACAGACGACGGACGTCAGACGTCAGATGTCAGATGTCAGACGTCAAATCTCAGACGTCAGAGGTCAGATGTCCGACGGTTAGCCCGGTTATTTCCCAACGCGGCACGGTGGCCGCAACCAAAGGGGGTTACTCGGGTTCTTTCTCTTTCCTCTTTATCTTAATCTTTCTCGTCGAATGGTTCGTCCAAGCCGGAGAAAGAGTAAGATTAAGAGAAAGAGAAAGAGGAAATCGCCTCAAAGCTGCACGATCTGAATCGATATCAGCATAGCCAGACGAACCAAGGCATGGGTCACAGAGGACCCAGAGCTCGGACACAGAGGCAGCAGGAGGCCACAAGGTGTTTGGACGCGCCTGATGCGAATGGGCAGGCATTCCAAATTGGATCGAAGGGTTTTCCTCTGTGAACTCTGTGTCGCCTTCGGCGCCGCCATAGGCGGGTAAACTCTGTGTCGGCGCTCTGTGCGCTCTGTGACCAAAAAGGTTTTTTCATTCAGCCTGTGAAATGCCCGGGTCAGTACGCGTTCTTCCAGCGGACAAAGGTCAGGAGCAGAATCTGCACATCGAGCCAGAGCGACCAGTTCTCGATGTAATAGATGTCGTGTTGAATCCGCTGCGCAATGGACGTGTCGCCCCGCAAGCCGTTCACCTGCGCCCAGCCACTCATGCCGGGTTTTGCGAGATGACGGGGAATGTAATGCGGGATCTCGTCGGCGAGCCGGTCGACGTGAAATGGTCGCTCGGGACGCGGTCCCACCAAACTCATCGCGCCGCACAGCACGTTCCAGAACTGGGGCAGCTCGTCGAGGTTCCACCGCCGCATGAAGGCGCCGATCCGGAGCAGGCGCTTGTCCTGCCGCTCCGTGCTTTGTCGTTGCGCATCCTGCGCCGCCGCATCCGGCACCATGCTCCGGAGCTTCCACAACGTGAACGGCCGGTGACTCGCTCCGATTCTCCGCTGGCCAAAAAACACCGGGCCCGTCGGAGATTCGCGTTTGATCAGGAGCGCGAGGAGGGCCATCGCGGGCAGTGCGAGTACCAGCCCGATCAGCGAACCCACGATGTCGACCAGTCGTTTCAGGACACGGTTGAAGAGCTGGTTTATGGCCAGGTCCTCGATGCCGAGCACTGGGAGCCGCCCAATCGTCTGCAGCCGCAGGCCGCTCAGCAGAATCTGGAAGGAGTTTGGAATCACCTTCCATTCGACGTAGGTCCGCTCGCAGACTTGAACGACGCGCAGAAGTTGATCGCGCGACAAATCGGTTCGGGCGGCGATCAGGACATCGATTTGATGTCGCGCCAGCGTGTCAGCCAGGGTGTCCAAAGTGCCGATGGCCTCCGGCGGCAGCGAGTCCCCGGGCAGGGTGATCGCGCCGCAGAAGGAGTAGGGGTGGGCCGGCTGCGCCCTCAACTCCGCGACGAGCGATTGGGCCTCCTCGTTCCAGCCCAGCACGGCCACTCGCTGACGCAGCCGTTCGCGCCAGGCGGGCCGCACCAGGAGCGCGTAGAAACCGCTCCGCCAGGCGAACATCACGAGCAGGACGGAAACGTAGCCCATGGGTACGAAAAGGCGCGAGATGGGCGGGTCGAACTTGATGACGAGCGCGAGGGCGAGATAGGCCGCGAGCCAGATTGTGGTGCCCTTGATGATGAGCGCGAAACTCTGGTATTTCCGCAGGAGCAAGCGCTCCTCGTAAAGGTTGAGCTGGGCGAAGCCGGCGATGAGAAACGCGACGCCCAACGACAGGAGTGGAATGTACGCGAGAAAATGCGCATCTGGCACGTCGATGAGGGCGAGCTGGCGCAACGGTGATTCGTACCGGAGCCAGTAGGCCAGCGCGAGGGCGGCGAATGCCATCACCGTGTCGCCGATCACCAGCCACGCGGGAAGAATAACTTTGCGGATACGCGAGAAATTTGCCGGCCCGGACGCGGGCGAGGACGTGGCGGTTGCATCGGCCACGACTGGTGACCCGCTACCAGCGGCTGCGGACGGCGAACTATTCCGCTGCAGCGTACCCGAAATGTTCGGTGGTTCGGTCATGGGGGTTGTGCACGACTCGAAGGACCGTCCCCGGCTGCCGGCTCGCGACGCGGGAGGGCGTGAATCTGGTCGGTTGGCTCCATCAACGCGGTATCATTGGCGACAGTAACACGCTGAAGCAAGGCGAGCACCAGCCGGCCGGGAAGCCAGCCTTTCGGCGGTAACAGCGGCGCGGTAAAATCCGACACCACGCGATTTTCCTGCACGATGTAAACGTCCCCGACGATCGGACCGTCGGGATGCAGCGCGAGTACGCCATATCCGGTCCGGAGCCGGCGCTGGCTCCTTAACAGACTGGGTTCGTCTTCGGTCGGCGCGGCCAGGAATGATCGGAACGATTCGCGGTGCCGTTGCGCGCGGCGTTGCAGTGCGGCCGCCAAGGCCATGTCGCCGCCCGCCGCGTTCGTGAAGCCGGAGAGGACGGCGGGTTCGCGCCAGGCGCGGTAGATTTTTGCCCAGGGTTCGTCGCCATGGATCGCAGCGCCCGTCTCGATGCTGGCGAGCGCGCCGGCGAACTGGCGCGCCTCGGCGGAAAAACCGCGGCTGAGCGCGGATCGGTCGGCGGGCTCACCAAGCCACCATTGCGCCCATGCGTCCGCGGTGGCGGCCAGCGGGGTTTGTCCGCGCAGTTCCGCATACCACCGCAGCGCTTCGGCGCGAACGTCGGTTCGCAGCGGCGCGAGCGCCGGAATTTCCCATGCCGGCGAGCTCATGCTCCGCGGGTCGCTCACCCATTCCAATGCGAACGCCCGGATCGCGGCGGCCCGCGCACCCGCGGCGTGAAGCGCAAGTCCAAGACCGAAGTAGACGCCTCCCTTGTCGGGCACAAGGTGCGCGGCGGCAGTGAAGTGTCGCGCCGCCGCCTGCGGCCGATCGAGATCCAGGTTGAGCCACCCGAGATTGAAGTGGGCGAATTCGAGATGGACGCCCGTGCGCAGAGAGTTTTCCAGCCGTTCCATCGCCGTGCGTGCGAGCGTTCCTCGCTTCGTGGGATCGGTCTCCGCGTCGCGGGCGCGGAGCAGCGCGGCCGCGGCTTGATGGTCGTAATACGGATCGTGCGGCGCCACCGCCCTCGCGCGATCCAACCCGGCGATCCAGTCCGCCGCGCGGCCCTCGTCCCACGCGGCAATGGCGGAATTATAAACCCGACGCGCACGAAGATCCCGCAGGAGTGGGATGATCAGCAGCACCAGCCCGGAGGAGAGGCCAACCAGGCGCACCGCCCGGTTTGTTCGCGTAAAGACGCGTCGCGACACCGGCTCGGCCGATGACGTGAGGAGGGCGAGATTCGCAGCCGCGATCGTGGTGATCACCGGCATGTCGAATTGATGATCCGTCAGCGCGAACAGGCCGTAACCGCCGAGGCTCGTGATGGCAGCGAGCGACTCGACCACCCCGTCGCGGTTTCGAAACCGCAGCGCGGCGACGTGGATCGTTCCAGCCACGAGGAGTGCTACGCCCGCCAGGCCGGCGATTCCGAGCGTCGCCCAAATTTGCAACGGGGTGTTGTGTAGCTGGAGGACGTTGTCGACGCCGCCATCCACCTGGGCGCGAACCTGTGGGTAGGCGAGCGGTACCGTGCCCGGTCCCCAGCCAAGCCACGGTCGCTCCCGGCCGAGTTTGAAGCCAGCGGCGAGCATCGCGCTGCGCTGGCGATTGCTCTCTCTCGAGGCGTCATTCCACGAACGATCGAACGCGAGCGCGCGGAGCCGCGGGTTGGCGAGAACCGCAGTGACCGCAACGACGACCACCGCGACGATGATGCCGATCTTTTGACCAATGGGCCACCGCACGCGGCTCACGATGGCAAAAGCGGCCGCGGTCGCGGCGACGCCGAACGCGAGCGCTGCGCCGCGGCTGCTGGTGCTCGCGAGTACGACGAGCGCCACGGCGATCATCGCGCTCCAGCCCGCACGCCTTGCTCCGCGGTTCCGCCACGAGGACCAGACGAACCAGGGCAGCGCGAGCACCATGAACCCACCGGTGTAGATGGAATGACCAAACGGGATCGTGTTGCGCGTGCCCCACGGCAGCGGCCATTCTCCCCCGCACCAGCCAAACAGGCTGAAGAGCGTGATGGCGCCGGCGAACTGGCAGATGCCATTTGCCAATCGCGTGGTTCGATCCGCGGTCTTGTCGTCGTGCCGGAGCCATTGGTAGAGACCGAAGAACACGGCGGCTCCGCCCAGCGTGGGCCAGATCCGCGGCAGGCTTGCGGCGACAAAGGGGCTCATCACGGCGGACAAAATCGCGGCGGTCACGAGGATGAGCAGACCGGCGCGCACGAGCGCATTCGGTCCGGCGACGGTCTCGCCGCGCGCGAGCGAGACGATGAGCAATGCCACGGCACCGAACCAGTACAGCGCGGCCAGTCCGGCCCACGGCCAGGTGTGGATTCGAGTGGCAGACGGATAGACTATCGTGAGCGCGAGCAGCAGCGCGCCCATCGCGTAGAACCCGATTATGCCGGTGTCGCGTGGACGCGGCAGGGCCGCAACGGCAGGATCGGCGGGGAGCATCGAGTGACGCCTAGCAGAACGGGGGCACGCGGGACGCGCAAGTCCGCGTCCGGCAGCGGAGACGTGGGACTTTGGCGAGTTCTTGACGGTTGCGGCGACGAAACGCCAACGTTGCCGGATGTCTCCCGCGCCCACGGCTCAACCTCGCAAGCTGCCCTTCGCGAAGCTCGTGGTGGTGTGCCTGGTACTGCTGGTCGTGCTGGTGCTGGTCCTGCGCGGCGTGGACTTGCGCGGGTTCGGCGATCGTGTGGTCGCGGTCATCCGCAACGCCGGCCCGTGGGCATTTTTCAGCGCGATGATGGTGCTGCCGGCCTTTGGCGTTCCGATGATGGCGTTCACGATTCCGGCCGGTGAGGCGTTTAGCGCGCAACTCGGCATGCCGGGAGTCATCGCCATCGCCTTGTTCGCCATCGCCGTAAACCTGGCGCTCGGGTATTGGGTCGCTCGTTACGCGCTGCGGCCCGTCGTCGTGGTGGTGCTGAAGCGGTTCGGCTACTCGGTGCCCCGGATCACGCCGGGCAACGCCCTCAGCGTGCTGCTGATCGTGCGGCTCACGCCCGGGCCACCCTATTTCCTGCAGGCGTGCATTCTCGGTGTCGCGCAGGCGCCGTTCCGGCTGTACCTCATCGTCTCATGGCTCGCGATCCTGCCGTGGGCGATCGGCGGGATAATCCTGGGCAAAGGACTTTTTGCCGGGAATTTCGCGGCCGTCCTCCTCGGACTCGGCCTGCTCGTCGCCGCGGGCGTCGGTCTCCAATGGGTTCGCCGCAAATATGCGCGGCGCGAAGAGAACGACTCGCCCGAAATCTAAACGTAACGTCGCTGGAGCTCGGACCGGGAGGGAGGGCCCTCCGCCCCGCCACAGGCGGGCAAGCGGCGCGGCTTGCCTGCCCTTGGCAGGGCCGGTCGCATTCCGAAGAACATTCCATTCGGAAAAGTCGAAACGTGGGTGGACCCGGAAGCGGACGACGCGGAGGTCGTCTCTCCATCGTAGGTCTTCTCGATTGTGACGCCCTGTCTGGACGCGCCGCGCGTCAGCCGGGTTGGGACGCCGCCGTGGCGCTGCGGTCAGCACTCGCCGGCGGCGTCGAGACGGGCCGGAAATCCTCGCGCAACGTGCACACGGTGGCGCGTAGGGCGTCGACCAGCCAACCGGCGAGCAGTCCCATCAGCAGCCACACCAGTGGCTGCGTCACGTAGGACCAAAAGTTGATCGCCTGTGTTACTTGCTCCCATTGCCAGCGGCCCGATAAATTGACGACGAGGCAAAAAATCCCGTCCGCCCACAGGGAAATGCCGAGCAGTGCGAGCGCCAGCCGCGGCAGTTTGCCGCCGGCATGCTGTTGCGACTCACGCCACAGCCACGGCCAGAGCCACAACGAGAAAATCCAGCGATAGGCGTAGCTGCTTCCCGCGACGAAGCAGCCGCTCAGCAGGAGGGCGCCGACGGCGAACATCGCGCGTTCCTGGATCGAGCCGCGCGTTTCGTCGGCGAGCCCGCGCGTGACGCCACCGAAGGCGAGCGCGCAGCCCGACACGCCGAGGATGAACGTTGCGACGACGGTCTTGCCGCCATTCGTCAAACCCAGCCCGCGCAGCAGTTCGGTGGCGCCGAAAAGGTAGACCGATGCCGGCAGATCAAGCATGCCACGCGGTGCGGCGTGCGCCACCAGGACAAAGCAGCCGAGGGCTGCCACGCTCGCGCCGCCGGTGATGAGAATCATCCGTCGCGTCGGGCGGATGATCAAACCCAGCGCTGCCACGGCCACGATCGGGTAGTACTTGAGCCCGGTGCCGAGGGCGATGGTCACGACAACGACGCACCATCGCCAGGTCGCGTTCGATGAACGCAACCCGAGCAGCCCCGCGCCCAGCAGCGCAAAAACCAGGAGGTCGTTGTTCGCCCGGTTGAACGCGAGCAGGAAGGGAGGTGACAGGATTACGGCGGCGATCAACAGCGCCTCCTTGACGGTGCGTGGTCGCAACCCCGCCAGCGCCACGATCAGAAACAAGCCGATGCTCACCGCACCAAAGAGGAAGTTATGATCGCGGGTCAGGCCGAGATGACGCAGCCCGAACCACCATTCCGAATAGACGTGGGCGCGCCCAATGATATCCAGCGGGTTGGCATCCCATGGATTCAGTCCCAATCGGATCGCGTCATTCGCGGCGAGGATGGCAAACGAATCGATGAACCAGCGGTTGAGGCTGTTCAGCCCGAGGGTCGGAATCACCGAAGGGATGGCAGCGACCAAGGCGAGTCCGTAGCCAATGGCCAGGACCAGCCACAGCCGCGGAGAAAGGTTTTTCACGCGCGATTCTTTGCCCGGGGCGTCGATGCCGTCGTCATCGCGTTCGCGGTGAAACTTGTCGAGCGCGAACGACGGCGCGGCGGCGACGTTATCCGGGCGCACTTGACCGTGGGGCGCGGCCCGAAACAGGCTCGCGCAATGCCCGTCCCGCGCGTGTTTGCTCGATCCATGCCCTCGGCCACCCGCGCCGCGCGCGAACTGGAGCGCGACCACGAGCCATGAAAACCGAACTCGATCTCGTCGGCGAGCGGCCGCGCGCTGAGAGCGTCAGCGAATTCACGCGACGGATCAAAACCGCGCTCGAAGCGGGCGTGCGGCCCGGCTGGGTTCGGGGCGAAGTCTCGAACCTCCGGGTCCAGGCGAGCGGCCATGTGTATTTCTCGCTCAAGGACGCCGGCGCCCAGCTCGGCGCCGTGCTGTTTCGGGGCGACGCGATCCGCCAGACCGTGCGGCTGCAGGACGGTTTGCAGGTGGTGGTTTACGGCGAAGTCAGCGTCTACGAGGCGCGCGGCCAGTATCAGTTGATCGTGCGGGTGGTGGTCGATGACGGTGTCGGTCGCTTGCAGCAGCAGTTTGAGCAGCTGAAGGTGCGGCTGGCCGCCGAGGGGCTGTTTGCCGCGGAGCGAAAAAAGCCGCTGCCGCCGATGCCGCTGACGATCGGTTTCATCACTTCGCCCACGGGGGCCGCCGTGCAGGATTTCGTCCGCATCATCACGCGACGGAAGTGGTGCGGTCGCGTCGTGGTGTTGCCGGCGAAGGTGCAGGGCGAGGGTGCCGCAACCGAAATCGTCGCCATGCTGCGGCTGGCGGAGCGGCTGAAGATTTTCGACCTCGTGGTGGTCGGCCGCGGCGGCGGCAGCCTGGAGGATTTATGGGCTTTTAACGAGGAGCCGCTGGTCCGCGCCATCGCGAGCTGCGCACTGCCGACCATCTCGGCCGTGGGGCACGAGATTGATTTCACGTTGTGCGACTTTGCCGCCGACGTGCGGGCCGAGACGCCCAGTGCGGCGGCGGAGTTGATCACCAGTCATTTTGTGAGTTGCTCGGAACGCGTCGGCCAGGCGGCGGAGGCGATGACCGCACTCGTGGACGCCGGCGTGCAACATGCAGCGACGCGGCTGGACCACGCCCGCTCGCGGTTGCGATTGCTGACGCCGGCGGGGCAGATCGAGCAGGGATTCCTGCGGCTCGATGACCTCACGAACCGGCTTGCCGCGGCATGGCGGCATTCCACGCACCGCCGCCGCGAAGAACTGGCCGAGCTGCGTTCGCTGCTCGCGCAACGCTCACCGGAAAAACGGTTCCAGCTCGAATCCCACCGGCTGCTCGCCTTGTGGAAGCGGCTCCAGGCTGCGAGTCCGACCTCGGTCCTGAATCGCGGCTTTGTGATTATGCGTGACGCCGCGGGGCGGCCCGTCATGCGCCGGCAGGGAGTGGCGCCGGGAACGCCGCTCGGGGCGCAGTTCGCCGACGGCACGCTGCCGGTGCGCGCCGAGTAGGGTTCCTGCGCCAAGCCATCGCTTCTGGATCCCCTCTCGAGCCGAAACAATTCAGTTCAACCGCGAATCGACGCCAATTCACGCGAATGGAGAGGGCGTCTTTCCTTTTCCCGGAAGCGGGCTATTCGGGCTGAAGTGGTTACGCGGCGCGCTTGCGGCGGCGGCGGGGTGCGTGCTCGACGCCGGTGACGTGGAACGGCATCGCCATGGCAAACTCGTCCTCCGTTTCGCCTTCCCAAAAGATGCGACCCTTGGACGAGATGGTGAGAAAATCCGGGTGGTTTACTGGCAGTTTCCGACCATCGCTGAGACACAGGACGAACGGCTTGAAGGGAACAGCGTCCAGCAGCTCACGCAGCATTGGAATCGGGTTCATGGCCACACGCTAAGAAGTTCGGCCGTAGTTTCCAGCCCGACGTGGCGGGAAGGCGCGATTGCCATGCGACCGGGGGCGGTCGCGCTCCCATTCAGACGTCACGTAATACGCGACATGTTTCCCTGGGAGCGCGGGCGTCTCGCCCGCAATGGCTCGAAGCGATTGGCAGGCGCGAGGTCCCGAGGCGAAGCCGCGTTGGAATATTCCGGTTTCCTGGCTACTCTGAAAACCGATGCCGAAAACGAATCCTTCTCCGTCGAAAAACGATCCCGCGGCCGGGGCGAAATCGGCCTGCGGACTGCCGTCGAACGTGGTCATCGAGATGAGCCGGAGGCCGGTGCAACGCACCGACGCGGAATGGCGCGCGTCACTTACGCCGGTGCAGTTCCGCGTCGCGCGGCAGCAGGGGACGGAGCCGCCGTTCCAGAATGCGTTTTGGAATCACCACGAGGACGGCATGTATTTTTCGGTGTGCAGCGACACGCCGCTGTTCGACAGCCGCGACAAGTTCGAAAGCGGCACCGGCTGGCCGAGCTTCACGCGGCCGATCGAGCCGGCGTTCGTGGCCGAGACGGTCGACGTGGGCCACGGCATGCGACGGGTCGAGGTGCATTGTGCCGTCGATGGTGCGCACCTCGGCCACGTTTTCCCGGATGGTCCGCCGGCGCAGGGCGGGCTGCGCTACTGCATCAACAGCGCCTCGCTCCGCTTCATGCCGCGGGCGGAGTATGAAGCTTTTTGCTCCGCCAAAACCTGAGGAGAGGGACCTCTTGCCGGTCGCCGGTTTTTCTGCCTGTAATCACCGACTCCATCCACCCCTTCCACTGAGAATTCATTTCAGTGGCAATCAATCGGTCGTTCCACATGAACACTTGCCCCGCAGTTGCGTCGAATTTCCGGCGCGGCCTTGCCGCCGCCGTTGCCGCCGCCCTCTTCGCCGCGGCGCTGTCCGCGCAGATTCCCGCCACCGGCACGATCGAGGGCCGCGTTGTCAACACGCGCACCGGTGAGTACCTCGAACTGGCGCGGGTCACCGTCATCGGCACCACCCTCGAGACCTTCACCGACTCGAGCGGCCAGTACCGGCTGAGCAACGTGCCGGC
>JAUSID010000153.1 GCA_030648295.1 Opitutaceae bacterium | reverse complement strand
TATGGATTCATCCTGCCATGGACACCAACGACGGCATGCAAGTGACCGTCGCCTGTCTCCAACCGCCGGATGCGGAAAACCGCACGTCCGGTGGTGTGGAAGGGTCGCGAGGCGCAATCCTCGCGACCCCATCCGATCTTCGCGAGCCGTGGAACCCGGCCAACGGCGCCTGCATCGTTCTCTTTCTCCCGTGCGTCGGCGGGCACGCGCGGACGAAGAGAAGCGTTAATAGAACTGCACGCAGACGCATACCGGCACGTTGGCGGTGTGTGGCGTCGCGCTGAGTCGTCCGGTCGCGGGATCGACCCGAAACACCGTGAGGATGGGCGAATCCTGATGGCCGCAAACCAGCCACCTGCCGTCGGGCGAGAGCGCGAAGTTGCGCGGCGTCTTACCGCCCGAAGCGGTAATCTCGATGGGCGTGAGCCGGCCGTTGCCCGCGTCGATCGCGAACACGGCGATGCTGTCATGGCCGCGGTTGGATCCGTATAGGAATTTCCCGTTGGGATGAACGCGGACCTCGGCGGTGCTGTTGTCACCCTTGAAATCCGGTGGAAGCGTGGACGCGATCTGCCGGGACGTGAGGGCGCCGTTGGCCCCGTTGTAACTGTAGGCCGCGACGGTGCTGTTGAGTTCGTTGATCGCGTACGCGTGGCGGCCGCTGGCGCCGAATTTGAAGTGCCGCGGCCCCGCGCCCGGCTCGGTGGCGACGAAGGCTGGATTGCCGGGCGTGACCCTGGCCGCGGCCGGGTCAAGCGCGTAGATGAAGATCTTGTCCACCCCGAGATCGCAAACCATCACGAAGCGGTTGTCGGGCGCCATGGTCACCGAATGCGCGTGCGGCCGGTCCTGCCGGGCCGGGTGCGGACCCTTGCCCTCGTGACGCGTGAGTCTGGGGGCGCCGAGCGTGCCGTCGGCGTGTATCGGAATCGTGGCGACGTAGCCGTCGCGGTAATTGGCCGCGAGCAGCGCCCGGCCGGTGGCGTCGACCGCGAGGTGACTCGGCGGGTTCGCCTTCTGCCCCGCGAACGTGGCGTCCGCGCCGGTCCCGCGCGGCAGTGGCGTCAGGGTGCCGCTGGCCGCATCGACCGAGAAGCCGGTCGCCTGCGCCGACGATTCGTGAATCGCGTACAGGAATTTTCGATCCGGCGACAAGGTGATCCAGGCGGGATTCGGCGTTTCCGCGGCGAGCTGCGGTGCGCTCAGCGCTCCGGTTTCAGGATCGAGCCGGACGGCGTAGATGCCGCGGCTGCCGTTGCGGGTATACGTGCCGAGAAAAATCAGGTGCGAGGCCATGGCGAGGGTGGCACCATGGAGCAGAATCGCACCGAGGAAAAGCGCCGCGCGTGTCAGTGTTTTCATCGGGGGGCGGAGCTGGCATGCAGTGGGGTGATGAGCCAATGGCGGTTCCAGCGGAGCGGCGGCTTTCCAGCCGCCGAAGCTCGCTCGAATGCAAAAGGGCGACTGGAAAGTCGCCCTTCCGCAAGCCAAGACGGACGGCCTGCATGCCGGGTGCAAACAACACAGAATTCCTTGCCGCGGGTTGGCTGGATCGACGTGAAATGAACCCAGCGGGCCGCCCGCTTACGCCGCCGCCGGCGCCGGGAAATGCCGGACGGCCGCCAGCTCACGGCTCAGCTCGGCGCGGAAATCAGGATGCGCGATCGAAACCAGCGCCTCGCCCCGCTCGCGCAGGGAAAGTCCGTGCAGGTTCACCGCGCCATACTCCGTCACGATCCAGTGAACGTGACCGCGCGTGGTGACCACTCCGGCACCGGGATTCAGCTGGGTCACGAGCCGCGAGAATTTTCCGCCGCCTGCGGTCGAGGGCAGCGCAATGATCGGTTTGCCGCCGGGCGAAAGCGCGGCGCCGCGAATGAAATCCATCTGCCCGCCGATGCCGGAGTAAATCCGATGCCCGATCGAGTCGGCACAAACCTGGCCCGTGAGATCCACCTGGATCGCCGAGTTGATCGCCACGACCTTCGGGTTGCGGCGGATGTTCGCCGTGTCGTTCGTCCAGTCGCACGGATAAAACACCACGTTCGGATTGTCGTTCACGAAGTCGAAGAGCCGTTTCGATCCGTTGATGAAGCTCGTGACGAGCCGGTTGCGGCCGATGCTCTTCTTGCGATTGGTCACCGCACCGGATTCAACGAGGTCGACCACGCGATCGGAAAACATCTCGGTGTGAATCCCGAGATCTCGTTTGTCATGGAGCCGGCTCAGCGCCGCGTCCGGGATGCCACCGATGCCCATCTGCAGCGTTGAACCGTCCTCGACCAGCGCTGCAATCAGCCGGCCGATCTCCGCCTCGACCGGCGTTTCCGCTTCGAGGTGATGTTCGTGCAACGGCCGGTTGGTGTGAATGTACGAGTGGATGCGCGAGAAGGGCAGAATGCTGTCGCCGTGCGTGCGCGGCATTTGCTCGTTGATCTCGGCGATGACAATTTTGGCGGTGTCGGCGGCGGCGCGCGCCGCGTCGACCGAGGTCCCGAGCGAGCACATGCCGTGACGATCCGGCGGTGAGATCTGGAGAAGGGCGACATCGAGCGAAACCTGCCGGCTGAGAAACAGCCCCGGGATGTCGGAAAGAAAAATCGGCACGTGATCCGCGCGACCTTCCGCGATCGGCTTCCGCAGCGGAGCGCCGGTGAACAGCGACACCGACCGGAAATGTCCCTCGGTTTCCGGATCGGTCCAGGGCGCCGGCCCGGCCGTATGCAAATGGTAGAGGCGAACATCCTCCACATCGCGCCGGCCCGCGAGGGCGACCGCGAGCGGCGTTGGAGTGGCGGCGGCACCGTGCAGAAAAATTCGGTTGCCGCTTTTGACCGCGGCGACCGCGTCATTGGGTGACACAGCGCGGGATTTCCAGTCGGTGAGCATAGGAGGACAGTTGTTTCGAACCATGCGAGTCCGCCGTCGTTTTCGCGAATCTAGAAATCGCGCATCGGCTGCGAAGCATTGCGCGTAATTTGATAACAAGAAGCGCGCACCAGTTGCGCATCCACTGCAATGCGAACGCGAAACCTGCGCACCCATTGGCGCGACGAATGTCGCCCCGCCCGCAAGGCCGGCTCGCAACTCGCGCACCGGTTGCACTCGCCGGGCAAGTCGCTGCGGCTTTCAAGCCGGGGATGACGGCGTCGAAGCCTCCGACCAAACCACCCAGCCTCGTACCTCGGCGGCGGCGAAATTCGAAACTCCTCAGGGCGCGTGCGGCTTCGGGAGCGGCTGTGCGGACTGCGGCTTGGCCGGGAAAGCCGAAAAAGGCGACGCCGATTGGGTCATCGGAGTTGAACGCGGGAATGGCGGATTGGAAGCGGCGGTCGATCCCGGGTAGGGGAACGGGAATGGCGATGCGGAGTGGGGCGCCGAGCCGGCCACCAGCGCCGCCTTGAAATGCCGCCGGCACATCGCGACGTAGCGATCATTGCCGCCGACTTCGATTTGCGCACCTTCGCGCACGGCGCGGCCGGCCTTGTCGACCCGCAGGTTCATCGTCGCCTTGCGGCCACAGTGACAGATCGTTTTCAGCTCCGAGAGATCGTCGGCAATCGCGAGCAGCGTGGCGCTGCCGGTAAAAAGCTTGCCGCGAAAATCCGTCCGCAGCCCGTAGCACAGGACCGGGATGTCGAGCGTGTCCGCGATTTCGGCCGCCTGCCACACCTGCTCGGCGGTGAGAAACTGCGCCTCGTCGATGAGCACGCATGCGACCGGCTTGTCGGTGTGTTCGCCGCGCACGCGGGTTAGCAGATTGTCACCGGGAGCCAGGGAGATGGCGCCGGACCGCAGACCGATGCGGGATTCGATTCTTCCCGTCCCGTAGCGGGTGTCGATCGAGGGCGTGAAAAGCAGCGGCCGCATGCCGCGTTCGCGATAATTGTAGCTCGCTTGAAGCAGCACCGTGCTTTTGCCCGCGTTCATCGCGGCGTAGTAAAAGTAAACCTTCGCCATGGGGCGGACCGCACTCTGGCGCGCCGCCGCGGAAAATCCAGCCCGCCCTTACCTTATTCGCGCGAGCAGAACCGGCGACAGGTTTTGCCGAACCAGTGCTCCGCTCCCCCTTCCTCGCCGTGCTTCAACGGTACCAAACAGCGTCGACCCGGGCCAAACGCTGTTTTGTAGGAGCCTGCTCGCTGGCGTTTTACTCGTCGCCGCCTCAAACGTGCGAATGTTGCGACGGTGTGGCCCGCCGCTTACTGCGTCCTCAGGAAAGCGACGATGTCCGCCACGTCCTGCGCGCTGAGTCCGAGTTGTTCGGCGCTGAGCATCAACGAGCGGCCGAGTGGCATCCGGCCGCGCGTCTTGCTCGCGGGGATCATTTGGATCATGCCGCCCATCGATTGGATGATCATGGGATCGCCCGAGCTGAGCTGCAGCCCGTGAATGACGCCACCGTCGCGCAGGTTCACCTGCACACCATCGTAGCCGTGCGAGATTTCCGACGAGGGATTCACGATCGCGTTGATCACGACCTCCGCCGTTTGGGCTTTCGCGAATCCCGTGAGCGTCGGGCCGTACTCGGTTCCACGGTCGCCGATCCGATGGCAAAGCAGGCACGCCTGCGCGGTGGCCGCACCTTTCGGCGCGTCGCCTTTGAGTGCCGTGATTGCCTTGACGTCGAATTTGCCCGGCTCCGGCTCAGGCACGATGCTCGGCGCGATGCTGACTTTTTCGGGGTCGTACAGCCGCCGCTCCTTCAGCGCGATGTCGAGACCGTGATCCGTCCAGCGGACGTCCTTGTAATTCAGCAGCCACCACATCGCATGGGTCTTCGCCATTCCGGTGCCCTTCTCGGCGATATCGAGCATCGCGCTCGACGCCTGACGCGTCGGAATGAAGCCGAGCGCGGTGACCGCGGCCACGCGATCGTTCTCGTCGAGTCCCGCCGCGAGCGCACGCGCCGCAAACGCGCCCTCTGCGCCCGCGGGCGTCAGCCGCCAGATCAGGTTGGCGTAGCTCGCGGGCCATTGCGCGGCGTCGCGACCCGGCGCGCTGGACGCGAGGGCGGAGTAAATTTCGGCTTCCTTCCCCGAGCAGCCGGTGCCCCACGCCTCGAGGTAGGAGCGATCCTTGCCGTCATAACCCCTGGCCACCGCTAGCAGGATGTCGCGCGCCTGCACCACCGGCACATCGCGCATCGCGATCGCAACGTCACGACGGACCGCGGGCGAGGAGTCGGTCGCCAGGGTGCGCGCGTGTTCGAGCACCCGGTGGTTGATCCGACGAAGCGCACGAAGCGCCGCCACGCGCATGTTGGGCTCCGGGTTTTTCAGCTGCTCCTCGACCTTGGCCACGCCTTGCGGTCCGAGCTGCGAAAGCAGAAAAACCGCGCGGCCGCGAATGTAGGGATTCGGGTCGTTGAGCAATGCCGCGACCGGAGCGACCGCCGAAGCGCCCTGGGCCTTGAGCTTGGTGAATCCGAGCGCGCGGACGTTCACGGCCGGACTTTTCAACGCCGCGATTTGGCCCGCCGTGCTCTTGAGGTCCAGCTTCGGCGTGGTGAGCTTTTTTCCCTTCGGAGCGATCCGGTAGATCGCGCCCGCGAAACTGTTGTCGAGCGCCTGGTGTCCGCCGGTGCGCGGATCGAACCAGTCCGCCACATAGATCGCGCCATCGGCTCCGACGGCGACGTCCGAGGGGCGGAACCAAGTCTTCAGCGATTCCGCGTTGAGCTTGCCCCGCATCGAATCGATGCCGGCGAGGTCCTGCTCCTTGTTGGTGGTAAAAAACTGCATCCGCTCGAGCTTGTAGCCGGCGCCTTCGAGCTTCGGGAAATAGCCGAACACGACGTTGCGCGACGTCTCGCAGCTGAGCAGCACGCCGCGCCACTTTTCGCCGAGCGCGTCGCCTTCATAAAACACGATGCCCGTCGGCGCGCCCGCGCCGTACACGTCTCCCACCGGAATCGTTCCCGGATCCTGCTGGCGCCACTCCGCGATCGCCGTCGGCTGGCCGGGCCGGCGGTCCGCCTGCCACGTGCGCTTGCCGTCGCGCGAAAAGAAGCCGGCATTGCCGTACTCCATCAGGTAAGTCGTGCGCGCCGCCGGCGGGTCATCGTTGTCGTTGTGGAAAACATCGCCGAACGAGGTCACGGTCTGCTCGTAGGAATTACGGTAGTTGAAACCAATCGGTTCGACGTTCGTGCCGTCGGGATTCATCCGGAAGGTCGTGCCGCCGACATACACGTGGCCGTCGTCGCTTTTCGCGCCGGCGTAGTCGGGCGGATGCGCGCCATGCACGGCCACGCCGCCGCCGCTGCGCGTCGGATCATACGTGCTGCCGTCCCGGAACGTGCGACCCGAACGGTCGGTGAAGAATGCGCCCGCATTGCCGTGGTTGAAGTAGAGTTTTCCGTCCGGTCCGAATGTCACCGAGTGCAGCGAGTGGTCGTGATTGCGGCCGTCGAAGCCGTTCAGCAGCACCTCTCGCTTGTCCACGCCCGGGTCGAACTTCGCATCGCGATCCACGTCGGTGTAAACAATGAGGTCGGGCGCGCAGGAAACGTAAATCTTGTTGTCAATCACCGCGATTCCCAGCGGCGCAAGCAGGGCCGGCTCCTGGACGAACACGTGGCTCTTGTCCGCCCTGCCGTCACCATCGGTGTCCTCGATCACCATGACGCGATCACCGTTCGGATCCTTGCCGATGTGCCGGCGGTAATTGTACGCCTCGGTGACCCAGATTCGGCCGTGGACATCGATGTCCATGTTCGACGCATTGCGAAACAGCGGCGTCCGCCCCCAGAGCGTGACCTCGAGGTCCTCGGGCAGCGCAAACATGTCGGTTGGAACGAAGGGTGCGGGCGGGTCGAAGCCGGGCGGCGGGGACTGGGGCGCCGCCGCCGCGGCCGCGGGCGTCCCGGACGAATCGCGGGACTGTCTTTTCTTTTGTTGGGCGTGCACCGCGCTGGCGCCAAGGAGGAACAGGCAGAGCGCGTGCAGCCGCCACGAAGGGGTGGGCAATGTGGGCATTGTTGCGGAAAGAAACGGTCGCCCGCATCTCTGGCAATAACGCGTTTTGCTGAAGACGCAGAAATATCGCTGGCCTGCGTGCCAGTGGCTCCGTCGCTTTCCTGGGAGCGCGACCGCCCCCGGTCGCATTCAATCGTTGCGA
>JAUSID010000152.1 GCA_030648295.1 Opitutaceae bacterium | reverse complement strand
CTATGGATTCATCCTGCCATGGACACCAACGACGGCATGCAAGTGACCGTCGCCTGTCTCCAACCGCCGGATGCGGAAAACCGCACGTCCGGTGGTGTGGAAGGGTCGCGAGGCGCAATCCTCGCGACCCCATCCGATCTTTACCGATCGGTCGTGCGTCGCATTGACGTGGTCCGCGTCCCGCTCATTCCGAGGCTACGGAGGGCAAGTCGGGCGGCAGGCTGCGCGTGTCACTCACACACAGCCGTTGCGGGCGGGACGCCCGCGCTCCCAGGAACGCCCGCACTCCCAGGATGCGCTTGCAACCGCATGTCCCAGCGAGGGAAGAGTTATGACGGGAACAATGGGGACGGCATGGGCGTCCACCCTTTCCCATCTTCACGCATGCGCTATCGTCCGTATCTTTTTTCCACCCTCTTTTTCGCCGCCGTATCGCTGCTGCGGGCGCAAGCCGCCGTGCCGACGGTGTCCCAGACGGTTCCGACGCAATCGCTCGTGATTGGGGGGCCCGCGGTGACGGTCGACCTGCGGAACTTCATCACCGTCCCGGGCGTGACCGGCCAGATCGTGCAGTTCGATACGGTGTTCGGAAAATTCAATGTTGAGCTGCGCGCGGACGTCGCTCCGCGGCACGTGACCAACTTTCTCGGCTACGTTCAGCGCGCGGATTACGCGAACACGTTCATCCACCGCGCGGCGAGTTTCGAGCCCGGCCCCGTCTCGATTATCCAGGGCGGCGGCTACCGGTTCTCCGCGGGAAATGCGACCGAGGTCCCGCGGCAGTCCTCCGTGCCACTGGAATACAACCTGGCGAACAGCCGTGGGACGCTGGCCGCGGCGCGGACGACCGACATCAACAGCGCCACGAGCGAGTGGTTCTTCAACGTCCGCGACAACACCACCATCCTCAACCAGGGCAACGGCGGCGGCTACACCGTGTTTGGCCGGGTACTCGGGACGGGTATGATCGTGGTGGATACGATTGCGTCGCTGCCGCGAATCAACGCCGGTGGCGCCTTCACTGAACTGCCGGCGCGCAACTTCGCGGGCGGGACCATCACGGCGGACAATCTCGCGATCGTGAATTCGGTGACCGCGATCACGCTGTTCCCGACCGGCGGTGGAACCTCCGCGGTCGAATACTCGATTCAGAATTCGGCGCCGTCGGTGGTGACGGCGGTGCTGTCGGGGTCGACGCTCACCCTGACCCCGTTCAATGGCGGAACCGCGACGATCACGGTGCGTGCGGTGGACACCAACGGAAACACCACGCAGACGACGTTCGGGATCGAGGTGGCCGCGGTGCAGCCGGTGTTCCTTGGCCAGCCGGCGTCGCAGACGGTCGCCGCGGGCAGCACGGTGGTGTTCCAAGCGTCGGCCAGCGCGGCCCCGGCGTATCAATGGAAGAAGCGCAACTCGGACGGCAATCTCGTCGAAATCTTTGGCGCGACCACGTCGACCCTCGTGATTCGCAATGTGAGCGGCCCCGATGCCGGCACCTATGTGAACACGGCGGTCAACAGCATCGGGCTCGTGACGAGCGAGCCCGCGACGCTGACGGTGGCGGATATCGCGGAGGCGAATGTGGGCCGGCTGGGGAATTTGTCGGTGCTGACCTCGGCGGGCGCGGGGTCGCGCGTCCTCACCGTGGGCGCCGTCATCGGCCCGTTGAATTCAACGCTGTCGCTCCCTGTCGTGATTCGCGCGGTTGGTCCGACGCTGGCCCAGGCGCCCTTCAATGTCCCGGGCGTGCTTGCCGATCCGATACTGACCTTCAATGCCGGCGCGACGGCAATTGCGTCGAACGATGACTGGGGCGGGGGAGCCGATCTGGCGAATGCGTTTGCGGAGGTGGGTGCCTTTGCCCTTCCGGCGGGCAGCCGCGACGCGGCGATCGTGCGAGCGGCGCCGGGACTCGCGGTCGGCAACTACACCGTTCAGGTGAGTGGCAAGGCCGATGCGACGGGGCTCGTGCTGGCGGAGATGTACGATGCCGCCGCAGGGGCGCGAACGGCGAACACGCCGCGGTTGATCAACCTTTCGGTGCTGAAACAACTGGACACGGGTGAAATGATGACGGCGGGTTTCGTCATCCAGGGGCAGTCGGCGCGCACGGTGCTCGTGCGGGCAATCGGCCCCGCGCTGGTGGCGTTCAATGTGGCCGACCCGATGCCGGATCCTACGCTCGCGCTCTTCAGCGGCCAGACGAAGATTGCCGAGAACGACAACTGGGCTGGCGACCTGCATCTCACGAGCCTGGGCAATGGGGTCGGAGCGTTTCCGGTCTTCAACGCGTTCAGTCGCGATGCCATGCTCGTGATGACGCTGGCGCCGGGAAATTATACGGCGCAGGTGTCGGGCGTGAGCGGCGTTGGCGGCAACGTGATCGTGGAAGTGTACGAAGTGCGCTGAGCGGGGAAGGCGGCAGGGAATGTAGCGGCGAGCGCCAGCGAGCCGACAGAGCCTGGCTGGTTTGATCTAGGAGACCTGCTTGCAGGGGCAGGCGATGATCGGCTGGGAGCGCGATCGCCCCCGGTCGCTTTGGGATCGTTGCGACCGGGGGCGGTCGCGCTCCCACCAAACCGCTTCCAATCGCCCGCAAGCGGGCTCCTACAAGAACGGGCATTCGTCTCTCTGGCCCTCGTCCGCGCAGCGGACGCCAAGCGAGGCGCCAATTCGATCGCCCATTCGAGCCGCCCAACTATCGTCCTGCATTCCGCGGCGCCTCGCTAACCCATCTTGAAGCTGGCGCTGACCTGGAACACGGCGTTGACGATCGCGAAGGCGATGAAGCCGACGAAAACGAACACCAGCATCAGCACGCCACTCGCGACCACCTTCGTGAACGTGTTCAGCTGCGCTGAAATCTGCCGCTGATAAGCGTGCGCGATCTGCTTGAGGCTCGGCACGACGTTGCCGGTGTTCTCACCGACCGCGAGCCGGTCGAGCACGAGATCCGGGAACACGCCGGTGCGACCGAGGGCGGTCGAGAGCGCTTCGCCTTCCAGCACGCGGGCAGTGGCCGTCGTGAACGCCGCGCGGTGGATTCGGTTTTCGATCTGTTTTTCCGTCATGCGCAGCGCCTCGGCGGCGGTGATGCCGTTTTCGAGGAGGACCGAAAGCGTCTGGCTGAACGCGAGGACCGTCCGTGACACCGTGAACGGGCCGAGCAGCGGCAGCTGCAACATCCACGCGTCGGTCGTCACCCGGCCGGATTCCGATGCGCGCCAGCGCCAGAACGAGATGGCGGCGAAGATGAGGGCGATGATGACAAAGACGCCGTAGTGGATGGCGAACTCCGAGAGCGCGATCAGCAGCCGTGTCGACGTCGGCATCTTGCCGCCGAGCGAGGTCAGCAGCCCCTGCAGCCGCGGCAGGAGGAAAAAGAGGAAGAACATGATCACGCCGAAGGCGACGACGACCATGAAGATTGGATACGCGAGGGCGGTGAGCAGTTGCCGGCGCAGTTCGCGCTGTTCGGTCAGATGCGCGATCAGCCGCGCCAGCGTGTCGTTGAGGGAGCCGGTGGCTTCGCCGGCCTGAATCAGGTTGGTGATCGACGGATCGAAGACCTCGGGAAAGCGCGCCATCGCGGTGGAGAGCGACGCGCCCTCGCTGATCTGCTCCCAAATCCCGGCGCAGAGCGTGCGCAACCGCGCGTCTTTGATTCGCACCGAGAGCAACCGCACGGCTTCGCCGGCGGACAGCCCGCTCGAGGCCAAATCGTACAGAGCCTCGAGGAAGGGAAGGCATTCCACGCGCCGCGGCGCGACATTCACGTTGCGACGCGGCGTGCGCACGACGGACGCGGCCGCCGGCTTTCCGCCCGCCGCCGCATTCTTGTTTCCCGCGCCGGCCAGCTCGGTGACAGACGCGACTTGCAGGCCGCGCGCGCCGAGCACGCGCAACGCATCCTTGCGGCTCGGCGCCTCGACATCGGCGGTGACCGCCTTGCCGGCGCGATCGCGGGCGGTATAGGCAAAACGGGGCATATTAAGGACCAGGGACCAGCTCGTCTCACGAATCCGTCACCGTGATGACGCGCAGGACTTCGTCGAACGTGGTGTAGCCAGCCTTGATTTTTTCCCAGCCGCTCTGGCCGAGCGTGCGCATGCCGTGCTTGCGCGCGCAGTCGGCGAGCGTCCGCGTGCTTTCCCGCTTCAGCACCAGTTCGTGCATGTCGTCGTTCAGCCGGAAAATCTCGAAGATGCCGATGCGGCCACGGTAACCCGTGCCGCGGCAGCGATCGCAGCCGACCGGCGCTTTCAACACGTCGATCGGCTCCGCTTGGGCCGGGTCGCAGCCGAGGATGGAAAGATTCTCGAGCAGCTTCACCTTCGTGATCGGCGCGGGCCGCGAGCACTCCATGCACAGCCGCCGCACGAGCCGCTGCGCGATCACGAGCTCGATCGCCGAGGCGACGAGGAAGGGCTCGATGCCCATGTCGACGAGACGGGTGATTGCCCCCGGGGCATCGTTTGTGTGCAGGGTGGAGAAAACCAGGTGACCAGTGAGCGACGCGCGAATTGCGATCTCCGCCGTGTCGCGGTCGCGGATTTCGCCGACCATGATGACGTCGGGGTCCTGGCGCAGCACGTGGCGCAGCGCATCCGCGAACGTGAGCCCGATCTCGGGCCGGACCTGCATCTGGTTCACGCCCGGAATCTCGTACTCGATTGGATCCTCGATCGTGATGATCCGCAGATCGGTCGAGTTGATCTTCCGCAGAAAGGCGTTGAGCGAGGTGCTCTTACCGGAGCCGGTCGGGCCGGTGACCAGCACGATGCCGTGCGGGTAGTCGAGAATGTGCGTGATCTGCGCCTGCTCGTTCGCGCTCATGCCGAGGCGATCCATTGTGAACGCCTCCTTTTTCTGGTTCAGGAGCCGGAGCGAAATCGATTCGGCGTAAATCGTCGGCACCGTCGACACGCGGATGTCGAGCACGATGCCGTGCGCCTTGAAATTGATCCGTCCGTCCTGCGGCAGCCGCTTCTCCGAGATGTTCATCCGCGCCATGATTTTCAGCCGCGAGATGATTGCGTCCTGAAACCGTAGCAGGTTTTCGGGGACGGGCACCGGCACGAGCAACCCGTCCACGCGGTAGCGGATGCGCAGCTGGCCCTCCTGCGGCTCGAAGTGGATGTCCGTCGCCTGATCCTCGATCGCCTGCGAGATGACGTCGGTGACGAAGCGAACCACGGCGGCGTCCTCGTCGACCACCTCCTCGGTTTGTTTCTGCGCCTCCGGGGCGACATAACCGTCATCCGTGTCCTCGAGCGAGCCGGAGCCAACGCCGAAGTTTTCAATGATGAGCTGATGCACGCGCTCCGGTACCGCGAGATGCCAGGCCAGCGGCCGCGGCGTGAACGTGTGCACCCAGTGAGCCATGACGTCGTCCGGCAGCCACGCCGTGGCGAGGTGGAGTGGGGCGAAGTCAGGTGACAGGTGACTGGAGTCAGGCGACAGATCTTCGGCCGTATTCGCTGTCTCCTGTCTCCTGTCTCCCGTCTCCTGTCTCTCTCCTGCTCCTGGCTCCGTGCTGCCTGCTCCTGGCGCAGTGCTTTCCGGTGCACCGTTCGATGTTCCGTTAAACCGAATCGGTATGATCTGGTACTCGTGCACGAGTCGCGCGGGCAACAAGCCGCGGGCGTCGGGATCAGTTTCGAGATTCGTCGCGACATCGAGGCCCGCGGCAGTGGCGAGTTTGTTCAGTACCTCCGATTCCGGGCGCGCGAGGGCGGCGGAAAGCGCTTCGAGCCGCTTTTCGCGCGGCGCTTCGATTACCGCCTGCCGCTGTTCGTCCGTGAGCAGGCCGGCGAGGGACGGAGGGAGAATTTCGTTATCGAGAATCGTCATCGTGATGAGCGGTCGTTCCGTGTGGTCCGTCGGGCAAATGCCGGGCAAGGGTCGGTCGCGACTCCGCGTCGGCGCAATCGGCGCCGGCCACGCGGGGCCACGCGTTCACCCCTTGGGCAGAATGCGATCGAGCAGATAAGGTGAGGGAGGCGGCGGCTGGAAATTGGGATCGAGCTGCTGCTTGATGTCGTCGCGGTTGGGCAGTCGGTCGATGCGGCGCAGCGCGTCCGCGTTGTCGACGTTGGGATCGTTCGTCAGCACCACCGGCCGCAGGAAGAAGATGAGCTCCTGCCGGTACTGCTGCTTGTTTCGGGCGCCGAACAGGTCGCCGATGATCGGGATCGGGCCGAGCCGGCTGTTGCTCTTCGAATCGATCTTTTTCTGGAACCCGCCGAGCACGATGATCTCGCCGGACTTGGCCGTCACGTACGACGTGGTTTCGCGGGTCCCGATGATCGGCTGCGGATTGTTGTCGATGACGATGGTGGACGTCACGTCCTCGACCGTTTGCTTCAACTCGAGCTGCACCGAGCCATCGGCCCCGATGAAGGGCGTGACATTGAGCCGCGTGCCAATCCGGAGCTGGGTGGTGGTCGAGGTGGTGCCGCCAATCGTGCCGCTGGTGATGCTGCCGGTGACGACGGGGCGCGTTTCACCGCTGAAGATTTCCGATGCCTTGCCGTGACTGGTCACGATCGCGGGCTGCGAAATGATCGCGCTTTTGCTCTTCCGCGGTGTCGAGTTGATCGTGATCTCGGCCGCCAGATCCCATGCGCCGCTGGCGCCGGGCCGCGTAAGCGTGCCATTCGTGACGACGACGCTGTCGCTGTTGGCGCTGCCGGAGAAGCCCACGAGCTTGTCGCCGTCGAGTTTCAGGCCAAGGGCGCTGATGCCGGACTGGTGCTGGTCGTCCAGCGTCACCTCGGCGATCACGACCTCGATTCGGACCTGCGCGAGCACGCGATCGAGCTTGGCGACGAGATCGCGCAGCAGCCGGATGTCATCCCCCGTGCCGGAAACGACGAGCGAGTTGCTGCGGTCGTCGTTCACGACCGTCATGATGCTGCTGAATTCGTTGGAGCTGGAGCCGAGCAGGCCGTCGAGCGCGGGGTTGCTGCTGCCGGACGCGGTGACAACCGCGGGTGGCTGGCCCGGCATCGTGGGCGGCTGCGGCTGTCCGGGCTGCGTCGGCAATTGTCCCGGCCGGACGGACCCTGACTGCCGCTGCTGGATCGCCGTGGTCTGGCCGCGTATCAGCTGACCAATCACATTGACGACGTCGAGCGCCTTGGCGTGGTTCAGGTAAATGACGTCGTTGCGCGTGTTCGGGTCGGCCCGGACATCGAGACGCTGGATCATTTCGTCGAAGAACGAATACTGGCGCGGGTCCGTGACCAGGATGATTTGATTGGTGCGATCGTCGGCGCTGTAGGTGGTTGCGGAGCCCAGCTGGATCTGCAGCGTGCCGGTGAGGATGGTGCGCAGCTTGGTCACGAGGTCGCTGGCCTTGGCTTCGCGCAGCTGGTAAAACTTCGGCTTCATTCCCGCGGTGAGCGGCTTGTCGACCTGCTGGAGCAGGAACTCGACGCGCTGGAGATTGCTCACGCTGTCGGTGATCAAGTAGGCATTGGCGTTCGGGAGCTGCACGGGACCACCGTAGAGCGGGTTGAGCATGCCTTGAAGCATCGGGAACAACTCGGCCACGCGCATGAACTCGAGCTGGAAGAGCTTCGTCGCGACCTTGCCGCTGGGGGGCAAATCGAAGGCGGAGCCGTCGAGCATTTCCGGCGCCTCGGTGCGCGACATCGTGAGCGCGGTGACCTTGTAGGCGTTGTTGTCGAGCGCGACGACGCCGATGCCGTTCAGCGCCAGCACGGTCTCGATGTAGCGGATCGCCGCGGCCTTCGGGATCGGCTTCTTGATTTTGAGATTGTAGGTCGCCGTGGGCAGCATGGCGGGCCGCAGGATGATCCGGCCGGTGAGGTTTTCGAGCGCGGTGAGAATTGTGTCGAGATCGGCATCCGGCAGCACGATTTCCTGCACCATTGCCTCATCACCGCCGGGGCCTCCCGGCGAAGCGGCCGGCTGGACGCCAGCGGCAGGTGGCGGCGGCCGGCCGGAGCCCGGTTGGTTGGGAGGCTGTGGGAGTGGCGTGGGGGCCGGCTGCGCGCGAGCCATCGAAACGAGGACGCACGCGATCACAGCCAGGCGCACACAAACAAAACGCGGAGTCATGCGGGAGAAATCTGAGGATTGGGCGCCCAAAGCGCAGGAACGAAGAAGAAAAATCAAAGCGCCTGACTTGTAAACGGTCTTATGCGGGGGATGTGACGGCATCGCGGTGCAAAAGTTGCCTCGGATTCGAGCGGTGCAACCTGCACGGTCAGATTGGTAAAGCCCCGGGACCGGAGGACGGCCCGACCAGTTGGCGACCGGGATTTGCCCTTGCCGGGATATTTCGCCGGCCTAACGCTGGCGCATCGCGATGCCGAATACCTTCGGGAAACTTTTCACGGTGACGACTTGGGGCGAGAGCCATGGCCCCGCCGTTGGCGCGGTAGTGGACGGTTGTCCGCCGCGGCTGCCGCTCGAAGTGGCCGACATCCAGGCGGAGCTGGATCGGCGGCGCCCCGGGCAGAGCGACATCGTGACGCCGCGCCATGAAGAGGACCGCGTTGAAATTTTGTCGGGGCTGTTCGAAGGCCGGACCACCGGCGCGCCGATTTCAATGTTGGTGCGCAACGCGGATCAGCGGCCGGGCGCCTATGACGAGATGCGGGAAAAATTCCGCCCGTCGCACGCCGACTACACGTATCAGGCGAAGTATGGCATTCGCGATCATCGCGGTGGCGGGCGCAGTTCCGCGCGTGAGACCGTGGGCCGCGTGGCTGCCGGTGCGATTGCGCGCAAGATTCTTCAATTGGGCGGCGCGGCACTCCATGGGGCGCCCATCGAGATTCGTGCCTACCTGACCCAGGTGCACGACATCGTGATGCCAGCGGACGCAGGGGCGGATTTTCCGGCGCTGAGCGCGGTCGAGGCGACGCCGGTTCGGTGCCCGCATCCCGAAACCGCCGCGCGAATGATCGAGCGGATCAAAGCGGTGCGCTCCGAGGGCGACTCCGTCGGCGGTGTGATCGAGTGCCGCGTGCGCGGGGTGCCGCCGGGACTGGGCGAGCCGGTGTTCGATCGGCTCGAGGCGGATTTGGCGAAGGCGATGCTGTCGCTGCCGGCGACCAAGGGATTCGAGATTGGCAGCGGATTTTCCGGGTCGCGGTTGCGCGGCAGCGAGCACAACGACAGATTCGAATCGCGCGAGGGCAAGATCCGCACCGCGACAAATCGCAGCGGTGGCACGCAGGGTGGGATTAGCAACGGCGAGGAGATCGTGTTTCGGGTGGCCTTCAAGCCGACGGCGACGATTCTGCGGCCGCAGGCGACGGTGGATGTACATGGCGCGGAGACCGAGTTGATCGGCCGGGGCCGGCATGATCCGTGTGTGGTGCCGCGGGCAGTTCCGATCGTGGAGGCGATGGCCGCGCTGGTGCTGGTCGATCACTGGCTGCGGCAGAGCGCGCAGTGCAGCACGTTTTCTTTCTGAGCATGCTACCGGAAAAACCACTGGTTTACCTTGTGCTCGGCGCATCGGGCTCGGGCCGGCGCGAGGTGCTCGTCGATCTGATCGAAGATGGGCTCGGCGAAGGCACACATCCCGCGGTCATGGTGGCGGAAACCGAGGCCGCGTCTGCGGCTGACGTCCGGCTGCCCGGACTTGCCCGCTGGGTATGGCAGGATGGGGCGATCGTCGGAACGCTGCCCGAAGACGCGACGCACGTTTTTCTCGTTGCCGACGGCGGACGGAATCCGGTGGATCAAGCGGAGGTATTCAAACCGTGGGTGCAGGCGCAGGGTGGCGAGATTGGACGCGTGTTGTGCGTGATCAACTGCCAGCTCGCGGAGAAACATCCGCCCCTGCTCGCGTGGTATGAGGCGTGCGTGCATTTCGCTGACGTGGTGCTGCTGAACCGACGCGAGGGGGTGGCCAACAAATGGCTCAGCGAATTCCAGAATCACTTCAAAAAACTGTACTATCCGTGCCTGTTCGAATTCGTGAAGGAGGGGCGGGTGAGAAACCCGGCGCTCGTGCTTATTCCGGAGGCGCGCCGGATGTCGCAGGCATTCGACGAGGAGCAGGATTTGATCTTCCGCAACGCCGAGGGCGAGGAGATAGATGAGGAGGACGAGGAGGAGGAAGATGAGATCGAGGCCGTGCCAGCCGAGGATCCCTATTTTGAACGCCGGATGGGTGGCCGTCGCGTGAAGGAAATCCCCGATATCGCGAAGTTCCTGGACGCCGAAAAGTCAGTCGCACCACCGCCAAAGAAGTGAGCGGGGATGCGCGTTTGTTCGTCGTAGCGGCGAGCGACAGCGAGCCGAAGTCACTGGGTCGTGTCTTCAAACCCGGAGGTCGGTGTTAGCGGAAGCGTAAGGCTTTCGCGACCGGGTTTCGGCGAAACCCGCCAGAGGCGGGCAAGCGTTTACCCGCCTTCGGCGGGCTCTCGCGTTCCCCTACACCGGGGTTCTGCAACGAGGTTTGAAAAGACGGCTTAGTCGCTGGCGCTCGCGGCTACAATGAAAACAGCGAGGCATGCCGCCGGTTTGGTCCTGCTCCTTTCTCCTTTCTCCTTTCTCCTCCGCGGCGCAGGAAAAAAACACGCGATGATCTTCGTTGTTGCTACAGTGCGCCGCGATCGCGTCGGAAGTGCGCCTTGTATTCATCCGAGCGCATGATCTTCCAGATCCGCATTCCGAGCGGCGGCCGGGCGAGATACAGCAGAGAACAAATGTAATTCAGCGCGCGCCCGCCCCGGGTGCCGAACCACACGACCAATCCGGCGACCACGTACATGGCGCTCAGGGCAATCGTGATCGTGAAAGTCTTCCGGCTCAGTTCGAGGACGGTCGAGTCATGCAACAGCCCATATAGTCCGATGGTGAAACCCGCGATGACTCCGCCCATGACCCAGTGCGTTCGCGCGATGAACGCGATCGATTCAGGCGGACGGGGCATGACGGTGAATCGGTGAGGCGGTGAGACGGTGAATCGGTGAGACGGTGAGACGGTGAGAGCGTCAGCGAGTGGGAAAATGGCCCTTCGCAAGATGCGCTCTCACCCCAGGGCGGCGCAGCCCCGCGGCACGCTCGGGGCCTCGAGCTTGTCGAGACGGCCGCAACCAAAGTGTTGGGCACACGTTGTGGTGCGCCGCTCCTGGAGGGAGAAGGGAGCAGGGAAATTTCGACTGACCGTTCTTCCACCAACGAATTTGCACGCAAGAAAACAACAATCTCATGGATCGTGTCACGAAGACTGCGTCTACCGTTTTACCGTTTCACTGATTCACCGCTTCACCGCTTCACCGCTTCACCGCTTCACCGCTTCACCGATTCACTGCGGCAACGAACGCCTTCGCTTTTGCGGTGATGGCGGCCCAATTCTTTTCCTTGAACGCCTTGGCGTCGACGAGCGAACTGCCCGCCGCCGTCGCGAACGCGCCCGCCTTCAGAAATTCGGCGACATTGTTTTCGTTCACGCCGCCGGTCGGGACCATCTCGATGTGGGGCAGCGGGCCTTTGAGCGATTTGATATAGCTCGGGCCGAAGAATTCCGCCGGGAAAATCTTCGCGGCGTCGGCGCCGGCCTCCCACACGGTGATGACTTCGGTCGGTGTGAAGGCGCCGCAAAAAATCGGGACGCTGTAACGTTTGCACGTTTCAATCACGTCGAGCCGGACGCCCGGTGTGACCACGAACTTCGCCCCGGCGAGAATGCCCGCGCGCGCCGTCTCGGCATCCAGCACGGTCCCGAGTCCAAAAAGGAAGTCCGGCAGTTCGGCCGTCGCCTTCTCGAGCATCCGGATCGCGCCGGGCGTTGTCATGGTCAGCTCGATGCTCGTCAGCCCGCCGGCGGCGAGCGCCTTGGCACAATCGAGCAGCCCGTCGGGCGAATCGGCGCGGATGAGCGCGATGACCTTCTCGGCTTTGAACTTCGCGAGGATGGCGTCTTTCTTCATGGCGAACGTGCACAGTGGCCCTGGCCGGCCGGCGAGGGAAACCTATTTTCCGGCTGCCTCGAAGTGGCTGCGGCTTCCAGCCGCAGAGGGTACTGGAATCAATTCGGCACCCCGGCCTCGTCACCTTGCCCGGCGGCTACGAAAAACGATCGTGCATCGATCCGTCTTCAGAGTGCGGTAGAGCCCTCATCGCGGCGCACTGCGCCGGCCAAGTTCATTCGTCAACCGCGCCGTTTTCCGTGGACCGATGGATTTCTGCTTGCCGTTGACTTCGGCCGACGGGTAGTAATTTCAATTCTGTCGGCGCTCCGAGCCGATTTGCCCGGGTGGTGGAACTGGTAGACACGCAGGTCTCAGAAGCCTGTGCTTAACCGCATGGGGGTTCGAGTCCCCCCTCGGGCACCAATTTAGCGCTTTCCCAAGTTGGGAAAGACATGGCCAAAACGGGCGTTTCTCCTCTGAGAACGGCGTCTTCTTCCGATTCGTTGACGTTCGCGGTCTGGACAGGTTTTCCCACGTTTGGACGTGGTTTCCCAAAATTTGGGGAAGCTATTGAGGAAGGTAGAATCGCCGCCAGTTGCGCGATTCCCTCGACCAACCATTCCGCGACGGTCCTGATGCGCAGCGGCTGATCGTCCTCGGGTAAAAGCGCGGCAGCGCTCATGATGTTTTCTCCTTCGACTTCGCGGCCTGCTGTTTCTGCCATCGCGAATTCCACCGAAGAAAATCGCCGTGCCAATCGGGTGCATCGCCGGCCAGCTCCTTTTCGGTGACGGTGCCTTTGTCGATGGCGCGTTGTTTCAGTTCGGCTTCCCACGCCTTACACTCGCTCACCGGGATCAGAGCAACGGCCATCTCCCGAACACTTTTGTCTTGGCCGAACAGATTTCGTTTTCGATGCGTGATATCGAAGGTGAAGCAAGTGAGCTTGCCCTCTTTCATTCGCTTGTGAATCGCTGCTCGTGAAACCATGTAAACAAGGATAAAACACGCGCCGCAGCTGTTGACCCGAGTGCTCGAACGCAGCTGCTGGATCAGCGAAGGAGAGCGGGTTGATCGTGAACGTCAGGAATCTGGGCATGCGGAATGGTCGATTCCCGCCGGCAAAGTAGCCTCCCGCCGACTCCCGAGCCGTGCAGTCAAGTACTTAGGTTTGCGGGCCGGCCTACGCGTTTTTCGGGGGCCTTTTACCGGGTTTACACCCTAAAAGGGATTGCGGGCTGCTTGCGCCATGTTTTGTCTCGGCGGCATGGCACTGCTCACATCCGCCGCGTCCGGCCCCACCCAGACTTCCCGCACCGAAACCAAGAAAAAAGGCGGCAGCGTAAAAGCGGCGCAGGCGCTCGCCAAACAGCGCGCGCTCGAGAAGAAATCGAAGACGTACAAGCTGCCGCTCGGTGAACTAGCCATGTTCACGCAGCAAATCGCGTCGCTGCTCACCGCCGGTCTGCCGCTCGTGCAGTGCCTCGAGGCCCTTCAGGATCAGACCGAGGATCCGTGCTTCCGGATCGTCATCCGCGATGTCCGCGCCGATATCTCCCAGGGTAATTCATTCTCGTCGGCGGTGCGGAAATTCCCGAATTCGTTCAACACGCTTTTCGTCTCCATGGTGGAGGCCGGTGAGGCGAGCGGCGGCCTGGCGGAGATCCTGATGAAGGTGGCCGGCTATTTCGAATCGACGGTCAAGCTGACCAAGAAGGTGAAGTCCGCGATGACGTACCCGATCGCGGTCATCGGCCTCGCGGTGGCGCTGGTGAACGTGCTGCTGATTTTCGTCATTCCGGTGTTCGCGGCCATGTTCGCCGACTTCGGCGCGAAGCTGCCCGCGCCGACGCAGTTCCTGATCGATCTGTCCAATTTCATGAAGTCGTGGTGGTGGGCCATCGGGCTTGGCTGCTACGCGGTTTATTGGATCACGGGAAAGTTCGTCTCCACGCCGAATGGACGCCGCACCAAGGACACCTTCCTCGTGAAGGCCCCGATCTTCGGCAACCTGATCCACAAGATCGCGCTTTCGCGCTTCTGCCGCACCTACGCCACGCTGATCCGTTCCGGCGTGCCGATCCTGCGCACCCTCGAGATCGTTTCCGCCGCCAGCGGCAAGGTGCAGGTCGAGGACGCGTGCGAGGAAATCGCGAAGCACGTGAGCCAGGGCGGCCAGGTTTCCGAGGTGCTCGCCGCGAATGCCTTTTTCCCGCCGATGATGAAACACATGGTCAAGGCGGGTGAGTCGACCGGCAACGTCGACGGCATGATGAACAAAATCGCCGACTTCTACGACGTGGAGTGCGAAGCCACCGTCTCCGCCCTCACCTCGCTGATTGAGCCGATGCTGATCGTGTTCCTTGGCGTGGTCGTTGGCGGTATCGTGATGGCGATGTTCCTGCCGATCTTCCAACTCGGCGCCGTCGCGGGCGGTCTCCAATAAGCCGCGCCCCCTGCGCGGTTTGACATTACGCTCCGTATTCCGGAACGTCCGCGGCTCCGTCTCTCCGCTTCAATGCCCGCCGTCCTCATCGTAGACGACCTCGTGTCCATCCATGAGATGCTCGAGGCTGTCATTCAGCCTACCGGCTTCGCAACCTCCTTCGCCACGGATGGGGAGAAGGCGCTTGTCCGCTACAAGGCGGACAAATACGATCTTGTGCTGGCGGACATCGACATGAAGCCGATGGACGGGATCACGCTGTTGAAGCAGCTGAAGCTCTACGATCCCAACTGCGTCGTCATCATCATGACGGCCTACGCGTCGACCGAGAGTGCGGTGCAGGCGCTGAAGTACGGTGCGTTCGATTACCTCCAGAAGCCGTTTCGGGTGGACGAACTGCTGGCGACCCTGCGACGGGGGCTGGAATTCCGGAAGTTCCAGGCCGAGCGCGCGGCAGCCGGGCCGGTGGCCGGGATGAAAAGTGCCGACATCGAGGGCCGGCTGATTGGCAAGAGCCCGAAGATCGCGAAGCTGATTGCGCAGGTGAAGAAACTCTCCGCCGTGCGCTCGCCCGTGCTGCTGGTGGGGGAGAACGGAACCGGCAAGAGCGCGGTCGCGGAAATCCTGCATGCGGCCACGGGCGCGGCGGATGCGGCGTTCCTGCGGATCGACTGCTCGTTGAGTTCCGAATCCAATTTTCGTGAAGGCCTGCTCGGAAAAAATGGCGAGGGCGGGACGTGGGTGAAGGACGCGAAGGGCGGCATGCTTTATTTGCAGCACCTGCAATGCCTCTCGCTCGCGATGCAGAAGGAACTCGTCAGTGTGTTGCGGAACACGGCCCACGGTTTCCGGCTCGTCTGCACCACGAGCGAGGACCTCGAGAAGCTCGTCGACGAAGGCAAGTTTCACGATGAGCTCTTCTACCGCGTGGCGTCGCTGCCCGTGCAATTGCCGCCCCTGCGCGAGCGCACGGAGGACATTCCGCTGCTGGCGAAGCATGCCGCGTCGCAGGCGGCGAATCCGCTGTTCGACGCGAATCTGATCGAGTTCACCGACGATGCCGCTGCCGTGCTGACGGCCTATCATTGGCCGGGCAATCTCACCGAGCTGCATCAGGTGGTGACGAAACTCGCGGCGACGACGGAAACGCGGGTAATCACGTCGCAACAGCTGCCGGTGCGGGTGCGCCAGTTGAAGGACTGGCCGCCACTGACCGAGTACCTGGCCGGCCAGGAGAAGCAATACATCGATTTGGTGATGCATGCGTGTCGCGGCGAGAAGGCGGCGGCGGCGAAGGTGCTCGGCGTCGAGGTTTCGCGACTGGGTTGAGCCGGGTCGGGAGCGAGCGATCGTCCCGGCGTCGAACGAAGCCGCTCCAGACCTGATTTGCGCGGCAAAATGCCCCTGCCCGCTTTCCCGCTTGCCGAGGGTTTCGACGCTCGCAACTGTCGCCGAAATCTACGCCCATGCCCAAACGCTCCGACCTGAAGTCGATCCTCATCATTGGCGCCGGCCCCATTGTCATCGGCCAGGCCTGCGAATTCGATTATTCGGGCACGCAGGCGTGCAAGGCGCTGAAGGAGGAGGGCTATCGGGTCATCCTCGTGAATTCGAATCCGGCGACGATCATGACGGATCCGGAATTTGCGGACGTGACGTACATCGAGCCGCTCACGCTGGATATCCTGGAAAAAATCATCGCCGAGGAGCGGCCTTCCGCGCTGCTGCCGACGCTGGGCGGCCAGACGGCCCTCAATCTTTCGATGGAACTCCACAAACATGGAGTGCTGGAGAAATATGGCGTGGAGATGATCGGCGCCAAGCCGGCGGCGATCTCGAAGGGCGAGGATCGTGAGCTCTTCAAGCAGGCGATGCTGAAAATCGGCCTGGACGTCGCGCGTTCCCGGACGGTGAAGTCGATAGAGGAGGGGAGACTCGCGGCGGAAGAGCTGGGCATCTTCCCGCTGATCATCCGACCTTCGTTCACGCTCGGCGGCTCGGGCGGTGGCATCGCGTACAACAAGGAGGAGTTCGAGCGGATCGTCGCCAACGGACTCGACCTCTCGCCGGTGCATGAGGTGCTCGTCGAGGAATGCCTTCTCGGCTGGAAGGAATTCGAGATGGAGGTCATGCGGGACCACAAGGACCAGTGCGTGGTCATCTGCTCGATCGAGAACTTCGATCCGATGGGCGTGCACACCGGCGACTCGATCACGGTCGCGCCGGCAATGACGCTGACGGACAAGGAATTTCAGATCATGCGTGATGCGTCGTTCGCGGTCATTCGCGAAATCGGCGTCGAGACCGGCGGCTCGAACATCCAGTTCTCCGTCGATCCGGAAACGGGCCGGATGGTCGTCATCGAGATGAACCCGCGCGTGTCGCGCTCCTCCGCGCTGGCCTCGAAGGCCACGGGTTTTCCGATCGCGAAAATCGCCGCGAAGCTGGCGGTCGGTTACACGCTGGACGAACTGCGCAACGACATCACCCGGCTCACGCCCGCCAGCTTCGAGCCCACGATCGACTACGTGGTGACGAAGATCCCGCGGTTCACCTTCGAGAAATTTCCGGATGCGGATGCGACGCTCACGTCGGCGATGAAATCGGTCGGCGAGGCGATGGCGATTGGCCGGACGTTCAAGGAGTCGATCCAGAAATGCCTGCGCTCGCTCGAAATCGGCGCGCGCGGCTTCGGCGGCGGCGGCAAGCACGGCGGCGACGAACCGGTGGAGGAAAAGGTGATCAATGCGAAGCTCGGGACGCCGAACGCGGAGCGGATCTTTTTCATCCGCCATGCGTTTCGCGCGGGTTACCCGGTCGAGCGGATTTTCGACCTGACGAAGATCGATCCGTGGTTCCTGCACCAGCTGCGTGAGATTTGGGAGATGGAGGAGGAGCTGAAAACGCAGACCCTGGCCGGCATCGACACGGAGGCGCTGCGCCGGGCGAAGCAGTTCGGTTTCTCCGATGTGCAGCTCGGGCACCTGTTGAAATCCGATCTCGCCGGCGCCCGGGCGGAGCGGAAGCGCCGCGGGATCCAGACGACCTACCGGCTCGTGGACACGTGCGCCGCCGAGTTCGAGGCGTTCACGCCGTATTATTATTCCAGCTACGGCGACGAGAACGAAATCCTGCCCCCCTCGGGCCGGAGGAAGATCATGATTCTGGGCGGGGGACCGAACCGGATCGGTCAGGGCATCGAGTTCGACTACTGCTGCGTCCACGCGAGCTTCGCGCTGCGCGAGATCGGCTACGAGAGCGTGATGGTGAATTCCAATCCCGAGACGGTCTCGACCGACTACGACACCAGCGATCGCTTGTATTTCGAGCCGCTGACGCTGGAGGACGTGCTCGAGATCTACCAGCAGGAGAAGTGTGACGGCGCGATCGTGCAGTTCGGCGGCCAGACGCCGCTCAACCTCGCTTCGGCGCTGAAGGCGAATGGCGTCAACATCATTGGCACGTCGCCCGAGAGCATCGACACGGCGGAGGATCGCAAGCTGTTCGCCGCCATCCTCGACAAGCTGCAACTGAGGTCGCCGGAGAACCGCACGGCGATGAACGAGACGGATGCACTGACATTCGCCAAGGAGGTCGGTTTCCCCGTGCTGCTGCGGCCCTCGTTCGTGCTCGGCGGCCGCGGGATGTTCATCGTCTACAACGAGGAGGAGTTTCGCGCCGTGGTCCGGCAGGCGTTCGACGTCATGCCGGACAAGCCGGTGCTGATCGACAAGTTCCTGGAGGATGCGATCGAGCTCGACGTCGACTGTATCAGTGATGGCGAGACGTCGGTCATTGGCGGGATGCTCGAGCACATCGAGTACGCCGGCGTCCACTCCGGCGACGCCGCGATGGTGATGCCGCCGCACACGTTGCGGGCGCCGATGCTCGCGACCGTGCGCGAGGCGACGTATTCGCTCGCGCGCGAGTTGAAGGTGGTCGGATTGATGAACGTCCAGTTCGCGATCAAGGACCAGCAGTTGTACGTGCTGGAAGTGAATCCGCGCGCGTCGCGCACGGTGCCGTTCGTGGCCAAGGCAATCGGCGTGCCGCTGGCCAAGCTCGCGGCCAAGGTCATGACCGGGCTGAAGCTCAAGGACCTCGGCTTCACCCGCGAACAGACGCCGAAGCACTGGTGCGTGAAGGAGGCCGTGTTCCCCTTCGTCCGTTTCCCGGGCGCGACGATTACGCTCGGACCCGAGATGCGGTCGACCGGCGAGGTCATGGGCCTCGACGACGACCTCGGCATCGCGTTTGCGAAAGCGCAGGCCGCCGCCAAACCGGGACTGCCCACCAAGGGAAACGTGTTCCTCTCCGTGAAGGATGCGGACAAGGAGCGCGCGGTGGCGATTGCCCGCGGGCTCGAGCAGCTGGGTTTCACCCTTTGTTCGACCAGCGGCACGGCGAAGACACTCGCGGACGCCGGCCTGGTGGTGAAGAAGCTCGCCAAAATCCAGGAAGGCCGGCCGAACGCGGTCGACCTGATCAAGAACGGCCAGATCCAGATGGTCATCAACACGCCCGGCGGGATGATCCCGCGCCGCGACGAGAATGCGATCCGCTCGGCGGCCTACGCCCACAACGTGTGCATCATGACGACCATTACCGGCGCGGCGGCGGCGGTGGACGGGATTCGGGCCCTGAAGGAAAAACACGTGGGCGTCCGCCCGATTCAGAAGTATCGCGGAAATGTGACCGTGCTATGACGCGCGGATTGCCAAGCCACGCGTGCCGTACTTTGCTCCCGATTATGCGCTACCCCCTATTTCGCGGATCGATCGGTGTCGCGGTTTTGTCGTCGTTGTGCGGCTGCGTCAGCCCGATGGATGAAACGACCAGTGCGGTCATGAACGCAGAGCGAAGCAAGGACACGGCGAGTGAATCGAGCTCCCGCCCGGAGAGGTCATCGGAGCGGCCCGCGGAAAAAACGGCCGCGGCCGAACCTTCACGACGCGAGGAGCGCTCCTCCCCGATCATGGCGCGCGACAGCCGCTCCGGGACGGAAACCGGGCGGGCCGAGCTTGTCGCACAGTTGAACGAGGTCACGCGTGAGCTGGCCACGCTGCGCGCGACGAACGCCAAGCTCCGGGCCGAACGCGAGGCGCCGTCATCTTCTTCATCGACGTTTCGCGCGAGAGCGGAGCCGGCGGACGACAAACTCAACTCGACGCTTCGTTCCTACACTCAGTTCAAGCAGGAGCTTTCGGGCATCGTCGCCGACATGGAAAAACTTCGCGCCGACAATGCCTCCCTGAACACGCAGGTGAAAGAGCTGAAGGCGAAATCGGATAACAACGCTGCGGCGTCGGTGGCCCGGCTCGAAAGAGAATTGCAGGCGGAACGGGCGGCGCGGGCCGAGGCTGAGCGCACCGCAACAAGCCTTCGGGATCAGCTCCGTGCGGTCGCGCGGGCCGTGAATGCCGCCGGTGTCGCGCCGGAAAGCGGCAGTCGCAGCGGCGGCCGTTGACGTGGCATGTGGGCGCCAGTCCGGCGTTTGTGAGAAAACCGTCAAGTCGGCACGGGGGTGATGTGCGATTGAACTCGGTGGCAAACTGTGTGTCATCAGGGCCGATCCCCTCGAATTCATGAAGACTGTCTTTTCTTCGTTTCGGTCCTGGCCGGTCCTCGTTGTGGCCGGCCTGATGCTCGGCGTGGGCCCGGGCTGCACGCAGGTCCAAGTGGCGCCGAATGTGCAGGGCGAGTTCAAACCGGGACTGGGTGAACTCCAGGTTTTCGCCGATCGTGATTTCGCCGCGGTTCACGCTGCGACCAAGAAGGCAATCAAGGACCTCGGCCTCTTCGAAACGCAGGATGAAAAGAAACTCGTCGAGGCCGACCTCCGTGCGCGCGATTCCGCCGACACGATGATTACGGTGAAAATCAAGGAAGTGGCGAAGAACCGGACGAGCGTGAAGATTCGCTATGGACTCGTCGGCGGCGACCTGGCGAACGCGCAGCGCGTTTACCAGGCGATCCAGAAACACCTGTAGCCGGGAAATTTTACACTCTGTCTCCGCTGCGAACGCACCGTGTGTTCGCTGGTGCCGTGCGCCGGCGCGCGCTCCACGATTTCCCGGCTAACGGCATTCTGCTGGCCAGCAGAATGCATTTAGCCCGCATGAACGCGGGGCATTCGCCGGAACATTGGGATATTGGCGGTCAGACATGGGTGAAGACCATTTCAAGTGTGAATAATGCGGGGGTTGCGGACGCGGGCGGCACGTCGCTCCGAGTGGCTGCGGCCTCCCCGTTCGACAGGGCCCCGAGCCCGTCGAGGGGCAGCCGCAGATGAATTCGGAAAATCAGTACGGCATGCGGTAAACATCTGCGGCAGGGATGCCCTGAGCCTGTCGAAGGGATGCCGCAGCCACTCCGAGCCCGCCGAACTTCCGCCGCGGCTCGCTGCGCTTTCGGGGTTTTCCTTTGGGCGGAAATTCGCTTTCGTCGGCGCTCATGTTCGTGATCCCGACCTTGCCTTCATCCGCGCGCGATTGCGT
>JAUSID010000151.1 GCA_030648295.1 Opitutaceae bacterium | reverse complement strand
CACCGCCCACCGCCCACCGCCCACCGCCCACCGCCCACCGCCCACCGCCCACCGCCCACCGCCCACCGCCCACCGCCCACCGCCCACCGCCTCGGTTCGGCGGTTGCCACAAGGCAACCAGAGTCAACACTCGTTCGCCGGTGTCACTGCCCGCTCCCGGTTTTGCTCCCATCATGAATGCGGAAACTCCCCCCGCCGCGCCCGCGGCCAAAAAACAACGCAACCCCGACAGTTACTCCAGCGCCGGGGCCTCGCCCAATCCCTGGGAGGAATGCGCCCGACTCGAATACGGCGGTGATCGCAGCTACGCGTGGACCGTGCGCGCCCGGGTGATCGGCACGCCGGCGGCCGACCGTGTTCGCGTCGAGGAGCAGTTGCTCAAGTCGTGCGCCACGCCCGGCCGCACCAATGCCGGCCTCGCCTTCATCTGCCAGATGCTCGCGCTGGTGGGCAGCGCGAAAAGCGTGCCGGTGCTCGCGCCACTCCTCCGCGACGCGAAAACCGCTGACTCCGCGCGCTACGCGCTTGAACCGATTCCGGGCCCCGAAGCCGACGCCGCCCTGCGTGAGGCGCTCGGCGTGCTCACCGGCGCCGCGAAAGCCGGCGTCATCGGCAGCATTGCCGTCCGCGGCGATGCCTCCGCGTGCCCCGCGCTCGCGGCGCTGAAAGACGCCCCGCACGAACCCGCCATCGTGCGCGAAACCGCCGCGCGCGCTCTCGCCCGCCTCACCCACTACAAAGCCTGACCCTCGATGAACGCCACCCATTCTCTCAGCCGGCGCCAGTTCCTTGGGCAATCGACCCTCGCTACCGCGGTCGCGGCCGCGCCGCTCATCCTGCCTTCGCGCCTCCTCGGTCAAAACGCTCCGAGCAAAAAGATCACCGTCGGCATTATCGGCTGTGGCAATATCTCCGACAGTCACTTTCCCGTGCTGCTCGGTGATCCGGAATCGGTGCGCATCCTCGCCGTGTGCGATGTCGACCGCGGGCGCCGCGACGCTGCCGCCGCGCGGGTGAACAAGGAATACGGCAACCGCGACTGCAAAACCTACGCCGATTTCCGCGAACTAAACCTGCGTTCCGACATCGATGCCGTCTTCGTCCTGTGCCCTGACCACTGGCATGCGTTCATCGCGATCGACGCGATGCGCAACGGCAAGGACGTCTACGTCGAGAAGCCTCTGACGCTCACGATTCGGGAGGGCCGGGCGCTCGTCGAGGCCGCGCGTACCTACAACCGCGTCACGCAGACCGGCGCGCAGAGCCGCTCGCGGAAGCCGTTCCGCGACGCCGCCGAATTCGTCCGCAACCACGGCCTCGGCAAACTCGATCGCATCGAAGTCGATATTCCGGATAACAACCGCTTTTGCGGCGCGACCTGGAAGCCTGAGCCCGTGCCGGCGGGACTCGATTGGGAAATGTGGCTCGGCCCCGCGCCGTGGCGGCCCTACACGTCCATCGGCTGCCACTATAATTTCCGATTCATCGCCGATAATGCCTGCGGGCAGGTCACCAACTTTGGCGCGCACGGCCTCGACATCGGCCAGTGGGCGCTCGACATGGACAACAGCGGCCCCGTCGAGGTCGAGGGCCACGGCGAATTCCCGAGCAGCGGCCTGTTCACCAACGCGACGAAAGTCGACTTCACGGTTCGCTACGCCAACGGCATCCCGATGCACTGCCGCACCAACTACGAGGCGGGCAACGCCACCGTGCGTTTCGTAGGCGAACGCGGATGGATCCACGTCGTGCGGGACCGGGTGATCGCCTCGGACAACAGCCTGCTCCGCGAAATGCAGCAGCCGAACAAGCCGCTCCAGCTCACCGTCAGCAACAATCACCACGACAATTTTTTCGCGTGCATGCGTTCGCGCGAGCGGGCGATCTCCGATGTCGAAATCGGCCACCGCTCGGCGACCGTCTGCAACCTCGGCCAGATTGCGATGATGCTCGGCCGCAAACTGCGCTGGGATCCGGCCAGGGAGGAATTTGCCGGCGACGACATGGCCAATCGCCTTCGCGCCCGCGCGATGCGCGCGCCGTGGTCCCTGGCGTAAGACCGACGCGCTTGGCGGCGAGCGACGCCAGCGATTTCCTCATCGCACGCCGACGCCACCCGCAGAATTCTTCGTCCCGGCCAGCTCATCCATGAACCCTCTCCTCCTCCTGAGTTCACTGGCTTGGGTGACGACGACCCTGCACGCCGCCGACCCGCATCCCGACGGCGTCGTCTTTGCCTGCGACTTCGAGTCCGCCACGTGGTGGCAGGAGTGGGCGGCACGGCAGCAGGACGCGCACACGGACACGGTGCTGGAGGATCCGACGCGGAACTTTGAACCACATCGTGGCAAGGCCCTGCGCATCCGCGTGGATCAAGGCGGGCACTATGGCGTGAGCCTGGACTTCAATTTCAAGAAGCGCACGGGCGCGGAGCCCGAGGAGATATTTTTCCGCTATTACCTGCGGTTGGCCGACGATTGGAAACCGGAGCGCGGCGGCAAACTGCCGGGCATCGGCGGCACGTACGGAAAGGCAGGCTGGGGCGGTCGAAAGGTCAACGGCACCGACGGCTGGTCAGCGCGCGGCCTTTTCAACGGATGGAAGGACGGTCGCACGCCGATTGGCTTCTATTGTTACCACGCGGAAATGAAGGGCCGGTATGGCGACAACTGGCTTTGGGATCGCGAGGGATTCAGCGGGCTGGCCAACAACCGCTGGTACTGCATCGAGCAGCAGGCTCGCCTCAACACGCCGGGGAGGAACGATGGCCTCCTGCGCGCCTGGGTGGACGGCAAGCTGGTCTTCGAGAAAAACAATGTGCGCATGCGCGACGTGGATTCGCTCAAGATCGAAACGGTCTGGCTCAATCTTTATTACGGCGGCACGTGGTCCGCCAAAACCGACTACCATGTCTACATCGACGACGTGGTCATCAGCCGCCAGGCCATCGGACCGCTGCCCGCAGGACCATGATTAGTCGAAGATTTGCGGGTCAGGATGGCCGGTGCTCAGACGTGAAGGCGCCTCCGGTCCGTATGCTTGGCCGGAACCATGCAGTTGAAGCGCATTTTGATTCTCGAAACAAAATTACTGAGAGGTGGAGCGCGTTGACCTCAACGCGCTGCGGCTGGCTCGGTCGAACGCCAGCCGATCGGGGTCAAGCGGCTCCACATTTTACTGCAACGCCCTGGCTTAAATTCATCCGACGCGGATTTCTCGCCGGCCTCCTTGCGGGGGCGGCGCTTTGCGGTTCGGCCGGGGCCGCACCGCTGGCCAGCGGGTTGAAGGCGACCGCCCGGGACGGACAGGTCTTCCTGACGTGGACCGAGGCGGAAGCCCCGGGGGGCACCACGTTCAACGTTTACTCTGGTATGGTTACAATTCGAACATCTACGACCGCGAGCTCATGGCCCGGGGCACGCCGACCAACTACACGGAACGCCGGCTGCTCTGGATTCTCGACTGGGTGAGCCAGTATTACCAAACCGACCGAAACCGGTGGTATTGCTCCGGCAGCTCGATGGGTGGGTGCGGCACCATCTCGTTTGGCTTGCGTCACCCCGAACTGTTCGCGGCCTGCCACGCCCACGTGCCGATCGTCAGCTACACCTATCTTGGGAAGGGCAGCGCCCACCGGCTCGAACCTTCGTCCTGGATCGGGCGAATCACGCCGGACGTGATGACGAACGAGGGCGTCCCGCTCCTCGAACGCCTCGATGGCACGAAATTCGTCAGCGAGACCCGGGCCGATCTCCCCTTTTTGTTCATCCTGAACGGGCGCAAGGACGACTCGATCCCCTGGGAGAACAATCCCCCTTTCTACCGCGCGATGGGCGACGGCGCGAACGGCTTCGCGGTCTATTGGGACGACGGCCAGCACAGCACGTCCGGCAAGGACGCGCCGGACGACGTGAAGGCGTGGACGCAACGGTTCCGTTCGTTCCGGCTGGATCAGAGTTTCCCCGCGTTTGCCGGCACGTCGTCCAACCGCGACGCGGGTGATGGCAATCCGGCAAACGGCGACCCCGTCGGCTGGATCAACCGCGGCATGGATTGGAAAGACATCGAGGACGAATCGGATCATTACGCGATCACCCTCCTCGCCGGTTTCCCCGGCATCCAATATCCCGTTCAGACGGCTGTGAGCCTCCGGCGGGTCCAGCGGTTCAAGGTTCTCCCGGGCGCGAAGCTCAACGTCACGGTCGGCGATGCGCAGACGAGGGTGATTGAGGCCGGCCCCGACGGCAGAATCTCGATTCCGAACGTTGTCATTCCGAACGGCGCCGGCGTTCGCATTGTCATCGGGCACCGATGATTCGCCTGCGAGCAAATCGCCGCTCGTCCAGCCATCCGATCATCTGCCTGGTCCGTCGTCACCGACCACCGACCACCGACCACCGACCACCGACCACCGACCACCGACAACGGCTTCTGCCGTCCGCCGTCTGTCGTCTGTCATCTGCTGTCACCGATCACCGACCACCGTCTCACCGGGCCGGGCTAGGACTTTTTCACGTCCGTCTTTAGCACGATCTTGTTTTCGACCTTCTTGACGCCCGGGATGGCTTTCGCGAGTTCTTCGGCGCGCGCTTTCTCCCCGGCGGTGTTCACCCAGCCGCTGAGCTGAACCGCGCCCAGGTGTGTATCGACGTTCACCTCGATCGCTTTCACGCCGGGATCCTTGGCCAAGGCGGCCTTCACTTTTGCGCTGATCGCCGAGTCGTCGACGGTTTGACCAGCGGTCTTGCCGTCATCGCGCGAACAGCCCGCGCTGAAGAGAAGTGCTGCGGCAAGGAGTCCGGCCGCGGCGGATTTCTTAAATAATGATTTCATTGGGGTGGAGAGGATTGAACATAGTTGCAGACGACCGGGGGATGTTCCCCCGATTGCGCGCTCGTCGCGCCTGATACGTCGAAGCCTGCGTCGAATGCGCCGTCCTCCGTTGTCGGTGAAGCGGTGAGACGGTGGTCGGTGAAGCGGTGAGACGGTGAAGCTGTTAAGCGGTGAGGCAGTCCTCACCTTCACTTTCACTTTCACCTTCACCTTCACTCTCACTTCCCCGTTTGCCGCCTCGGTACGGTTCGCTCGAAGAAAAGCCGTGCACGCGGGAGCTTCAGGAATTATCGCTAATGAAGCTATCATATCGCGCCATGAAACCCCGCACCGTTGTCCTCGCATTTGCCCTTTATTTCGCGGCCGCCATCCATGGCGCCGCTGCCGCGCCGAAGTTCGTGCCGCTTTTTAACGGCAGGGATCTATCCAACTTCAAAGCCGAGGATTCGAAAGATTTTTGGCGGGTGGAAAATCGCGTACTCATCGGCGAGAACAACGCCGCCTTGAAGGGCAACTACCTTTGGACGCAGAAGGAGTATCGTGATTTCGTCATCGAATTCGACGTGCGCTGGAAGACGACGACACCGCGCGGGGTCGACACGGGGCTCGAGATGCGGAAGCCGCATATCCAGCTCCAGCTCGGCGTCTCCGGCAGTTTGAGAGTGGACATGTCGGGCTCCTTCTACACCGGCGGCAAGCCGGCCTACCCGGAGGCGGGCCAGGCGAAGGACGCAAAGAAATTGATGAAGCCCGAGGGGGAGTGGAACACGTTCCGGATTCAGGCGAAGGGGAATACGTTCACCTGCTGGATCAACGGCACGAAGGCGTCGGAATACACCGACCCGAAGTTCTCCGGCGCCGCACCGCTCGGATTCCAAATCCACGCCGGTGCGGTGATGAAGTGCGAGTATCGGAATATCAAGATTGTGGAGCTGTGACGGGTTAAAACCGACCACTGACCACGGACCACGGACCACCGACCACCGATCACCGATCACCGATCACCGACGGGTTGCCGGCGAGTGTCAGCCAGCACATCCGCCGGCTCCGCCTGAAAGTCGGGATGGCCGAGCGCAAGTCAGGTCGGCACTGACAAGAGTCAATCCATGACCCGAATGGCGCTAAGTTAAGCCAGCAGTGAGGATGGCGAACGGGGATCATCGCAGTCTCCGTGAATTGGATACGCGCATGAGGTGGCGGGGGCGGTTCAGCAGCTGATAGTCTTTTTGCCGTCGCTTTCGTGCCCGC
>JAUSID010000143.1 GCA_030648295.1 Opitutaceae bacterium | reverse complement strand
GCCGGCATGCGGATTGAGTTTCGGAATATCTCATTCGGTTATGATCCCGGCCGGCCGGTTTTGCACGACGTGACCTTCATCGCGGAACCCGGACAGACGATTGCCCTCGTCGGACACACTGGCAGTGGCAAGAGCTCGATTATCACTCTGGCCTCGAAGTTCCACCTGCCCACGGCGGGCGAGCTGGTCATCGATGGCCGGGAAATCAGGACAATCACGAGCCGGTCGCTGCACCGCCAGATGGGCATCGTGCAGCAGCAGAATTTTCTCTTCAGCGGCACGGTGCTCGACAACATCCGGATCGCCCGGCCGGATGCGAGCGAGCGGGAGGCGATTCGCGCGGCGGAAAGGCTCGGCTGTGTCGATATTCTCGTCGGGTTGCCGCATGGGCTGCATACGGATGTGGGTGAACGCGGCGCTGCGCTCTCGATGGGGCAGCGGCAGCTCGTTTGCTTCACCCGGGCGCTGCTGGCGGATCCGCGGTTGGTGATCCTCGATGAGGCCACGAGCGCGATTGATGCCCTGACCGAGGCGCGTCTCCAGAAGGCCCTGGTCGAACTCTTGCGCGGGCGCACGAGTTTTGTCGTCGCCCACCGGCTGAGCACCATCCGCCATGCCGATCTCGTTCTCGTGCTGGACCAGGGACGGATCATCGAGCGGGGAACGCATCAGGAATTGGTCGCACACGCGGGACACTACGCGGCGCTGTACCGGCAGTTTGTGCAGGTGGATGAAACTGCAGCGTGACGGAAAATGCCATTGCGACGCGCGGCCGCCGGGGCTTGCGGCACCGGTTCACCCCTGCGCCGCGCGACCGATTCACGGGCGAAATCTGGTCGTCCGGCGATACGAGCTGAAGCGCGCGAGCGCCGTTGCGCCGGACTTTCTTCGGATTTTCATAGGGAGCGTGTGCACTTCTCGCTCTAGAAAGTTGAAGATTTTCCTATGCAAACGCGCGATTTTCCCTCTAGAAGAGCCATGTCTGCGAGGGAAAATATTCCAAACCCAAAAAACATTATGGCTAAAAAATCAGCTCGTAAACCGAACGCCGCGTTCATGAAACCGGTTCAGCCAAACGAAAAGCTCGCCGCTGTCGTTGGCTCTTCTCCATTGCCGCGCACGGAGCTCACCAAGAAGCTCTGGATTTACATCAAGAAGAACGGTCTTCAGGACAAGAAGGTGCGGACGCAGATCAATGCGGACGACAAGTTGAAGGCGGTGTTCGGCGGCAAGACGAAGGTGTCGATGTTCGAAATGACGAAGCTCGTCTCGAACAACCTCTCCTGATTCGCTGACGTTTCTTTTCTCGCCGCCACGAGTTCGCTCGTGGCGGTTTTTTTGTGCGCGCGGCGGAGCGGCGGCGGCCCGGTGATTTGAGGCCCGTCTTACGCGTATCCAATTTTCCCTGCGCGTCGCGCAAGGGCCCGCCGCGGGCGTCGTGCTTCGGGGTTGCGCGTCCCGGGACCGGCGGATTGACTGGCGGCCGTTGCCGCCACGCCCCATGTCGCATCATCGCACGAGAACGCTCAAGCTCACCGTGGTCTGCGTGGGGATCTTCCTCGCCGGCGGGGCCGTCGGCGCGATCCGTCATCGGGCGCGGGCGAACCAGCTGCGCGCCGACCTCGCCGATCACGCCCGCCGCGCGGCGGTGGCGTTCGACCCGGCGCAGCTGCGCCAGCTTTCGGCCACCGCCGGTGATCTGAAGAACCCGGCGTACGTGACTTTGCAGCAGCGGCTGCGAAAGCTCCAGGCCGTTCAGCCCGAGCTCCGCTTCCTTTGCCTGTTCCGTTTCCTGCCCGCCTCGAATCGACTGCTCATCCTGGCCGATTCCGCGCCCGGGGTGCCGGCCGGCGGTTCCACGCCGGGCGATGAGTATCCGGCCGCGCGGTACACGCCCGCGCTCCGGCAGATTCAGGCCACCGGTGAAACCGCGACCGAGGGGCCGCGGTTCGATGCGCTCGGGACCTGGGTGACCGTCTATGCGCTGGTCGACGATCCCTCGGCCGGGGACGGCGGCGCCCGCGATATTCTCCGACTCGATCTTGACGCCGCCCGCTGGCGCCAGGCGGTGTGGCAGTCGGCGTTTCAAGGCGCATTCTACACCTGGGTGATGCTTGGACTCCCGTTGGTCGTCGTGCTCATCAGCCGGCGGCAGGGGGAGCAGCGCGAGGTCATCCGCAACCTTTCCCAGGCCATCGAGCAGAGCCATTCCGCCGTCATGATCGCGGACCTCGAGGGACGGATCGAGTTTGCGAACCGCGGCGTTTGCCAGCAGCTGGGATACTCGCGCCGCGAGTTGCTTGGCCGCGACTGGCGCGAGCTCCGCGCCGGCGGGCCCGGGGATGCGGCGCACGCCGAGCTGCTCGCGACCATGCGCGCGGGCAAGCCGTGGGAGGGGGAGTGGCTCAACCAGCGCAAAGACGGGACCGCGTATCCAGTACATGGCGTCGTGAGCCCGGTGAAGCACCCCGACGGCTCGCTCTCGTGCCAGGTCGTGGTGTTCGACGATGCGACGGAAACGAAGCGCACGGAGGCCGAGCTGCGCGAGGCGCGCGATCTCGCGGAGGCGGGCGACCGGGCCAAGGGGCAGTTTCTGGCCACCATGAGCCATGAGGTGCGCACACCGCTGAACGGCATCGTTGGCTTCACCAGTCTGCTGTTCGAAACGCCGCTGTCGGCCGAGCAGCGCGACTACGTCCAGACGATTCGGATGAGCACGGAGGCGCTGATTCAGCTCACGGGCGACATCCTCGATTTCGCGCGCATCGATTCAGGCAAGCTCAAGCTCGACCCGCTGGCCTGCGATCCGCGTGAATGCATCGAGGATGCGCTCGATCTCCTCGCGAACAAGGCCGCGGAGAAAAAGCTCGAGCTGCTGCATCACATCGACGACGGCGTGCCCGCGGCCGTGGTGGTCGACGGCGGCCGCCTGCGCCAGGTGCTGGTGAACCTGGTGGGCAACGCGGTCAAATTCACGGAGCACGGCGAGGTGGAGGTGCGCCTCGGTCTCGTGCGGCGCGAGGGCGCCGGAGCGGCGGCGGACGACGAAAAACGCGCCGCCGCGGAGCCCCCCGCCGGCGCGGACGCGCCGGCTCCCGGACGCAACCACCACGGTGAAACCGTGCTCGAGTTCAGCGTGCGCGACACCGGCATTGGCATCGCCGCCGCCTACCAGGCGAAGTTGTTCAAGCCCTTCACGCAGGCGGACGACTCGAGCACCCGGCGTTACGGCGGCACGGGACTCGGGCTCGCGATCAACCGGAACCTCGTGCGGTTGATGGGCGGAGACATTGCGTTCACGAGCACACCCGGAGCCGGTTCGGTCTTCTCCTTCACCATCGTCGGGCCGGTCGCGGCCCCGTATGCGCCGAAGCACGCGCTGCCGTCACTGTGCCTCGCGCTCGTGGCCCAGCCCGGCGCGCTGCGCCGGGAACTCGCGTCCCTGCTCAGGTCATGGCAGGCCGAGGTGATCGAAGTCAGCGGGCCGGAGGAACTCGCTGGACGCGATTGCCACGCCACGATCGTGGATCTGGACGAAAAATCCGCCGGCGACCTGGCCTCCACGGCGACCGCCGTGGCCGGCATTCCGGCGGGCCGGGCTGTTGCGCTCGTACCGGTGACGCTTTCGAGCGATCGACGCGCGAGCCTGCGCACCCATTTCCGATCGCTGTTAAACAAGCCGGTGCATCACGATGCGTTGTTTTCGGTGCTGTCCGGCTCGCGGACCGACACGCCTCTTACGCCGGCGCCGCCCACCCATTTCGGATTTCGCGTCCTCGTGGTCGAGGACAACCGGATGAATCAGCGGCTCATGGAACGCACGCTGCGAACCCTGGGCTGCAATGCGACCGTGGTGGAGAATGGCCGGCTGGCGGTGACCGAGCTGACGGAGCGCGCGCAGGATTACGACGTCGTGTTGCTGGACCTGCACATGCCGGACATGGACGGACTGACCGCGCTGAAGGAGATCCGGCGCGGCGGTGCCGGCCTGCGGGCCCAGACGATGTGGATGATCGCCTTGACCGCGGATGCGCGTGATGTGCAACGCGCGCGCGCGCTCGCGGCGGGGGTGAACGATTACCTCACGAAGCCGGTGAACCTCGGCCAGGTGGAGGCGGCCTTGAAACGATTTCGGGCCGAGCGCAGCACCCGCCGGCACTGAAGATTTCCGAAATCGTCGGCTCGCTGGCGCCCGCCGCTACGGAGCGGTTACCGCGGGCCGGCGGGCGGCGGACGCGGCACGAGGCCATGCAGCCAGTAGGTATTCTGCCGATACGCCTCCAGCCCGCGGTCACCGCCCAGCAGCGGCTTGAGCTTGCCGGTGGCTTCGGTCACCAGCGCGGTGAGCTGGCGGTTGCGATCGTCGGGCGAGAGCCCGGGCTGGCCGTACACCGCCTGGGCGCGCTTGGTGTACTCCTGCTGCACATCCCATAGCTGGGCTGTCGTCTGCGGCGGCAATTCGAGCCGCGCCACGAGCTGGCTCGTCCGGCTGTATTCAAAGTTCGATGCCCGCACGAATTCCGCCGCCCGCACCGGGCCGAGCGCCATCTTGATCTGGTCGTCGATCTGTTTTTGCGCCTCCCGCCGGCGCCGCGACTCCTCCGAATTTGGCGGCGCATACATCGGCCCGAAAATGTCGTCGAATGGCCGCATGATCCGAAACATCATCCGGTACTCGTCCTCGGTCGCGTCAAAGGCCATCAACCGGCTGCGCAGGTTGTTGGCCGTGTGGCTCGCGCGCAGCTCGAACTCCTCGAAGTCCTTCGGCCCGAGCAGCCGCGCGATCTCCTCGTTCTGACGTTTCTCGATCGCAGCGACTTTTTCGCGTTCCGCCTGCCCGTACGTCGTGCTCGCCGTGCTCATATACACGTCCCGGCGAAGCGCCTCGAACTCGCGCATGATCTGCCGGACCTGATCGGCTCTTTCCGGTGGCAGGAATGATATCTGCCGGTCCTGCCGCATCCGCGTCAGAGGGTCGTTGAAGTCCGCATCCGGTCCGAGCAACTCGCGCATCCGCTTCGCCTGCTCCCGGGAAATCTCGCGCAACGCCATCTCGAGTTTGGGGTCCAGCGTCGGATTCTTCCAGAACGGGCCCAGCTCGGCATTGGGATCAATCGCCTTGCGTCGGGCGAAGTAATCTTCCTCGAGCTGCGCCTGCACGATCGCGCGGACAAGCGCCGGCGGAAAACCAGCATCGCGCAACCGGGTCACGAGCGCCGGCAGATCGGCCGTCTGGAGCGTGGACCACGTGTTGGCATCGTAGGCGGGCGGTTTCGGTGCCCGCGCGGGTCGAGCTGCCGGCACAACCGCGACCGGCGCGATCGGTTCGCGGACGACTCCGGCCACCAGTAGGACAAAAAGCCCCACGTTCAACAGCACTGATGCAACGAGCAGAATCCGGGGGACGTTTTTCATCGCGGCGTGGCAGTTACATGGAGGTCCCTGGCCGGGAAATTTCCCGCCGCGGCACCTTGGCCGCAACCAAGGGAGCGTTAGCCCGCATGAGCTCGAGAGCTTCGATGGCCGACATTATGACCGAAGATAGAGGAATGCTGAATGACACGCAGACGGTGAAAAATGCGGGCTATCTTCTCGGTATCGACACCATCCGATACGACGTATTGCCGGTCGAGTCGATGGTCACCGCGGATCCATTTTCCACATAGGTGAGCCAGCGTGCGCTCTGCGCGTAGGCGTTACCGGCGGTCGGACCAAGAATCCCAATCATCTGAGTCCGCGTGTTCTGCGCGAGCACCTTCAGCGCTGCCCGCTTGGCGTCGGCATCCAATGACGCGTTCCCCGCGATTTGGGTCGATTGCTCGGCGATGCGATCGCGCAGCGCAAACGCCCGCTCCGCGGTATCGAGTGAAATATTTTCCCGCTGGGTGATGCGGTAAAGCTGCTGGTATTCCGGGTTCGTGGCCCGCGCGTATTCGGCGTAACGCGCGTCGCCGAGCACCGCCTTCAATTTCTCCGCCTGCTGCTTTTGCGCCGCCTGCCGGCGTTCGTTCATCTCCGGCGTGATGAATCCGACGTCCGTGTTCTGGGCGTCGGAAAACTGCTGCTGGATCCGGAAGATGGTGCGGAATTCCTGTTCGCTTGCGTCCATGATCGTCAGCCCCGTGCGCAGTCGCATCGTCAGCGGAGAGCTGCGCATCTCGTAATCCTCCCGCTCCGCCGGCGTGAGGATCGCGGCGAGGTCGGCGCGCTTCTCCCGCTCCAGCAAAGCGAGTTTCTCACGGTCGTCCGGCAGCGAGAGGCCCTGCATGGCCGCCTTGATCTGCGAGGTCATCTCGGCGTAGTCGTCGGCGATCCGTTGCACCAGATCGATCTTCGCCGGGCTGAGATTGCCAAACTGACGGCGCTGCGCCGCCGTCGGATCTCCGCCGTAAAACGCGTCGTTCCCCAGCAGTTCCCGCAGCGCGCGGCTGCGTTCGCGGTAGATCTGGTTGTACTGCTCGTAGAAACCCATTGCGCCGAGCCCGTGCATCGGATCCGGCTTCCAGAATGGCAGCGCCGGATACGGCGCCATTACTTCCGCGAACCGGGACGAGAATCTTTCCTCCAGCCGCGCATTCACGATCGAACGCACCACGGTGCGCGAGAACCCCGCCGCGCGCAGCCGCGCCACGAGCGTCGGCAAATCGTCGCTTTGCAGCGCCGCCCACAAGCCGGCAAACGGCTGGGTGCCGGCGGCGGGTTTCCCCGCCGGTTCGCGGGCGGCGGGAGCGGTCGGTGCGACCGCAGTCGCTGGCGCAGCCGAAGACCCGCGATCGGGGGCGAAAAAATCGCGGACTGACGGCGGAGCGAGCGCGGGTTTGAACGCAAACACCGCGAGCAGGCCGCCGTTCGCGGCCAGGGAGACGACCAGGAGCGCGGTCGTGAGTTTCATGGAAGCGGAGGAGGGGGACGGATGAAGACGGGCTGGATGCGAAACTGGGGACCTAATAAGACGGCGCGGACCCTCTCATTCGTTGGACTGACCACCCCGAAGACGACCGGACGCGCGAATCGTTAGCACAATTCAACCGTCGCGGCCAGTGTGACTCTCGGCCGTCAGGTTTGTGCGGTGACTCCGACCGCCGGAATTCGCGGCGGCTTCTCCGCTGCGTGTTCCCCGACTGCATCGGGACTCGCGCGAAGTTTTGCGCGGCGGCCGAGCGCGTCGTACGTCGCGTATTTGTAGAGCTCTCCGAGCGTCGGGTAATTGAAACAGGTTTCGATGAAAAGGTCGGCGGTGGCGCCGGCATGCAGAGCCACCAGCCCGATATGGACCAGCTCGCTCGCCTGCTCGCCGATCACGTGCACCCCGAGGAGCTTCATCGTGTCGCGGGCGAACAGCAGTTTCAGGAAACCATTTCGCGCGCCGATGATCTGCCCGCGGGCATTGGCGTCGTATTGTGCCACCCCCGCCACGAAGGGCGTCCCGGCCTTCGTCAGCGACTCCTGCGTTTCCCCCGCCATCGAACATTCGGGAATGGTGTAGATGCCGTAGGGCAGGATGGGCGCGACGCGCGTTTTGTATTTGAGATCGAACGCGTGCACCATCGCCACGCGCGCCTGTTCCATCGAGGTCGCGGCGAGCGCCGGAAACCCGATCACGTCGCCCGCCGCGTAAATGTGGGGCACCGCGGTCTGGTAGTGCGCGTTCACATCGATCAACCCCCGCTTGGCCGGCGTCAGGCCCGCGGCGGTGAGATTCAGCTTGTCGGTGTTTCCGCTCCGGCCTGCGGCGACGAGGATCGTGTCCACCGCCAGCTGCGCGCCGGACGCAGTCGTGGCCGTGAACTCGGCAGGTGCGGCCGCGACCGCTGCCACCGATTCGTTGAAGCGAACGTCGATGCCCATGTCGCGCATGCAGCGCGTCAGCAGCTGCGCGATTTCCGGATCGAGGAATGTGAGCAACCGATCGCGGCCTTCGAGCAGTGTCACCCGGATGCCGAGGGCCGCGAACATGCACGCGTATTCGCAGCCAATCACGCCACCGCCGACCACGAGCATCTCGCGCGGGATGTCGTGGAGATTGAGAATCGTGTCCGAGTCGTACACTCGCGCGTCGTGAAAGGGAAAGACGGTGGGCCGGAACGGATGCGACCCCGTGGCGATGAGGATGCATTCGGCCGTCAGGTTGACCGGAGTGGCATCGCGATTCTCGATTCGAATCGTGTGCGGGTCGGTGAATGACGCCATGCCCTTGTAAAGCTGGATGTCGTGTCGCCGCAGGTTCGCGATGATCCGCATGTGCTCGGTGTGCTGGACCTGCCGCTCGCGATAGAGGAAGTCGCGCGCGGTGACCTGGTCCTTCAACGTCATGTTGACGCCATATAATCCGCGCTGGCGGAATCCCGAAAGGTAGAGCGCGGTTTCGCGCAGGGTCTTGGAGGGCAGGGTTCCGGTGTTGGCCGCGGCGCCGCCGAGGACCGGTTCGCGTTCGATCAGCGCCACCTTGCGGCCAAAATACGCCGCCTGGGCCGCGCCTTTTTCGCCGGCGGGTCCGGAGCCGATCACAATCAGATCGTAGTGGGTCGGGGACATGGCGGCGCTGCGCGGGGTCGCAGCGAAGGGGGTGCCGGAAAGTTGAGCGCTGCCGCGACCGATGTAAACGCCGCAGATTTGATTCAACTTGGCGGTGGCGGGGCGGCACGGCACGCTCGGCGCTTTGACTTGAGCTCATCGGTGACAGTTCGTGTTTCTCCGGACCACTCGCGCGCGGTGGCCATGCTGCTGCTTGCGACGGTTTTCTGGGGGCTCAGCTTTCCGTTGATCAAGACGCTGACGTTGCTGCACGCGCGGATGTTTCCGGACGCGGGGACATGGTTTCACTCGATCTACGCCATCGCGCCGCGGTTCCCTCTCGCGATCGCAATCTTGATTGCCTGGCGGCCGGCCGGGTTCTGGCGGATCTCGCGGCTGGAGTGGAAACAGGGCGGCGTGATCGCGCTCTTCGCCACGGCTGGAATGCTGCTCCAGAACGACGGGCTTCAATTCACCGCCGCCAGCACGTCCGCGTTCCTGACGCAGTTCTATGCGATTCTCATTCCAATCTGGACGGCGGTGCACCTGCGCCGGAATCCCGGCGCGCGGGTCTGGTGGTGTTGCGTGCTCGTGCTTGCCGGGGTCGCAATTCTCGGTCGATTCGATCCGCTCGTGGCCCTGCGCGCCGGCTCGCAATTACACTTCGGCCGCGGCGAATGGGAGACGCTGCTGAGTTCGCTTTTTTTCATGGGCCAGATCCTGTGGCTGGAGAAAAAGGAGTTCGCGGCCAACCGGCCGGAGAAAATCACCCTGGTGCTGTTCGGCGTTCAGGGCACGTTGCTCTGGCTGCTGGCGTTTGCGACCGCACCGGAGCCTGGCGCGTTGCTCGTGCCCTGGATGTCGGTGCCGTGGTTGGGGCTGACGCTGCTGCTGACGGTGTTTTGTACGGTCGGCGCGTTTCTGCTGATGAACACGTTTCAGCCGAAGATTACTGCGACCGAGGCCGGCCTGCTCTACTGCATCGAGCCGATTTTCGCGTCGATTATGGCGGCGTTTCTTCCCGCGTGGTTTTCGGTCTGGACGGGCGTCGACTATCCGAACGAGGAGGCAACGTGGACGCTGCTCGTCGGCGGCGCGTTGATCACCGTGGCCAACGTGATCGTCCAGCTGAAGCCGCTGCCGAAGGAGTGAGGTTCGCCGAACCATCTGCGGCAGAGCCTGCCCTGAGCTTGTCGAAGGGATGCCGCAGCCACTTTCGGGACCGGCTGGGTTTGGCGTGGCTGCGGCTTCCAGCCGCAGATTCAGGGAGATTGGCGGTCGAAGTTTCTCGGCAGAAACGAGTAGTTTGTCTGCCGGGTTTTCTGCCCAAGGCGGTGGAATGGGCC
>JAUSID010000117.1 GCA_030648295.1 Opitutaceae bacterium | reverse complement strand
GATGAAAAAAGTGATCAGCGGGACGATTCGAATCTCCTCCATCTATTCGATTGGGCTCCTTGAGCTGCCGCCGTTCATCAAGTAATTACTGCACGATTATCCCTCGGTGAACGTCCGCGTGGAGTATCGGCGTTCCAACCTCGTGTATGAGGACATCCTGCACAACTCGGTCGATTTCGGTCTCGTCGCATTTCCGGTCAAGCAGCGCCAGATCGAGGTGCTGCCCTTCCGCAACGACCACCTCGTGTTGATCACCCACCCGCAGCATCCACTGGCGAAGCGCGCCGAGATCGAGGTGAAGGATCTCACGGCGCAGAAATTCATCGGCTTCGATCCCGACATCCCGACGCGCAAGGCGGTCGACCAGATTTTCCGCGAACACAAGCTCGAGATCGAACCGGTGATGGAGTTCGACAACATCGAGACGGTGAAGCGCGCAGTGGAGATCGACCACGGCATCGCGATCGTGCCACAGGCCACGGTGGCACAGGAGCAGCGGCAGGGCACGCTCGCGGTGCTGCCGTTCAAAGGCCGGGAGTTCACGCGGCCGCTCGCGATCCTGCACCGCAAGGGACGGGTCCTGACGCCCGCGATGAAAAAGTTCATCGAGACGCTTGGCCTGGATCTGCCCGAAATGCGCGAAAGCTGAAGCGAGCACGCGGGAGCGCCCGCGTGCCCGTAAATCGCGGAAGAAAATTTGCCGGGCGTGCTCTCATCGGTACGGTGCCCTCCCATCCATCATGACGAACCGGACCCGAATTTTCTCCCTGATCGGAATTGCGACCGTGCTTGGCTTGACCGGCTGCCCGCGCAAGGAGGATCAACCGCCGAAGCCGAAGGTCACCGCTGACGCGTCCGCCGCGACCGCGCCCGCCGCCGGGGCGAAGACGGCCAGCCTGCCGGTCATCGCGCCGGCGCCGGCCTGGAAGCTGCAGGACGTGAACGGCGCGACCGTCTCTTCAGAGCAGTTCAAGGGCAAGGTGGTCGTGCTCGATTTTTGGGCGACGTGGTGCACGCCGTGCGTAAAGGAGATTCCCGGATACATCGATCTGGCGCGAAAGTACGAGAAGGACGGCGTGGTGATCGTCGGCGTGTCGGTTGATCAGGCCGGGCCCGAGGTCGTCAAGGCCTTCGCCGCGAAGCACAAGGTGAACTACCCGCTCGTCATGGCCGACGAGGGCATCGTGGCGGCATTTGGCGGCATCGAGGCGATCCCCACCACTTTTCTGATCGATCGACAGGGACAGATTCGCGATCGCAAGGAAGGGCTCGCCGAAACCGACGAGTACGAGAAGCGGATCGTCTCGCTGCTGAACTGATCGGTTCAGCGACCGGATGACTGGAGCCGCGGCGCCTCCGCCGCGGATATGAGCACAACGTTCTGCATTCGGACGCGACAGGGCGCCGCGTCGCCAACGACGACCGGCGTGGAAGGGGCCGGCGATAACCCCTTAACGCCGGCCCCGGTTTTCCAAGCGGCCTCGCGGCCATTCACGCTGACCCAAAACCTGCCGGAGGCAGGAACGCGCGTGATTCAGCAGTCGGCGTGCCAGTGCAGGCATTGCCCCGCCCGATCAATCGCGGGCGAAATTCGTGATCTGCGCGAGGTCATCCGCCACGCGGCGGTCGCTGCGGCACCGTGGCGTCTTGTGCTGGCCACCCCACCTGCCGCGGTACTGTAACCAGTGTTGAAATACACCGGGCATTACGAGCCGGACGAAGGGCGGCTCCATCATGGCCGTCCGCCGCTTCGTCGCGTACCCGGGATTCAGCCGTTGTATTTCCTGGTCGAGCTCCTCCGCCAGCTGCGGACCACGCGGAGTTTTCACCGTCCCCGCGTTGAGTTCCACCCACCATTCGTGCCGCCCGCGAATGGAGCCGGTGAGGTTCGCCGCAAACAGCGGTGCGACGTGAAAGTTTACAATCGTCCACTTGTGACGCTGGCACACCGCGACGAGTGCGTCTGTCACCTCCTTCTCCTGCACGTTTTCGCCGAAGGCGTGCAGCCGAAGCGAGGTTCGACCGACATAAACGAGCCGCGGAGGCACGGCGGAAATGAAACGAACCACGTCGCCCAGGGGATAACGGACGAGTCCGCCCGGAGTGGTGACGAAGATCGCGTAATCGGTACCCGTCCTGATGCCGCCGAGCGGCAGGAGCCGCGGCCCGAGCTGATCCAGGCGCGCTTCATCGAATTCCGCGATGGGCAGGAACTCGAGGAACACGCCGGCATCCGCCAGCACGCGCAGCCCCGCGGCGGGTTCGCCATCCTGGGCGGCGATGAATGCCTCGTTCGCGGCGTACAGCTCGTGAAATCGAACCTTCGGCCCGAGCAATTCGCGGAGCTCGTCATAAAACGGGCCGACCGGCACACCGCTGTGGAGATAGCACTCGAGATTTGGCCACAGCTCCTGGAGATGCCGAATCGGACGAGTCGGCGTCGCGCATTTTTCCCGCAACATCCGCGCGAGCAGCATGGCCCAGCGTGGGAAAGCGGCCAGCATCGAGATATCGAGCCGGCACGAGCGCGCGACGATGGCGTCGAGGCGTGACGACCAGTCCTCGATTTGCCCGATGGCGGTGCCCGGCTCGTAGAGATGTTTTTCCATCCAGGCCGGCATCGCCAGACCGGCGAGCCCCGTCGCTTCCACCGCATACGCGGGCGAAGCCGATGCAGCCGCCAATGGCTTCACGACCGAGGAGCTTCCCAGCCAGAGGTGACGGCCGCGAAACACTCCCGCGTGGCGCGCCCGCACCGTGTAAAAGAGCAGCGTGTCCATCGCGGCGCGCCGATAATGCGCAAGCAGCGGCTCGGTCACCGGGATGGTGTTCGGCGTGCCATTGGTGGTGCCCGGCGTGACGAGGAAAAGCGTGCACGCGCCGGGCCAGAGCACGTCGGGTTCTCCCGCTTGCATCCTTTCGATCGCCGGTGCCAGCTGCGCCGCGGTGCGGGGCACGACGCGGGATTGAAAAGCCGGATACGTCAGCCCCGACTCGACCCCGGCGCTGCGCCAGTAACCGGCCTGCGCGAGCTGTCCCATCAGTCCGCGAAACACGCGCTCTTGTTGCGGAACAGCACTCCGTTTCTGCCGGAGCTTCCACTCCGTTGCCGCCGTTCCTAAACTCACACCAAAGGTGTAAATGCTTTTGGGCCAGACCGGCATGAGGTGCGCACCTCAGGCGACGCCGATGACCCCCGGGTCGCAAGCGAATTATACGCCGCGGCCGCCGCCGGGCGCTGCTCCTGAATCCGTCCGCTTGCGTTTGGAACCATGTCCACCGTGCTTTCGGGCTAGACTTCGCGGCTGCTTGCGCGACAAACCCGGCCAGCCCATGCCACTCCCTCCCGTGCTTTTCGAAGACGACGTGCTCGTGGCATTCGACAAGCCAAGCGGAATGCTCGTCGCGCCCGACCGGTGGAACAAGGCCCGGGAAAACCTGATGGGCCTCGTGCATGCCCACTCCGGATACGGCCGCACCGTCGCGAACGTTCACCGGCTCGACGCGGATACGAGCGGCGTGCTGCTCTGCACCAAGACGAAACCGGCGCTCGATTTCGTGAGCGGCCAGTTTCAGAGCAAGGACGTCGACAAGCGTTACCACGCCTTTGTCGTCGTGCTGGCCCCCGGGCAGGCGATGAAGGTCCTGGCGCCGGTGCGCGATCCTTCCGGCCGGCTGCCGGACACGTTCACGCTCGACGTCGCACTCGGCGAGGACGAGCGGCAGCCCGGACGCATGCGGGTGTTCAAGGGCCGGGGCGGCAAGGCGTGCACCACCGAGTTTCGCACCCTCGAGCGATTCGCGGCTGGCCGCGGTTTCGCGGCGGCATCCGGAGTGGGCGGCGTGGGCGGATTCGCCTTCGTCGAATGCCGCCCGCTCACGGGTCGAACGCACCAACTGCGGGTGCATCTTGCGGCCGCAGGCGCGCCGATTCTCAACGATCTCTTTTATGGCAATCCGGACATCCAGCTCCGGCTTTCCGACTTCAAGCGCAGCTACAAGGGCCGCGACAATGAGAAACCGCTCGTTGGCCGGCTCGCGCTGCATGCGAGCGAGCTCACGCTCAAACACCCGGTGACGCGCGAACCCGTGACGATCCGCGCGCCCCTGCCGCACGAGTTCGAGGTCGCATTGAAATACCTGCGCAAGTTTGCGGCCGCGACGGCGTAGCCCGTGCCGTGCGTTTGACCACGATCGCGCGTCGTATCCGGCCCGGCGAACGAGGCGCGCCCATTCGATCGGGGTGCCGTGTGCGCACTTGCGGCGCGCGAGGGAAACCGCGATGGTGTGCCGACCGACGCCCCGCTTATCGGCAACTCCAAAGCCACCGTTCATGCATTCCAATCACCTCACCCGTCGTGATGTACTGAAAACCGCCGCCCTCGGCGTCCTCGCCGCGCCCCTGCTCGGCTCGCTTGCCCTGGGGGCCGAAAAAAAGCAGAAGGCCGCGGCCGCACCCGCGACGCCGCCGACGTATCAGAAATATCCTGACGGGCGGGAGAACGGCCTGCGGCTCGGCATCGCGTCGTATTCCGTCCGCAACCTCACGCTCGACGAGGCGATCGCGACGGTCCAGCTGCTGCGGGTTTCCAACATCGCACTCTTCCGCAATCATTGTAACTGGGAAGGCGCCACGGTCGACGAGTGCCGGGCGGTCGGCGAGAAGCTCAAGGCCGCGGGCCTGAAGCTCACCGGCTCCGGCGTTGTCAACCTCCCGAACGACGAGGCCAAATGCCGCCAGGCGTTTCAAAACGTCAAGGCCGCCGGCATGGCGACCATGGTGTGCAAGCCCGAGCTCGCCGCGCTGCCGCTCGTGGCCAAGCTGGCGAAGGAGTTCGATCAAAAGCTCGCGATTCACAATCACGGTCCCGAGGACAAGCTTTACCCCACGCCCGGCGTCGCCTTCGAAGCGGTCAAGTCGCTCGACGCGCGCGTGGGCCTTTGCGTCGACGTCGGCCACTCGGCCCGCGGCGGCGAGGACGCGATCGCAGCGATCCGGAAATATGCCGCGCGGGTTTACGACGTGCACATGAAGGACTCGGTCGCGGTCCCCGGCGCCCAGAGGGATATTCCGATCGAGGTCGGAGCGGGCCGCCTCGACATCCGCGGCATGCTCAAGGCGCTGCTCGACGTGAAATACAACGGCGTCGTTTCCTTCGAATATGAGAAGGTGTTCGGCAATCCGGTCGTGGGCCTGGCGGAGTCCGTCGGCTACGTCCGCGGTGTGCTGGCCGCGCTGGCGAAATAGTCCGGACCGCGGGCCCGGACGCACAACCTGCGTGAGGCATGCTTTTCGTTTAACAACCTGCGGCCGGGGCAGAGCCCGGCCCTCCACGTATGGGATTCGAAATTTCATTCCTGGAGGGGCGGCCTCCGCGCCGTCCGTACGATTGTTCGGAATGTCATTTCTCCCGCCACGAGGCGAACGGCGCGGGGCGGCAACGCGCCGCCCCAATGCCCACCACTCCCCTTACCCCATGAACAAACTCACTCACATCACGCTTGCCGCGCTGCTGGCCATCGCCGTCGCGCTCTCCGCCTCGGCGCAGCCAGCGAAGAAAAAAGGCACCGGCATCGTCAGCGGCGGACTGCCGGCGGACGCGAAAACGCTCAAGCTCGGCGATCCCGCGCCGGACTTCCGGCTGCTCGGCATCGACGGAAAACACCACACGCTCGCCGACTACAAGGCGGCGAAACTGCTGATGGTGATCTTCCTCTCGAACCATTGCCCGGTGTCGCACGCGGCCGAGACCCGGCTGATTCCGCTCGCGCGCGAGTTCAAGCCGCAGGGGCTGGAGGTGGTCGCGATCAACCCGAACAGCCCGGAAGGCATCCGGATCGATGAGCTCGGCTACAGCAAATACAACGACAGCTACGAGGAGATGAAGCTCTATGCGCGCGAGATCGGGTTCCCGTTCCCGTATTTGTACGATGGCGACACGCAGGTGACGGCGAAGGCGTATGGCTGCCTGGCGACGCCGCACGTGTTCATCTTCGATCAGGAGCGGAAGCTGCGGTATGTCGGCCGGGTCGACGACTCGCGTTACGAGGATCCGAAGAGCGTGACCTCGCACGACGCGCGGAATGCCATCGTCGAACTGCTCGCCGGCAGGCCGGTGACCAAGCCGACGACAACGGTCATGGGTTGTTCGACGAAGTGGAATTCAAAGCGCGACGACGTCGCGCTCGCGGATGCAAAGTGGAAGGCGGAGCCGGTCGACCTGGCCACGATCGACGCGGACGGCGTGGCGCAACTGGCGAAGAACGACTCGAACCGGCTCCGGCTGATCAACGTATGGGCGACATGGTGCGCGCCCTGTGTCGCCGAGTTTCCGTCGCTGGTGGCGCTGGCACGCCGGCTCAGCAACCGCGATTTCGAGATGATCACGATTTCGCTGGATGATCCGAAGCTGCAGCCGCAGGTGATGAAATTTCTCTCCGCGCAGCATGTGGTGCCCTCGGCGCGGCTGAAGCGGCTGCTGACCGCGGAAGGCCGTGGGCCGATCAACTTCCTCTACACCGGCGCGAGCACCGATGCGCTGGTGAAGGCACTCGATCCCGCATGGCCGGGTCCGCTGCCGCACACCGTCGTCATCGCGCCCGGCGGCAAAATCGTCTACCGCCACAACGGCCCGGTGGATCCGGAGGAACTGAAGGTCGCAGTGCTGAAGTATCTCGGGCCGTATTACACGCCGGGAGAAAAGCGCTGAGGGTGCCGTGTCCGCCCTCCCGGGCGCGGGCAAAAAACATTCTGCCGGAGTCGTAACGGCCATCGGGCCGGCGTCCGCCGGCACTCTTGATGATTGAGCACAACTGCCCCGCCCGTGCGTTTCTCTGTTCCGATCGGAACAAAGAAACGCAGGAAGCCATGGGAGCGCGTCGGATTATCAGAGGTAAAATCCGATGGACGGGGGTTCTTGCCCGTGCGATTCGTTGTTCCGATCGGAACAACGAATCGCACGGATGTCGGATTCCCGCCCGGCTTCAGCCTTGCGCTCGGGCCTCGACCCGGGCGCGAATCCTGCGATCGTGGTGGGACTCCGATCCCAGCCCTCCTTCACGATGAAGCGCGCGTTTGTACTGCCGGTCTTACTCATGAGCATTGGCTTGCTTGCCGTCGCGTCTCGCGCGGCGGCGGCAGAGAGGCCGCACGCCGCGTCCGGCCAGCCGCTTCCGGGTCAGATTGTCATCGATCCCGATCATCCGCAGTGGCTGAAGCGCAATGGCGGCGCGCATGTGTTCATTTGCGGACCCGGCGATCCCGAGGGCTTTCTATATCGCGGCAGCCGCAACGCCGATGGCACGCGCTCCGGCGATCAGAGCGAACTGATCGAGAAACTCATCCGACACGGCGGCAATTCGATCTACATGCAAATCGTCCGGACGCATGGCGGTGATGCGAAACCGGACACGACGCAAAACCCGTTTATCGATTCCGACCCGACGAAAGAGGTCGACCCGCGTATCCTGGAACAGTGGGAGACGTGGTTCACGCGGATGGATGAGCACGGCATCCTGATCTATTTGTTCTTCTACGACGACAGTGCCCGGGTGTGGAACACGGGCGACGAGGTCGGCGCGCCGGAGCGAACGTTGGTCGAGACGGTCGTCCGGAGATTCAAGCACCACCGGAACCTGATCTGGGTGGTCGGCGAGGAATCCGAGGAGCGCTACACCTCCGCGCGCGTCAACGCCATCGCCGATCTCATTCGCGCCACCGACGATCACGGTCACATCGTCGGCAGCCATCACCTTAGCGGCACGCGCTTCAAGGCGTGGCAGCCCGGAGGCGCGCTCAGCCACTACTCGATGCAGCTGAATCTACCGGGCGCCGAGGCGCACGGCGGCGCGCTCGAGGCGCTTAACTTGGCGGCCGGGCGCTACCAGGTGATCTACGCGGAAAACACGGCCATGCGCACCGGCGTCGAAGGCACGCGCCGTCACGCCTGGGCGGTCGCGATGGGCGGGCTGATGCCGATGCTGCTGCGCATGGAGATTGCGGATACGCCGGTGGAATCGCTGGAGCAGTGCCGGCATCTGCAGCGTTTTTTCGAGGCCACCGACTTCCACACCCTCGCGCCGCACGACGAACTCGCGGCGGCTGAAACCAAATATGTGCTGGCCGACCCGGGCCGGAGTTGCATCGGCTACATCGACGTGGCCGATGGAAGGCTCGGCTTGAAGGGGTTGCCGGAGGGCCCCGGCCTGGTCACGTGGCTTGATTGCATCACCGGCAGGAGCACGACGGAGGAGCACCGCTTCACCGGCTCGGCGGACCAGACTTTTTCGCGGCCGGCGGGATTCGGGGCCGAGTGCGCGGCGTGGGTGCGCGTTCCCAATTTGCAGTGGCGTAAGCCGGCCCCGGTAGCCGCGGTCGGCGGCACGGCTCCCGCGCCAGTCGCCCGGCCGAACCAACCGCCACGCGTGCAGGGTGGCCGTGTCACGACCACTGCTGGTCAGGCGGTGTATGTGCAGCTCGCGTTTTCAGATGACGATGGTCCCGGACCCTACACGTACACCATTGTCCGGCCGCCACGCCACGGAACGATTTCGGGCAGCGACAACGATCGCACCTACACGCCGCAGTCGGGCTTCGTTGGCCAGGATTCTTTCGTCTGGAAAGTCAGCGACGGGCGGGGGGACTCCGCGCCGGCCAGCGTCACCATCGATGTCCGCGCGGCCGCGGCCGAGCGGCCGGACGCCAGCGGGTATTTTCCGCCGCCGGAATCGAAGGGCGGCTGGCGCAAGCTCGAAAGCGAAGACGAGGTGCGGCGCGAGGCGGGAACGGATCCCGGGAAACTCGCGGCGGTGCGGCAATGGCTGCTCGAGTCGGACCAACGCAATTTCGCCGCCGTCGTGATTCGGCGGGGCCAGATCGCGCTCGAAGTCGAACGCGGCAACAGCGCGAAGACCGATGCCCGGCGCGTCGCGTCGGTGTCGAAGGCCGTCTGCGCGACGGTGCTCGCGATTGCGTCGGACCTCAGTCAGCGGGGAGGCACCCCGCGCCGAATGACTTTCGGCGATCCCGCGTTTGATTTCATTCCGTGGGCGCAGCCGTTGAGCGATCCGCGAAAAGCGCGGGTCACCGTGCGCCAGTTGTTGAACCACACGTCGGGCATCTGCCCGGAATCGATCGGGGCGAAGAACGACGGCACGTGGGAATACATACTCGGGCACAGCGGTGATTCACGGACGGCTCAACTCGCGTTCGATCCGGGAACGGCCTCGGGCTATTCGACGCATGCGTTGCACCACGCATCACTCGTCTGCGAGAACGTGACCGGGGCGCCGTACGATGAGTTCGCGATCAAACATCTGTTCGAGCCCATCGGGTGCGAACACTGGTGGTTTCAATATTACGAAGGCGGAGAGAAATACGGCCGGCATCCCTCGCACGGACTGGGAATGCCCGCACGCGATTTGGCCCGAATCGCCTACTGCATGCTGCGCGGTGGCGACTGGAACGGCCGGCAGGTGATCCCGCGCTGGTTCGTGGACGAGACCGGCGCGCCGTCGCATGACTTGCGAGGGGTGAAGGAGCTTCGTTTCAAACGTGATGGTGCCGCCTACTCGAGCGGCTGGGAGCGTCCCACCTCGACCACCTCGACGCCGGAACCCTGGAGCGAGCACATCCCGGCCGACGCGCGCTTCAAGCGCGGATCGGGCGGCCAGTTCATCGCTTTTGTCCCGAGTCTCGATCTGGTCGTCACCCGCCAGACCGGCGGCAGCGGCGAATGGAAATACGAGGAGTACCTTGGCCGCGTGTGCCTGGCGATGGTGAGGTAGCAGAATTTTCCCCATGAACTCCGTGCCATCCCATTCGATTTTTCGCCGCGAAAGCCCGTCGCGACGCGCCATCGCCGCGCTCATGGTGATGGTTTGTGCGCCGTTGCTGCCGGGAGCGCAGAAAAAACCGGAGCCGCCCCCGCACGCGAGCGTCGGGCAGCGGTTCGTGCCGGCGGACGTCGACTGGGACCATCCGGTCTACCAGACGACGTTCGATGACGCGGCGGAGCTGAAGAACTGGCGGCTCGAAGGCGGGAAGCGGATGAGCATCGCCGACGGAAAGCTGCTGCTCGAAAGCGGCGGCCCCGCCGACAACCATCTGGTCTGCTGGCTGACGAAGGAAATGCCGGCGGACTTCGTGCTCGAGTTCACGGTGCGGCCGAGGGACCGCGGCGACGGATTGAACATCGTCTTCTTCAACACGCGGGGTGCGCACGGCGAAAACATCTTCGCCTCATCGCTCAATCCGCGCACGGGGTTGTTTCGGCAATACCACAGCAGCGACCTCAATGGTTATCACATATCGTATTGGGCCGGAAAGCGCGGCACGGCGAACGTCCGGAAGAATGCCGGATTCAACCTCGTGGCGACCGGTCCCGATATGGTATCGGTTGCACCCGCGGATGCGTTTCAAGTCATCCGGGTGTACAAACACGGCGGCATAATTCGGCTGATGGTCGACGGTGCCATCTCGGTGGCGTTCGACGACGACGGCAAATCGTATGGCCCGGTGTGGAATCACTCCGGCTGGATCGGGCTGCGCCAGATGGGGCATACGGTTCGTTGCGAATACGACTACCTCAAAGTGTTTCCGCGCAAGCCGTGAGCAGCGCGGTCTCATCGCGATCATCACCGCGAGCAAGGGCGCACCGTATTTCCGGGTTTTCCAGTGGGACGGTTATTACCACGCGATCGATCGGACCGCGGCGATCACGCGTTTACGCGACGGCCTGACAGGATTCGAAGCTGGCAACACGGCCGTTCACCGCTGCACCTGGCGGAGCAATCCGTGGACCTTTGCGATGACGACGTCTTCGGTCTCGGGCTTGAACGGGCCGGGATGATTCAGGATCCGGATGTTCGCGCCGCCGCCTTCGTATCCACCTTCCTCGATCACCCGCCGGCTGCCGAGATAACCGAACACGCTGTTCGAGTAACCCGCGACCCACACCGCGGCCGGCCCCTTCAGCTCGCGTTTGAGCCGCAGTGAATAGTCGACCGTCACCTCGCCGCCGATGGCGACCAGCGTGAGGTCGTTGCCGAACTTCACGACCTGCACCGGGCACGGAAGTGGTTTCGGGCGCTCCCCCCGGTCGAGCGCCTGGATCAGGTTTCGCGCGCGCTCAATCACGGCGGGCGTATGCGCCGCACCCTGAAAGTTGTTCAGCTGCACCTTCGACAGTGGTTCGTATTCGAGGATGGCATGATCGTACGCGCTGCGCAGCGGCCCCTTGATCGGTCGAAGCGGGGAATTGAGTGCCGTTGACACCGCGTTCGACAGCGCCCGGCCGTGTTGCTTCACTAGTTCGTCCACCGATTGGTCGGGCACCATGCCGCGCCGCGGATATGGGTTTTGATCCGCGCCGCAGCCCATCACGAAAAGCGCAGTCGCACCGGGATAACTCGTCTCCAGAAACTGCTGCGCGTAGCCGGCATAATCGCCGCTGATCTTGGTTCCACCCAGCGTGGTGTTGTGGCAGGCGTACCCGAAAAGCAGCGCTTTGATCTTACCGTCCGCCGTTGTCACTTTCAGCACCGGCACCTCCTGATCGACGGGCCCGGCGGGATACGGGTTGTTGGAATAATTCCCCTTCCCGTCCGGCCGGCGGCGGTTCATCGCAAACCCCGCGCGCGCCTGGCTGAACTCCATCCGGCAGGGGGTTTGCGCGGCACGGCTTTCGCCAATCAATTCGACCAGCGCTTTCTGGAGGAAGATTTCAAAGGCATTCACGGCATCGACGTCCTCCTGCTTTGCCATCCGGCTGAACAGCCGCTCGAGCACCATCCGGTCGGGATATGGCTGCGGCGCCGAATGAGTGTGCGACGCGTTAAGCAGGATTTCGTGCGGCTTCAGTCCGAATTTTTCCGCCGCGTGCCGCTCCACGTATGCCCGCAGCCCATCAGGCACGCCGACCAAATCCAGCGTGACGATCACGACACGGCCGCCCTGCGCGTCTTCGATCGCCACCGCCTTCGCAAACACATCGAGATCGACGCCGTCGGAGGGCTTGGCCCGGTTCGCGTAGCCCGCCATCCAAATCGGCCCCGCGGGCGTGAGCTTGCGCGTGGCCACTCCCACCTTCCAGTCGGCGGCCGGCGCTTTCGGCTCCGGTCGGGCGGGTTGCGCCGCCCAACCCGTCGACAGGCTCCACCCGAGGCCGAACAGGAGTGCGCAACGAACCAGGATTCTTGATACGTGGGGCATGGTGCGCGATGGCTGAAATTCAAAACTTCGAGCGTCCTTACCAGAGGGTGTGAAAATTCATCGATACCTCCCTGCGTGTCATTCTGAGCGCAGCGAAGAATCCAGGAGAGCGATCGCATGCGTACATCCTGCTGGATTCTTCGCTGGCGCTCAGAATGACAGTGTTTTTCACCCTCGCCTCTTATCAAAGCTCCTTGATGAAGACGTCCTTGAACTCGACGGGTTCGTTGTGACCGGCGAAGCCGAAGTAACCGCGCGGCCGATCCTTTCCCGGATGGGCCTTCCTGCCCATGACGTTCGCCATATCCACCTTGCTCACGTCCCCATCGAGGATGACGGTGCCGTTCAACTCGACGACGATCCGCGGCCCCTTGACCGTCACTTCCTCGAAGTTCCACTCGCCGATCGGGTGCTGGTAGCCACGGGCGGCGGCGATCATGCCGTATACGGATCCATAATACTGACGCGAGTCGATCTGCTTTTGGGGCGGCAGCTTTTTCACCTCATTGTAATTTTCATCCAGAATCTGGAGTTCGGTCATGCCGTCGTAGGCGGCATTGCCCTTGCCCGGATAACGAATCGCCAGCCCGTTGTTTCCCCCCGGCGGTAACTTGACCATCAGCCGCACTTTGAAGTCGCCGAGTTCCTTGTTCCAGTACGGGACGCCAGCCTTCCCCTTCTGCCACACCATCGTCCCATTCTGCACTGCGACTGATTCCAGCGCGCCAGCCCAGCCGTCGAGATTCTTCCCGTTGAAAATCCGCTGGTAACCCTGGCCTCCATGTGACGCGAGGATCCGGTTTACCTCGTCCGTGCCGATGTCACGCAGGTTGATGTTCCGCCAGCGGATCTCGCCGCCATGGGTCTGGAGTTGAATCGGACCGCGCGCCGGCACCGGCCGCCGCTCGGTCGCGGGCAGCTTCTGTTCATAAAAATTCTGCATCAGCGCGTGATCGACGACGAGCTTCTCGTTCAGCCACACGCTCACGCGGCTGCCCACCATCACGACGCGGACCTGATTCCATTGCCCGAACGGCTTGTCCGCCGCGACCAGGGGATCGCGGCCAGGCGAGCCGGCGGCGTTGTTGAACAAGCCACCCGAGCCCAGCCGTGGCCGGCGGTCGGGCCGCTTCGCCTGATCCGGCTGGTTGATGTCCCAAATCTGCACCTGCGGCACGCCGCGGAGATAAATGCCGGAATCGGCGCCGGCCACGGTCTTGTAATCCAGCCGCAGTTCGAAGTTGCCGTAATCCTTGAGCGTGGACGCGTACGCACCCTTGCCATCGTTGACGAGTTCATCGCCCTCGACGTGCCAGTGAGCCTTGCTGGTGGCGGGATTCACCTCCGTCATCGTGGCGGTCCATTTCGCAATCTGTGCCGTGCGCTCGGCCTCGGACATCGCGAGCAACTTCCGGTGATCGAAGGTCGTGCCGCCGCGCCAGCCGGACAAATCCCGGCCGTTGAACAGCGCGGTGAATCCGGCAGGCGGTGGCGCGGCACGGAGCAGCGCAATGCTGGTGAACAAGGTCAGAACAAACGCGGTTCTTTTCATGAGGGGCGGAAAAACGAGAACGAGGGGTTGGCGGACGCGGTCTCGCGCGGGGAGCCGCGAACGTAGGACGTTTTCGTCCCGCAGCGCCCGAGACAAGCTTTCCCTTTGCGGAAGACAGGGGAAGACAGGGGAAGACGGGGAAGACGGGGGAAGACTTGGAAGACGCGGGAGACTTGGAAGACGCGGGAGACTGGGAAGACACGGAAGACCGACTTTTAGGAGCGAGCTTGCTCGCGATTCGAACGCCGCATGGCGGTCGCCGGCAGGTTCAGCATGTCACGTAATACGTGACATTCGCGCGGGTGTTTTTCGGGCGGACATCGTACGGCCGATACGGCGATGCATCACGGCAGAAACCGCACACCACGGTTGAAGGTTGCCGATCCGCGGAGAAATGGCATCCCGGTTCCAGGATGACGCTGAGATTTTTTTGGATAGCGTTGCTGATGACGACTGTGCTTCGCGCCGCGGAGCGGCCACGGCTTGTGGTGCTCACCGACATCGGGGGCGATCCCGATGACCAGCAATCGATGATCCGACTGATGGTCTACTCGAACGAGTTCGAGATCGAAGGCCTTGTCGCCAGCGCGTCGGGCACGCCCGGTGAACTGAAGACGGCGGTCACCCGGCCTGATTTGATCCGCGACACCGTGATGGCGTATGGCAAGGTGCGAAACAATCTCGTCCGCCACGCGAAAGGCTGGCCCGAAGCCAGCGAACTGCTGGCGCGCATCAAATCGGGAAATCCACACCGCGGCCGCAACCACATCGGCGAAGGCCATGACACCGAGGGATCGCGCTGGATCATCGAGCGGGTGGATGCCGGCACACCGCAGCGGCCGCTGCACATCACCATCTGGGGCGGACAGACCGATCTCGCCCAGGCGTTGTGGCGCGTGAGGCAGGAGCGCGGCCGCGCCGGATTCGCCACGTTCGTGGCGCGATTCCGCGTGTTCGACATCGCCGATCAGGACGGCATCGCCAACTGGATGCAGCGTGAATTTCCCGGGATGACGTACCTGTTGAGCCAGGCGCCGGCGGGCCGGGACAAACGCGAAGGCACGTTTCGCGGGATGTACTTGGGCGGGGACGATTCGCTCACCAGTCGCGAATGGATCGAAACGCGGGTGCGGAGCAAGGGCCCGCTGGGTGCGCTTTATCCCACGAAAACTTGGACGGCTCCGAACCCGCACGGCTGTCTCAAGGAAGGTGATACGCCGTCATGGTTTTTCTTCCTGCCGCTCGGCGGCAACGATCCGACCGATCCGTCGAAGCCGGGCTGGGGCGGCCAATATCGTTTGGCGCCCGATGGCTGGTATCGCGACCTGCCGATGGAAGCGGGGCTCGATCCGCGAAAAACGGTGAGCCGCTGGCGACCGCAGTTTCAGGAGGATTTCGCGCGGCGGATGTCCTGGTGCGTGGGCGAGTGATCGAGTGTGTAGGCGCGATCGTCACAGACCTCTGAAAAGCCTGTCATTCTGAGCGCCAGCGAAGAATCCAGCACCATGCCCGCAACCGGTCGCACCACTGGATGCTTCGCTACGCTCAGCATGACAAAGGGGAAAGTTCATCCGCGTGTCCCACGCAATCCGCGCAGCGAATTACTGTGCGCCTCAGACTGACAACCACGAGTGGTATGGATGAGTTTTCACGCAGTCCCTCGCCGCTACGCAGCGCTGGGAATCAGTCCCGCATGCCGCAGACCAGCCTCCTCACGTCGGTTGCTAGGTCCTCAACGCGTTGTCCTCTTCCGCGGGCGGAGTGTACGCGTGAGCTCTTCGAGTTCCGGGTCGGTATAGGGTTCATCGCGATCGGCCGTCGCGCGGCGTGCCTCGGCCACGGTTGATGGTTCGACCGGATCGGCGTCGTGCTCCCACGAGCGGCGGATAAAGGTGAGCACGGCCGCAATCGCCTCGTCGTCGAACGCGGCCTTCCACGGCGGCATGATCAAATTCTCGCGCGCCTTGCCGTTGAGCAGGATGCGGGACAACACGCGCCCATCGCCGAGCACCCAGCGCGAATTAATCAGCGGCGGCGCCAGCCCCTCGAGTCCCTGCCCGTTCGGCTGGTGGCAGGCGGCGCAAAGCGCCGCGAACAGCATTTTCCCTTTTTCGAACCGCGCCTGCTCCGCCGCAGTGAGCGGTCGGACCGTCGCCGCCTGGGCGCCGGGCTTGCCGGGCCGTTTCAGCTGCTCGAGCAACTGCTGCGCGACTGCGGCATCCGGCGAGCCACTCCGGATGGCCAGCGCAACCAGTGGCATCGGCTCCGCCGGCAGTTTGGCCACGGGTGATTTCCCATCCGGGGAACGCGGCAGAAAATGCCGTACCCCACCGAGAATCGCGGTGCGCGCCGACTCCGGTGTCGTCACCGCCACTGCCAGTGCGATGACGCGATCAATCTGCGCGGCCTGGCCGCGCTTCAGCACCGCGTTCGTGTCGCGCAGGAACCAGAGGTGGGGCGGCTCGGCCACGAGCAGCCCGTCGCCCACCAGCGAGATCGCCCGCGGCATCACCAGCTTGTCCGCGAACACGCTGCGTTTGTCGCCGCTCTGCGCGCAGAGAAACGAGCTGAAGAGGAAAAGGCAGGCAGGAACGACTCGGGGAACTCGGGCCATGGTGGGAAAAAAGCGGGCTAGACCCTCAGGCCGCGCAATCGGTGTCAAGGCAGGTCGACAAACGCGATGCGCGGTGGCGGGATTATTTCAGCCCTGGCGCGGAGCACGCGGCGAGGCCATCCAGGAATCCCGCTGAGCCTCCCGGCCCGCTCTACGATCTCGACGTAGACGCAGGTGAGACGAAGAATCCTTATGAACAGAAACCAGAAATCGTAGCGCGGCTTAACGCCCGGTTGGAAAAGCTCAAGCGCGACGGCCGCAGCCGGCCGTAAGCGTCGCCTCCGACTTCAGTGCTTCATCCCATGATCAAATCGCATTTCAAGATTCCTGGTACCCTCCTTTTCCTTGCGGCTGCGGCGGCGGCAAACACCGCGGCAGCCGCGGTTGGCTCGGGCCACCGCAACATCGTGTTCATCCTCACGGACGACCACCGCTTCGACGCGATGAGTTTCATGGGGCATCCGTTCGTCGAGACGCCGAACCTCGACTCGCTCGCGAAGAATGGTGCGCATTTTCCAAACGCGTTCGTCACGTCGTCGCTTTGCTCCCCGAGCCGCGCCTCGATTCTCACGGGGCTCTTTGGGCATCATCACGGCGTGGTCGACAACAACAACCCGGTCCGGGGAGACCTCGTGTTCTTCCCGCAACTTCTCCAGCAGGCCGGTTACAAGACGGCCTTTGTCGGCAAATGGCACATGGGCGGCGAGAGCGACGCGCCCCAGCGCGGCTTCGACCGTTGGGTGAGCTTCGCCGGCCAGGGCGTGTATTGGCCGGGCAAGCGGCGTGACGGCCGGCCATTCACACTCAACATCGACGGTCACAACGTGCCGCAGAAAGGTTACATCACCGACGAACTCACGGACCACGCCCTCGACTGGCTGAAGACCGTCCCAAAGGAACAGCCCTTCTTTCTCTATCTCTCGCACAAGGGCGTGCATGGCCCGGTGCAGCCGGCCGAGCGCCATGCCGGTCGCTACAAGGACAAGCCTGTGCCCGTGCCCGAGTCGCAAACCCGCCACGAGCACGCGCCGATGTGGGTGCAGAACCAGCGCAACTCCTGGCACGGGATCGAATTCGCCCTCTACACCGAGCTCGATTTTGCCAGCTTTCAACGGCGCTATTGCGAGACCCTCCTCGCCGTCGACGACAGCGTGGGCCGCGTGCTCGCCGCCCTGCGCGAGCGTGGTCAGCTCGACGACACGCTGGTCGTCTACATGGGTGACAACGGCTACGCGTTCGGCGAGCACGGGTTGATCGACAAGCGCACCGCCTATGAGGAATCGATGCGCGTGCCGCTGCTGGCGCAGTGTCCCGCCGCCTTCAAACCCGGCACGGTCGTGAAACAGGTGGTCGCGAACATCGACATCGCCCCGACGCTGCTCGCGGCGGCCGGCGTGGCGTTTGATGCGGCGCATTTCGACGGCCTCAGCTTCTGGTCGCTCGCCCGCGGCGAAGCGATCGCGTGGCGCAGCGAGCTGCTCTATGAATACTACTGGGAGCACAACTACCCGATGACGCCGACGCTCTTCGCGCTGCGCGGCGAGCGTTACAAGTTCATCCGTGCCTATGGCGTATGGGACATCGACGAGCTCTACGATCTCGAGCGCGACCCGCACGAGCTGAAGAACCTCATCTTCGACGCCAATCACGCGAAGATCGTGCAAGCCATGCGGGAGAAGCTTTTCGCCGCGCTGCAATCGACCGGTGGCATGAACATCCGGCTCCAGGCCGATCGCGGCGGCGTCTCCAACCTGCGGCGCGAGGGCGCCAGCCCGCCCGCAGTCTTTCCTCCGGAACTGGTGCGCAAAACTGCACCGGCCAGGAAGTGAGCCTCACGATGCGATTCTTTCCCGGAATTCCGGCATCTTCATGAATAAATTCGCCATTTCCCGCGGCGCCGTCGCCTCGAGCTTGTTGGTTCTAATCGTATCAGCGGCCGATAGTCCGAAAGCTGCGCCGGCCGAAACCGTCTTTCACGACACGTCGGGCTGGTTCCCGTTCGAGTTCCCGCTCGACGACACGAATCTGGACAGCATCGACCTGAGCAGTCTGCTCGATGCCCCGGCGGGCAAGCATGGGTTCGTGACGACCAGGCCCGACGGACATTTCTATTTCGCGGACGGAAAGCGGGCGCGGTTTTTCGGCACCAACGTGGTCGGCCCCGGCTGCTCCCCGGCAAAGGACCAGGCCCCCGTGACCGCCGCCCGCTTGGCCAAGTATGGCGTCAATCTGCTCCGGTTTCACGCGTTCGACAGCCCTTCGGGCAAGCTCATCGATTATGCCAGGGGCAACAGCCAGAACTTGAACGCGGCCACCCTCGACCGCCTCGACTTCTTCGTCGCGGAGCTGAAGCGGCGGGGAATTTACGTCTACATCGACCTGCTGGACTACCGGCAATTCAACACCGCCGATGGAGTGAAAGACGGCGATGCGTTCACCCGCAACTGGGCGGGCTCGATGAAGGGTGCCTCGATTTTCGACGAGCGGATGATCGAACTGCAAAAGGACTATGCCACCCAGCTGCTGACGCATCGCAATCCCTACACCGGTCTGCGTTACGTGGACGACCCGGCGGTCGCCGTGGTCGAGACGACCAACGAAAACACCATATTCTACTTCTTCCGGATGGCCGGGCTCTCGCTGCCCTCCTACCGCGAGGAACTGACGCGCCGCTGGAATCGCTGGCTGGTTGCCCGCTACCCGGAGCGCGCGGCGCTGGCGAAGGCGTGGGCCGACTCCGCCGTGCGCCCGGCGCTGCTCCCCGAGGAAGACCCGGCGAAGGGAACGGTGGTCCTGCCATTCGGTGGAGCCGATCGGCTTCGCCCCGACAACCCGAAGCGCGCTCTCGATCCGCTCTGCGCTGAAAAACGGATCACCGACCTCTATCGTTTCTTCGCCGGAATCCAGCGTCACTACTACAAGACGATGACGGCGCACCTGAAGCAGATCGGCGTCCGCGTGCCGATCACCGGCAGCAATCAGACCTTTCACGAGGTCGACTCGCAGATCGAAGCCGAGATGGGCGACTTCATCTCACGCAACCAGTATTGGCGCCACCCGGACGTCCAGTCGAAGCCGCCGCGGTTCGCCAACGAACCGATGCTCCACGTGGACATTCCCACCCAGCGGAATCCGCTGTCGGACATCGCCAGCACGAGCGTGGCCGGCAAGCCGCAGGCCGTGGCTGAATACAATTTTCCCTGGCCGAACGAATATCGCTCCGAAGGGTGGTTGATGTCCGCGGCCTATGCCTGTCTCCAGGACTGGGACCTCTTCCTGCTCTTCTCCTACGACGCCGGGGACAAGCGGCTCGGGTTTTTCAAGAGCCAGTCGGACCCCGCCCGCTGGGGCGAGTTTCCCGCGGCAGCCATGATGTTCCACCGCCAGGACGTGGCGCCGGGGCGGAACGAGGTGCATGTGATCCATACGCCGGAGGACACTTACACCCCGCGGGCCGACAACCGGTACGCGAAAGCCACCAACTACCGGTTTCTCACCTTCGTCACCAAGGTGAGGAACGTGTTCATCGACGACGCCTATCGCGGAAACGCTCCGCTGGTCCTCGCCGCTGGTCCATCGGCCGGAGCCAAGGTCGAGGGGAAGGCGAATGTGATCCGGCTGTCCGACCGGCCGTGGGAAAAGTGGCTGTATCCAGCGTTTGTCGACGCGGTCCGGAAAACAGGCGTGCCCGGCTACGACCGGATGGATCCCGCCGCCAGGCGGCTCGACAGCGACACCGGAGAACTGTCGCTCGATTACGAGCGGGGATTGCTGACGATCAACACGCCGGGCACGAAATCCGCCATTGGTCGTCTCGCGGCCGCCGGCGCGCTCGAGCTCGGCGGGATGCGGGTCGACGCCCGGACCGAATTCGCGGCGATCACGGCCACGTCGCTCGACGGGCAACCGATCGGCCGTTCGCGGCGCGTGCTCCTGACCTCGGTGGCGCGGGCCGAAAACACCGGGCAGGGTTTCGCGCCGCCCGCCAAACCCCGGACCGGCAACTCCTGGGCGCTGCCGGCCGACGGCCGGCCGCCGGTTGTGACCGAGCCGGTGCGCGCGCAAGTCCGTCTCGCCGTTCCGGGAACCGCCCGGGTGTATGCGCTCGACAGCACGGGCAGGCGCACCCGCCGGCTCGACGTGCAAACCGGCGACGGAACCATCGAGTTCAACCCCGCCGGCGCGGCCAGCATCTGGTGCGAGATCATCGTGGAATGAACCCTGCACCATAAAGCTCCGGCTCCGTGCGTTGGAGTGAAACCCGAATTGACGTCATGAAAAAACCCGCCGCTGCCCTACGCTTCGCATTGCTGATGGCTGCCCTCGCTGTCGCCAGCCGTCTTCCATCTGCATCCATCTCCGCGGCCGAGCCAATCCGCCCGCCGAACATCATTGTCGTCCTCGCCGATGACGCCGGCTGGGGCGACTTCAGCTTCAATGGCAACACGAACGTCGCCACACCGAATATCGACTCGCTCGCACGCGCAGGCGCGAAATTCGACCGTTTTTTCGTGTGCCCGGTCTGCGCGCCGACCCGCGCCGAGTTTCTCACCGGCCGTTACCACTTGCGCGGCGGCGTGCGCGGGGTCGATTCCGGCAAGGAGCGGATGAACCTCGACGAGCAAACCATCGCCGAGTTCTTCAAGGCCGCGGGCTACGCCACCGGCGCCTTTGGGAAATGGCACAACGGCAGCCAGTGGCCCTACCACCCCAACGCGCGCGGCTTCGACGAATACTACGGCTTCACGTCCGGCCACTGGGGCGACTACTTCGATCCGCCGCTCGACCACAACGGCCAGCCGGTGCGGGGCAAGGGCTACCTCGCCGACGATCTGACGGATCACGCGATGGACTTTATCGCCGCGAATCGCGCGCGGCCATTCTTCTGCTACGTGCCGCTCAACACCCCGCACAGCCCGATGCAGGTGCCCGATCGGTTCTACGAGAAATTCGCGAGGGCTGACGTGAAGTTGCGTGCGCGCGACCCCGCGCAGGAGGACATCGTCTTCACGCGGGCGGCGCTGGCGATGTGCGAGAACATCGACTGGAACGTCGGCCGGATTCTCCAGCGACTCGACGAGCTGAAGCTCACGGACAACACCATCGTGATCTATTTCAGCGACAACGGGCCGAACAGCTGGCGCTGGAATGGCGGCATGAAGGGCCGCAAAGGCTCCACCGACGAAGGTGGCGTGCGCTCGTCGTTCCTCATTCGCTGGCCGGGGCACATCGCGGCCGGCGCGCAGATTCCGCAGATTGCCGGCGCGATCGATCTGCTGCCGACGCTGGCGGATCTCGCCCGCGTGCCGCTCAAGCCGAAGAAACTCCTCGACGGCGTGAGCCTCGCGCCGCTGCTCACCGGCACCGTGAAGGCGTGGCCGGACCGGATGATCTTCTCGCATTGGAATGGCCGGGTGAGTGTGCGCACGCAGCGCCACCGGCTCGATGATCGCGGCGCACTGTTCGATCTCGCCGCCGATCCGATGCAGGATCGCGACCTCGCCAAAGACCTGCCGGACGTCGCCACGCGGCTCGCGCAGGCCACCGCGCAGTGGAAAGCGGAGCTGCTGCCCGCGTTGAAGGCAGCGCCGCTGCCGTTCCCGGTGGGCTACCGCGAGTTTCCGCTCACACAGCTGCCCGCGCGGGACGGCGTGCCCCATGGCCAGGTGAAGCGCAGCAACCGGTTCCCCAACAGCACGTATTTCCTGAACTGGATCCACGTCGACGATCGCATCACGTGGGACGTCGAAGTCGCGACGGCCGGACGTTACGAGGCGATCGTCCATTACGCCTGCCCGAAGGCCGATCTCGGCGCAAAAATCGAGTTGGGCTTCAAGGGGAGTCGCATCGCGGCCACCGTAACCGAATCGAACGATCCACCACTGCGCGGCGCCGAGCACGATCGCGTGGCACGCATGGAATCCTACGTGAAGGATTTCCAACCATTTCGTCTCGGCACGATCGAGCTCGCGGCGGGCCGGGGCGAATTGAGCCTGCGCGCCCTCGCGATCCCCGGCGCACAGGCGATGGAAGTTCGCGCCGTGTCACTGACGCTTCTGAAGTGAGGTCGGCTCACCACCATCGGATGCTCCGCCGAACGAGGCACAGCCTCACACCCGACACAATTCCCGGTTTGTCATTCTGAGGCTTGGCGAAGAATCCAGCACGATGCTTGCAGCCGGACGCGCCACTGGATTCTTCGGCGGCCCTCAGAATGACAGTTTAAGAATTTTCGAAAACCCTGGTCGCCTTCGGCGCCGCCAAAGGCGGGTAAACCTGACCTGTTCACAACGAGTTTGGGAGTTCAAGGAGTCTAGGGCGTGTCTTCAAACCGACATCCCGTGTAGCGGAAGCCGTGAGGCTTTCGCCATACCGACGAAACGCTCACGCGTTCCGCTACGCCGAGTTTCTGCAATGAGGTTTGAAAACACGTCCTAATACGGCCCGCGGATGTGCGGCGCGACGTCGCGTTCGTAGAAGTCGGCGAGCCGGCCATGGAGCGCCGCGCCGAGCGGCGGCAGCGCCGACGCCCGGGCGTTCGCGCGCGCCTGCTCGGGAGACTTCGCGCCGGGGATGATCACGCTCACGGCGTCGAAATCGAGACACCACCGCAGCGCCATCTCGCTCATCGAAATTCCGGCCAGCACCATCGGTTTAAGCGCGTCCGCCAGCTCCACGCCCTTCTCGAACGGCAATCCGGCAAACGTCTCGCCCACGTTGAACTGCTGGCCGTCGCGATTGAAGGTGCGGTGGTCGTCCGCCGGGAACTTCGACGCCTTCGTGATTTTGCCGGCGAGCAGGCCGCTGGCCAGCGGCAGCCGGACAATCAACGCCACGTTGCGTTGTTTCGCCTCGGCGAAGAGGGTGGAAATCGGTTTCTGGCGGAAAATATTGAAGATGATCTGGAGGGCCGCGACACCCTCCTGCCGCACGCAATACTGCGCTTCCTCCATCGACTCGACGCTGACGCCGAAGTCGCGGATCTTCCCGTCTCGTTTCAGTTCGCGCAGGTGCTCGAAAATCTCGCCACGCTTCATCACGTCGAAGGGCAGGCAATGCAGTTGGGTCAGGTCCAGCGCGTCGACGCCGAGCCGGCGCAACGATGCCTCGGCGTGCTGGCGGACACCGGCGCGGGTGAAATTCTCCGGCCAGCCGGGTGGCGAGAACCGGCCAAACTTCGTCGCGACGTAGATCGGGGCGCGGGTCTCCTTCAGAAATCGGCCGATGAACGTCTCGCTGCGGCCCATGCCATAGACGTCGGCCGTGTCGAAAAACGTCGTACCCGCTTCGTGCGCCGCCCGCAGCGTGGCCATCGCGGTCTCGTCCGTGACATCGCCCCAGTTCGCGCCGAGTTGCCACGTGCCAATGCCGACCTCGCCCACGGCGCGCCCGGTGTGTCCGAAAATCCGCGTATTCATCGGCGCAGCGTGGGCCGCCGCAGCGCAGCGCGCAAGTTTCGGTGCCGGGGGTTGTCGCTGGTGCGACAACCCGGATTGGTATCACTCCGTTATTCCTGGCAGGCGGCGGGCAACCGGATCCCAGAGGTATTTTAACGTAATACGTGAAAATGGAATCGGGCGCTCTTCTTGCGCCCCACATGCCATGGAAATGTTTGCGCCGAAAACCGCCGCGCACGAAACCTGCAACTTTGGCGCGACGCAGGGTGTTCTCGATGAAACCGGGACGTTCCCACCCACCCAACCTCCAATCCATCCACTGATGAAATCCACCTTCCGTCACACTATTCTATCTCTCGCCGCGGTGACCGCATTCGCCGCCACCGTTTCCGCGGTGGAACCGGGCTACGTCGATTTTGAAAAACTCGTTGCGCCCGAAAAGGGGCAATACGTCGAAATCACGCTTGGGCCCGGGCTGCTCAAGCTCGCCAGCGTGATCGCGCGCTGCAAGGACGCCGAGACGGCGGGCCTCATTTCCGGAGTGTCGCGCGTGCGCGTGAACGTCGCGCGGCTCGACGAGCGCAACCGCAGTTCGAATACGGAACGAATCAACGCGCTGCGGGAAAAGCTCGTCCAGCAAGGCTGGGAACCCATTGCGAAGGTGCGGGGTGATAAGGACGAGGACGTCGCGGTGTTCGTCAAGCAGCGCGATGGAGAGGTGATCGAGGGCGTCGTCGTGACGGTCGTCGACGGGCGAAAGCACGAGGCCGTGTTCATCAACGTCGTCGGTTCGATCCGACCCGAGCAGCTCGCCGCGGTCGGCCAGCATCTCCAGATCAAGCATCTCGCCGCGCATGGCGGACCGAAGATCTAGAGAGGCTCCGCCTCAGACCAAGCAGCTCCAGTCACGTCCAGATCGGTCGGCAAGAGAACGTCGCCCCGATCTTTCTCTTTCCTCTTCCTCTTAATCTTTCTCCCCAAACAGAGTCACGCGGAGCAGAGAGAAAGATTAAGATAAAGATAAAGAGAAAGAGGCCGCGGTGCCCGACCCTCGTCGCCTCACGTCGTCACGGACGCGCGATTCGCCTCCCACGGCATGGCCGAGCGGCCGGACGCGAGGTGCCGGCGCAAGGCGCCGAAGAGCTGGGCCGGCACATACGGCTTCATCAGGACATCGGTCACTCCCAATGCGGCAAGTTCAGTGCGTTTGCCGGCGTCCTCGAGCCCGCTCGCGGCGATAATCTTCAGATTGGGATCCAGCGCGCGCAAGGCCCGCACCAGCGCGACACCGCTCATCACCGGCATCATGAGATCCGTCAGCACGAGCCGAATCTGATCCCGCTCGCGCAGGAACACGTCCATCCCCTCACGCCCGTCGAGCGCGGTCACGACGCGATACTGATGCTGTTCGAGAATCTCCCGCGTGGCCTCGCAGATCGCTACTTCGTCGTCGACCACGAGCACGAGTTCGCCGCGCCCGAGCGGCGCCGGCGGCGGCGTCAGCATCGTGGCGGAGAGCGCCGATTCACCCGCCGCCGGCAGGTACGCGCGGAACACCGTGCCGTGGCCCGGCTCGCTCGCAACCGTGATGAAACCCCCATGGCTGCGCATGATCCCCGCCACCGTTGACAGCCCGAGGCCGCTGCCTTTTCCGGCACCCTTGGTCGTGAAAAACGGGTCGAAGATCCGGTTGATGATTTCCGGCGGAATCCCGTGGCCGGTATCCGCGACGGTCAGCAACGTGTAGCGGCACGCGCTCGCATCGAGGTGCACGTGGAGGTCATCGGGCCCGAGTTCAATGTTGGTTGCGCTGAGGGTAAGGATTCCGCCATTCGGCATGGCGTCGCGCGCGTTCACGCAAAGGTTCATCAGCACCTGGTGCAGCTGGGTCGCATCGGCCACGACCGGCCAGAGGTCGGAGGCCGGCTGCTCGAGGATCGCGATTTCGCGCGGGAATGTCTCCCGCATGATTCCGGCCATTTCCTTCAAGAGGTGCCGGACCTGCACGAGCCCGCGTTTGCCTTCGACGCCGCGGCTGAAAAGCAGGAGCTGCTTCACGGTCTCGGCCGCGCGCTGCGCGCCTTTGGTCATCATCGCCAGCAACTCGCGGTCCCGGCCGGGCGGCGCGCGGGTCGTGAGCAGCTCGGCGGTCATCAGGATCGGCGCGAGGATGTTGTTCAGATCGTGGGCGACGCCACTGGCCAGCGTGCCAATCGCCTCCATCCGTTGTGAACGCAGGAATTGTTCCTCCAGCTTCTTCTGCTCGGTCGTGTCCTCGGCGACCGAAATCAGCCGCCGCAGCACACCCGCGCTGTCCCGCGCGGCGAAGGTCCGGTGCCGGATCCAGCGCACCGCCCCGTCGGGGCGGACGATCCGGTAGGTTTCCGCCCGTCCGCCCCCGCGCTCCATCGCCGGCGCCGCCGCCTGCACCCGTTCGCGATCGTCCGGATGCACCTGCTCGAACCAGGCGTCGGCCGATTCGCGCAGGACGCCGCCCGGGCGCCCCCAGATCTCAGCGTATCGGGGACTCACGTACACGACGCGTTTGGTTTCCGGCTCGAACATCCACAGGGCCTCGTGGATGTTTTCCACCACCTGGTGAAACCGCGCGTCGCTCTCGTGCAGCGCCTGTTCGGCCGCCTTCCGCTCGATCGCCTCTCCCAGCACGTGAGCCACCGCCTGGAGAAACGTCATTTCGTTCTCGGTGAATATGCGCCGGCGGGTGGTATGGGCGCCGAGTATTCCCCACGGCTTGTGCCGCCCCTGGATCGGCACGCTGATGCCGCTGACGACGCCGTGTTCGCGCAGCAGGGACGATTCGCCGAATCGTGGATCCGCGTCGAGTTGCTCGACCACCAGCGGCGATTCGCCGCGCAGGATCGCTCCCGCTGCCGACCCGGCCGTGCCGTCGATCAGGGCGGAGCCAACCAGCCCGTCGCGCCAGCCGACGCCGGCGCGAAGCAGGAGTTTTTCGCCGGTCGCCTGGAGTTCCATGACCTTGCAGAACTCGACCTTCACCGTGTTCGCCACCACGCGCACCGCGTGGTCGAACAGCATCGCGACATCCGCGCCCGCGAGGGCCTGCTGGCCCAGGACCGCGAGGGCATCCTGCTGGCGCGCGTGCGCCGTGATGGTCGCCTGCGCCCGCGCGCGTTCGATCGCGTAACGGATCGATCGCTCCAGCCCGCTTTCCGCGCCACGGCCCTTGACCAGGTAGTCCTGCGCGCCCGCATGCACGGCGTTGATCGCCATCATCTCGTCGTCCCGGCCGGACAGGATGATGATCGGCATGTCGGGCATCGCCCCGTGCAACCGTGCGAAGGTCTCGATGCCGTCGCTATCCGGCAGACCGAGGTCGGACAGGATCACGTCCACGCGCGAGGTCTTCAACCGCTGCAAGGCGTCGCCGACCATTTCCACGTGCGCGACGACAAACTTCACCGTGGCCGCGTGTGCGAGTTCCTCGCGGACCAGCAACGCGTCGGTGGGACTGTCCTCCAGGAGCAGAACGTGTATCGTCTGGGTGTCCATCGGCGTCTAGTCGGCCGCGGCGAAGTCCGGCTGCGGGCGGGCGCCGCCGTCAACGGACGGCGGCTCCCCGCCGCATACGCCCGGTTCCGCGCCGGTGCCGCCCTGAAGTCCGACCAGACGAGACGCGTTCACGCCGGCGGCAGGGTCACGACACTGAACCAGAACTGCTGGATGGAACGCACGACTTCCGCGAAGACGTCGAAGTCGACCGGCTTGATCACGTAGCAGTTCGCGTACAGCCCGTACGCCTTCACCACGTCCTCCTCCGCCTTTGACGTCGTCAGGATCACGACGGGGATGTGCTTCAATTTCGGGTCGGCCTTGATCTCGGCCAGCACCTCCTGGCCGTTCTTCCTCGGCATGTTCAGGTCGAGGAGGATCAAATCGGGACGCGGGGCCGTGGTGTATTTGCCCCGCCGGTACAGGAAATCCAGCGCCTCGATGCCATCGTCGACGACGTGCAGCGAGTTCAACAGCTTGGCATGCGCCAGCGCTTCCTTCGTGAGCATCACGTCGGTCGCGTTGTCCTCGGCCATCAGGATGGTAATCGGTTTGTTCTTGGGGTTCATGGTTGAGCTGGAGTCGGCGGACACCCGGGGAGCGTGAAAAAAAACGTGGCGCCCTGGCCGGGCTGCGACTCGATCCAAATCCGGCCGCCGTGCCGTTCGACGACCTTCTTGCAGATGGCGAGGCCGATGCCGGTGCCGGGATACCGGGCGCGGGTGTGCAGCCGCTGGAACACCCGGAAAACCCGTTCGAAGTATTGCGGCTCGATGCCGATGCCATTGTCCGCCACCCCGAACACCCACCCGGCGCCCTCCGCGCGCGCCGTGATCCGGATCTTCGGCGTCTGCTCGCCGCGAAATTTCAACGCATTGCCGATCAGGTTTTGGAAGACCTGTACGAGCTGCGAGCCGTCCGCCGTGATCGCCGGCAGCGCGTCGCGGTGCACGATGGCCCCGCTCTCCTGCAACGCCATCGTCAGATTCGCCAGGGCCTCGTCGACCACCTCACCCATCTTCACCGGCTCGAACGGATGCGGATGCGTCCCCACCCGCGAGTACGCCAGCAGATCGGTGATGAGCGCCTGCATCCGCTTCGTGCCCTCGACGGCATGGGAGATGAACTCGTCCGCCCGGGCGTCCAGCTTGCCCTCGTAGCGTTTCTGGAGCAGCTGCACGCAACTCGCCACCGCCCGCAGCGGTTCCTGCAAATCGTGCGACGCCACGTAGGCGAACTGCTCCAGTTCGCCGTTCGAGCGCGCGAGTTCGTCCGCGTATTTTGTCAACTGCTCCTCCTGCCGCTTGCGCTGCGTGATGTCGTGGCTGATTCCGACGAGGCCAATGAGACGTCCCTCCGCATCGAGCAGCGGCACCTTGGTCACGAGCGACCACCGGATCTGGCCGGTGGGTCCGAAATTCGATTTCTCCTCGTTGTGCATCGGCACGCCGGTCTCGAGCACCCGCCGATCATCCTCCATCGCCTGCCGCCCGCGCTCGTTGGGGAAAAAATCGAGCGTGGTTTTCCCCGTCGCCTCCTCTTGGGTCCGGAGCCCCAGCATATCCAGGTGGGCCCGGTTGTTGAGCAGAAAGCGCGACGCCGTATCCTTGACGTAGAGACGGCTCGGAATCTGGTCGATGATCGTCCGCAGCAGGGTGCGCTCCTCCACCAGCTTCCCCTCGGCCTCCTTCGTGGCGGTGACATCGCGGCTGAGCCCGAACGTGCCGACGATATTGCCGGTCGCGTCGCGCCACGGCAGTTTGGTGGTCGACGCCCAGCCCTTGCGCCCATCGGGCCGGGTCAGCCGCTCCGTCTTCCCAATCACGGCCTCGCCGGTGCGCATGATGGCCTGCTCGTCCGCGAAGGCGCGCTCGGCGTGTTCCGGCGAAAAGAAGTCGGCGTCGCTCTTGCCGACACATTGCCCGGGGGTGAGCCCGAACGAGCGCGCGTGGGCGGCGTTGTTGCGGACAATCCGGCTTTGCCGATCCTTGAAATAGATCCGATCCGGAATCGTATCCATCAACAACCCGAGAATGGTCGAATCGAGGGACGCATTCACCGGCGGGCTGTCGCGAACGGGGTCTTGCACCTTGTTCATCAGGGACCGAGGTGAAATGAACAGTGTCGCGAGCACAGGCAACTGTTGTATTTCCTCCGGAGGTCCTGCCGGGGCGCGGCACGGTATCCTTCGTGGATAATCCACAGCCGGGCAGCTGCTTCAGGCACGCGGGATGGCGCGCCGCCAAGTGAGAAATCGTTGCCGCTCCGCAGCCGTCGTAAGCGGAGGATGCGCGGGAACGAGGTGCCGGCCCGCCGCCGCGATTATGTCGCCGGCCGCACCGGCAGACGCTCGAGTTCGATCAGGGACTGCAATTCCGCGAGCGCGGGCCCGGCGTCCATCGCGAGCAGGAACTGCCAGGCGGCGAGGATACGGCGATAGTACAGCACGCGTTCCGCCGCGGTCCGGCGGCTCATGGGTCGCGGCACCTGCTCGGTAAAAACCGGGGCCGGGCCGATTTTTTGCGCGGCGTCACGCACCGCCGGACTACCAGCGCGCCGGGCCCACTCGACAATGCGCGTCCGACGTTCCGCGCCCCAGCGTGCAACCGCCTGGGCCTTTTGCGGATTGAACGTCCGTGGCATCGCGTAGCTGGAATTCCAGAAGATCTCATTCAAGAGCGGCGTGTCGTTGGCGCCGCGCGGCAGGAGCAACTGTTTTCCCTCGTCCTCGAGCGCGAGCAGCTGTTTTTCAAATGCCAGCGTGGCCGCATCGAGGCCGGGGACCTTGCCGCCCAGCACCGCCGCCTTCCAGGCCGGCCGCAGCACCTCCGTCCACAGCCGGCGCAATTCCGTCATCGTGGTCCGCGCCGCAGGGCGCGGCCCGCCGCGGCCGCGGGCGCGAATCTCGGCTTCCAGTTGCGCCTTCGTCCCGCGCGACAGCACCGCGGCCGCGACCGGCACATCGTGGATGAGCTGGACGGTAAAACGCGCGAGTTGTGCCTGCCGTTCGCGAAACGCCGGCTCGGTGGCATCGAGCCGTCCCGTGTCGACGGCGCGCTGGAAATTCGCCACCGCAGCCGCGGCCGGCGGGGTGAGGTTCGCGCCCACCAGCCGCGTTTCAATCGTGCGCGCCCAAGCCTCGAGGTAGTGCTCGGAGGTGGCGCGTGGCTTGTCGATCGTGCGATCGACCAGCGTCGCCCCCACGTGCGCCTCGGCGAGCGAGCGCGTGGGTTGCCCCTTGGCGGCACCGGAAAGCAGATCGATTCCCAGCAGGCTTTCCGGCAGGAAGCGTTCGTAACCGGCCCAGTAATCCGGATCCGGATCCGCATCACAGCCGGCGGCCGCCGAGGCCTGGTCCGTGGCGGTGAAGCCCGCGACGCGCAGCTGCCAGCCCGCGACAAATCCGCGCGCCCCCGCCGGTGCGACCCGGAACCAGTCGCGTGGCGGCGACATGTCGCGCCTCACGCCGAGTTCATGAAAGCCGCCCGCGTGGCACTGCGTCATGCAGAACACCACCCGGCCGCCGCCCAGCCCGTCGGCGAGGATCCGCTGCAACTCCGCCACGCCCAGGATTTCCTTCGCATCGGTGAACCAGCCGGCGGACGGACGGCGCTTGAGCTGCCACAGCGTGATTGCGCTTTCCTTTTTCTCGCCCGTCCCGACCTCGCGACCGTGGTCACCAACAAACAAATACAAGGTCCCGCCGCCACGGACGGTGGGCAGGATCTCGTCGCGTAATGCCTTCAGGAAACTTTCCCGGGTCGCGGGCCGGTTGTTCTTCAACGTACCCGGCAGCCACGACTGGAGGACCAAACCGTCCCGCTTCAGCTCGCGCCGCGCGTCGGCGAGGAGCGGCGGCGCCCCGTCGCGATTGCCGATGCCAAAGAACACCCAGGTCGACTCGGACGGACATTCCCGCTCGAAAAACGCGGCGATCGCCCGGGCCTGTACATATTGGGAGTAATTGTTCGAGAGCGGCGTCCCGCCCCCGGAAAGCAGCACGTAGGCATCCCGCCGGACGGCACCGCCGACGACCCGCGACGTGGACGGCGCGGCCGCGACCGCCGGCACGGGCGGGACAACGGGCGTCGACGCGATCGACGGCTCCGCCGCCGGAACCACTGGCGCCGATGGACTGGAGCATCCGGCGAGCGCGACGACCGCCGTGCAAAGGAGGGAAGTGAGTGTACGTCGGGCCACGCGGTGCATGACGAGTCGAGCGGGACGAAGGGATCGGCGCAACCATGGACAGGCGCGCGCGCCGAGCCGCGCGCGAAGAGCCAAGAACCAGGTGGACAACCTGTAGCCCGGTTATTTCATAGCCAGACGAACCAAGGCCTGGGTCACAGAGGACACAGAGCTCGGACACAGAGGCAGCAGGAGGCCACAAGGTGTTTGGACGCGCCTGAAGCGAATGGGCAGGCATTCCAAATTGGATCGAAGGGTTTTCCTCTGTGAACCCTGGTCGCCTTCGGCGCCGCCATA
>JAUSID010000096.1 GCA_030648295.1 Opitutaceae bacterium | reverse complement strand
GGGGCGGTCGCGCTCCCAGCTAGATCCCTCCTGCTGACCAAACGTTCCATGCGCAACTCCCCTTCCCTCGCACTCCTGCTGCTCGGCCTCACCAGCGCGTTCGCCGCGTCGAACACGCCGGCGCCGAACTGGCCGCAATTTCGCGGCGTCAACAGCAGCGGCGTGGCGAGCGACGCCCGACCGCCGGTGAAGATCGGCCCGGCGGAGGGAATCCTCTGGAGCGTCGAAGTGCCGTGGTCGCCTTCGTCGCCATCGGTGTGGGGCAATCGGATTTTCCTGACCACGTACCACGAGGGTCAGCTCGAAACCCGTTGTTACGATCGCACTGACGGCCGCCTGCTCTGGTCGCGCGCGGTCAAACCGGAATCGCTGGAAGATCATCATCGCTCCGATGGCAGCCCGGCGGCATCGACGCCCGCCACGGACGGCCGGCGCGTTGTGAGCTACTTCGGCTCGTTCGGCGTCATCTGTCACGATTTCGACGGCAGGGAACTGTGGCGGCATCCGCTGCCCACGGCGCTGAGCGGCGGCCGCTTCGGCAGCGGAACTTCGCCGGTGATCTTCGGCGATCGCGTCATCATCAACCGCGACCAGTATCAATACTCGTCGCTGCTCGCCCTGGACGTGGCGACCGGTCGCACGATCTGGGACACGGCGCGGCCCGAGTCGGCCGGCAGCTTCGGCACGCCGGTATTGTGGCACAACGCGGGCGTCGACGAGCTCGTGTTTGCCGGCACGGCGCAGCTGAAAGCGTATGAACTGAAGACCGGGGTCGAACGCTGGGTGATTCCAGGTGTGACCGGAACGGTGTGCACCACCGCGGTGATTGGCGACGGCCTGCTGTTTTTCGGCGCGTGGTCGCCCGGCCAGGCGGATTCGCCGCGGCAGTCGTGGGAGGAATTCTTGAAGCGCAACGACAAGAACGGCGACGGCGTGGTCGACCTCGAGGAGATCGACATCTCCCGTCGCGATTACATCCGCGGCATGGATCGGACGCGGGACGGCCGGTTCACTCGGGTGGACTGGGACCTGCTGAAGTCGGGCGATGCGCGTGCGGACAACCTGCTGCTCGCGATCAAACCCGGCGGGCAGGGCGATATTTCCGAATCGCACGTGGCCTGGAAATACCGGCGCGCGCTGCCGTATGTGCCGTCACCACTTTATTACGACGGTCGGATTTACCTGGTGAAGGATGGCGGGCTGATGTCGTCGCTCGACGCGAAAACGGGCGAGGCGTTCTACGCGCAGGAGCGAATTGGAGCGAACGGCAACTACTACGCCTCGCCGGTCGCGGCCGATGGGCGGATCTACGTCGCATCGCTGCCGGGCAAACTCACGGTGGTGAAAGCCGGCGGCGTGAAGCCGGAGATCCTGCACCAGGTGGATTTCGGCACGCGCATTCTCGCGACGCCAGCGTTGGTGGGCGAAAACCTCTATCTGCGGACGGCGACGCATCTGTGGGCGTTTGGAAAAAAAGACGGGGGTTGAACGGAGTCTCGGCGGCGGCGAGGAATCGTGGTGCACTGCACGCAGCCGTAGGTTGCGCGCTCGTCGCGCAACGACAGTCGGAATGCATGGTGTCGTTGCGACACGAGGTCGCAACCTACAGCCGGTTTTCGCCACGACACACAATCTGCGAGCGGCGGCTTGCGGTCGGCCGGCGCGTTGATTCGCTCGCGGAATGAAGAAATCGCCCCTGTTCTTCGCCGCGGTTTTCGTTTTCGTAGCAGGCGTGGCGTGCGCTCAGAACTGGCCGCAATACCGCGGCGCGCAGGCGAGCGGGATTGATGACTCGACGGCGCTGCCGACGAAATGGGACGTGCGCACAGGTGAGAATGTTCGCTGGCGGACGGCAATTCCCGGGCTCGCCCATTCCTCGCCGATCGTGTGGGGCGATCGCGTCTATGTCGCCACCGCGGTCGGGCCCGGCAAGGCGGAGCTGAAGGTCGGGCTTTATGGCGACATCAAGTCCGCGCGGGACGACGCGGTTCATCAGTGGCGGCTGCTGGCGCTCGACAAAGCCACGGGCAAAACGATCTGGAACGTCGTCGGGCACGAGTCGGTGCCAAAAATCCCACGCCATCCCAAGGCCACGCATTGCAACTCGACGCCCGTGACCGATGGCCGGCGCATCGTCGCGATCTTTGGTTCCGAGGGGCTTTTCTGTTTCGATCCCGCCGGCAAGCTGCTCTGGAAAAAAGATCTCGGGCCAATGGAGTCGGGATATTTTCAGATGCCCACCGCGAAATGGGGCTTCGCGAGTTCACCCGTGATTCACGATGGCAAAGTGATCGTGTTGTGCGACGTCCTCGCGGGTTCGTTTCTCGCCGCCTTCGATCTCGAGGATGGTCGTGAATTGTGGCGCACCCCGCGCAGCGACGTGCCGACGTGGAGCACGCCGACGGTCGTCACGGCGGCAGGTCGCACGCAAATCGCGGTCAACGGCTGGCATCACACCGGCGGATATGATTTCGCCACCGGCCGCGAGCTTTGGAAACACGATGGCGGCGGCGACATCCCGGTGCCGACGCCGGTCGTGGCGCACGATCTCATCTACTTCACGAGCGCACACGGCCGGTCGCGGCCCATGCGGGCCGTGCGGCCCGATGCCAGCGGCGACATTTCGCCGGCCGATTCCGGCGCGCGCAATCCGGCGGTCGCGTGGGAGCATGAGCGCAGGGGAAACTACATGCAGACCCCGATCGTGGTGGGACCATCGCTCTATGCGGCCACCGACATCGGACTCGTGACGTGCTTCGATGCGAAAACGGGCGAGGTCCGCTACAGCGAGCGACTCTCGAATCGCGGCGAAGGTTTCACGGCCTCGCCGGTGTCCGATGGCCGTCATCTCTATTTCAGCAGCGAACTCGGCAACGTTTACGTCGTACCGGCAGAGCAGACCTTCGCGATCGCAGCCACGAACAAACTCGATGAAACGTGCCTGGCCACGCCCGCCATCTCGGAGGGCGTTTTGTTTTTCCGGATTCGTGATGCCGTGGTCGCAGTGGGCGCGGAGCGGCGCAATCTCGGGCAAAGTGGTGAATTGAGGTCGACGCGCAGCTCAGGCCGGCGGGAATTCGCAAAATCGAAGATGACAAGTTTGTCATCTATTAGATGACAAAGGCGGTTGAGCGGTTCGACCTGGGAGCGCGGGCGTCCCGCCCGCAAAAAGTTGGACCGCGGGCGGGACGCCCCCGCACCCAGGCCGGCA
>JAUSID010000094.1 GCA_030648295.1 Opitutaceae bacterium | reverse complement strand
AGTAGAGTTAGCTTTATAGGTCATGTGCCAGCAAATGCTCATTTGATATTAACGGATAAAGCCAAAGGCACCAGTGCCGAAGCAATCATGCCTAGCTGCCAGCGTAGAATCAGATGCGGACATACCCCCGGACACCGATGGCGAGAGCAGACCAGCTGCCGATTTTCAGATATCCGACGACCGTGATCACAACCGCGCCCACCAGGAGGAGCACGGTCTGCACGCTTTCGGTCCAGACCACGGCCAGCAACCCGCCCAGCATCGTGTAGATGCCCGTGAGCACGCCGAGGACGATGATGAAGAACATCAGCGCATCCACGCCGAGAATGGTGGCGCCCGGCGCGAGGCCAAGGATGCCTCGCAACACCCACGCCGCGGTGTAGAGCGCCACGCCCATGTGAATGACGATGGCCGAAAAAAGCGACACGACCGACAGCACGTCGCGGCACGGGCGGTTGAAGCGGCGCTCGAGGAAGTCCGGCAGCGTCGCGACCCGTGAACGCAGGTAGAGCGGGGCGAAAAACAGCGACAGCAGGACGAGCGTGAAGCCGCCCATCCACTCGAAGTTGCCGAAGACGAGCCCGAACTTGTAGGCGGCCTCGGCGAGGCTCACGAGGTGGACCGTGGAGATGTTGGCCGCGAACATCGCCAGGCCCGATCACCGGCCAGCCGAGCGTGTTGCCGGCGAGAAAATAGTGGCCGCCCTCGCCGCCGCGCTCGCCCTGGCGCCGGAGGAACCCGGCCGCGACGCCCAGCCCCACCACGGCGAACAGATAGATCGCGATGATGGTCCAGTCGAGATTGCTCAGCGGCGTGTTCATGGTGCTTCGGGTTTCACGTGGCCCGGTGCACGCCGATCTTCGGACCGGATCACAAACTGCAGGTTGAAACTCGGCGTGCCCTTGAACGGGTCGGCCTCACCAGCCGCTGCAAAGAGACAGCTCGGATTGCCCGCAGCGTCGAAGAGGAGCTGCGGGCGTTCGAGATTGGCGATGGAGTGTTTCCGGCTGGCGGCATCGGTGAATTCACGCCGCGAGACGACGTTGTGCGAAGCGGGCTGCCAGTCGCCCCAACCCTTCACCGAGGTGACCAGGGCGAGCGCGCCGAATTGGGGCGAGAGCCCACGCTCCTGACGCGGGAAATCAATAGTAGCCATTATCAAGAACTGATCCCTAATGCTTGTCTCCACTTCATTCGCCGCGGCGCACATAGACATAGTAGGCGCTGCAGAGCGGTTTGCCGTTCTTGTCGAGGAGAGTGGCTTCAAGATCGGCAGGCCCTGCGTTAACTTTGACCGTGAAGACTTTCGCTTTGTCTTGGCTGCCCACGTCCGCCTCTTGGACGCTCGCGCCAATCTTAAGTCGGGCGCGCGCGACCGGCAATGCTTTGGGGGCGCCGCCGTAAAGCAGTCCGCGCACGGGCTGATCGTTGAGATAGGCGTCCACGGTTTTGGCTCCGTCGGGAACGTCCGTCATGGGCGCATCGGTTTCGCGCGGCCAACGCCGCAGTTCGACGCGATAGGTGCCGGCGTCGGTAAACCGCACCGTCCAATGACCAAAGGCCGCGATGCCGTTGGCCACAGCGGCTTGGTTCCACGGGCAATGCCCCTGGGTGGGATACCAGTCTTCAGCGCACAAATCCGTTTCCACAGCTTGCGGTGAACCAATGATCGGGCGACCGCGCCAGTCTTTGTCTCGCGCGCTCACGCTGGTCCAATACTGTCGGTATGCTTTGGTTAACTGGTTGACCACTTCGGGATGTTCGTTGGCAATATTGTGCTGCTGGCCGGGGTCTTTCGTCATGTCGTAAAGCTCCTGCTCGTCCACAAGTCGCCAGCGGGCCGTCATCACCGAGCAGTTTACTCCGTCGCGTGGCGGCGGCGGATTCGCGTCAACAAGGTTTTGCGGGGTGCCCAGCACGATCGTCCGATCCGGCCAGGGGGCTTGCGGCTCGGTGAGCAAGGGCTTGAGACTGATGCCATCAAAGTGGATCGGCCTCGGCAGTTTCAAGGAGCAGAGATCCACCAGAGTCGGCAGCAGGTCGAGATGCGCGGCGAGCCGGTCCACCGTCACCGGCTTGTCAAGGCCGCCCGCCGGCCAGTGGATGAAGCACGGCACGCGATGGCCACCATCGTAAGGCGAACCTTTTTTTCCGCGCATGCCGGCATTGAACACCTTCTCGCCCTGGGCCGTGCCGTTGTCGCTGAGGAAAACCAGCAGCGTGTTGTCGTCGAGACCTTCGTCTTTGAGAAACTTCCGCAGCCGGCCGAGGTTCTCGTCCACACGGGCGATGCTGGCGTAGAAGTAAGCCACATTCACCGGCACCTTGCCGCGGTAGGGACCGGCCCACTTCGGGTCGGCGATGCTGCACGGGTCGTGTGGGTTGTAAACAGCGAGATAGACGAAGAAGGGCCGGCTTTTCTCGGCACGGATGAACTGCATCGCCGCATCGAAGAACACATCGGTCTCGTAGCCGGTGCTGGGCTCTGGACGACCGTTGTGGATGCAGGTGTCGTTAACGCGGTCGTTGCCCCAGTGGTCGGTGGTGCAACCGGTGCCGCCGTCGCCGTGGCCGAGCCATTCGTCGAAACCGCGGTCGATCGGCCGGTAGGGGTAATTCGTTCCGAGATGCCATTTACCAAAGTGGCCGGTGCGGTAATCGTTGCGGCGAAAGACATCCGCCATTGTGACCTCGTCGTCGCGGAGCATGTTGCGCCCGCAAACGGTTCCCCAGCCGCCAACACGGTGGGCATAGCGGCCGGTCATAAGCGCGGCCCGCGTCGGCGTGCAATAGCTGTCCACATGGAAGTTGCTGAATCGCACTGACTCATCGTGAAGGCGATCCATTTGCGGTGTCTTGATGATGGGATTGCTGTGACAGGCCAAGTCGCCGTAGCCCTGATCGTCGGCGAGCACGACGATTACATTAGGTTTGCTTTGCGGCTTCGACGCATCGGCGGCGTACGGCGCGGCCAGCGGAGTCAGCAGCAGGGCGGCGGCAACGATTGCGTGTTTTATACGGTGATTCCCATTCATGATTACAGTTCCTGTGCTTATCATTCGATGCAGAACAACTGCCACTCGGCGATCGAGGGCGATTCCTTGGCCGTGAGTCGCAGGCGGAACTCGCGCGCGGTCACCGGCGCAAACCGCTGCTCCGCGCCGTGGCCGTTCGTCCGGCCCGCCACCACCGTCTGCCAGCGACCGTCCACCTGCGCCTCCAGAGCATATTTCTGCCACGATTTATCGCCCGGCCGGAACGGCTCGGAGAACGTGCAGCAAATCACCGGCATGGGTTGGCCGAGGTCCACTTCGATCCAGCCTTGTTTCTCGCCGGCGGCGACTGCCCAGAAGGTCTCGGTGTGGCCATCCACGGCGGCCGAGGCGGCGTGACTGGGATCCTCGGATGACGTTTTCGCGGGTTTGGCGAGCGTCGGCGGGACGAACGTCTGCGGTTCGCCCTCGATTTGCAGCGCCACGACCGTGACCGGGGCATCGGGCGCGTCGGCGGGCAACCGGATGATTCGCACGTCGCCATCGCGCTCGCACGGGAGCGCACGGTCGGGCGCGGCCAGCAGATGCGCGCGGGCGATCTCGTTTCGCAGCGGCACGCGCAGCTGGCCATCCACGGGCCAGTCGAAGACGTGGAGGTAAAGCGTTTGGCCCTTGCGCGTGCAGCGGCCCCAGCTCAGGAACGGAAAAGGACTGGCGGCGGCGCCATAGATGGCCTCGCCGTTCCTCTCCATCCAGCGGCCGATCTCTTCCAGACGCTCGACGCTTGGCGCGGGCACCACACCCTCGGCATCGGGGCCGATGTTCAGGAGGAAGTTGCCGCCCTTGCTGACGATGTCCACCAGCTTGAAGACCAGTTCCTCCGTGCTCTTCCAGTTCTGGTCGTTCGCGCGAAATCCCCAGCTCTTGTTCATCGTCATGCACGTCTCCCAATCGCGCCCGGAGAAACCGGTGGCGGGAATGAACTGCTCGGGCGTCTCGGTGTCGCCCAGGAAGCCGCCCTCGATCCGATTGCCCAGGCGGTTGTTGCTGATGATGCCGGGCTGGAGTGCCAGTAGCGGGGCAAGTTTTTCCGCGCGCGACCGCGTCATGCCGACCGGCGTGTCCCACCAAAAGACCGCAACGGGGCCGTAGCGAGTCAGCAATTCGCGCACCTGGGGGACGGCCACGCGATCGAGGTAGGCGTCCATGTCGGCGTCTTGCGCTGGATCCCAGCGCCCCGCAGCCGGGGCGCCGCCGTCCCAGGTGCCGTTGTAGGCGGAGCCTCCCGGATGATGCCAGTCTTGGGCTTGGGAGTAGTAGAACCCGAGCCGCATCCCGTGACGGCGACAGGCGTCGGCCAGTTCGCGAAGCGGATCACGCTTGAACGGCGTTGCCTCAATGAGGTTGAAGCGACTGGCGGCGGTCTTGAACATCGCGAAGCCGTCGTGGTGTTTGGCCGTGATGACGATGTACTTCTGCCCGGCTTGCTTGGCCAGGCGCACCCATTGATCGGCATCGAACTTCACGGGGTTGAACCGCGCCACGGCACGGGCGTAATCAGCAACGGGAATCTTGGCGTTATACATGATCCACTCCGAATACCCATTGCCGACTCCGCCGTCCACCGGTTGGCCGTTCCAGACGCCGCCGAGCAACGCCGACGGTCCCCAATGAATGAACATCCCGAACTTCGCCTCACGCCACCAGGTCATCCGCGCATCGCGCTGGGCCGCATTTTCAGCGGCAGGAAGGCTCTGGGCCGCCAGGCAGCCGATGTACGCCACCGAAAGCAGAAACGATTGGATGGGGTTCATGGGTCAAATTTTCTCAGCTACAGTTACCACCCAGCCGGGGGTGATCGGCCGGCACCTCGGTCGGGAGCGATGAGTGGAAAGGAGGGCCGCTTCGCATGGGATGCTCCTCAGAAGTCGAACGAATTAGTAAGGATGAAACTCCGTGGTTCCTTCGCCGCGCTGGAGACAAAAACTCCATCCGGATCGGAGCGCTGACGAATGAGGTCCGTGTTGTTCAGGAGATTGCGGACATTCAACTGCGCACGCCACGCCACCTTGTCCTTGAATACTCGCCGGCTGTAGCCCAGGAAACCGTCGAACGTCACCAGCGCCGAGCCGTAAATCGGCTGGCTGATTTCAGGCATCAGGAAGGTCGCCGGCTCAAGGACGCCCGGGATCGCAAACTGATTCGCCGCGGACGGGTTCGTCCATTTATAACCGGCGACGGCCGGGCTGCGCCAGTTGTAGTTCGCCCCAATAAATACGCCCTTTAATGCACCTCCCGAAAAGGCATAACGCGTGGTCGCATTGCCGCGGTATTTGCGCAGATTACGCGCGGCCTGGCCTTCCTGGCGAAAGATGTAGTCGTAGTTTTGGATGGCAAATCTCGCCGCATCGAGCGCGGTGATCCGTGTGCCGGTGGCGGGAGAATTCGTAAACTCATTGCGCCAGGCGGGGTCTATCCATACTGGGAGGCGATCTTTGATGAACGAGAGATATTGGCGGCCAATGTTGGACTCGGAGGCTTCGTTTTTCGCCGCGCCGACGGACAGCCGCCAGTTGCTCGTCGGATTGCCAACGACGGTGAGCTCGTAACCTCGGGCGCGACTGTCCGAGATCAAATCGAACCGATCCAGGACTTCGGCGCTCGTATTTTGATCGGACGCGGTTGTGGCGAGAATACTCTCCTGAAGCAGCCGATACTTGTCGGAAAAAATGTCCCGCCCGCGCGCGGCCGCCTGGCGAAGCGCATTATGCTCGAGATTCAAGGAATCCTGACGAATCATCCGACCGAATCCGACCAGCGCCGGCAGAGGGCTTGGCACCCGAAGATTGGATACGCTGCCGACGCCGACGTTCTCGTACTTCCCCAGCCGCAGGCTGATTCGGTTACGAAAGAAGCGCAGGGATAAACCGTACTCCCTTCCTTCGCCCGCCCCAATTTGGGCGATCGTCCCGTCCAGATTCCTCCGGACGAAGTTCGGTATCTGCTCGGTACTGGATTCGGTATAGAAGATGGACGACCACTGCGTGGGGTGCGCGACGATGCTCTTCTGCACCGTCAACGGTGTTTTCTCGCTCAGCCGGCGCCACTGCGGATCATCCGCAATAACGAGGAGGTCGCGCTGAAGATTGCCGGCGGATTCGTGGATGCTGACATTGTCCTCGCGCCGGCCGTACGTCAGCACGAGCCGGCCCCCGAACAAAAAACCCTGCCACGAAAACACACGGGACTCGACGATCGAGCGGTTGACAAATGCCGCGACATCCGAGCCGGCAGGATCCCACGCCCGGATTTGCAGTCCGTTGACGCCGGGCAGCGTGTGGATGCCCTCGCGTAAGGGATCGAACGGCAGGCGCACGGCCAAGTTCTGGCGATCGGCCGGGTCGACATAATATGTAAAGCGGAACGCGTTCGAGACACCCGCTGGCGTGTCGACAACCTTATAATCCGACCGGCCATTGAAAATATCCGTGCTCTTGTGATCGTAGAGCCCGGCCAAGCGGTGGCGGCCGATCCATTTCTGCCAGCCGGCCCTTTGCTCGAAATCGAGCTCGTAGGAGACCGAAAACCGATATTGGTCCTTGAAGGCGATGGTGCGACCCGCGCCCGCGGTGGCGTTTTCGAAATAGTACCGGCCGAAGTTCGGATTCGGTGTCGTGCGATCCTGCAGGAAGCGGTTGGCATCGACGAAGAGATCACAGTTGACCAGCGGGAAGAACCGCACGTAACGCTGATTGTAGGTTTCACGGTTGTACCCGGTTTCGATGTGGAGATTCTTGAATGGATTGAATTCACCAATGAGGCCGCCGATCGTTGTGTCGGCCTTCATCTGGTTGCCGTTGCCGTTGTAGTTGACGTCATACGGATAGATCGACTCGTCCGTGACGCTGCTTTCGAGCGAATAGGGCGCCGGTCGCAGCGTGTCATACCCACGGGTCAGCGACATGTTGCTGCGCAAACCGTACGAAACCGGGAACGAGCCGGCGCCGTCGAAGGCGTAATAACGGTTGGAGCCGCTGTAAGCAGCGAACACGCCCGTGCGCGCCGGCAGTGCCGCCGGTGTCGCGGCGTTGTTGTAGGCGGGCCGTCCGGCCTCGATCCACGGGGTGACATGATCCTGGAGGAGCGATGCGAGCGCTGCCTGCAGGTGGAACGACGAGCGCTCGTAATAGCCGCGAAACGAAGCCTGCTTCATCGGACGAAAGCTCGCCGTGGCGTAGAGCCGATCCGAACGATCGAACGCCGACTCGCGCCAGTCCTCGGCACGATTGCGGAGCGCGGACATTCGCACGGCGAGGACGTCCTTCTTGATTGGCTGGTTGATGTCGAGCATGACGCGCGAGCTGCCAGGACTGTCGAAGCGAAGCTCGATCATCCGGCGCGGCCGGATGGCCGAGGCGCGCTTGAACGTTGTGTCGATGGTGCCCGACGGCTGCGCGTTGCCGAAGAGGATCGAGTTGGGCCCGCTGGCGAAGGTAAAGCGCTCGGTGTTGTAGGAATCGATGGGCACGACCGTATCGAAGAAATCGTGCCCGCGGTTGGGAGGGCCGATTCCGCGGGTACGGCCGCCCACGGCCGGCCCGATGCCATTGATCGGATTGGCCGTCGAGTAGGCGCCGCCGATCTGGGGCCCAGATACGTCCACAATCTCCGAATCGCTCTCCGTGTTCAGCGAGTAGAAGAGCGCGCTGTCGAGATCGGTAATGGCGAGGTCCTGGAGGAACTCGGGAGTCATTACTGTGACCTGGCCGGCGATGTCCTTGAGCGAAGAGTTGAGGCGGGTGCCGGAAAGCGATTCTCGCGCCTGATAGCCGACATCGGAGTTTTCGCTCACCTGGAAAGGACTAAGCACGACGGTGTCCTCGACGGCCGGGGGCGACGATGCAGGGACGACCGCGCCGAACGTGGAGCCGGCGATCAGCGAGCCGGCGATGATGGCGAGTAGATTACGGGTTTTCATTGGTGGTGATTCGTTACTGGACGAAATTCGGGTTTGCAGGAGGTTGGAGCGGCCTATTGCTCGAGCAGTTCGATTTCTGCGATGGTGGGGCCGTCGGTGGCCTCGAGGATGTTGAGGCGGTACTCGCGGGCGGTGACGGGCGGAAACGTGCGGTTGAACGCGCGACCGATTTTATCGCCGGCGAAGATCGTCTTCCAGGCGTCGCCCACGCGATACTGTAGCTCGAACTTTTTCACGCGTTCGGCGACGGCCTCGTTGAGGCGCACGCGGGCGACGGTGGTGGGCTTTTCCATGTCGCTCGCGATCCAGGCCTGCTTCGTACCAGAGTCGGTGGCCCAGCGGGTCGAAGGATCATGATCGAACGCCTGCTGTGGCCCGTGGTCGGCCATGTTGGTGTGGTAGACGTTCGAGGCCGTGGCCTTGACGGGGGAGGTGAAGCCGATCGCCGGGATGTCCATCGCGGATCCGGCGAGTTCGATTTTCACGATGGTGTCGATCGCATCGCGCGCCGCCGCCGCGACGGTGACGGTCAGCTTTCCGTCCTGCTGGCGCACCGTCGCGCGGCCGCCACCGAGCAGCGCGGCCAACTTCACGGTTCGCGGGAGATCCGGGAGTTCCAGCGGGTCTTTTTCCCAGCGAAACACGTGGAGGTACACCGTGTTCCCCTTGCGGGTGCTCGCGGCCGTCCTGGTCGGATGCCACGGACCGCCGCGCGTCGCGTAAATGCTTTCGCCGTTCTTCGCCAGCCATGCGCCCATTTCCTTGAGTCGCTCGACCTGACGCGGTTCGATGCGGCCGTCCGGCATCGGGCCGACGTTGAAGAGGAGATTGCCGTCGCCTCCGGCGCAGAGAACGAGGGTTTGCAGGCACTCCTTGAGCGACTTCATGGCGTCGTCCGGCTTCCACGCCCACTGGCGGCAGATGGTGATGCAGCTCTCCCACGGACGGTTGTCCTGATACTTGCCGACGCGCTGCTCAGGAGTGTCGAAGTCCTCCGGCAGGCCGTTGCGGTTGTTGATGAGCAGGTGCGGCTGGAGTTCGCGAGCCATCCGGTTGACGTCGTCGGCGCCGTAATCGGCGGCCGTTTTGCCGAGGCCGTCGAACCACAGGATGTCCACCCTGCCGTAGTTCGTCAGGAGTTCCCGGACCTGCGTCTTCAGGTAGGCGAGATAGCGGGCGTGCCGTTCCGGGACGAAAGCGTCCGGGTGGTGCCAGTTGGGCTGGGAATAGTAGAGGCCAAACTTGAGGCCGGCGGCGTGACAGGCTTCCGCGAGTTCCTTGACGACATCGCGGCGGAACGGACTGAGTGAACTCGTGATCTTGTAGTCATCCGCCTGCGTATCGAACATGCTGAACCCGTCGTGGTGCCGGCTGGTGAAGACGAGGTATTTCATGCCGGCGGCCTGCGCGATGGCGACCCACTCGCGGGCGTCGAACTGCACCGGGTTGAATTCCTTGTAGAGGTTGTCGTAGACCTTGACCGGCACTTGGGTGCCCGGTCCCCGGTAGCCGCGGCGTTCGCCGGCGCGCGACCAGCCGATCTCGGTGCCCTTTAGGCTGACCGGCCCCCAGTGGATGAAGAGACCGAAGCGGTCGCCCCGCCATGATTCGAGGGCGGGGCCCCGGGGCGATTCGGCACCGCAGGCGCCGACGCCTGCAGCGAGCAGACAAAGCGAAATGAGGAGAGGTCGGAGGTATTGTTTCATCGGGGGAAATGGGGTTTCGGCAGGCCAGGCACGGTGGCGCAGATGGAAACTCCCACCCACACCACGACCAGTCCGAAGATGCTCCGGAGTTGGCACTGCCGCGATTATACTCGATCTGTCGTTCACGAATTGACCACGTAGGATGTTACACAAACCCTCTGGCGTGAACCGCCAGCCGCCTCTCTATCGCCGCGCCGGGCAGCCCCGCCGCGTAGATGCGCACCGGCCGCTCCTGACTTCGATCCGCGCCGGCAAGATCGACTTCCACGCCCTCGGCCGCGGCCACTACCCTGGCCGCCGGCTCGCGCCCGGCCAGCTGCCCGGTCTGCTCAGCCTGGGGTTCTGGGACGCGCGCGGCGACCAAGACTGGGGCATGGATTTTCACCGCAACGAGGGCGTCGAGATCTGTCTGCTCGAGACGGGATCGATGCGTTTCGCGGTCGACCACGCGACCCATCCGTTGGGACCAGGCGACCTCACAATCACGCGCCCCTGGCAGATCCACCGGCAGGGCGATCCCCACATATCGGCGGGCCGCCTCCACTGGGCGACCATCGCAGTCGGCGCGCAGCGTCCGGACCAGCCCTGGCACTGGCCCGGCTGGGTCCTCCTCGCTCCGGAGGACCGGGCGGAACTGACCCGGCGATTGCGGTTGACGGAATCGCCGGTGTGGCGCGCGTCGCCCGAAGTGGTGCGCAGCTTTCAGCGGATGGCGGCGGCCGTGGCCGGAGAAACCGCCGACCGCCGAATCTCCCGCGTGGCAGTCGGTTTGAATGAGCTGCTCCTGGGCGTGCTGGACATGCTGAGGGCCGAGAACCGCGCCGAGCGGCCCCGGCTGGCCAGCCCCGAGCACTCGGTGGAGCTGTTCCTGGCGGATCTGCGGCAAAACCTTAACAGCCTCGAAAAGGACTGGAAACTCGCCACGATGGCCGCCACCTGTGGGATGGGCACGACCCGGTTCAGCCGGTTGTGCCGTCGCCTGACCAACGACAGCCCCGTTCGCTATCTCCATCTCGCCCGCCTCGAGGCCGCCGCGCGGCTGCTGCGGACCAACCCGGCACGCAGCGTGACCGACATCGCGTTCGACTGCGGTTTTCAGTCCAGCCAGTATTTCGCCAATCAATTCCGCCGCCGCTTCGGGCAGACGCCGACCGAATACCGGAAGCGCGCGGACAACGGGTAGGGCCTGCGCGGCGCGGTCTCACGGGCGGGTCTCCCGCTTTCTTTCCCCGCGTCGCTCGCCGCAAGTGCTGGCCGGGTGATCGAAGTTGACATGGGGTGGTCAGGCGGGCGCTGAGGCCCTAACCTGACCACCGAGATGACAACTAACGATATACAGCCCACTCCGACCGCAACCGCCCCGCAAGGCGTAAAACCACACCGGCTGATCAAGCTCGTCGTCGATGTGCACTGGCGCGAGCAGGTCGTGGTACGGCAGATCGACGGAGTCTCGCCGCAGCCGCCACAGCGCTTCGCGCCGGAGGCGTTCGTCGCTTGGGCGGCCAAACAGGCGCAACTGGCCGACGAGGTGCACTGTTGCTACGAAGCCGGACCGTTTGGTTTCGTGCTGCACCGGCGCCTGGTCGGCTTGGGCATCAAGAACCTCGTGGTGCGGCCGCGCAACTGGGACGAGTACGGCAAGAAGGTGAAGACCGACCGGCGAGATGCGCTGGCCTTGCTCTCGTGCCTGGATCGGTATGTTGCCGGCAACACCGAGGCGCTCACGAGCATTCGCGTGCCCGCGGAAGCGGAGGAGCAATCCCGCAGTATCACCCGCCAGCGCGCCCAGCTTTTGGAACACCGCAAGCGCCTGGCCGCCCAAGGCCTGAGCTGCGCCCGCTATTACGGCCACGACTTGCCCGAGGAATGGTGGCGGGCCAAGAAGTTCGAAGCGTTGCGCAAAGAGCTGCCGGAGTTTCTGTTCACCCTGCTGGAAAGCTTGCAGCGGATCGCTCTGCTGGTGAACGAGCAATTCGATGCGCGGAGCGACCAGATCGAGTCCGCGCAGACTGAAGTGCTGCCCACCGGCCTAGGTGCACTGACCAGCCAGGTGCTCGACCGCGAGATCGGGAGCTGGAGTCGGTTCGAGAACCGCCGACACGTCGCAACATGCTCATGATATTGGTTACTTTCGTTGACGTGGATAATGTTAGTTCGCCAGTTCGAGGCAGACGACTTCGTTGATTGGCACGCGGGCCACCGTGACCTCGACGCTGCGGTTGTCGGTGCGGACCCGCAGTTTTTCACCAGCCACCAGCGCCCGGCCCGCGGCGATTTTCAACGGCAGGTTCAGCCGCACGGTCACGTTGGTCAGCGGAATCGGGTCTTCGTGAAACTCCGGGTGCGGCGGCGCCTTCCGCACCGGGGAGAAGTTGATAACGTGGATGAGGTAGTGCTCCCGGCGACCGAGGTCCTTGCGCGCCGGCTGATGGGTGACCGTGATCTCGGTCGAGAGCGGCGCGTTCGTGTGGACCAGTCGCGCCGGCAACACTTCGTTGAGGAGATGTTCAAACGCCGCGCGATAGACCCAGTAGCCATGGCGGTAGTAGCTCTGGCCGACGGGAAAGGCGAGCAAGCCGACGTGCTCGCTGCGCGCCATGGCCGTGAAGCCGGTAACATGGTCGAACGGCGTCTGCTGATGGCTCGTGAACCGCTCGGCGCTGCGCTGGAATTGTGGTTCGCCGAGGGCGGCGAGCGAAACGGCCGGTGCCGCGGCTTTCCACTGCGAGGCCCCTTCGTAAAGCGCATACTCGTAGGTCGGGATGTCGCCGGTGAAATTTGCCTGCGGCACGAGGTAGGCCGGCTTGAACGGCGAGGCGCCGGCGTAGGTCAGCCCGTAGCGGTCAAGCCAGCCGGTCGTGGCGCCAGCGGTGAGGCCCGCCTCATGGCAGACGATCACGGCGCCGCCCTGCGCAACAAACGCATGCAGGCGTGCCACGGTCGCGGCGTCGGGGCGGAATCCGTCGGGCAGGACCACGAGGCCGTAACGTTCCCATTCCTGGCCGGGCTCGACGAGGTCGAACTGCAGGCGCGATTCCAGCATGAGCTTGGTCATGCCGTAGAGATACTCGTCGCGCAACCGATCGAACGGCACCGCGGGGATCAGCATCGCCGCCTCGGTGACCGGTGCCGCGCCTTCGAGGTACGGTTCGAGCGCCTTGATGCGGCCATAGGATTTGCCGATCACGTGGTACACGGCAGGATCGAGGCGGCCGTGAGGCGGCATCTGATCGCCAATGTCGCAACGGGCGGCGTTGGCCACGATGCTCGCCAGTTCGACATCGAGTTGTTCCGGCCGTTTCAGCCCACCGAAATCGGCCCACGATGTCACGAAACGGCCGGTCATCCCGTAAACGGGAACGCCAAACGTCCGCTGGTAGCGAATCTGCGCCGGCGCATAGAGGTACCCCCAGCCGGCGCCGGTCGGCAGGGCTTCAATGTCAATGTTGTCGAGCAAGGCCGCGCGCTGGCTGACGCACGCGAGGCCGATATCGTTGAAATCCACCTGGCAGCCGGGGCGAACGGTTCGCACGAGGTCGCGCATGCGCCGGTGCCAGTCAAGGAAGAGCCGGTTCTTGTGCGCGCGCTGCGCCGCGGCGTCTTTCGGATCCTGGCCGGCCGCGCGGAGTTGACGCTGGCACTCGGCACAAAAACATTCCGGCCCGATCGGCTCGGCCATATCATACCATGGGCCGTTCAGCTCGTAGCGCGACACGAACTCGCGCGTGTGGTCATCCATGAGTTTGAGGAATGGCTCATGCGCCAGGCAGAGCGCGGTCCAGCCCGGCGTCTGACCGGGCTTGGGCAGGTAGTTCGAGCCGTCGCGCTTGATGACGAGCCAGTCCTTGTGCGTGTTGGCGAGGTGATGGTCCCACGTGGTACAGTAGTAGGCATAGACGGCGATTTTGCGTTCGCGACACGCCTTGACCTGCGCGCCGAGCAGATCGAATGACAGTCCCGGATGCACCGGCCCGTACTTGCTCGGATAGTAGAAGAAGCCGTGCATGTCCTTCGCGAACACGACCACCGCGTCCACGTTGCCCGCCAGCAGACGGTCGCCGAACTCATCGGCATCGAACTTCGCGCCAATTTTGCCGATGTGCTGGGTATTGTGGAAGTCGAGGTGGATCTTGCGCCACGGCCGCCGCGGCAATGCCGCGATCCGGGAATCGATCCAGAGCCGCGGCGTCGTGGGAGAGGGCGCTGAGGCCGCTATGGCGCGCCATGGCAGCCCGTGGGCGACCGCAACCCCTGCAGCCATCATACCGAGGAATTCACGACGGCGCAGAGGGATGGTTGGAGTAGGCCCCTGCGGATTCACGTTGTTTCGTGCGCGGTCGAACATGTTCATGGTTGAATCTCTTTCGTTTGGTCAATCTGCGATGGGCCAGCTCGCGCGTCGGTCGTCTCGGTAACAACCGTTCGTTGCGCATGGGGAGCGCCCCATTCGGGCTCGGGTAGCGTTTGATTGGCTCACTTTCTTTTTTGGGGCGCCCGTCGGTCGGACCGAAGTTCCAGCCGGTAGCTTAGCGATTGACGGGGTTTCCGGCTATGGCCGATCCTGTCGAAATTATGTCTTATTCGGTCAGGGGGCGGATCAACCGCGGCGCGTATGAGCAGCCGTACTCCGGTGTCGGGATCGAGTTTGACCCGCTGGGCGTCAAGCCGGGCCGCACCGGCATCACCTTGCACGAGAGCGGATTTGTGCCCAACGACCACGACTGGAACTTCCCGGCGGTGTTCAGTCCGTTCTGGCGGCTCTACTACAACGGGCAGCGGGGCCACTGCGTCCTGTTTGATGAAAGCATGATCGAGCTGACGCCGGCGCACATCATGCTGATACCGCCCCACCGGCTTTTCCACTGCCTCGGCGGCAATCCGGTGCCGACCTTCTGGCTGGCGTTCAGTTTCACCCGCCGGCCACACCCGGGACAAACCGTTCCCCTCCTGCTCGCGCCGCGGGATACGGAGTTGTGTCTGATCCGCGATTTGCAGCAGCTGATCATCGCCGACGCGACCTGGGACCCGACGGATGCCATCTACCGCAACAGTCTTGCGCTCCTGCAGGTCGTGCTTTCACGCCCGGAACTGCGCTGGCAGTGGCCGGTCCCCGAG
>JAUSID010000123.1 GCA_030648295.1 Opitutaceae bacterium | reverse complement strand
AACGACCTTCCGATTTACGGAGGGCGATCTGATGGGGTTGTGAATACGAATGCATTGAAGTGATTTAAGGTGTTACCTACCTCAAACGGCGGATGCCGTGAATTTATCAAGGGGGGTGGCGAAGAAATCTGAAATTGATCGAGCTCTCGCTCGGTTTCCCGGCCGTGGCGTGGCGCTGAGGCCAACAAAAAACCCACTTCCGGGTGGAAGTGGGCCTCGACGTGAGGCTACGGATTAGCCTCGGCGTTAGGTAACACCACTTCCTGGAGGATTCGCGTAATCGGGTCGATTAAGACCTGGTTCACTACGCATCCTCGATGTCGTCGCCTGCGGTTGAATACCCGCACACAACGTATGCCATCCGGTTAACCGGAGGGCTGATAGCTGTATAAATTGTGCGGATTTCATGGGAAGTGACAGAGAGACGTTTGAAGGTGTGATTAGTTACTACGGCTGGTGAGAAACGAAATTCAAGGGGTGGTTCGAAGATTTTTTCTTTTGGGCCGCGATAGCTCGTTGGTTGATGACCGGCACACTACCCGAATCCCTGCCGGCTTGCCATGTGCGTTAACGCGGCAAGCCTGACTTCCTAGTCAATTAGACGATAACAGAATTTCAATTAGACGGTTCTTAACTTTCAATTGGACGAACGCTTGATTTCTACGTGATCTTTCACCGCAGCACCTGGCGGCCAACCGAGGCGCCTTCGGAGCTCTACTCGAGACTTTCATCTTGTCCGAGGTGCTCAAACTCGCGAGTTGGACGGGCCAGCGATTCTCGCTCTCGCACTATCGCGACAAGGAGCAGAACGAGGTCGACATTGTCATCGAAGACCAAGAGCGCCGGACCGTCGGTGTCGAAGTAAAGGCCGGCGCGACCGTGACTGCAGCGGATTTCAGTGGACTGCGGAAATTGGCGGAAGCTTCAGGCAAACGCTTCGCCTTGGGCTTGGTTCTCTACGACGGAGACGCGGTGGTGCCTTTTGGGCCGGGCCTCTTTGCCGCACCGATCTCCTCCATATGGAGCTGAGCGCCCGAGGTGGCAACGATCACTCGCTCGAGGTGTTTTGCCAGATTGCGTGGATAGCATGGCATACGCTAACTCGACACTTGCACGTCGGCAGCGCGGGGGGCACTCAGCTTTGAGAGAACGATTCGGCGCACTCGTATGGAGGAGCTGTTGTGTTTCACTCGTGGTTCGACCGACCCGTCGAAGAATCCAGGCGCTACGTTTACGACGCGTGGCCCGAACTTTTCACCAAGATTGAGAACAACACCGCGCGTTTTCTGAAAGAGCCGTCCAAGCAGCTTGGACGACGACGTGCTTAGCCCTTCCCCCTTTCCGGTCCAACTCACCGGTTCGCGCGCAGCCGTGGAGAATCCCCGACCGGGCAAAACGTGCAGCCTTCCGCAGCGTGCCTGCTGGACGGCGAAGAGAAAAGGTGAGTTCATGGGTCCGCTAATGGAGTTACGTATTCCTCTTGCCGATCTGTCCGCCGCGCCTGGGTTCTTCGACCCGGGGGCTGACTCAGCGCGCGGCTTGGACGTCTCGCAGGCGGCGACACTTTATTCGTTCCTGCCGAACGACACCTCATTTGCTCTGACTGACGACACCCTCGTCATCACTCGCCCTGATCCGGCTAACAAGCGCGCCGCCGAAGCGGCGGACCTTTTCGAGCGTGCGGCAAAGCGTGCGAGAGAAGGCGACCACGAGAAAGCCATTCAGCAATACGAGCAAGCGCTCGCCATCGATCCGCTTCACGTCACCGGTCGCCGCGACCTGGCGATGTCCCGCATGGCGAAGGGTGACACGCTCGGCGCCGATGCGGAGCTTCGCCGGCTACTCCGTCTCGCGCCCGCCGACGCGTGGGCGTGGGTCATTCTCGGGAATCTCAACTTCCGGCAGAATTCCGCGTTGGCAGAGCGCTACTTTCGACGGGCGGTGGAGCTGTCACCCCAAGATCCTTATGCGTGGAATGGGATGGGCGTAATGTATTCGGAGAAACGTGATTTCGCTCGGGCGATCAGTGCCTTTGAAAGCGCGCTCCATGCAAATCCACGCTTCGCTCAGGCGCACCTTGGCCTCTCCGCTGCGTTGTCGGATTCCGGTGAATCGCGTCGCGCGTTTGAAGTGCTCGAAAAAATGTTCGCGACAAGCACGGTGCAGGACGCGCGCTCGATGCCAACCTTCGAGCATGCATCGCGCACCTATCGCACGCTCGCGCAACGATTGGCTTACGAAATCGCCGACATGGCGACAGCCGAAATCGAAACGCTCGGCCGCGAAGCGGAGCGTGTATCCCGGTGCCCAGTCAGATTTGAAGATGGCGATTTTGGGGTGCGGATCACCGCTGTGACCGAGACCGCGTGGCAGCACGCCCGGGACCATCATGTCATTCGCGTGCGCCAATCCCTGGCGCCCGCAGTAAAAATGCACATGCGCGCCCACGAGCTTTGCCGGCTCATCATGCAGGCTGAGGCGCGAAATGCAGGCACCAACCGTCGTTTCTCCACCGATGAATCCAATCGCGCCACGGCGTTGGGCGAAATCGAATCCGAGTTGGGCGCATTGCGTCGCGCCGTGTCCGCGAATGCGGTTGATGGGGTGATCGACCAGCTGATCCGCGGCGTGATGTCCCAGCTCTACAATTTGCCGGTCGACATGATCATCGAGCGAAGGATTGCGACCCGGCATCCCGCCCTCCGCTACGCTCAAGTGGAGTCGCTGGTTCTTTTGCTGGAGGAGGCGGTGAAGGGATCCTCCGCGCCGGAAAACGTTCGCATCGTGCCTCGGCGCATCCTGCATGCCTCGCGCTTTCTCAACGCGTGCTATGCGGCGTTCGTCGACCACCAGTTCGCAGGGGCTTTGGGCGCAAGTGTGCCCTACATTCAGATGGGTGCGATGGAGCGTGGCTTGAAACTGTTTCGGCTTTGGGCCGAACAAACCCAGAACCTGACTCCCGGAGCCGAATACGAGGTCATCGACAAGTTCGCGGCCGAGTTGCGACTGAACGAATGGTTCAGCTGGCAGGAGGACACCGGTGAAGCCGCGAAGAACCCTGCGACGGAGGGTTCGTCGAACCCGGAGTTGCTGGCCCGCAAATCCCCGGCAGCCGTCTTCTATTTTCTCGAAATCTTGAAGCAACTCGACCGCATGGACGTTGCAACCGTTCAGCGCGTGGCGGCCGACGCGGCGTTGGTGGGCAAGGATGGACTGGACTACGGCAGCCCCGATAAAAGCTATCGCGTTGCCGCCTACGGTGACGAAATGCTCTCCGGCTTGGAAGTGATGTGCGTCATGTTCGCGGCTTTTCAGCGCGTCGCGCCTGATCATGATATCAGCATCGACCTCCACGATGCCTACCAGAAGGCGCTCGCGTTGCACGAAGCGCGAAAACGCGAAGGCCAGTGAGCATCTTGGTGGAAGGATGAACCTGGTCGTTTACCAGTTCAGTCGGTCGAAAGTGGAACGTGGCGACTTCAGCCATTTTCTGGACATCTACGCGCCGGAAAAACTCCCCCGAGGACGGCGCCTGCGGGAGATGATGAATTCGATGACGTTTATGATCGAAGGGTTTGATGACGATCCGCGCGAGATTCATTCGATACCGGAGGTCAGATCATTTTACGCGGCGTTTCGCGATGCATGGCCGTATTGGCTCTACTTCTGCAATCTGGATGCCGAGGAATTCCAGATGATGGTGCTTTGTTGCCTGCCTTCGATTTCCGCTCTGAAAGTCGATGAACGGGCGAGCGTGGCGGTCGAATACGATCGCGGCGAGTTGATGGAATTCCTGCGGGCAAATTTTCCGCCGATGAATGCGCTATGCGAACGGGGTGGAATGTTCGAGCAACTGATCTACGAGCGCACAAAAGCGATCTTTTTCTATTTCGCCGTCCCATTTGATGCCCCGCCGCCATGAGATTTCACACGCTGATCGCGTTCTGCGGGCGTGCAGTTTTCAGTTTGGACGAATTAGCACCGTAGTCCGATCGAGCTAAGTAGTTCCAAATGCGCACATCGATGACGTAACCGGTGGCCAAAGGCGACATGACGTAACCGGTGGCCATTCCGGCCACCGCCCGTGGCACTCATCAGATCCGCGCCTTCGGCGGCATTATCCATGGCGTCCCCACGGGGATTGGCTGCCTGCGGCAGGTGCTGCGCACTCGCGCTTCGCGCGCCCCATCTCCGCTCGCAGGCTCGCTACGTCAAACCCCTCCGGGGTTCTCATCCCCGATGATCCACGCCTTCGGCGGCATTATCCTTGGCGTCCCCACGGGGATTCGAACCCCGGTTCTCACCGTGAAAGGGTGGTGTCCTGGACCGGGCTAGACGATGGGGACTAACCGCGGAGCCGGGCACCCTACGGGGTGGGTCTGCACGCGCAAGGGATTTTTTCGGCCCGCCAGCCGCCGCCAACCGGCTGCTTTTTTTTTCGCGACCTTTCATGCGCATCGGTGCAAAGAACACCCTGACATGACGTTCTCCGAAATCGAGACGGCCCTCCCACCGAACGCCGTCACCACCATCACCAACCTGCCGTTCCCGCGCATCGCCTCCGGCAAAGTGCGCGAAATCTTCGACCTCGGCGACGCGCTGCTCCTCGTCGCCACCGACCGGCTCTCCGCGTTCGACGTCATCCTGCCCGACGGCATCCCGGGTAAGGGCGCGATCCTCACGCAGATGAGCAACTGGTGGTTCGCGCAGACCACCCACCTGATTCAGAACCACCTGCTGCCGGATCAACCGGGCGAGTTCGCCCGACGGGGAATCACCGATCGCGACCTGCAGCTGCGCAGCATGATCGTGCGCAAGCTCAAGACCGTGCCGATCGAGTGCGTCGTCCGCGGCTACTTGATTGGAAGCGGCTGGAGCGCGTATCAGAAAACCGGCCAGGTCTGCGGCATCCGGTTGCCCATCGGCCTCCGCCAGGCCGATCGACTGCCCGAAGCGATTTTCACGCCGACCACCAAGGCGCCCAAGGGCCAGCACGACGAGCCGATCAATGACGCGCAAGGCGCGGAGATCGCCGGCCCGGCTCTTTACTCCACGCTCAAGGAAACCAGCCTGGCGATCTATCGCTACGCCCACGACCGCGCCCACGGCGCCGGGATGATCCTCGCCGATACGAAATTCGAATTTGGAACCGACGCAGCCGGCAACGTGTGGCTGATCGACGAACTCCTCACGCCGGATTCGTCGCGTTACTGGCCGGCCGAAAGCTATGCGCCGAATCAATCACCGCACAGCTACGACAAACAGTTTGTCCGCGATCACCTCGTCGCGTTGAACTGGAACCAGACGCCACCCGCGCCACGGCTGCCCGCCGAAGTCATCAGGCGCACGCAGCAGAAATATCTCACGGCGCTGAAGAACCTGCTTCAGAGCCGGTGAAGCGGCGAGGCGGTGAAGCGGTCGTCGGTGAGGGGGTGAACTCGGCCGGTAACGATGAGCGCGATCCTTGCGTTGTCGGAACAATCGATCGCCGCCGGCAGCTCGCCCGTGAAATGTCCGGACTTCACGTGGGGCAAGTGGAAAACGACCCCACCGAAGTTCGCCGTGGAAAGCTGATGCACCTGGAAATGACGCCTCGCCAGCGATGGCTGGCGATGCTGGAACGCAAGCCGCCGGACCGCATTCCCCTCCTCGGGCCGGGCTCGCCGGCACCGGCTTGCCCTTGAATCGCAACACGGCGTCCTGTTAACGTCCGACCACGCATGGCGGATTTTCATATCGCGGTTCTTCCCGGCGACGGCATCGGTCCGGAAGTTGTTGACGCGGGGCTGGCGGTTCTCCGCGGGGTGGAGCGCCAACTCGAGGCGGTGCGTTTCACCACGGAGGAGTTCGCGGTCGGCGCGCGCGAATACCTGCGCAACGGTCATCCGCTTCCGGCGGCCACCGTCGAGTGTATCAAGGCGGCGGATGCAATTCTGCTCGGCGCGATGGGATTGCCCGACGTGCGCTGGCCAAATGGCGTCGAGATGACCCCGCAGATCGATCTCCGCGAGCAGCTCGATCTCTACAATGGCGTGCGGCCGATTCGCCTTTACCACCCGTCCCATTCGCCCTGGCGCGGCCGCGAACCGGGCAGCGGCGGTGAGCCGCAAGTCGATCTCGTGATCGTCCGCGAGAACTGCGAGGGGCTGTTCTCGGCGCGGCTGACGCCGCGCGCGGCCGGGCGCGATTTCGAGACCGACACGATGACAATCACGCGGCACGGAGCGGAGCGGATTTCCCGGGCCGCATTTCGGCTCGCCCAAAAGCGGCGCCGCCACTGCACGCTCGTCGACAAGGCAAACGTCCTGCCCTCCATGGCGTTTTTCCGCCGCGTATTCGATGAGGTCGCCGCCGGGTTTCCGGACGTGCGGACGGAACGCGTATACGTCGATGCCATGGCGCTGTTCCTCGTGCAAAGGCCACAGGACTTCGATGTGCTCGTGACGGAAAACATGTTCGGCGACATCCTCTCGGATCTGGCCGCCGGGCTCGTCGGCGGCATGGGCATGGCGCCGTCGGCGGATCTGGGGGACGAGCACGGTTTGTTCCAACCGTCGCACGGCACCGCCCCGACCATTGCCGGCAAGGGCATTGCCAACCCGATCGCGACGATCCTCTCCGTCGCGTTGATGTTGGAGTGGCTCGCGCATCCGGAAACGGTGCGCGGTGCGCGAATCATAGAGTCTGCCGTCGCGCGGGTGCTGGCGAATCCGGCGAACGCGACGTCCGACCTCGGCGGAAAATTGAGCACCACCGAGATGACGGCCCGGATTATCGAGACGATCGAGACCATGCGATCCGCTGGCCCGATTCGGAGCGAGCTCGCGGACCCCGCGGGGACGGGGTAGACAACATCGCCCCGCTTTCAGATCGCGCGTGGCGCCACCATGGCCTGGCCAAATATTTCAAGCTGCCGATGACAGACGACCGATTTCCAGATGCCCAAACCCGCTTCATCGATCTGACCCTGCCACTGGTGTCGGGCGCGCGTGGCGTCGCGGTGGAGCCGAAATTCACACTCGAGCGCGATGGCTGGAACGCCGCGACGTGGCATCTGTATTCCCACGCTGGTACGCACATGGACGCGCCGGCGCATTTCGGCGCCGGCCCGCAGACGATCGATCAGCAACCGGTGGACCGATGCATCGGGCCCGCCTGGGTGGTGCGGCTCGCGCCTTGCGCGCCGCGAGCGCTGCTTACGGTGGCACACCTCGGTGCCACCGCGGAAAAATTCAGGCGCGGCGAAAACCTGCTGTTGCACACCGGCTGGAGCGAACACGCGAACGACAGCGCGCTGTATCGCGATGCCCTGCCCCGGATCAGCAGCGAGCTGGCGGAGTGGTGTGTGGCGCGCGGCGTGAACATGCTCGGCGTCGAGCCGCCTTCCGTCGCCGACGTGAACAACCGTGACGAGGTCACGCGGATCCACAAAATCCTGCTTGGCGGCGGCGTGACCATCGTCGAGGGACTCGCGCATCTCGATCGGCTGGCGCAGGAACGCGTGCTGTTCGCTGCGCTCCCGCTGCGGCTCGCGGGCGGCGACGGTTCGCCCGTCCGCGCGTTCGCCATTGAAGGCTGGCCGACCGGTTTCCCCCATGACGGCAATCCGCCCGCATAACCACAAATTTTCCACGGCTCAATCCGTCGCAACCCTCCCATGAATCTCATCCCATCCACCGGGTGCCTTCGCCGGTTCGTCGCGCTCAGCAGCGCCACCTTCGTTTTGCTCGCGGCCCACGCCGCCGCTCCGACGGCGCCTCAGCCGACACCGCCCGCAAAAGCGGCGAAAACCGCCCAAGGCGGGAAAGGCGCGGATGTCGAGCCCGGGCGGGAGCCGCCGCAACTCGCCGCCGCCATCGCGCAAAAGGCCGAGGCGCGCAAGCCCGTGGCGCGCCAGCCCCACGGCGCCGGTGCGATCAAGGTCACGGGGGAGCTCAAGCAATGGCACAAGGTCACGCTCGACCTCGCCGGCCCGTTCGCGGCGGAACCCGACACCGCGCCGAATCCGTTCACCGATTACCGGCTGCAGGTGACGTTCACCCACGAATCCGGCGCTCCGGTGTATTCGGTTCCCGGCTACTTCGCGGCCGATGGCAATGCCGCCAACACCTCGGCCCGGGCGGGCACGGTATGGCGCGCCCACCTCGCACCCGACAAGATCGGCCGGTGGAGGTACCGCGTGTCATTCACGCACGGCCGGCACGCCGCGCTCGACGGCGGCGGCGCGGCGCTCTCCCCGTTCGACGGGAAATCCGGCTCGTTCACCGTCGGCGCGTCCGACAAATCCGGCCGCGATTTCCGCGCCGCCGCCGCCGGCCGGCTGACCTACACCGGTGGGCACTACCTGCATTTCGCCGGCAGCGGCCGGCCATTTCTGAAGGCGGGCGCCGACGCGCCGGAGACGCTGCTCGCGTATGCGGATTTCGACGACACGATGGCGCTGAAGAAAAATGCGCCGCTGAAGACCTGGTCGCCGCACCTGCGCGACTGGCGGCCGGGCGATCCAACCTGGAAGGACGGCAAGGGCAAGGGGCTGATCGGCGCGCTGAACTACCTCGCGGGCAAGGGCGCGAACGGATTTTCGTTCCTCACGTACAACGCCGGCGGCGACGGGGACAACGTCTGGCCGTTCATCGCGCGCGACGAAAAGTTTCATTACGACTGCTCGCGGCTCGACCAGTGGGGCATCGTCTTTGCGCATGCGCAGCGGCTCGGGCTCTTCCTTCATTTCAAGCTGCAGGAAAATGAAAACGACGATCACCGCTCGCGGGCGCAGAAGACGCCGCAGAACATCCCGGAGGCGCTCGACGGGGGCGCCACCGGGCCGGAGCGGAAACTGTACCTGCGCGAGCTGATGGCGCGGTTCGCCCACCATCTCGCCCTCAATTGGAACCTGGGGGAGGAAAACACGCAGTCGACCGAGGAACAGGCGGCCATGGCCAAGTACATCAGCGACACGGATCCGTATGACCACCTCATCGTGGTGCACACCTTTCCGAACCAGCAGGAGGCCGTTTACGGCGCGCTGCTGAAGACGCGGACGCACATCACGGGACTCTCGGCGCAGAATCACTGGAGCGCGGCGCACGCGCGGACAGTGCACTGGCGCCGCGAATCCGCCCGCGTCGGCCGGCCGTGGGTCGTGAATCAGGACGAACAGAATCCCGCCACGCTCGGCGTGCCGCCCGATCCGGGGTACCAGGGTTTCGGGGGGCGGACGCCCCCGGGGAAACAAGGCGACGGCTACGACCTGCACGACATCCGCCAGGCCACCTTGTGGGGCACGCTGCTCGCGGGTGGCGGCGGCGTGGAATACTATTTTGGATACCAACTCCCGCAAAACGATCTTGGGTGCGAAGACTTCCGATCGCGCGACAAGTCCTGGGGTTACTGCGGGATCGCGCTCAATTTTTTCCGTGAGCACAACGTGCCCGTCGACCAGATGACGAACGCCGACGAACTCGTGGGAAACACGAAGCACGACAACAGCCGCTACTGCTTCGCCCTGCCGGGTGAGCTTTACCTCGTCTACCTGCCCGAGGGCGGCGCGGCCGAACTCGATCTGGCCGGTGCCGCCGGACCCTACTCGGTCGGATGGTTCAATCCGCGGGAGGGCGGCAAACTGCAGCCGACCGGCACGGTGCGCGGCGGCGCCAAAGTCACGCTAAATGCACCGTCAGCCGACGACTGGCTGGCCGTGGTGCGAAAACAGTGAGGCTCTCCGCAAAATCGCGCCTTGCGGGCTCCCATTTCACCGGTAGGCCGCACGCGCATTCGAATCCTGTTCCCGGCCCGGGCGAAGCAATCGCTCGTGATCGGCAGCGCGAACTGGCGGCTCGAGGATTGCGTCTTCGAGTGGGCCAACGGCCGCGGGCTGACGATTCGCGACGGCGCCCTCGGCGAAATCTCGTTCGAGCGGACGGTGCCACAGGTGAAATCGCGGCGCGCATCGGGCAGGGCGAGCCCGCCCGACGAGGTGCCGGATAAGCCGAAAAAACGCGCCACCGCGCCCGCGCCATGATTCCGCGCCGCGCCCTGGTCGTCGTCGCGACCTTCCTCCTCTCGTTCCTGCTGTACGTCGATCGGGTGTGCATCTCGACGGCAAAGGTGCCGATCGTGGCCGAGCTCGGGCTCACCGACGCGCAGTTCGGCTGGGTTCTTTCGGCGTTTGCGTTTGGCTACGCCCTGCTGCAGGCGCCGGCCGGCGCGCTTGCCGATCGTTATGGGGCACGGCGGATTCTCGCGATGGTGGTGACGTTCTGGTCGATTTTCACCGGGCTCACCGCCGCGGCGTGGAGCTTCGCATCGATGCTGGTCGTCCGCTTCCTCTTCGGCGCGGGCGAGGCGGGCGCGTTCCCCGGCATGGCCCGCGCGGTGTATTCGTGGATACCCGTCAATGAGCGCGGGTTGGTGAAAGGCATCAACTTCTCCGCGTCGCGGCTCGGCGCCGCGCTCACGATGCCGCTGCTGCCCTGGATGATCGCCCAACTCGGCTGGAAGGCCTCGTTCATCGTGCTCATGGGGATCGGCGTCATCTGGGCCGTGGGGTGGTGGCTATGGTTCCGTGACGAACCGGCGGAGCATCGCGGCATCACGCCGGTGGAGCTGGCGCACATCCATGCCACGCGGCAGACGCAGGCCGTGTCGGCGGCGCCCACGGCGCCGCTGGGCGTCGGAACGCTGCTGCGTTCGGGCAATCTCTGGCTGATGATGGGCCAGTATTTCGCGGGCAACTTCACGTTCTTCTTCTGCCTGAGCTGGCTGTTCCCGTATGTGCAGAAAACCTACAACCTGAGCTACACGCAGGCGGGATTCTACGCGATGATTCCGCTGCTGTGCGGCGCGGCGGGCAATGTATTCTCCGGCTGGATGGTCGACGCGCTGTTCCGGGCCAACCGTCCGGCCCTCTCGCGCCGGGTGCCGGCGATCATCGGGTTCGTGCTTGCCGCCGGTGGGCTCGTGCTGAGCGCGAACCAGGCGGGGGTGGGCGGCGCGGTGTTCTGGCTGTCGATCGCGATTTTTGGCGCGGACATGACGCTGAGCCCCTCGTGGTCGTTCTGCATCGACATCGGGGGAAAACATGCGGGTCAGGTCTCCGGCACGATGAACATGGCCGGCAACCTGGGCTCCGCGCTCGTGGCACTGGCGTTTCCCTATCTGCTCGCGTGGACCGGCGGGGCAAAAACATTCTTTTATGTCGGCGCGGCACTGAATGTGGTTGGGATTGGGTTATGGATGCTGGCACGGCCCGAAGGCAAAGTGGAGGAAGGGAAATCATGACTGTCGCTGACGCTCGGTACCAGATTCCCCAATCTCCGTTGCGAGGCGTGTGCATTGGCGCGGGCTATTTCAGTCACTATCAATACGAGGCCTGGCAGCGGATTCCCGAGGTCCGGATCGTCGCAGCCGTGAATCGCAGCATCGATCGTGCGCGCGAGGTGGCGGCGAAGTTCGGCGTGCCGCGCGCCGCGGGCTGGAACGAGCTGCCGGCGCTGCTCGATGCGGAGAAGCCCGACTTCATCGACATCATCACGCCGCCCGAGACGCACCTCGACGTGGTCCGGCTCGCAGCCGAGCGTGGCATCGCCACCATCTGCCAGAAGCCGCTTGCGCCGACGTGGCCCGAGGCGGTGGCGGTCGTGGAAACGGCGAAGCGCGCGGGAGTGCGATTCATGGTGCACGAGAACTGGCGCTGGCAGCCGTGGTATCGCGAGATGAAGCGGCAGCTCGACGCCGGCGCCCTCGGCGAGCTATTCTCGATCTCCGTGCGGATGCGCATGGGTGATGGCTGGCCGGCTGACGCCTACCTGGCGCGCCAGCCCTTCTTCCGAGCGTATCCGCGGCTGCTCGTTTATGAGACAGGCGTCCATTTCCTGGACACCTTTCGTTTTTTGGGAGGCGAGTTCGCCAGCGTCTATGCGCGGCTGCAGAAGCGAAACGCCGCCATCGCCGGCGAAGACGCCGGACAGATCGTAGGCGGGTTTGCGTCCGGCGCGACGGCTGTGCTCGACGCCTCACGGTACAACGAGCCGGCCAGCACCGCCGATCCGCGTTACACGTTTGGCACGGTGCGGCTCGATGGCAGCAAAGGTCACCTCGAACTCGGGACGGAAGGCACTCTCACGCTGAAGCCGCTCGGGAAACCCGCGCGCCAACTCGATTACGCCCACGAGCGCCGCGGGTTTGCCGGCGATTGCGTTCATGCACTGCAGCGCCACTTCGTCGATCGCCTGCTGGACGGCGGCGAGTTCGAAAGCACGGGCGACGATTACCTCAAGACGGTCGCGCTGGTCGAAGCGTGTTATCGGTCGAATGCGGAAGGCGCCGTGGTTTCAGTCGGCTCATCCGCATGAAGGGCGGAGAATCTCAAAGCTATAATCGATAATCTGAAATCTCGAATTTATGAACCAGGCAGAACTCTCCGAACGGCTGTGGACATTTGCCGCCCGAGTTGGGCTCGTGGTCGATGCGCTGCCGGACACTCGGCTCGGGCGTCACGTTGCCGGCCAACTCGTTCGGTGTGGCACATCGGCGGCGCCGAACTACGACGAAAGCGGAGCGGCCGAGAGCCGCGCCGACTTCGTGCACAAGCTGAGCATCGCGCTGAAGGAACTGCGCGAGTCACGCGGTTGGCTGCGGTTCGCCGTCACCGCGAAATTGCTGCCGGCACCAAAGCTCGCCGACGTCATCGACGAGAGCCATCAACTCTGTCGCATCCTCGGCAAGTCGCTGCAAACACTCCGTTCTCCCGAAGATGGGAAATCCGAGCTTTCAGATTTTCGATTCCAAATTTCAGATGCAGACTCCCCCGCGCCCCATCCACTTTTTCGGTCGCTCGATCACTTCGCCATCATCGTGCCCGACACCGACGCGGCGCTGCTTCTCTGGCGCGACAAGTTTGGTTTCCCGCTGCTCTACAGCGAAGTGGTCAACAACGGCACCGTCCGGCTGACCCACCTCGATCTCGGCAACACGCACCTTCAACTGGTGCAGCCGCTGACGCCCGATCACCCGCTGCAGGCATGGCTGGCCAGGAACGGCGGCGCGGGCCTGCATCATTTCTGCCTGCGGGTTGACAACGTCTCCGTCGCGCAGGCGGAATCGCCGGTGCCGGCCACCGCCACACCGCATCAGGGCACGCAGGGCAAACGCGCGCTTTTCCTCGAGAAATCCGCCACGCATGGCGTGCAGGTCGAGTTTACCGGCCAGTGAATCTTCGGAATTTTTTCGCCCCGCTACCGGCCGTCTGGCCGGTGGATCAGCTGCCGGCGATCGGTGAGGCATCGGGAAAGGCGGGATCACTTCGAGCGACATCGCGACGCAAGGGCTGGGTGTGCGGCGGGCGGTTGTCCTCGGGCAGTTGCGATTTGCGCGGGCCACATCGTGGGCCAACGTGTATCTCGTGCGCCCGGATAACGTCCTCGCATGAATAACCACGAACAACTTATGAAGCGGTCCCCCGCGGAGAATGCGAAGCACGTCCGGCGCGGGAGAAATGACCGCGCCATAACCGTATCATCATTCCCCAAGCCGCTGACGAGTTGCGGGCGGCGGGCCTCATCCCGGCCAGAAATCCGGGGTAGGGTTTATCCGTATGGCTATTCGAAGTGAACCGCTGTTCAATACGGGCGAGACGGGCGCTTCGTTTTCCTGACGAAACATTGCCTGGCAAACAGCCGACGGCGTTGCGTGCCGCGGCGAATACCGCCCAGCAGGAAGAGAAAAGAAACATGAGCATCCCAAAGCAAATCACCGTCCTGCTGGCCGAAGATCACGCCATCGTGCGCCAAGGCCTTTGCGCGCTGCTCAACCGCGACGCCCAGATCAAAATCGTCGGCGAGGCGCAGACTGGCCGGGAAGCGGTGGAACTGGCCCAAAAGCTCCAGCCCGATGTCATCCTGATGGACATCGCGATGCCGGTGCTCAACGGCCTCGAGGCGACGCGCCAAATTCTCGCCGCCAATCGCGCCGCCCGGATCATCATCCTTTCCGCCCATAGTGACGACGAGTATGTCGAGCGCACGACGGCCGCGGGCGTGGCCGGCTTCCTCGAGAAACAGACTTCAGCCGAAATCCTGACCAAGGCGATCACCGAGGTCGCGAAGGGAAACAAATTCTTCAGCCCGTCGATCACAAAGCGGATGCCGCAGGAACAAAGCAAGTCGCGCGGGCGCGACGGCTTCGTCAAGCGCGCCGGCATTCGCCCCCTCACGTCCCGCGAATCCGAGGTGCTGCAACTGGTCGCGGAGGGTTCGGCCAACAAACAGGTCGCCGCCGCATTGGGCATCAGCATCAAGACCGTGGAGAAGCATCGCCAGCATCTCATGGATAAACTCAACATCCATGACACCGCCGGGCTGACGCGTTATTCGATCGCCGCGGGTGTGATCGAGAGCAGCGTCCAACTCACGATCGTGTAGAGGGCGGCGGGGGTCAGGCCGCGAGCCGGACGAAGCGCCGGCGGACGCCGGACGGTTACGCCCGCAGAAGCGGGCCTGCATCGCCCTTGGATTGCGTCATCACGCGCCAGCCGTGTCCCGCGACAACGCGGAACTATATAACGGCACCGCGAATGTGACCGTTCACGGCTCTCACCTGGCCTGAGGCGGCGAACGAAAACGTCGCGGTCGCATCGCTCCGCGGGCTGAACCACGGCTGGGCCTGACATATTGCGCCTGGAAAAACCGCGCCGGTAAATTGGCGCCGGATGCAAGCAGGGTAACGCCTTATATCTATAAGGGCAACGACGGGGTAATCTCCATGCGTCAGCCCGCGCCGCCACGGCGTCAATGCTACGACCAACGTTTCAATGTCATGATCAAACCCGTTTCACTCGCACTGCTCATTGGGGGCATCGTCCTCCTCATCTACGGCATCAGCGCCTCCGACTCGATTGGCTCCGACTTCTCCCGCTTTTTCACCGGCTCGCCCACCGACAAGACCATGTGGTTGCTGATCGGTGGTGCCGTCGCGACCACGGTTGGCGCGGTCGGACTCCTCCGCGGATCCAAAGCGCGGTAACCATATCTCCCCATGTTAAGCTACGCTGCCATCTTTCTGCTCGTTGCAATTCTTGCGGGCATCCTCGGCTTTGGCGTCATTGCCGGCACCGCCGCAATGATCGCCAAGGTCCTCTTCGTCATTTTTCTCGTGCTCTTCGTCGCATCTTTGTTTCGCGGCAAGCGCGCCTAACCGCCCGTCACAACCCTGTCTCCCTATTACCAATAATATTCCCATGAAAAACAGCTCGGCCACTTCAGCCCAGACTCCGAAAGAACTGCTCAATGATCTTTATTCGCTCGTCGCCGATGCCGAAAAGATGATGGGCGATGCCGTGTCCGAACACACCGGTGAAGCCGTCAGCGCCATGCGCGCGCGCTTCAACATCGCGCAGGAACGCCTCGGCGAAATGTACACCGGCGCCCGGGAGAAGGTCGTCGCCGGCGCCAAGTATACCGACGAGTCGATTCGCGAGAATCCGTACCAGTCGATCGCGATTGCGGCCGGCGTCGGCCTGCTCGTGGGCGTGCTCCTGGGCCGCCGCTCTTCGTAAGTGAACGCGGTGACGGAACCACCCCGTCCGACGGCCAAGGGGTTCGTCGCGGCCTTGCGCGCGCTGGGCGACGGGATTTTCGCCAGCTGCCAGCACCGACTGGGCCTGCTGTCCGCCGAGTTGCAGGAGGAGAAACTCCGGCTGATTCAGACTTTCATCTGGATCAGCGCGGCGGTCTTCACCGGCATGATGGCGATGGCGTTCGCCAGTCTCACGGTGGTCTACCTGTTCTGGGAAAGCGCGCGGCTGTGGGTGCTCGGCGGGCTGACGATCGTTTACGCGGCTTCACTCGTGGCGATCATCCTCGCATTTCGCGCGTATCTCCTGCGTCAGCCAAGCCCGTTCGCGGCCACGTTGCACGAAATTGGAGAGGACCGCGCATGTATCCACACGAAGAACTAGTCCTCCTCGCGGCGCACAAGGCTCTTTTGCGCCGGAAGATTGCCGCCCATCGCGAGCAGTGTTCATGCGCGGTCGCAGAGGTCGTAAGGCCGCTCATGTGGCTGGACCGCGCGGTCGCATTTTCGCGACGTCTGTCGCCACTGGCTGGCTTGGCCATCGTTCCGATTGGCTTGATCGCCCGGCGGGCGCTGCTTTCGCGCTGGAAGCTTCTAGGTTCGCTTGCCCGATGGGCACCGCTCGCGGCCACTGCCATCCGTGGCGTTCGCTCGATGGTCGCTTTCCGGGCGGCGAAATCCAATGGCGCAACCGACCTCAGGGTCGAATCGGTGCGGCATCGCCACGCGCCGACCAGCCGCTTCTAGGTGCCGCCGCCGGTATTCGGATTCCCCCCTGGGTTGGCCGCCCGCTGACATCGGCAGCCGCGATCGCATCGCGCGCCCGCGACGCTGGTTCCAACGCATGGGATCGCAGTTCCTCCGGTCGTATGATCGATCGATGAGAATGCCATGAGCGCGTTGCCGCCTCGCGTGAACCAGAGGGCGTCCGTGCGGCGAAGACTCGGGCGGTCTTTGCCGCGGAACCGGCGGCTGCTTTCGAGACCGACAAGAGCGTATCGCGGCTTATGGTACGCGCGGATTTCAATCGCCGACCGACGGCGGGCAAGATCTTCGACGCCGCCACCGGGCTGCTGCGCCACCAGCTCTGACCGGTTCGGATTGAAATCGCGCGCGCGATCCAGAATGGCCAAAGCCGGCTGCCGGGTTTGTCCCCATGGTCGCGGATGCTGCAGTCTGTTATCCTGCGGCGATGAATCTCATCCTATTGATTGTTGTACTAGTTCTCCTGTTCGGCGGCGGCGGCTTTTACTTCGGCGGACCCGCGATCGGGGGCAGCGCCCTCGGCCTGGTTCTCCTCATCTGCCTGGTGATCTATCTCATGGGCGGATGGCGCACGAAAAACTAGCCATTGGAACACACTCCCGCACGGCGCAGTCGGCTCGGGCTGGCGGGCGAAAGGCCCGCCTGTATCCGCGAGTTCGATTCGGTTGCCGCTCCTGCTTGCGCGACCATGCGTCGAGGCGGATTCGCGCTGGCCTGAGCTGCGAACCAGATCGGCACCGCTTGCTGAGCGCCGGCAAATGATCACTTCAACGCGACCACGCGCCGCCGATCATGAATCCCAGCACGTCGATCCCGGGATTCGGGGTCGTTTGCCCGCCATTCGACATGTGCTGAAACATGAGCGCCGCGCTCAGGCGAAAACCCCGGGAGGCAACATGCTCGACGCCGCCGCGGGCAAACCAGTTCAACGTGAAGTCCTGCCCCTGTCCGCCTTTGACTCCGCGCGAGTCAATCAGCCCTGCACCGCCGCCGGCGCCGGTGAAGAGCGACCAGGTGGCCGCTCGGTTCCACCATTCGAGTGACGGCGAACCGGAAAAAGCAATGTAGCGGGACTCAGGGCCGCCCTGCACCGCCGTACCCAACAGCGTGAGCCGGTGACGCAACCCGAGTCTGGAGCCGTCGTTGAGCTCGCGGCTCATGAACGCCCCCGACCGCCACGAAAGCTGGGTCTGCAGCATGCGATATGCGAACGGCGTGTTCGTGCCCACCTCCCACAAAACTCCCGACTCGAGATTCCATGCGCTGGAATTCCACGGTGGCCTTGGCAAACTGTCGTCCGCCAGCGCCATGGCGGCGAAGATGGAGGTGAAGAGGGCAGTTCTGATCAGTGGGCGCATGAGAATGGTTTCGGCGGTCGTCCGATACGACATCGATCGTTCGCCGTCGGCGGCAGTTTGATTTGGTCATTGGTTTTCACCCCAGGTTGCCCTCCGTCTTGCTGAAGTGCGGTGTCGCGCGGCCGGAGCCAGATGTCGGTTCCGCTCCGCCGCGAATAAAGCCGATGGACCATGTCAACCCCCGTGCCACTTCGGTGTCTGATAGCGTGGTGCCTGCAAGCACGTGACCCATATCCCCGCCGCGCCGCCAATGTTTCCAGCCACAACTGAACGCTCATCCTTGAAGATCGCATTTGGCGGCGCCTTCGCCGCGGTCTTCGACGTGGGCGTGCCGATACTCGACGGTCATGAAGTCGACGATCTTTTCCCGACCGCGAAGCCGGCCGGCCGCGCCGGCTCGTTCACGCTTTTCAAGATGGGCAACTGGCACCTCGGGATCGCCGCCGTGGCGGTGGCGCCTGGGCTCGAGCAGGCCGCGAACCAAGTCTATCGCGAGATCTTCAAGGTGACGGGCGGCGTTCAGGTCGCGCGGATCTGGAACTACGTCCCGGCGATCAACGGGACCGGCGCCAACGGCCGGGAGAATTATCAGGCATTCTGCGAAGGACGCTCCCGTGCGTTCGAAGAGCGACACGGCCGGGATTTCAAGTTGTTCGTGCCGGCCGCGTCCGCGGTCGGATGCAATTCGGCATTCCTTACGGTTGCGTTTGCCGCCTGTGCGACGAAGCCGCGTCACGTGGAGAATCCGCTGCAGGTGCCGGCCTACGACTACCCGCGTAAATTTGGGCCGCGTTCGCCGAGCTTCGCCCGCGCGACGATCGCGCGGGATGGTGATGTTGCCACGGTGTTCATCTCCGGCACCGCCGCGATTCGCGGACATGCGACGGTCGGTGCCTGCGGGATCGCCGGCCAACTCGAGTGCACCCTGCAAAACCTGGCCGAGATATCACGCGCCTGTGGACTCGGTTCGCGTCTCGATCAGGGAGGTCGCTCATCGCGGCACTTCCGGGTGTATGTCCGCCACGCAGCGGATCAACCGCTCGTCGCCGCCACCCTGGGCGAACATCTCTTCAGCAACGGCGACCGCATTTCGTATCTGCACGCCGACATTTGCCGCCAGCCGCTCCTGGTCGAAATCGAGGCAACTCTCCTGGGTGTGACTGTTCCCTCGCGCCCAAACTGAGGCCGCATTCCAGCAACGCCGGACCCGGTTCTGCGGCCCCGCGCCCCCGCCTTCGCCAAGCGGGCCGGCCAAGCGCCGGCATCTACAACCGGATGACGTACCCCGGCTCGCGCGGCGGGTACGATCAAGTCGCAAACCCGGCCGGTGCGGCATACGACGGCACCTCCGGGCTGGGGGCCGGCGCCTCCGGGTTGAGGGGCACAAAATTGAACCAAAGCATCGGATGGCGCCGGACCAGGGTGTCCAGTTGCGTCATGACCGCCTGGAAATGAATCCGCGCGGCGCGGAGGTTCGACGCGCGATCGAGCGCTGAGTCGGGCGTGAAGACCGCCGAGGAGAATACACGCAGCTCCTCCGCGTCCGCACCCGGCACGGCCACACAAAACACCACCGGCCGGTTGAAGAGGACGGCGAGGTGATAGATCGTGAACGGAAACAGACGCCGCGCGCCGAGGAATTGAAACGGCTCGACCCGGGAACTGAATTCGAACCGATCGCACTTCAGCGCGAGCGAGGCGCCGGCATCGAGGGCTTCCTTCAACTTGAAGAGCGCGTTCGCCGGATCGTTGACCCACAGAAACGAAACATGCTCGCCAAACCGTTTTCCCAGCAGCCGCGTGTCGTCGGAATTGTCCAGCTTCCGGCGGAGCATTGACACGCGCCGGCCGCGGTCGCCCAGCACGTATCCGAGAAGATCGGACGAGCCAAAATGAAACGAGCCGAAAAGCGCCGGCCGGCCCGACTGGACCAGGGTCTCGAACGCGGCCGCATTCTCCGGCTCCAGCTTGCACCGCACCGCCGCGCCGCGGCTCGTGCGAACCAGGAGGATGAGAAATTCCGCAAAGGCGAAAAAATGGCGCCACTGATCGATTGGCCGCGGCCGGCGGCCGAGCACCACGGCGAGGTAGGCGCGCGACTGCAGCCGCTCAACGGGCAACCGTGCCAGCGCGATCCATGTTCCAATCATCAGCGCCGGTCGGAAGACCCAGGACGGGCACTGTCGCTCCGCCCACGAAAGGAAGGCGAAGGTCCAGTCCGGACCGTGGTTGCGGGTGACGACGCCGGCCGGATTCATTGGGAGGAGGACATTTTCGCTGCCGGTGGAGGCGCCTGCAGAATCGGCGCGACGGGTGGCCGGGCGGCACCGCCTTCATTCTCCCAACGACTCACATTCGTGCCGGGAGTGGCGGGCGCTGACGCCTGCGCGACGATGGGATTGACGTCAACGTTGTGCGCCGCGTCGTCGTTCCCGAGCAGCGCGGTCAATGTTCCGGCCATTTGGACATGGTGGCGCGCGACCTCCGCCATGATGAGTTCGCCGCGCTGGCCATCGGGCCGCTGCTCGATGAGCGTCGTGATGTTTTTCAGGACCTTGCGGTGGCCGGCGATAAGGGCAGGCAGCGACTTCGTGCCCTTCTCGTCGCCGCCTTGATCTGCCGGCAGCGGGGCCGCCTTCCCGCGCCACGCTTCGAAACGCGTGGGATGGGGCAGGAGTTCATATCGCTGTTCCAGCAGCGCAATGTTCGCGCGAAGTCGCAGCTGCTGATCGCACAAGAGGGAATCGGTCGCGGCGGAATGCGGGCCGTCGGGACCGCGCTGGTATCGCTCGGTCGATGAATGCAGGTCGCGTTCCTGTTCCAGGACGGCTCCAAAGCCACTGGTGAGGGGCGGCTGGGCGGTCTTGTTTTCCGTACCCACCTCGGCGCGAGCAATGGTAACGACGGAGGAGGGCTGCGATCGTGAGTCAGTCGGAGCGGTATCGTGCATGATATTGAGTGTAGGAATTATTGAATAGGTTGCCCGATATCGGCGAAGCACGCGGCGCTTTATCCGGCGCGGATCGCGAATGACACCCGCGCACGGGGAAACCACATGACGCCGCGGCCGGCCGCACGCTCAGGCCTCAGTATACCCCATGGCAGCCCGACCGCTGGCGTGATATTTTTGGGTGATGAACTCCAAAATCAAAACCGCTGCGGCTCTCGTGCTTGGCATCGCGGTAATGTCGTTGATCGCCACGGGCTGCAACACGACCAAGGGCTTCGGCAGGGATGTCGAGAAACTCGGCGACAAGATTGAGCAGAAAGCCTCGCGCTAGCCCGCACTTTAACAGTCTGCGGTCGTTCGGCGTTCCTTTGTCTTCAGCGTGGTTTCGCCCAGCTTGGCTCTCAAGTCCGTGCGGGCTAAGAGCAGAACCGCGGGAGCGGTTCTGCATAAGCGGGGAAATGATCGAGGGTTCCACCGCGGAGAAAGGCCCAGGAACCAAATGCCTTCGGCTTGGCGCCGAGTTCACAGCAAGGGCGACAACGGTCGCAGCGCCGCCTCGGAGAGTTTTTGCCGGAACGGCCGGCGGGCGAACACCGCCGGCTCGATTTCCCGGCACAGGCCGAGGTCGTGCGCCAGTACCCGCGCGAGCACCTCGTTTTGCGCGGCCGAATGGAAGATCAGGTTCAACTCGAAATTCAGCCGCATCGATCGGTAGTCGAGATTCGCGGAACCGACCATCCCCCAGCGTGCATCGGCGAGCGCGATCTTCGAATGATAGATCCCCGCCGAGTACTCGAAAATGCGGACGCCCGCCGCAAGCAACTCGTCATAGTAGGAGCGCCCCACCGTGACGAGGAAGGGATGGTCGTTCTTCTCGGAAATGAGCAGCCGCACATCGACGCCGCGGCTGGCGGCGAGTTCGAGCGCGGCGAGCAGAATGTCGTCGGGTACGAAATAACCCGTGGCGATCCACACCCGGTCGCTCGCCTCGTTCAGGAGGCTGACGATTGATTTGCTGATTGGTTCGTTCTGCCGGTCGGGCCCGCCGAGAACGATGTGGGCCGGATGGCGGGCCCGCGCACCCGAAGTGGGAAAATAGTCCGCGCCGGCAATCTTTTCATCCGTGGCGAAAAACCAGTCGTCCGCGAAGACCTCCTGGAGTTCGCAGGCCACGGAGCCGGTGGCTTCGACCTGCACATCCCGCCAGTGACCTGATGCAGCATCGAGTCCCTCGTATTCGCGGCCGATGTTCATGCCGCCGACGAAAGCCACGGTGCCGTCGATGATCTGGAGTTTGCGATGATTCCTCAGGTTGAGAAAAAAACGATTGCGGAGCGGATCGAGGCTTTGAAACCAGGAAAAGTGCCCGCCCGCGGTGCGGTATTCGGCCAAAAGGCTTTCGGACAAGCGGTGCGAACCAACACCGTCGAGCAGCAGGCGCACCACCACACCGCGGCGGGCGGCGTCGGTCAGAAGTTGGAGAAAGCGCCGACCGGTGTCGTCCGGCTGCCAGACATAAAACTCGATGTGAATATGGTGCCGGGCGTCGCGGATCCGCGATGCGAGCGCGGGGTAAAACTCATCCGAGTTGCACAGGATGCGAAGCTCCGTGGTCGAACTCACGGGCAGCTGATTGATCCGCGACAGCAGCTGCAGGAACTGGCGATCCCGACGCGGCAGGTCCCCCACCAGCGTGTTGGTGGCGTCATCCGTGGCGCTGGCGGGCGTTCGTTGGTGGGAGGAACGCGCGGAAAAAAGATTCCGGCGTTTCAACCGGCGGCGTTTCAACCGGTGGGTGCCGAAGGCGAGATAGGCCAGCGCGCCGAGCAGGGGAATGAAGATGATCGCCCAGAGCCACGCGAGGGTCGCCGCCGGGCGCTTCTTGAGCATCAGCAGATGCGGGATCAGCGCCCAGCCGGCGAAATAGGTGAGCAACAAAATTGTCTTCATTCGCGGCCGTCTCGGCCGCGGAACTCAATACGCGCGGGAGAGCGTGATCGAGCCGAAGTTGTTGTATTTTTCCCGCTGCGACTTGAACTCCCGCGTGCGCCACACCTGCGTATACGTGAGCTGCCAGCGTCCCGCGATGAATCCGGCGCCGGCGCTGAGGTCAGCGACGAAATCCTCCTTGGTCACGGAGCGGCTGGAGCGAAACGTGTTTCCGTCGAGAAAAATATCCCGCGCCACCGCGCGGCCGTCGCACGCGCCGAAAACAAACGCGCTGAAGTTGCGGTCGAGTGCGACCCGCGGATCGAGATCGTCGGTCGGGCTGCCGCCGACGCTGCCGGGGCGCGCGAGTTGTACCCCGAAATCGCTCGGCAGATTCAGCCCGAGCCGGAGCGTTCCACCCGCGTTGGCGTACATCTGGACATTGCCGAGGCTTGCACCGGCGTGCGGCACGAGGTCGATGCCGACCATCTTGAGCAGCGAGCGGGCGTAGAGCCGCCACCGGCGTTCATAGGAGAGATTCACGCCGATTTCGTCATGGAGCTGATATCCCCATCCGCGCGGCCGCGAGATGCCGCTCCATTGATGAACGAGCCGCTGCGTGTCGTCGGCCATGCTGTGCGGGCCGATGAGGCCGGCCTGAATCGCGACGGTGTCCGAAACCGCCGGGGTCTTGCTGACGAACGCGAGCTCGAGATAGCTCCAGCCTGCATACGGGCGATCGACCGGATCGGGCACGGCCAAGGTGATGTCGCGCGGCGTGTAGATGTTCTGACCGAACGCGAGTCCGATGTTTTTCTGGCCGCCCCGCCGGTTCACGAAGGGAAGAAATTCGATGAACGTCTGGCGCCAGCCGGACTGGCCCCACTCGACGAGATCGGCGGAGAGCCAGGAAACTTTCAGGCCGTTCGTGTAGTGCTCGTCGGTACCGGTGGCGATGTCGTTTTCAAAATAGACGGTGAACACCGGCGCGGAGCGGGCCCGACCGGTGGCGTCGGGTTCGCGATGGCGTGCGACCAGGGCGGTGGCAGGCATCAGGGCGAAGAGGCCGAGGCGCAGGAAAAGAGAGAAGGAGCGTGGAGTCATGGGCGGAAGCGTGGCGGATGGATGGAGTGGTTGGATGTCGGTTCACTGAACTCTCGTGCCGACGGTGGTGGCGCCGACGAGGAGGTGGCCGGCCGGTCGATGCGACCCTGCGAAAAAACTCTGGCGGCCCGGAGGCCGCCAGAGGTGATTTGGGTCGTTATGGATACCGGACCAGGGCAAGACTCAGGGCTGGCCTGACGCGAGGGCGTCGACGCGGGTGACGGCGGCGGCATACGCTTCAAAATCGGCGGCAACCTGCTCGCTGGAGGTGTTGCGTGCGGCTTTGATGCTCCGGCGAAGCGATTGCCCCTTGGCTTTCACCTCGCTGTTGGCGGCGTCGAACTTCTCCTGACCTTCGGTGCTCAGGGTGGGCATCGCGCTCCGGGTCGTGGCCATCGACTGCTCACTCACGGCGACGCGAGCTTCGACATCCCGCAACTGGTCCTGCGAGGCGGTCGCGTTGGACCGGATTTGCGAACTCAGGTTGGCCGCGCCGAGCGACTCGCCGGCGATGGCGACGGACCGACCGGTCGGTGACAGCACCGGTTCGGCAGCCGGGGCCGTGGTCGCGTAACTCTCGGGGAGCGGTGCGACCGGCGTGATGGCGAAGGCCTGGTTCGACTCCGGTGCGCCAATGTGGTTGGCCACCAGCGCGGAGCTGTCGGCGTTCTGGGTCGTGGCGGCCGAGTAGTCAGAAGGCCGATTCGCGGGCAGCGGAGCGCGGCTGCCGTTGCTGCCATCGGGAATCGCAGGGGTCTGCGCGAGGCTGGTGAGTGAAACGGCGCTCAGAATGGCTGCGCCGGCGAGAAGATTAAGTTTCAGTTTCATGGGTGACTTCCTTTTTGCGCGCTAAGGCTTCGGTGCTTTTTCCCGTGACTCACAATAATTGTGTTTATCCCGGGGTGGCCGACGGCATTTCGTTGGGCGGACTATAGTCCAACGCCGGCGGCCCTGCTATGGAGTGTAACCCAGTGGGTTGATACCCGGTCCGCAAATCCTGCTGGCATCGACGCCCACGCACCGGCGGTCGGTGGCGAGCGCGGCAAAGCGGCAACGCGAGCCGGTCCGCGGTACCGTTGATGCGGCGTGCCGCAAGCGGCAGCCCTGCTGTGTGCATGACGTGGTGCAACTGCAGGCGATATTTTCAACGCGAGTGCCGCGTGAAACCTCGCCCGCATGCTAATATCAAATCTGTACGATCATCCGCCTCAGCGAGGCCGATTTCAGAGGCGTTTTAACGTAATACGTTAAAACCAAAAATCGCCGGTTTCCGGAAAGTCGTCCGGTCCGGCTGCGCCGCGCGGGGTATCACGTGACATTCGGCCTGGCTGGATTTCGCGGGGCGCGACGGCGGCGCCAAGCCGCGAAACCAAGGGCAACGGCGCCTGCGAGTGCGGCGTAGGTGCCGGGCTCGGGAATGGCGGAGGTCGCGGCAATGTTGTCGAAGCTGATGTTGAACTGGGCGCTGCCGCCCGACTGGTTTCCCGAAATTATCATCGAGTTGATGCTCGCGGGCACGAAGCCGGCCTGAAAAGTGAGCGCTCCGGTAATCGTGGTGTAACTGCCGGTCACGAAATCCACCGCGGAAAACGTCGAGAAGGCGGTTTTTCCACCGGTATCGACCAATGTCACGGCAAACGAAGTCGCAGCGTTGGTGGCGAGCATTTGGGCCGATACGGACAGAAAGGTGTTGGTTCCGATGCTAACGGCCGTCCCGTTGAAAAACTCGACTTTGGAGTTGGCATCATTTGTCGGCACCAGTCCGGTCGTGCCGGTGAAATCGTACACCCCGGCGCCCTGAACAAAATTGATGTTCGGACTGTTCGTGCCGAAAGGGTCGCCCGAGGCTTCCCAAGTACCGTGGAAGAACGTTGTGGTACCAACGGTGCTGGAGAAGTTCTGCAGGACGACCTGCGCGCGCGCGGACGAGAGCAATAGCGTCGACGCCAGGACGAGGAGAGTTGGGAGCGTTTTCATAGGACGAGTTCAGAACGAATACGGCAGAGCGCGGTTGAAGTAAGAGGCGCCGGCCGCGGTGCCTCGTTTGAAAATAAGGATCGGCGTTCCGGCGACGATCACGATGGCGTCCCGGTTGGTGGCCGGGCCGGTGGTTCTCTGCCAGAAGGCGCCGTTATGGAAATAACTCAGCCAGCCGGCGCCGATGCTGACCGAAAGGGTGTCGGCCGTGCCGGGGGTGGAGGCCGAAAGCCAACCGGGCAGTGCGGTTTGCAGGCTCATCACGCCCAGGGAAACGTCCACGGGAAAACCCGTGTGGGTATAGGTGGGACCGGAGTTGGGTACCGCCACGCTGAATCTCATGTCCGGCACCCGGCCGACAAATGTCAGCGTCATGGCGGCCGACTTGCGCGTGACGCTGATGGCCCCATCGAGAGGAATCGGGATGTTGCCGCGATCCGTGGTTGGACCCGTCGTGCGAACCCACCGCGAAAGCGTCGTGTGGTAATAATACGACAGCTGGGTCCCGCTGCTGCTCAGCGTGATCATGTCCGCCTCGGTGGGATTGGTGCCGCCCAGAAAAGTGGTCGCGCCAAACAGGCTGTTGAGCGTATCCACCGGAATGATTCGCATCGAATCGCCCGCCGTGCCGGTCACCAGCCCGAACGTGGTGAGATCCACGCTGAAGAAGGTGAGCGTGTCGGTCGTGTTGGCGCCAATGGGAAACGTGGCCCCAACGGCCGCACCCGTGATAATCCGGATCGCATAAGGAAAAGACGGCGTGGCCAGCGCGCCCGCGATCCAGTTTGCGCCCGTGACCGTCAGCGTCGTCGCGGTCATCGCGTTTATCCGGGCGACCGTGGCGCCGGCGGCCTGTGGCGTATCCAGCAGCGAGATGGCAAACGAAGTGGTCACCGGAGCGATCGCACTGCCGGCATTGATCGTGAACCGAAGGGCTCCGGTCGGGACGAGGTTGACCGGTTGCGCACTCGCCGGGACGGGGGCCCCGAGCAGACCGCAGCACAGGGCAAGGTGCGTCAGGGTGTGGTTGCGACTATACATGGTCATTCATGGTCAGGGGGTGAATGCGAGCGAGAGGCGGAGAAATAGCTTGGCGTTCACCCCGATGGTGTAGCGCCCTCGCCACGTCTGCGTGGCACCAACGACCTGAACCAGTTCATGCGTCACGCCGGAGGTCGTCCACGTGACGAGGTCGGTGGAGACCTGCACCGTGTAGGTGACATCCGGGCAAACGGCCAGCCGGTTGTAGGTGTAGACGAACTCGGCACCGGCCACGGACAACTGCGGCAGCCCGGACTCCGAGTTGACGTTCGGCTCCAGGCCGAGCGCGTATTTGGTTCGATTGGTGACGCCATCGAGCCCGTACACGGCGTCGGGCCCGCTCTTCGTTGCATCGGAGAGTTCCGCGCTGGTGAACTTCCCCAGCTTCCACGAGGCGAAATTAGGCGACACGGAGATGGTGGTCGCGCCCGTCGCCGTGCTGTAGTTCGCGGCATCGGTTGGAGTAAACGTCACCGCGAGTGCCTGGCCCGCGCCCGCGCCGAGCACGGTGCCGGCAACCGGATTGTAGACAAACGTGCCGGGCACGGTGGCCGTGGCGTTGAGCTGCGTCGCGGAAAGCGCCACGCCATAGACGATCGCCGCCGGCGCCGTCCACGCGACGGTCGACGTGATCTTCCCAACCGTCAGCGTCGCGACCGCGCTGTTGCCGGTGCCGGCCGAATTCGTCGCGACCACATCGTAGCTGCCCGAGTCGGCCACCACGGTGACCGCGATGGCGTAGCTCGTGTTCGTCGCGCCGCCGATCGCGACGCCGCCCTTGCGCCACTGCAAGGTCGGCGCGGGTGTGCCGGTGGCGATGGCCGAAAACGTCACCGGCTCCCCGGCAAGAACGGACTGAGTTGCAGGTGGCGTGGAGAATGCCGGCAGCACGCGCGCGTCACGCAGGGCAAGCGTGTGATCGCCGCCCGCGGCGACGCGGAAAACCTGGGTCAGGCCGGTCGGCACGGCGGCCTGGCCGAAAGTATTGTCGCCCCACGCGACGACGGTGCCGTTGCTTTTCAGTGCGGCGGAGTGGCTGCCGCCCGCGGCGATGCCGGCGACCGCGCCCAAGCCGGCGGGCACGGTCGTCTGGCCGTATCCGTTCCAGCCCCACGCTACAACGGTGCCGTCGGACTTCAACGCCACGGTGTGGTAATAACCAGCGGCGATGCTGAGGACATTCGTCAATGCGCTCGGCACGGTGGTCTGTCCGGACCCATTGTAGCCCCAGGCGATCACCGTGCCACCACTCTTCAACGCGACCGTGTGCGCGCCGCCCGCGGCGATGCCGATGACGCCGGCCAGGGCCGCGGGGAGCGCGATCGCGCCGGAGCGATTGTCGCCCCAGGCGACGACGGTGCCGTCGCCCCGGAGCGCGATGCTGTGATAATTTCCCGCGGCCACACTCACGACGTTTCCCAATCCGCCGGGCACCGTTGACTGGCCCTGGGCGTTTGCACCCCACGCCACCACGGTGCCGTCGCTCTTCAACCCGACAGTGTGCGCGAGCCCGGCGGCGAGGCCGACCACGTTGTTCAAGCCCGTGGGCACCGTGGCTTGGCCCTCGGTGTTCCGGCCCCAGGCGACGACGGTGCCATTCGCCTTCAATGCCACCGCGTGCGCGCCGCCCGCGGCGACGGCCACGGCATCGTTCAAGCCGGCCGGCACGGTGGCTTCGCCTTCGGCGTTTCGCCCCCAGCCGACGATTTGCGTCGTTACGATCGAAATGTTGATGAACGCGGCAGCGCTCGTGGCCGTGCCGCTGCTGTTGGTGACGACGGCCTGATACCAGCCGTTGTCACGCCCGGGTGCGGCCAGCGTGAACGTGTAACTGGCGGAAGTCGCACCCGAGATGGCGAAGCCGTTCCGTTTCCACTGGTAGCCGAGGGGAGCCGTGCCGCTCGCGGACACGGTGAACGTCGCACTCGCACCGGCAGTCACCGCCTGTGACTGCGGCTGCACCGAGATGGTTGGCGCGCCCGCCCCTGGATTCACCGTCAGGATGGCGGCTTCCGACGACGCGGCACCGACGGCATTGGCCACCACGACGCTGTAGCTGCCGGCATCCGTGGCCTGCACGTTCGTCAGCGCCAGCGATGCGCCGGTCGCGCCCGCCAGCGTCGTGGCGTATCTCGACCATTGATACGCCAACGGCGCCGTGCCGGTCGCGACAACGCTGAAGGTGGCGCCCGCCCCGATGGTGGTGACCTGCGGCTGCGGCTGGGTCGTGATCGCCGGCGCGGTCGCGGGCTCGACCGCGGTCGCGATGCCGGCGGTGTCCCAGGTGGCGCGACCGCCGTAGAGGGCGAAACCCATGCCCGTCACCGTGCTCCCTTCGAGCCCGACCGCACTCGCCGGCACGCTCAGGCGCAGCCATTGTCCGGTGGCCGGCAGCGCACCCACGTAGTAGCGACCGGGGGAGTTGTTGGTGCCCCACAAGATACTGTTGGCGCCCCAGTAAGCGCGGTGTTCCTCGGAACCGTCATTCCACGTGAGCATCACTTCCGTGGGCGGGTTGCGCGGATCAAGATAAACCCACGCGAACATCTCGTCGCCGAGGCCGACGTGGAGCGTCGCGGTGGCACCGGTGAACCAGTGCGCATGTTCAGGGACATCAACGGTCGCGATATTGGATTGATGCGTGAGGTGGCCGGAAGGCGCCGCGGGGCTGGGCGTGACCCAGGTCCAGGCATCGCCGCCCGAAGCGTTCAGCCCTCCGCCGGCCGGCACGGCGCCATCGACCCAGTTCACGACCGTGCTGTTCGCGTTGAAGGAATTCAGGGCGAACACGCGCCGGCCGTCGGCCAGGGCGATTTCAGCTTCTACCCACTGCGGGCCGTTGTTCTTCGGCGAGATGGTGTAAGTCGATCCGAACGCCGGTTCCTGGTCGCGCGCCTCCCACACGATGCGCGCGTCCGTGAGATCGAAACCCGGCGCCTGCACGGTGAGCGTGACTGGCGCGTCCAACAGCGCGACGGTCGCCGGCGCCGTAATCTGCGCGACGCCGGAACGCCAGACCTGCGACGTCGTGGTCGTCCGCGTCGCGAGCACGCTGAGCGCGAGGAGGCTCCGCGCCTGGTTCACCGCGATATATTCGGTCGTGACATTGAAGCTGTCCGCCCAGCGGTCGTAGAATTCATACGGCGCGACCGACGCGCCGTCCGAAGGGAACACGAGGGCCCCGAGCTCGCTGCCGTAGGGGTCGAGGAACGCGAACGTGGTCTGGATATTGCCGAGCGGGATGCCCGTGGGCGGCAGCACGCGGCGGTCATTCAGCGCATACTGGCTCACGATTTCGCGCTGTCGTTTCCGGCCGAGGCCGGTGAGGTAGGTGACGTTGACCGGATTCGTGCCGCCTTCGTAATTCATGTTGCCGACCAGGGCGTCGAGGTAGGTCGCCTGCGGAGCGATCTGGTGGGCGGTCGCCATGTCCGAAGCCTGATCGAGCGAGAAATACCAACCGGCGGAAAGGACACGCTTCGTCTCCTCGGGGAAACTGCTCGCGTAGGAATTCTGGCCCGACCAGCGCAGGGCGTCATTGCCGGCGGCGACGATTTGCGCTTCGCACTTGGCCAGATAGGCGGGGTCGAGCTGGCTGGCCTGGAGCCGGCCGGTGCGGACGGCGAAGGCGTAGCTGCGGATCGCGTTGCCCCACGATTCGGACATCCGCCACCAGCCCCAGCGAAACGTGGTGGTGGCGCCGGGATCCGGAAACCACGCGAACAGCTTATCCCGATACTGGGCTTCGCCCGTCGCGACAAACATCTCGCACGCCGCCCAGGCGAGCTCGTCGTCGTGCATGTAGTTGTCGCCGTAAAAGGTGATCTTCTGGTACGAGCCGTCCTTGCCGCGGGCCGCGATGGCGTTGACCAGAAACTGCCAGCCGAGTTTCGCCTTTTTCAGGTAAAGCGCCGCGACCGTGGGATAGGCGGCTTTGAATCCCGGCGAGGAGGCGACTTGCGCGAGCGTCGCGACGGCGGCGGCGGTGGCGGCGGTGTTTTTCGGCCAGACGACCTGGGCGTCGCCGTTCTCCGGCAGGACGTTGGACTCATATTCGCGCGTCTTTGGGTAAACGATGAAGTAGAAGCCGCCGTCGGCATCCTGCAGCTTCGCGATATAGTCCGCCTCCTGTTTTGCCTCCTGCAGGATGTCGCTGATGCCATCGCCGCTTTGCGGCAGGCCGAGGTTGTCCAGCGCGCCCGCCCCAGGGATCGCATCGGCGGTAAACATCAACAGATGCGCCAGCGCGGCGCTGTTGATCGTGTATTTGCTGTAATCGCCGGCGTCGTGATGACCGCCCGACACGTCGATCGCGCCCTTGTTCACGAACGGATAGAGCTGGGCGGCCTCGCCAGCGAGCTGCGGCGCGGTGTGTCGCGGATTGGTCGCGAAATCTCCATTCTTGCCCGAGATCGTGGACCACGTGAACAGAAAGTCGGCCTGAGGCGACGGCACCTGCGCGGCGACGACATGACACGCGCCATGCACGAAGCGCGTGAACGGCATGACATTGTCCGTGCCGCAGCGCTGCTGATAAAGTCCGAGCGCGTAGGTGCGCAGGAAACTCATCGCCACGCCCTCGGCGATCGCGAATGGCAGCGAGGCGCCGAGGCCGGGCACGACGAGCTGGTAGTCGCCGGGCGCAGTGACGCTGGTGAAATCGGCCTCGACGACTTTTTGGTAGGGCGTGGGCAGGGAGAGATAGCCGATGTCCGGCCGCAGGGTGAGCGCCCCGTCATAGACGAGCGCGCCGGTGCCCGCCGTGACGATCGTGAAGCGGAGCGATGCGGAGACGTTCAGCTCGCCGAGATCGCCGAGGTAGTAACCGATCATGGCCTTCTTCGGCAGACCGGGGACATAGCCTTCCTGATTCACGTGAATCGCCGGGCTGTAGCGCAGCGGGTCGGTCGTCGCCGTATAGCTGTCAGTCGCCGCCCAAAGCTGGGCGTCTGGATTTGTCACCACCACGACCTGTCCGTCGGCGATCGGAGCGGAGAGCTGCAGATAGAGGCTGTTTTCGATCCGCAGGTCGCGAATCAACATCGGCGCGTAAAAGGGGCGGCGTTTGAAGCCGACGGCGGTGACCGTGGCCGAAATGCCATCGACGGTGACGGCGAACTGCGACAACGGCGGAGCGTGAAAGACGCTGTCGGCATCCACGAAATCCCAACTATCCACCGGCGACACCGTGGAGGGTTTCGAGTTGATCCGTTTCAACTCGAGACAGGTCGGGCTGATCACGTGCAGCACGTGGTCGCCCACCAGGGGCAGCGTGAGATTGAGATAGTCGATCTCGCTGGCGCGGGCGAGGCAGAGCGCGAGCAGTAGCGGGGCGAGGAGCGCGCGTTGGTATCGGTCCGAATTCACGAGCAGCTGAACGTGTGTTCTGGCAGGAGCCTGCGGGCAGGCGATTTCACCGCTCCCGCACTTTTGCCGATTGGTGCCATCTGAAGCGTGGGTGGTGCTCAGCCGAGGAAACCAAGATTGGCCCGGGCGAAGCGGCCGATGTTCGGGAGTACGAGCGGCAGGTTCGTCGCGCTGACACCGAACCAGCTCGCGAGCGTGGCGCTGTATTCATCAACGCTGGACGTCGGGATCCAGCGGCCATGGCCCGTGTCGTCCGGGCCGTCGATGGCCCACTCCGGCATCCGGCCGTAGATGTCGCCGCCGCGGACCGCGCCGCCGACGATGAAGTGATGGCTGCCCCAGCCGTGATCGGAGCCGTCGCCGTTCGTGCTGAAGGCCCGGCCGAAATCCGACGCGGTGAACGTCGTCACCTTTTCGGCACAACCGAGCTCGACCGTGGCGCGATAGAAAGCGCTGAGCGACTGGCTGACGTCGGTGAGGAGATTGGTGTGCGCGCCGATGGTGGAGTTCGACGCGTCGATTTGTCCGTTGTGGAGATCGTAGCCGCCCATGCGGGCGAAGAAAACCTGCCGCTTGAGATTCAGCTGCGGGGCGGCGGCGATCAGGCGCGCAATCGTGCGCAGTTGCTGGCCCAGGTTCGTCGCGGGAAAGGCGGTGTTGAATGGGGGCGCACCGGTGAGAAAGCTGGAAATCGATTCGCTGTTGGTGATCGCCGCGCGGGTGAGGCCGCCGAAGGCCGTCTTGAAGAGATTGTCGTTCGCCGCCGTCATGAGATCGTTCAGCGCCTGGGTGCGGATGTGATTGGACGCCGTGGCGGTGCCGGTCAGTACGATGGCGCCGCCCGGGTTCACCGCGAACTGGACGACCTCCTGGCCCACTTGGAACGAGTTGTCGCCGTCCAGCGTCATTGACATCGAAACGGCGTTGTTCGCGTTGAACGCGTTCGTGAGATCGGCGAGCCGGCCGCCCCAGCCGGTCGAGAAGATCTGGTCCGGCACGCTGCTTTGCCATTGGACCTGCTGGTCGCTGTGGGAGAAAAGCTGCGGCGGCAGTGGAACCGAACGGGCGGTGTACTGGGCCTTGGTCGTCGGGGCGACGAGCGTCCCGACATTGGCGAGCACGGCGAATTTTCCCTCGCCGAACAGCGACTGCAGTTCCGGCATCGCGGGATGGAGGCCGTAGGCGTGGCCGTCGGAAGTCCGTGGGCTGATGGTGAGCGCACGGCTCAACGGGAGCGCGAGGGCGCCGCGGCCGGTCGTGTAGGCGCGGTAGCCCGTGGGGTCGATCGGGATGACAATGTTGTTGGCATCGTTGCCCCCGGCGAGAAAGAGACACACCAGCGCCTTGAAGTCGTCGGGAAGCGCACCGGCCGTCGCGGGCACAAGCGGGCCATTGGCGGGGCTCGCCATCGCGCCGAGCAGCCGCAGTTGGGCCAGCGCGGACAGCATGCCGGTGGTGCCGACGGCGGCGCAGCATTGGCCGAGGAATTTGCGGCGGGAATTAATCATGAGAGAAAGGTTTTGGGTTTTGCGTTTTGGGTTTTGGGTTCGGTGCGGCGCCCCGCCGGGGTTTCTTGGGATGGGCTTGGAACTCAAAACTCAAAACCCAAGACCCAAAACCGTTTCGCTACTGCTGGATCGCGCCGTCGGGTGAATTGACGACGAGGTAGATGGCGGCGTGGACGCGCTCGATATCGTCCGCCATGCTCGTGGCGGGCATCGCCTCCAGCGCGGTGACGATGCGGTTGTTCGTGGCCGCCGACATCGCGCCGGCGCAGAACAGCAGGTTGAGTTGATCGAGCAGCGGCTGCGGCGTGCGGGCGAGCGTCACGAGCGAGTCGGGCTGCAAATAGATCGATTCGCGATTGTCCGCCGTGGGCAGGGCGGGCTTCGGGTTGTAGATGTAGAAGTGGAAAAAGTTCGGCATCGTGATGCCACTGGTGTCGGTCATGATTTGAAACTCCGGCGAGGCGAGTCCGGCGGCGGCCAGCACGCCGGGGCGGGCGTAGTCCGGTGGGAAGAAATTGAATACCGTCGGTGCGCGCAGCGGCGCCTGCACCAGCCCGGGGTAGGCGTCGATGTTGAACCGGCCGGAATCCGACGCGGCGCCGAACGCCCGCATGAATGCGGTCGCGCGCAGCAGCGGTTCCTTCAGCTTGCCGTGGCCCACGCCCGCCAGCAGGGCGGGCGAGCGAGCCTCGTAATCCAGGAGAATCGCGCGCACGACCGCGCCGAGATCACCGCGGACGCCGGCGCCGTTGTCGGCAAAGACCCGGGCGACGCGGTGGACGTACCCCGGGCTTGGGTTGCTGGCCACGAGCCGCTGGATCAGCTGGCGGACGATGAACGGGCCGGTGTTCGCGTGGTTGAACAGCGCGTCGAGTGTGTCCTTCAGATCCTGGGTCCCTCCCTGTGCCGCCGGGAGGACCCGGCCGCCGATGATGGTCTTCTCCCGGTCGTCATGAAAATCTGGATATAGGATCATGTCCCGGGTCCAGTCCTGCGGGCTGTCGCCGCCGGTGGTGCGGAAGCTGCGGCTGACGTCGTTCGAGAAGAATCCCCAACCCGTGAACACCTTCGAGGTTTCGACGATGGTCTCTTGATCGTAGGTCGGAATCGGCTGGCCGGTGGCGTCGAGCCGCAGCGTGCCGTCGGGGTTCAGCTCGTTGAGCCCGATGGTGAAGAGCTGCATGATTTCACGGGCGAAGTTCTCATTGGCCGAGCTCAGCTGCGCGCCCTGCGCATCAAAAGTGGCCTTCGCGTTTCGAATCGTGCTGAGGTAGACGCCCATGATCGGATGGAGCGTCACCTGCTCGAGCAGGACCCGGAAGTTGCCGAAGGCATTTGCGACCAGCACATCCTGGTAGCTGGCCGCACCCTCCTGCCACGTGTTGATCGTGGGATCCTGATCGGAGACGACGAAGATCTGGCTCAGGGCGAAAGCCACCCGCTGTCGCAGCTGATCGGGTTCGGTCAGGGCGATTTTCCACCACGCGGCCTGCCGATGAGTCCCGCCGGGATACGGATACACGCCGTTCACCGGCATCCCCTGGCCGCCGCTGTTCGACGCGGCGAAGTCGTCCATCGTCGCGTTGCGGTGGGGCGTGGGTGGATACGCGAGTTGTTCGCTGAACCAGCCGGCATAACCCTTCCTGACCAGATCAGCGATGCCGGCCGCGGTCGGGCCGAAGGTCGCCTGGGTAAGGAACCGCGCGGCGTCGCGCGGTGAAAGGGTGGCCAGGTCGATCGCGGGCGCCGCGACCGGCGGAATGAAAACGATCGCCCCGAGATTGCGCACGAAGCCGCCGGCGAGTTCACCGGCGGGATATTTCGTCGTGTCGATCGAGACGGTGACGCGGCCCTGCTTCAGCGCCGTGATCAGGTCCGCCGAATCATGGATGCCCGCGGGCCGAAAGGTCCAGTAGGCCTGGCTGACCTGGCCGCGCGGCAGGCCGAAGACAAATACGCCGTCGATGGCCAGATGGGCGACGACCTCCGTCGACGTGAGATTCGAGAAGTTGACATTGACGAACGCCGAGCGCTCGTCGGCGGAAAGTTGAAGCGTCGCGGTGCCGTAGGCGGTCGAGCTGGAGGCCGCAGCCGGACGAAGGCTTGCGACGTAGAAGGTGCCCTCGTTCCCAATCGGTGGCCGGGGCGTCAGATCGTAAACCTCGATCAGGGCGACGCCGGCGGTGCCGGTGCCGCTGACCTGGATGGTGAAGCTGCCCGGCGGCAGATCGACCTCGAGGGCGGCGTCCTTGCTGCCCGCGGCAAAGGGGAAAGCGCCGCCCAGCGTAAACGCGCTCGATAGCTGGATGCCGGCGTCGGCCGCGTCCCAGTTGTCGTTCACCGCGAGCTGGCGTCCTTGTCCATCGAATACGGCGAGCGACGGGTCGGCATTGGCGCCCGGGACGTTGAACCGGCCGAGGCTCGGGCCCGCGGCGCGGAGGAGCAGGTGCCGGGCTCCGCCGCCGGGGGCGATGACGAGGCCGGCAATCAGGGTGTTGTCTCCGGCGCCGACCAACGCGCGGGTGGAAAGATTGATCAGGCGCGCTCCGCCGCTGACGTCGTAGATTTCGAGCAATGCGACCCCCAGCGTGCCGCCGGTGCCGCTCACCTGGGCGGTGTAGGCTCCGGGTCCGAGCGTGACCAGCAGCGCCGCGTCGCGGCTGCCGGGGGCCAGGGCAAACGCGCCGGCGCCGGCCATCGCCAACGCATCGGCGCCGGTCCAGTCGTCGTTCGTGCCCAGCAGAACGCCCTTCGCGTCGTAAAGGCTGAGCGCGGGATTGGCCAGCGCGCCGGTCACGGCGAAGCCGGTGAGCGCGGGGCCGATCGCGCGGATGAGGATTCGCTTTGGGGCGCCGTCGCTGACGACGAAACCGGCGATCATGACGTTGTCGGCCGTGCCGACCTGCGCGCGGGTGGCGAGATTGGCGAGACGATCGCCGAGCTCGATGGCGTGGACGACCGCCGGCGCGAGCAGGGCGAGCGCAAGGGCCGCGAACGAGGGAATGCGGGAGCAGAGCAACCTGATCACGAGGAAATCGGACGAAGACGCCGCCGACCCGGTGATGCCGGCGGGAAGGGGGCGCAACCGCCGGGCTTCAGGGAATAGTCGAACCCAGGAACTCCGTCATCCCAAGGCGTATCCGCCCATTGGGGATACGGTGTTCACCTCCCTGGCCGCTCGTCCATTCGCGTTCATTCGCGGTTGTCCTCTGAATCGATACGGCTTTGGCGGACCACACGTCACTGCACGCGCGACCAGAGCGCCCGGTAGGCGGGCAGCCACTCAGCGCCTCGACCGGCTTCCATCGCCAGTTCCCTTTCGAACTGGTGGCGCAGCGTGACGTCGGTGAGGGTGCCCGGTTCCCACAACCGCAGGGCGAGCGCATGGAAAATTCTCTGCCGCGGATGGCGCCAGGGATTGGGACGCGATCGAAAGCGAAAGCGCTGCACCCGCAGGTTCAGGAGGAAGTTCCGGAGCGGAGGAGAGCCCGGACACTTGTTGACGGGATCGGCGGCATAGGCGGCCGCGGACGGAAACGCGCGGCCGAGCCGCCGCGATTCGACCGCCAGCCAGCATTGCAGGGCCAGCGCCGTGACCTCGCGGTGAAGCTCGGCGAGCACGGTGTGCGCAGCAACGGACGACACGGGGTGAAGCTTGAAGTCGACGCCGACCCGATGATGCCGAATCACCGCATCGAGCCAGGGCCACGGCTCGCTCGAGGCGAGCTGCTCGAGCCGGTGGTGACGCTCGCGGCAGCTCCAGTGATAGCGGCCGAACGAAGTGAGCAGGGCATCGCCGCACGCAAGCTGGACCTTCGCGATATTGCGGCGGATGAAATCGGCCTTCTCCGGCGTCAATGCCTTCGGGCCCCGGTCCAGTTCCACCCGCGCGAACAGCAGGCCGGAGCAGCGATTCATCAGGAGCCGCGTGCCTTCCGCCTCCGGCACGCTGGCGGCGAAGCGATGGTGATCGCAACCGGGCAGCCCAGCCGCGAGCGCGTTACACCAGAGGACGCGATGACCCGCCACCAAATCATACGAAAACATGCTGACGGGTTGGGCGCGCAGCTCGGCGAGGGAGGAGATTTTGAATTCGATTTCCGCGTCGGCGAGGTGAGTGAGAATTTCACCCAGCACCCCGAGCCGGCGCCGAAACCGGAATTCGTTCACGTGGCGGTTGCCCTCGAGCCCGACGTAGAACTCGAGATCGTTATACGGCCGATCGCCCGCGGCGCTGCGCAACACGCCGCCTTCGCCGCGGCCATAACCGCCGCCGAGCAGCACGGCCTCGAGTTTCGCCGCGGGAATGAGCCCCCGGATTCCGCTGAGCACGCGCGTGCAGGTTTGCGCGAGGTGCCGCTCGAGCGCGTCGTCGCCGTCGAGCGTGAAACGCCCCAGGCGGAGAGTTGCGGGTACGGCGGTCGCCGGCGGCGGCGCCACTTCGATATCGGCGGTGATCACAAGGCGTGGTCGACGCGGTGCATTTGCCAGCCGGCGTGAAAGCCGTGCAGCCGCCCGAGCCGTTGTTGCCAGCGAAGGGCGAGCGACGCGGGCCATTGGGCGAGCCGGCGGGTGCGGCGACAGTAACGCAGGTCTGCGCTGACGTCCCGCAGCCATCCCAGCAGCAGCGAGCGGGGCACGTTGAAATCCTTCGCCCCGCCGGGCCACACATCGGCAAGCGCCCACGCCTCGCCAAAGCTGCGCTTGTAGGCTTGATGTGGAGTGTAGTTATGCGAGTGCATCACCACCGAGTCCGGGCAATAGGCGATGCGATAACCCTCGGCGCGGCACCAGCGCGTGTACTCGTCGTCCTCTGAATACTGCATCGATTCACGGAAGCCGCGCCGGCTCCAGGCGTCGCGCCGGAGCCCGCTGCTGACCATGCTGAAAAAGTGATCCCACAGCGCCGACTCGCGGGGTTCGCCGAAGCAGCGCTCGTAGTCGTGCGCGAACGCGGCCGCGCAATCAGGTCGGGGAATCTGCCGGCCAAACACGGCCGCGACTTCCGGGTCGGCCAGCGCCGCCACGAGCGGGCCCAGCCAGTCCGCGCTCTGGGGTGTCGCATCGGCGTTCAGGAAAATGACGCGCTCGCCGCGGGCGAGCGCCATGCCCTGGTTCAGGACGCGACCCGGCCGATACTCGTGCGGCAGCATCTGCACGAACTCGCGCGGTCTGGCCGCGCGGATCAGTTCCACGGAACCATCGGAGGAGCCCGAGTCGAAGACGATCAACTCCCAGTCGCGGTGGTTCTGCGCGGCCAGCGCCGGCAGAGTGTCTCGCAACGCCCACGCCTCGTTGAAGGAGCGCAGGACAATGCTGACCGGTGGTTGGACCATGCGCGGTGAATATAGGGTACGGCTCCGGGTTCAGATATGGGGTGAAACGTGGTCAGCCGGCGATGGTCGGAATCTTGAAATCGGGCATCTTTCTCGTTCTCTCGATTGGAATTTGAGGGAGAAAGATAAAGAGGAAGAGAAAGAGAAAGATTCGGATTGTGCGGTGACCGGGTGCCAGGGAGGTGAACACCCCCTGCAGGTTGCCTCCACGTGCCGGTCAGGTTTAACCCCGATGCTCAACGCCACCGCTGACCAGCCTCTGTGCCGCCCGCCGGTCGATGTTCCGATCGTCTTGTCGATCGGGATCATGGCGTGGAACGAGGAGGTCTCGATCGTGCCAATGCTGGCTTCGCTCCTCGACCAATCGATCTTTGCCAACCTCGCGGCGAGAGGCCAGCGCGGTGAAGTCATCTGCCTCGCCAACGGCTGCACCGATCGAACCGTTGTGGTCACGGAGGAAATTTTTGCCCGCGCGAGCCGCGAGCATCCCGCCCGCGCGGGAATGGCGCTGCGCGTGGAGAACATCGCCAAGCCCGGCCGGAACAACGCGTGGAATCGATTCGTCCATGAATTCTCCGCGCCCGGCACGCATCGAATCTGCCTCATGGATGCGGACATTGTCTTCAATCGCGTCGATACGCTGCACCTGGTCGTCCAGACGATGGAGCGGAATCCGCGGCTGGGCGGCGCGTCGGACTCGCCGGTCAAGAACATCGCCGGCAAGGCGGCTCCGTCGTGGCGTGAGCGCGTCTCGCTCGCGACGTCCGACCTGACGGGAACGATCGAAGGCCGCTTGAACGGGATGCTGTACTGCCTGCGGACCGATATTGCGCGCAACCTGTACCTGCCGCGCGACGTGCTCGCCAACGACGACGGCTTTTTCAAGGCCGCCATCTGCACCGATTTTTTCCGGGCGCCGCTCGATCCCAGCAAGGTCGTGTCAGTGCGCGAGGCGACGCACCTCTACGAGCCGTATCTCGCGGTGCGGGACGTCCTCAACAACCAGAAGCGCCAGATGATCGGCCAGGCGACGGTGCACGTGATCATCGAGTACCTGCTGACGCTGCCCGAGGGCGACCGCGCGCAACTTGCCGCGACGCTCCGGCGGCTCGAGGCGCGCGATCCCGACTGGCTGAAGAAATTGATTGCGGCGCACGTCGCCCGCACGCGCCGGTTCTGGCGGCTTTTTCCCGGCCTCCTTGGTTTCCGCTGGCGGCGGCTCGCGCAGATGCCGCCCGGCCGGCGGCTGACGCATCTGCCCGCGACGATCGCGGGTTTCGCCGTGACGCTCATCGCGTGTTTTCAAGCCGCACGATTCCTCCGCCGCGGCGTTTCCAATTACTGGCCGAAGGCGGCCCGCCAGGCCGCGGCGACCGCGCCGGTGCTCAGCGCAAAATAAATCCAGGCGAATTCTCCATGAGCGAAACCCTGACCCAGAACAAAAAGTTCTACGATGCCTACTGGTCCACGAACCGGAAAACCTTCTCCGGATCGAACCAGGGTTATGCCCCGAATCTCCGCCGCTGGATGATGGACGAACTGCGCGACCTCGCGCCCACGGTGCCCGTCATCGAGGTGGGATGCGGAGACGGCTCTTTCACCACCGATTTGGCGCGAAAATTTTCGTCCGTCACCGCGATCGACATCTCGTCCGGCCAAATCGCCGAGAACGCGGTGCGTCTCCCCACCATCACCTTTCGCCAGCACGATGTTTCCGAGACCTTTCCCTTCGAGGACAGTTCGTTTGGGGTGGTGTGGTGCTCGGAGGTGCTCGAGCATCTCTTTGATCCCGCGTTCGCGCTGCGCGAAATCCGCCGGATCCTGCGGCCGGGCGGGCGGCTGCTCGTCACGGTGCCGTATCACGGCCGGTTCAAGAATGTCCTCATCGCGTTGTTCAACTGGGACGAGCACTTCGTGCCGTCCAACCCGCACATCCGGTTCTACACGAACCGATCGCTTTCCCGGATCGTGAGCGCGGCGGGGCTGCAGTCGATCAAGATCAAGACGTGCGGCATGGGCCGGCCGCTGCGCGATCTGTTCGTGCCGACCAACATCCTGCTCTCGGCCAGACGAGGAACGGTGGCGAAGTAGAAATGAAACCGGAGCATGCGATCGCGCTGATCGTCATCCCCGTCCTGACCGTCGTGGCCTGCGCCGCGGCGACCTGGTTCCAACGTGTACGCGACCTGTTCTTTTTCGCGATGGTGACGCTGGCGGTGTTTGCCGAGCGGACCGACGTGAATTTTTTCAGCCAGGCGTGGTATCGGGGCACGACGCGTGGCATCCAGGTGACGCTGCTCGAGATCCTCGCCTTCGCGCTGCTGATCGGCTGCTGGCTTGGGCCGAGCCGGGACGAGCGGGAGACGGAGGAACGCCGATGGTTCTGGCCGGCGAGCCTGGGCGTGATGCTGCTTTACCTGCTCTATGCGATCGTGTGCGTCGCGGCATCGGAGCCGAAAATCTACGGGATCTTCGAAATCTCGAAGATGCTCGGCGGCATCCTGGTTTTCGTCGCCGCCGCCGCATATGTCCGCACGAAACGCGAGTGGACGCTGCTGCTGGTCGCGCTGGGGTGCGTGGTCGGCTTCGAGGGCCTCTGGGCCATGAAACAGCTTTTCATCTCCCGGCTCGACCGCGTGGCCGGTACCCTCGATCACGCGAACAGTCTGTCGATGTACCTCTGCCTGACCGTGCCGCCACTCGTCGCGGCGGCGTTCGCGGGCTGGTCGCGGCCATTGCGCTGGTTTTGCGCGCTCGCCGCGGCGCTCGGGGCGCTCGGCGTGTTGCTGACATATTCACGCGCCGGCATTCCGATCCTGGCGGTGGTGGTCTTGGGCACGATTGCCACGTGCGCCTCGTGGCGGCTGACGGGCCCACGGCTGATCGTTCGCGGCGCGCTCGTCGTCTGCGCCATGGCGGTGCTGGCGGCCGCCTGGCCGAAAATCGAGCAGCGCTACGGTGAAGCGACGTTCCAGGAGGAATATTTTGATCCGACGGTCGACGGGCGCGGGATTTACCTGCGGCTGGCGAGCATGATCGCGACGGACCACTTCTTCGGCGTCGGTCTCAACAACTGGTCGTATCACGTCAGCCAGACCTATGGTCCACGACTCGGCTTCAAATTTGTCGATTACGGGTACCTCGGTTCCGTCTATGGCACCGATGACGCGGGGCTCTATGCCGACGCCAATCTCGCCGCGCCGGCACACAACCTTGCAGCCTTGACCCTCGGTGAACTGGGCGTGCCCGGGCTGGTGCTGTTCGCCATATTGTGGGGGCGCTGGTTCCTGATGGGCGCGGCGTTTCTGCGGCTGCCCCGGGTCGATCCAATGCGCGTGCTCGGCGTCGGCATCTTTTTCGCGATCGCCGGCATTTTCGGCCAGAGCCTGACCGAGTGGGTATACCGGCAGACGCCGATTCTGTTCACCTTCCACATCCTGCTCGGCGCCCTCGCGGGTTTGACCGAAGTGCGACGACGACGCCGCAGCCGCCGGTCGGCTTCCGTGGGCGACGGCTCGGGCATGACTTTACCCTGCGATGCAATCGTGGAGGGCGGTTCCCGACCGGCGGCTATGCCGGCACTGCGTGCCGGAATACTCCAGACGAGTTGGCACGCGCAGCGCGCAGCGCTGCCCAAGGATCCTGTCGGAGGACGCCCATTCGATGCCGCCAAGGCAAGAGGGCTGAAGATGAACATCCGGTGCCCAAGCGCGACAGGATCCTAATGCGCGTCGCCCATCTGCTCCGCAAATACGATCCCGCCGAGTGGGGCGGTACCGAGACCGCGATCGAACGGCTGACGCGGGGTCTCGCGCAGCACGGGGTCGCCTCCATCGCATATGCTCCACGGCTGCTGCAGATGTCGACGGCGGTGGATCCGTTGCTCGCGGCCGGTTGCGCCGTGCGGCGATTTCACGCCTTCCTTTCCCTGTGGGGAATCCCGGCCGAACGTGAACGGCAGATGATCGCGGTGGGCGGAAACGTGATGTCCTTCGACCTGATTGGATCCCTCGCGCGCGAACCCGGGCTCGATGTGATTCACTCGCACGCGCTCGGCCGGCTGGGCGCGATCGCCCGTACGGTGGCGCGCGCGCGTCACCTGCCGTACGTACTCAGCATCCATGGCGGCGCCTATGATCTGCCGGCCGCGGTACGGCAGGAACTTCAGCGGCCGGCCGCGGGCGGATGGGACTGGGGCAAACCGCTCGGACTCTTGCTTCGCACCCGCCACCTCTTCAAGGACGCCGACGCGATCGTCACCTGCAATCCGCGCGAGGCGGAGCTGATCCGTGAGCGTCACCCGGGGCGCCACGTTTTTGTGCAGCCGCATGGCGTGCCCGTCGCTCTGTTTGCGCCGGACCACCGGCCGGCGGCGCGGGCGGCATTCCCTGCGATTGTCGATCGGCCCGTATTGCTGGTGCCAGGACGGATCGATCCGGTGAAGAACCAGGACTGGCTGGTCGCGCAGGCCGCGGAACTGGTGCAGCGGCATCCGCGGATCCTGGTGGTGCTGGTCGGCGCATGTACCCATCGCGAGTACGGCGATGCGCTCCAGGCGCGGATCGCCCGCGAAGGATTGCATGATGGCGTGCTTCTGGCCGGCAAGCTGCCGCCGGGCGATCCCCGGCTGATCGGGCTTTTCCAGGAGGCGCGCGCGGTGGTTCTGCCTTCGCTGTCCGAAACGTTCGGGCTGGTCATCCTCGAAGCCTGGGCGGCGGGCACGCCCGTGATTTCGAGCCGCACCTCCGGCGCGACGGCGCTGGTGAAGGACGGCATGAACGGATTTCTCTTCGACCTCGGGCGGCCTGCTTCCTTCCACGCCGCGGTCAATCGGCTGTTGATGCAACCGGAACTCGCCGTGGAGTGGGGTGCCGCGGGGCGCGCCACGGTCGCCGCCGAGTACGACACCATGGTCCTCGCGGAACGGATGAAGCGCATCTACGAGACGCTGATCGACGAACGCCATGCACACGGTCATTCTGCGCGACGATGACACGTGCGCGTTCACGCCGCGCGCCTGCCTGGAAAAACTCTACCGGCCGTTCCTCGAGCGGGGATTTCCCGTCAACCTCGCGGTCATCCCCGAGGTGCGAACCGATGCGCGTTCACCCGATGGCCACCGCGAGGGGTTCCTCACCGCGGGAGTCGGGCCGCGCGGACCGCTGGCGCCGATCGCCGGCAACCGCGAACTCGTGGAGTACCTGCACGGGGAGCAAGGGTATCAGGTTCTCCAACACGGATGTCACCACGACACCTTCGAATTTGGCGGCAGCGACCGCGCTGACCTCGCGCGACGGCTCGACCAGGGCGCGCGATGCCTGCGCGACGCGGGTTTCGGCCGGCCGGCCACATTCGTCGCGCCGTATGATCGGATGTCGCGCGCGGCCTACCTGGAAATCGCGGAGCGATTCGAGGTGATTTCCACCGGCTGGTTCGAAGCCGGCCGCATTCCGCTGCGGTGGTGGCCGGGTTACGTCGTGAAGAAAATAAGGCGCGTTCCGCACTGGCAGACCGGCCCGACCGCTCTGCTCAGTCATCCCGGCTGCCTGCTTTCATATCAACGGCCGCTGCCGGAGATGTTCGCCTCCGTTCGCCGCAGTGTGGAGAGCCGGTCGCTGACGGTGCTGGTCACGCATTGGTGGGAATATTTTCGTGACGGCACGGCCGATGAAAAATTAATCGGCGTGCTGCACGAGGTGGCGGAATGGCTGGCGAGCCGGCCGGACATTCGCGTGGTTTCATTTCGCGATGTCGCGAATGGCAGGGTTCCGCTGAACGGCTGACTCTCGCTGGGAGCGGGCCGTCGGCGACGCACCCATTTGATCATCGCCATTTCCGCCGACCGACTACCGCGAACGAAGACACCGACCTGTTTGTCGTAGCCGTGTCCGGTGGCAGGTTGCGACCTCGGGTCGCAACGACGACGTGGATTCCGTGCCTGGCGTCATCGATGCGGGCGCACCGCCGGAGCGGCATGGCGGGGCCAGCGTTGACACTCGTGGTTCGTGACACATGTTGGTGATACATGAAGACTGTCTCGGTTCGCCAGGTTCGCCACGCTTTTCCGTCGGTCCTGCGCCTTGTTCAAAATGGCGAGCCGGTCGCGATCACGTCGCGACGCAAGGTGGTTGCCACCCTGAGTCCGCCGCCGCCGGTGCAAACCAAGGCGCGGCGTCGGCCCTGGGCTAATCTGGACCAGCGCCTGGCCGAGTTGAAGGCGCAGCCGATGGCCAAGGTCTCGGGCGCCGAGCTTCTGTCGCCAGACCGCGACCGATACTGAGCCATGCCGCGAACAGCAAAGTTTCCGATCTACGCCGACACGTCTTTCCTGTTCTCGCTTTTTCTGCCGGACACGAACACGGCCGGCGCGATTCGATTTTTGAAAACTCACCCGACGCCACTCGTGTTCACGGCGTGGCAGAGATGCGAGTTGCGCAATGCGATTCGGCTGTCGGTGTTTCGGGGTAATCACGACAACCAGACCGCGACGGCAGCGCTGCAACGAATCGACATTGATGTCGCGCAAGGAGACCTCGCCGACACGCCGCTCGTCTGGCCGGTGGTCTTGGACAAAGCGGAGGCGCTCAGCGCCAGGCACGCCATGCAGCTCGGGGTCCGCGCGCTGGATCTCCTGCACGTCGCCGCCGCAATCTCCGTCGGCGCCGGCCGGTTTCTCACCTGTGACAGCCGTCAGTTGGCTCTGGCACGGGCGGCCGGGCTTCGCGCCGGGAAAATCTGACGCCGCCCCACAATCGTTCCGTCGATTGTGTGAAGGATTGGCTTTTAGTTGCCGAACACTTTCTCAATTTCCCCGATCTTCTTCTGCGCCTTGCCGGCGATCTGATCCGCTTTGCCCGCGGCTTCCAGACGGGGATTCCCGACCAGCTTCCCGGTGGCGGCCTTGGCTTTGCCGGCGATCGATTTGGCGGTGCCGGCGGTCTGGTCGTGAGTGCTTGGTTTCATTTTTTGTCGGGAGATTGCGAGGGCGGTTGAAGACTGAATCTAAACCAAGAACCGCCCGCATCCAATGGGGTGGAACCAGAAACTGAATAGCCGCGCGTGGACGCGTCACCACGGCCCAGACATGAAAATTGTGCCGGGGAGGGCCGGCGCGAATATCTTGAAGGTCGTGTAGCCCATCGCCTCATAGACGGCGAGATCCTCCGGCCGGATCCAAGCCGACTTGATCAACTGCGATGGATCCTGAATGCGCATCTGCGAACAGCGCAGGAAGCAGTAGTCGATGAAGAGCGTGCTGGTGTCATCCGAGGCATGTCGCCCAGTTTGGCCAGCAGGGCCGTGATCCGTTTCTGCCACCGGCGCGTCCATTCGCGGTTGCCGAAACAGGCGCCGTTCAGGAGATAGTTGAAGGCGATGCCATGACGGTCGAGCAGACGGATGTAGTTGCGCAGATCGTCTTCCGAAAGCGGTGTCGCCAGATAGCGGGGACGGCCACTGCTGACATCGTCGTTGGGAAGCTTGCCATAAACCTCATCCACCGGGTAGGCGGCGAGCGCCGAAACCAGTTCCGGATCGTAGTTCGCCGCCAGTGAGAACTTCGTCACGCGGGGTATGGCCCGCGCGTCGGCTGGATCGGAGCCGGTTGTTTTCACGGCGAAGCGACTTCAGGTCTTCAGGAAGGCGAGCAGATCGGCGTTGAGCTTGTCCTGGTGCGTGACCGCGAGGCCGTGGGGTGCGCCCGCGTAGATCTTCAGGGTCGCGTTCCTGACCAGCTTCGCGGAGCGGAGAGCCGCGGCGCCGATCGGCACGATCTGATCGTCGTCGCCGTGAACGATCAGCGTCGGCACATCGAATCTTTTCAGATCTTCGGTGAAATCCGTTTCGGAAAATGCCTTGATGCATTCGAAGGTGTTCTTGTGCCCGGCCTGCATTCCCTGGAGCCAGAACGAATCGATCATGCCCTGCGAAACTTTGGCCCCCGGCCGGTTGGCCCCGAAGAACGGGCCGCTGGCGAGATTCCGGTAGAGCTGCGAGCGGTCGGCGGTGGCGCCGAGACGGATCTCGTCAAACTTCTCCATCGGCAAGCCGCCCGGATTGGCCTTCGTTTTCAACATTAGTGGCGGAACGGCGGAGATCAGCGCGGCCTTGGCCACCCGTTTCGTGCCGTGGCGGCCAATATAGCGGGCAACTTCGCCGCCGCCCGCGGAGAACCCGATCAGGGCCGCGCCCTTCAAGTCGAGCGTTGCGATGAGTTCCGCTAGGTCGTCGGCATAGGTGTCCATGTCATTGCCGGTCCACGGCTGGCTCGAGCGGCCGTGGCCGCGACGGTCATGGGCAATGCAGCGACAACCATGGGAGGCCAGAAACATCATCTGAGCCTCCCAACTGTCCGCGTTGAGGGGCCAGCCGTGGCTGAATACCACCGGTTGTCCCGTGCCCCAGTCTTTGTAGAAGATCTGGGTTCCATCCTTGGTCGTAATCGTGCTCATGGTTTTCTCTTGGATGCCTCTTGGGCGAACGGCCCGAAGCGCGGGTACGCCTTACTTTCGTTTTCGTTCGGGGGTTGGCGTCCGGTTGAGTGCGGGTTTGCGCTTCCGGTCCAGCTCCAAGCCAAGAAAAACCGAGCCCATGGCAGATCCGCTCGCGGATGAGGGGCGCGTTCTCGCCGATGCCGCCGGCAAAGACGAGGGTGTCCAATCCGCCGAGCGCCGCGGCGTGTCGGAACTCGTGCCGGAGACGCCCAGGAGTCCGGACTCGTGATTCACCATCCGGTCGAACTGCGCCGGCGTCATCTGCTCGCGGCGGGCGGGGAATGAAAGCAATCCCGGATCGAGGCCGCCGGAACGGGTGCTCATGACGAGACCGGCCGCGGGGGTGAACCCCATGCTCGTGTCGATGCTAATACCGTGGTGTACCGCGGCGAGACTCGCGCCGTCGCCAAGGTGCGCGAGGATCACCCGGCCCTTCGCCGCGGTTGGATCGATGCGACCGAGTTCCTCTATCAAACAGGCATACGACAGCAACCGCTCGCGCAGACCCGTTGCGCGACGTTCGCCGTTGGCGGCCAGGGGCAGATCGGTACGGCCGGTGTGCCGGCCCGTGAGCGACCACGAGGTTTCGCCGTGCCGAAAGAGGTACAGTGGCGTGGCCATGGAATTCTCCGTCAACGGCGCTCGCCGCCTTTGAAAAGACGGAACAGGAAAAACAGTGACGGCAGTAAAATGACGGCGCCGGCCGCCAACGCCACGACCAGCAGGCGCAAGGTCGCGTCGGGCGCGGCGGCGCTCGCGACGGTCACGTCCGGCGTGATGAGATTCGGATATTGCGCCAGACTCCACCCGGCGAGGATGAGCGTCACCTGGCCGACGGCCGCCACTCGCGCCACTGCAAACCGCCGCCACCACAGGGCGCCGAACGCGCCCACGGCACAGAGGCTCGTCGCGCCCAGGAGCCAGGGCGCCCACCAGTTCGTCAATCCTTGAAACAACAACGGTGCACCCTGGCGGGCGGTGAGAAAAACCACGCCGGCCACCGGCCCAAGCGCCAGGCCGGACCCGATCGCCCGCCGCCGAAAATCGTCCTGCAATTCCGGCTGCTCCTTCGCGTCGAGCGTGAGGTAGGTGGCCGCCAGAAAGGCAAACAACCCCAGGGCGAACGCGCCACACGCGAGCGCGAAGGGCGTCAGCCAGCCCGCCAGGTATCCCGTGGTCACGTGACTGTCGGCGACGCGGATCCGTCCCGTGGCCATCGCGCCGAGAATCACACCCTGGAAAAACGGCGTGAGGAAACTGGCCATGCCGAACGCCGTGCCCCAGCGGTGCGGCCCCGCGCCCGCCCGCGAATCGTAGTTGCGGAAAATGAACGCCGAGCCGCGCAGCACGATCCCGATGACCATCAGCATGACGGGAATAAACAGCGCGGTCATCATCGCCGCGAAGCCGGCCGGAAATCCGGTGAACAGCACGACCACGGCCAGGATGAGCCAGACGTGGTTGGCCTCCCAGATGGGTGCAATGGCTTTCGAGATCAGCTCGCGCTGCCGGGCGGCGCGGGGCCCGACCGCCAGCAAGTCCCACATGCCGCCGCCAAAATCAGCGCCGCCCATGAGCGCATACAGGATCAGCGACAGCAAAAGGGAAACGGCGACAACTTGCGGCAGCATGACGTCAGGCGGGCGACGAAGGAGTATTCGACGCGTCCGTCTCCAGAAACTGGCGTCGCAGGAGGGTGACGACGACGAAGGCGAGGACGACGTACAAGACGGTGAAGGCGACGAACGGGACCGCGATCCCGGGCATCGGGGTGACGGCGTCCGCCGTACGCATCACGTTGTAGATGATCCATGGTTGCCGGCCGACTTCGGTCACGACCCAGCCGGCTTCGATGGCGACAAACCCCAGCGGCCCCGCGATGACGACCGCGCGCAACAGGGACGGATGATCCGCGAGCCGCCGGCGCCGCCACCAAATCCAGCCCGACCACCCGGCTACCGTCAGCATCGCGAAGCCGGAGAGCACCATCAGGTCAAAGGCCCCATGAACGATCCGCACGTTGGGCCAGTCGGACCGCGGGAATTCCTCGAGCCCGATGACGGTGGAGTCCGGGCGGCCATTGAGCAGCAGACTCAAGCCGCCCGGAATGCGGAGCGCATAATCGGTCGTGCGCGTCGCGTCGTTGGGAATTCCGCCGAGGAGCAATGGTGCTCCCGCCTGCGTCCGGTAATGCGCCTCCATCGCCGCGAGTTTGGCCGGCTGCAGCCGGCCCACGGCGCGGGCGCTGAGATCGCCACTCGCGATTTGCAGCGGGATGCTGATGCACGCCATCGCGAGTGCCAGGCCCAGTGCCCGGCCATGAAAGAGACTGGTAGGATTGCGCCGCAGGAAGAACGCATGAACCGCCGCCACCGCGAAGCCCGTCGCCACGAATGACGCCAGGATCATATGCAGGACTTCATGCAGGCTCGCAGGGTTCAACATGGCCGCAATTGGATCGATCGCGGTGAACCGGCCGTCGAGAAGGATGAAACCGGCCGGCGCGTTCATCCACGCGTTGGCCGTCACGACGAAGATGCCCGAAAAAATTCCACTGACGGCGACCACCACGCCCGCCAGCCAGTGCAGCAACGGAGACAGCCGGTTCCGGCCGTAAAGATAGACGCCGATGAAAATCGCCTCGGTGAAAAAGGCGAAGCCCTCGAGCGAAAACGGCATGCCGATGATCGGCCCGGCCTGGGCCATGAACCCCGGCCAGAGGAGACCGAGTTCGAATGACAGCACGGTGCCGGTGACTGCACCCACGGCGAAAAGGATCGCGGTGCCATTTGCCCATCGTTGGCTGAGCTCGAGATAAACCGGCTGCCGCGTGCGCAGCCAGGCACCCTCCGCCAGGACCATGAGCAACGGCATCCCGATGCCGAGGGCCGCGAAGACGATGTGAAAGGCCAGCGACATCGCCATCAGTGAGCGGGCGAAGAGAAAATCACTCATGCGAATATCTTGAATCCGGGTGCTCTCCCTGTTTCGGGGTTTGGTCCTCAGCGAAAATACGCCCTTGTGACGTATTGCAGCACCATGCGCTGGGTATTGAAAAAAGAACCGTTGAGCGCGATCGCATGCCGCATGATGTCGATGAACCGTTCGCGGTCGCGGTAGAACAGGGGGACGACCACGCGCTCCAGCTTGTCGTAGAACGACGCGGCGTCGCGGAGTGAACGCTCCTCGCCCGCGTCCTCGGGGCCCGGCAGGTTGCCAATGGCCCAGCCGGTCACGCCCTCGATGCAGCCTTCGATCCACCAACCATCGAGGATGCTGAGGCTGGGCACGCCGTTGAGGGCGGCTTTCATGCCGCTCGTGCCTGACGCCTCGAGCGGGGGCTGCGGGGTGTTGAGCCAGACATCTACGCCCGCGGTCATCAACTGCGCCAGCGGCCAGTCGTAATTGGTCAGGTAGGCAATCTTCACCTGCGTCTTGAGCGCATCCCGCGCCTGAAAAATTCGCTGGATCAGTTCCTTTCCCTCCTGGTCCTGGGGGTGGGCTTTGCCCGCATAGACCAACTGGAAATGCCCGACTTCGGCGGAGATTTTTTTCAACCGCTCGAGGTCGCGGAAAATCAGATCGCCACGCTTGTAGGTCGCGTCACGGCGCGCGAACCCGATGGTCAGGTCGCGGACATCCATCCCAACGTTCGTCACGCGGTTGACGTGGTCGAGGAGTTGCCGCTTGGCCTGGTCGTGCGCGCGCCAGACCTCCTGCGACGGAATGCTCAAGACATAACGGAGGGTGAAGTTGTCCTCGCGCCAGCCGGGGACGTGCTGATCGAACAGGGCCTGGAACGGCGGGCTGGCCCAGGTCGCCGCATGCACGCCGTTGGTGATCGCGTCGATGCGGTATTGGGTAAACATCTGCCGCAACACCTCGGCGTGTTTCTTGGCGACGCCGTTCACGTAGTAACTCAGGTTGAGCGCCAGGAAGGTCATGTTGAGGTAGTCATCCCAGAGCAGTACCTCCTTCATCGCTTCGGTCTCGGCGCGGCCCAATACCCGGTTGATGAGTTCAGTGGGGAACCGGTCGTGACCGGCGGGCACCGGCGTGTGCGTGGTGAACACACATTGCCGGCGGACCTCCTCGACGTCCTTGTGCGTGAAGCGGGGATGACCGGCTCGTCTGGCTTGTTCGTCGAGCAGGGCGATCGGCAGAAGGCTGGCGTGGCCTTCGTTCATGTGGAACCGCTCGATCCGGTCGTGACCGAGGGCGCGCAGCATATTCACACCGCCCATCCCGAGGACGACTTCCTGGCAAAGCCGGTAGAGCAAATCGCCGCCGTAGAGCCAATCCGTCAGGGTGCGATCGTAGCCGGCGTTTTCCGGGAGGTCACTGTCGAGCAGATAGACCGGCACCACCGCGCCGGTGCAGCCGCGAACGTAGTAACACCAGGCGCGCAGATGAACCGTCCGGCCCTCGATTGTCACGGTGGGCCGCGGCGGCAGCTCCTGGAGAAAATCCTCCACGATCCATTCGACGGCATCTTCCGTCTGCCGGCCGCCGACGTCGAGTTTCTGGTAAAAGTAACCTTTGTGGTGCAGCAGCGTGACCGCCACCATCGGCAGCTCGCGATCGGCCGCCGCGCGGATCATGTCGCCCGCCAGAATTCCCAATCCGCCGCTGTAGGTCGGGATCGCCGGGTGCAGCGCAATCTCCATCGAGAAATAGGCGATGCGGGCGGCATGCACCACGCTGTCCAGACCCGCCTGGCTCAGAGGGAGACTCGACGCTGAAGCGGATGCAGACAACTGTGCCCAACCCCTATCCACCCCTCCGAAATGCCCCCGGTCCGGTCCGCTGGCAACCGTCAAATCACGCGCGGCGCGCGGCGCATCTCAGTTACGGGTGCGCCGGAAATTGTCGGTCCGGCACGCGTGCATCCGACAACCGCAACGGCCGGGCCGATGAACCGCCGCCGGGCAGGCCCCGGGAAACCCGCCCGCGGCTGCCGCCCATCAGTACAACACCCCATCTTTTCCCGGACATTTCCCGGATAATATTGCGTGGATGATCTCCTTTTCCGGCCTTGCGGAGTCGTCATCCCGCGTTGCTCGTGGCGCGGGTGGAATTGTCACCGCCAACCCGAAAACGGCGCCTGACGCCGGGTGGGTGGGGCGGTTTGCCGCCGGGGACGCGAGCAACCGTATAGCCCGATCGGATACAATGCTTTGGGGGATTTCCGCCCGGACATTTGCGCCCGCGCAGGGTTTTTGTGCGGCGATCCCAACGACACCCGCATGAGAACGATGAAGGCAGTGTGCATCTATTCGTACGGCGGCCCGGGCGTCCTCGTCTACGAAGATGTGCCACGCCCGCGCCCCGGTTCCGGGGAGGTGCTGATCCGGGTTTACGCCGCGGGGATCAATCCGGTGGATTGGAAGATTCGCGAAGGGCATCTGAAGGAAATGCTCCATCACACCCTGCCGCTCATTCTCGGCTGGGATGTGTCCGGCGTGGTGGAAGTCCTGGGCGCCGGGGTCCTCCGGACGCGGGTCGGTGATGAGGTTTTCAGCCATTCCGACATTTCACGCGACGGAGCGTATGCGGAGTTCGTCGTCATTCGGGAAGCCGAAGTGGCCCTGAAGCCCAAATCCATCGATCATGTTCACGCGGCCGCGCTGCCTCTCGCCGGGCTGACGGCGTGGCAATCCCTCTTCGACGCGGCCAAGCTTGCCGCCGGCCAGCGGGTGCTGATTCACGCCGCCGCCGGAGGGGTCGGCACCCTCGCCGTGCAACTGGCGAAACAAAAAGGCGCGCACGTCGTCGGCACGTCGTCGGCCCGCAACCACGATTTTCTCCGCCAGCTCGGGGTCGACCAGGTGGTCGACTACCAAACGGCGCGATTCGAAAATGTGGTGGAGCCGGTCGATGTGGTGCTGGACACGATGGGGGGAGAAATTCAGGACCGCTCGTGGAAGGTGCTCAGGCGGGGTGGAATCCTGGTTTCCCTCGTCACACCTCCCTCGGCCGAAATCGCGGCCAGGCACGGCGTCCGACACACGTCGGTGTCTACTCAGCCCAACGCGGCGCAATTGGCCGAGATCGCCAAACTGGTCGATGCCGGGAAACTCCAGGCGATCGTGGAAACGGTCCTGCCGCTTTCCGAGGCAACCCGCGGCCACGAACTGAGCGAACGCGGCCACAGGCGCGGCAAGATTGTGCTGCGGGTCGGTTAGGGCGGATATTTCGCACCGCGGCTCAAGGCCGCCGGGTAACACTCCATAGCCGCCACGACCCGGCGGACATACTCTCGATCGCCTTCGAACTCGAGGAGGAGCACGCTTCGCGGCGCTCGGACGCGGCAGCGTCTCGCACTTCCGTCGTCGCGAACGGTCAGTCAATCCTCATGAAATGGTCCATCAAGGTCGGGAAGATTCTCGGCATCGACGTCTATCTGCACTTCACGTTCCTGTTGCTGCTCGTTTTCCTCGGCGTCGTCACGTGGCGAACCACCGGGCGCATCGACGCCGCCGTGGGTGGGGTCGCCTTCATCGGCGCGCTTTTCGGTTGTGTGCTGTTGCACGAGCTGGGGCACGCGCTGATGGCGCGCAAATACGGCATCACGACGAGCGACATCACGCTGCTGCCCATCGGTGGCGTCGCGCGGCTCGAGAAAATGCCGGACAATCCGGCGCAGGAATTCTGGGTCGCCGTGGCCGGCCCGGCGGTAAACGTCGCCATCGCGTCGGCGCTCTTTGTCTGGCTGTCCGTTACCCATGGTTTTGCCGCCCCCGGCGAAATGACGCTGCTCGGCGGTTCGCTCGGGCAACGACTGATGACGGTCAATCTCTTTCTGGCGGGCTTCAATCTGCTCCCGGCCTTTCCGATGGACGGTGGCCGCGTCCTGCGCGCGTTGCTGTCGACGCGGCTCGGCCGCCCGCGCGCGACGGCCATTGCGGCCAATGTCGGCCAGGGCATGGCGATCCTCTTCGGCATCGCCGGAATTTTCTACAGCCCATTTCTCGTTTTCATCGCCATCTTTGTTTTTCTCGGGGCGCAGGCGGAAGCCGGGCTGGTGGAAATGCAGACGGCGCTGGGGACGTTGCGCGTGCGTGACGCGATGATGACGCGCTTTCGCAGCCTCGCGCCGAACGACTCGCTGGGAAAGGCGGTCGACGAACTTCTGGCCGGCTCCCAGCCGGATTTTCCGGTGCTGGAGGACGAGCAACCGGTCGGCATTCTGCGGCGCAACGATCTCGTCAAGGCGCTGGCCCATAACCGGCGTGATGCGCTCGTCAGCGAATTCATGTGCCGCGACTGTGAGTCCGTGGACGCGACGGATCCGTTGAGTCTCGCGGTGGAAACGATGCAGACGAAGCGGTGCACGACCATGCCGGTGATGCAGGCCGGGCGCGTCGTCGGCCTGCTGACCCTCGAAAACATCAGCGAGCTGATCATGGTCAACGCCGCCATGGATCGCTCGGCCCGGGCCAGTCGCTGAAGGGGGGGGCGCCGCCATCGCGGGCGGAACTGCGGGAGAACACGGACCTGAGCGGAGGGTGAGACACGAGTCCGGGCGGCTCGGTGTTTTGGAAGACAACGGCAGAAGAGTCCGGGATCACGCCCGTGGCTCCCCGCTGTCCGATCGGGGGGCCGCCTTATTACACCCCATAGCCAAGCCCCCCTCGTTGGCGTAACGTGACCTTGGTCCCGCTGCAAATCGTGGAAGTCCGATTTCTTGGGCCCGCCTTGAGCCGGCCAGTTCCCGGCAGGTCGCAGCGCAACAGAAGGAATTTAGCCATGAACCATACAGACGGATGGATGAACGGATGGGCGGACGGAGGGATGTCGATCTGGGCGCTGGCCGGCGTCCTGGTGGTCGTCCTGCTCGTCGTCGCGATCACCAAGCTGTCCAGGAAGTGACCGTTCGTTCCGGACCCGCGCTCAAGGTGAATTCGACGCGGCAACGCAAGGTTAGTGTCTTGCGCCGCATTTCCGCGGGGGCGTGCGCCTCGCTCTGGCTCGTTGGTATCGGTGTCCAGGGCATGGAGCACGTTTGCGACTGCGTGGGTCACGAAGGAGCCTGCAACGCCCAAGCGAGGATGGTCTTCGCGCACGACAACGTCTACGCGCGTGAGCCGGGGCAGACGCACGCGATCGAGGCACACCAGCTCCACTCGGTTTCCCATCACGACGACGGCGCAGCGCAGCGGGACCACTGCGACCGGAACGGCTGCGAAGAGAAGTGCCGGTGTGAATCGACCATCCAGCCGTCGAGCACGACGATAACGCCCTTCGTCATTCTGAAACCGGTTTCACAACCGGTGCTCACCTTTTCATGCTCGAGCGTCACGCGTGCATACGCATTTGCCGCAGGCAGATGCGACCCGGTTCGTCCGACGAGACCTCATCATTGGGTGTTTACGCCGGAGGTGTGCCTTGGCGCCGCGTTCCGCAGTCACGCTCCGCCCGTCTCGGTTTGATTTGAACGGCGGGTGAGCCAGCGCGCTCGCTCACGCTTGCTTCAAGTCGCCCCTCTCCGCGTCCGTGCATTGCTGCACGTCGAAACGCTGCCGCTCAAAGAGCGGCATTATTCGAAACGAGACCGCAGCCGCCCCAGGAATCAAATCACTTTCCGCCTATACAATATCATGAGCCCTTCATTGATTATCATCATCGTGCTGGCAGCGCTGGCATTGTTTGCCGCGCTTTTCGTCGTCGGCATCTACAACAAACTCGTCGCACTGCGCAACCGTTTCAAAACCGCCTTTGCCCAAATCGACGTCCATCTCAAGCGGCGCTACGACCTGATCCCGAATCTCGTCGAGATCGCGAAGGGTTACCTCAAGCACGAGCGCGAAACCCTCGAGGCCGTCGTTGCCGCCCGCAACACCGCCCTCGCCGCCGCCAAGGCCGCGGCCGCCAACCCCGCCGACGCCGGTGCGATGAAGGGACTCGTCGGCGCCGAGGGCGGACTGGCCGGCGCCATGTCGCGCCTCATGGTCGTCGTCGAGCAATATCCCGACCTCAAGGCCAGTCAGAACATGATGCAGCTCACCGAGGAGCTGACCTCGACGGAGAACAAAGTCTCCTTCGCCCGGCAGTCGTATAACGACGCGGTGATGGCCTATAACACGCAGCGGGAAGTTTTCCCCAGCAACCTCGTCGCCGGCCCGTTCAGTTTCACGGCCGCCGAGTTGTTCGTCATCGAGGACCCGGTGCAACGGGAAGCGACGAAGGTTTCGTTCACTTGAAGCACATCCTCCCATGGATTTCTTCGAACATCAGGACCGGGCCAGAAAGAACACGAAGGTGCTGGTGGTCTACTTCGCAATCGCCGTCGCGTGCATCATCGCGTCGGTCTACGTCGCCAGCCTGCTGATATTCTACGGCACCGGGAGCGAGCGTCAGCCGGGCGAGCCTCTGCCCGAGCTGGTGCTGTGGGATGCGCAGCTCTTCCTCTACGTCGTGCTCGGCACGCTCGGGGTCGTCATCATCGGCAGCCTCTACAAAACCGCCGCGCTGTCCAAGGGAGGAAGTGCCGTCGCGGAAGCGCTCGGCGGCCGGCTCATCAGCCCCAATACAAGCCATCCCGAAGAGCGGAAACTCCGGAACGTCATCGAGGAAATGGCCATCGCCTCCGGGGTGCCCGTCCCGAAAGTCTATGTGCTCGACGACGAGAAAGGCATCAACGCCTTTGCCGCCGGCCACACGCCGGGCGATGCCGCCATCGGCGTCACGCGCGGTTGCATGACCTTGCTCAGCCGCGACGAATTGCAGGGCGTCATCGGCCATGAGTTCAGCCATATTCTCAATGGCGACATGCGCCTGAATCTGCGGATCATGGGCGTCATCTTCGGCATTGTGTGCCTCGCGGTGATTGGCCGGATTCTGCTCTTCTCGCGCGGCCGCAGCCGCCAGGAGAAAAATCCGCTGATGTTCCTGGGGCTTGCGCTGATCGTCATCGGCGCAATTGGCGTATTCTTCGGCCGGCTGATCCAAGCCGCGCTCAGTCGGCAGCGGGAGTTTCTGGCCGATGCCTCCGCGGTTCAATTCACCCGCAATCCGGCGGGGCTTTCCGGTGCGTTGCAAAAAATCGGCGGCGCCGGGTCGAAGATCGAATCCGCTCACGCCGGCGAAGCCAGTCACATGTTTTTCGGCAACGGCATGGGCCGGCCGTTCCTCGGTGCGCTGGCCACCCACCCGCCGCTCGACGCCCGTATCCGCGCCATCGATCCGGGCTGGGACGGAAAGTTCAAGAAAGCCAGCGCCCCAATGGTTGAGGCAGAATCGCCACGTCGTGGGGCGGCGAAGCCGCCTGTGTCGCGATTCCCGTTTCCGCCGGTTCCTGGGATGCCCGGCGGGCGGGCTGGCGCCGCCGGCATCGCGGCCAACGCCGTACTGATCGGCGCCATGCTGCCGAACCTCGGCAACCCCACGCCGCTGCACCTTCGCTATGCCGAGGCGCTGCGGAATTCATATTCCGAAAAGCTCCAGTCGGCCGCTCGCGAACCGCTCGATGCCACCGCGCTCGTTTACGCGATGCTCCTCAGCCCGGACGATACGTTGCGCGCGAAGGAGCTCGCGGAACTTGCCCGGCGTGCCGCGCCGGGAATGGGCGAAAAAAGCGCCGCGCTTTGGCCTGAGGTCGCGTCCGTCATCGCGCGCGCGCGGCTGCCGCTCGTGAACCTGGCGTTGCCTGCGTTGCGGCAGCTTCGGCCCGACGAATTCGAGCAATTCAGCCAGGCTTTGCAATGGCTCATCGCAAGCGACGACAAGATCGAGCTGTTCGAGTTCGTCCTGCAAAAAATCGTTCGTCGCCACCTCGCATCGCAGTGGGGCGAAACCCGCCCGGCTTCCGTTCGCTTCCAAACGCTCGCACCGCTCGCGCGCGATTGCGCCGTTGTCCTCTCGGCGCTGGCGAACACCGGCAGCAGCAACGCTGCCGACCGCGAAAAAGCGTTCCAGGCGGGCGCGTCTCATTTGCAGGGGAAGACCGATGAGTTGCAGTTCCTGTCGCGCAAGGAATCCGGCCTGGAGCAGCTGGATACCGCGCTCGATCGCCTCGCGTTGGCCGCACCGCAAATCAAGAAGCACTTGCTCGAAGCCTGCGTGCAGGTGGTCGGTGCGGACGGCGTGATCCAGACACGCGAGGCCGAATTGCTCCGCGCCATCGCCGATACGCTGGATTGCCCGATCCCGCCGTTTGTGGAGACAGGCGTAAACTGACCATGTCAAGAAAATGTCAGGATCCCGCTATGAAAGAGCACCAACACGCGGACAAGAATAGGCCCGAAACCAAGCCGGCCCACGACGAGGTGGCGAAGAGAGCTTACGCCATTTCCAAGCAGGAAGGTCATCCGCCGGGGCGTGCCGAGCAGGATTGGTTGGAGGCGGAAGCGCAATTGCAGCACGCCGGCTCTGATCAGCCGCGCGAGCATGGCAGCCATGATCACAACGATCACCATGCCCACATGGCGGCGGACTTCCGGAAGCGATTCTGGATTTCGCTGATCCTCACCCTGCCGATTCTCGTCCTCTCGCCGATGCTGCAGTCGTTGGTGGGACTGCGCGAAGCCATTCGTTTTCCCGGTGATGTCTACGTGTTGTTCGGTTTTTCTTCCGCGGTCTTCTGGTTTGGCGGCTGGCCATTCCTCCGAGGATTTCTCGAAGAGATAAAATCGCGCCGGCCGGGGATGATGACGCTCATCTCCGTGGCGATCGCCACGGCGTATATTTACAGCAGCGCGGTGGTGTTCGGCCTGACCGGCAAGATGTTCTTCTGGGAGCTGGCCACGCTCGTCGACATCATGCTGCTCGGGCACTGGATCGAAATGAAGTCCGTGATGGGTGCTTCGCGCGCTTTGGAGGAGCTGGCCAAACTCATGCCGTCCGATGCGCACAAGCTCATGCCCGACGGCAACGTGAAGGACGTGCCGCTGAGCGAACTCGCGGTGAATGACAAAGTGCTGATCAAGCCCGGCGAGAAAATTCCCGCGGATGGTGTCATCGTGTCCGGCGAGAGTTCGGTCGATGAGGCCATGCTCACCGGCGAATCGACGCCCGTGACCAAAAAGACGGGCGAAAAGGTCATCGGTGGAGCGATCAACGGCGAGGGTTCGCTGACCATCGAGGTCAAGGGCACGGGCAAGGACTCGTTTTTGTCGCAGGTCATCGACTTGGTGAAGCAGGCGCAGGAGAGCAAATCGAAGACCCAGGATCTCGCGAACACCGCAGCGCTGTGGCTCACGATTGTCGCGCTGGGCGGTGGCGTGCTCACGTTCTTCATCTGGCGGGCAATCGTGGGCCAGGATTTCGCGTTCGCGATCGAGCGCACGGTCACCGTCATGGTCATCGCGTGCCCGCATGCGCTCGGCCTCGCCGTGCCGTTGGTCGTGGCCGTTTCCACGGCCCTCGCCGCGAAAAGCGGTCTGCTCATTCGCAATCGTGTGGCTTTCGAAGGCGCCCGAAAAGTGCGGGCCATCATTTTCGACAAGACCGGCACGCTGACCGAGGGTCGCTTTGGCGTCACCGATACCCTGATACTCGCGTCGGACATCAACGAGGAGACGCTGCGCACTTACGCCGCTTCCGTGGATGCGAATTCCGCGCACCCCATTGCGAAGGCGATCGCCGCCGCCTCGGAAAAGAAACTGCCCGTCGAAAACTTCAAAAGTCTTACGGGCAAAGGCGCGGAGGGACGGGTCGAGGGCAAAGACATCAAGGTGGTCAGCCCCGGTTACCTGCGCGACCAGAACATCACGCTATCCGACAATCGCGTCGAGCCGCTGCAAGCCCAGGGCAAGACGGTCGTGTTCATTCTGGTCGACGGAAAGTTGAAAGGTGCGCTCGCCCTCGCCGACCTTGTCCGACCCGAGGCGAAGCAGGCGATCGCGGCCCTCAAAGCACTCGACATCCGCTGCCTGATGCTTACCGGCGACAACAAGGCCACGGCCAAATGGGTTTCGGATCAGGTCGGGCTCGATGAATACTTCGCCGAAGTCCTGCCGCAGGACAAAGCGGCCAAAGTGAAAGAAGTCCAAGCCCGCGGCGTGCGAGTGGCCATGACGGGCGACGGCGTGAACGATGCCCCGGCGCTGGCGCAGGCCGATGTGGGCATCGCCATCGGAGCCGGTTCCGATGTCGCGGTGGAAACCGCCGACGTGATTCTCGTGCGGAGCAATCCGCTCGATGTCGTGGCCATCGTGCAGCTTTCGCGCGCGACGTATCGCAAGATGATTCAGAATCTTCTCTGGGCCACGGGCTATAACGTCGTCGCCATTCCGCTGGCCGCCGGAGCGCTCTATACGTGGGGCGTGCTGCTCACTCCCGCGCTTGGCGCCGTGCTGATGTCCGCGAGCACCGTGATTGTGGCCATTAACGCGCGACTGCTCAGACTGAAGGCTCAGCCCAAGTCTGACACCAAAACCGAATCCAAGCCTGAAGCCGAAGCTGAGCCCAAGCCTAAAGCCAACAAATGAGCTAAATGAAGATCCCGACTGAACTCAGTATGGCCATGAACCCGGCCATGAAGATGAGGAGTAAAAATGGATAACACCTGGCTTTCGATTCTACCTGCCACCATCACCATTGCGGTCGCGATTTGGTCAAAGAAGGTTTTGCCTTCGCTGCTCTTGGGCTTGCTGGTTGGCAGCTACCTGCTGAACCCTTCGGTCATCGGAGGGTTGGAAACCGCCATCGCCAATGCGGTGAGCATAATATCAGATAAAGGTAATTTGCAGGTGCTGCTTTTTCTGTATCTGTTCAGCGGTTTAATTGCGCTGGTAAGAAAAGCCGGCGGCATCACTGCGTTTTCTACGTGGGTCGGTAAGTTCGTTAAGAGTGAAAAAGGGGTCTTTTTCACTTTGTGGGCATTGATCCCGGTTACATTTATCGACTGTGCCTTCAGGATTATCGGCGCAGGCTCCATTATACGTCCGCTGGCCGACAAACATAAAATTGCGAAGGAACGCCTGGCTTTCATGCTCAACAATACCGCCAGTCCGATTGTTGAGATGATTCCAATTGCCACCACTTTCGTGGGATTCAACATAGCCAATATCAGTCAGGGCCTGAAAGCTGCGGGAGGTGTTAAAGAACAATCTGCCTACAGCATTTTGCTGCATTCCATTCCTTTTCAATTTTTCAGCATCGTGGTCCTGTTCATCACTTTCTTCTCCATATTTCTTCAGTGGAAAAAACCTTCCGCAGAAAAACAGAAGCAAGCCGCAAAAACGGAAGCTTCGAAAGGAATGGACATGGAAGACGACAAGCCAGAAATAAAACCACGGATGATCAATCTGGCCACTCCGATGCTGGCGGTAATCTTTTCCAGCTTCTTTTTCTTCTGGTATTTTGGGAAATCAAAGGACGGAGCGGGCGGAACGATTTCATCTGTCATTGCCGCCACCGACCCCAACAAAGCGATGTTAGTGGCCTTGTTTGTTTCGATGTTCATTACCGGCCTCGTTTATTGTCTGCAAAAGTATCCTGTAAAAACAATGACCGCAGACCTGATTTCTGGCGGGAATAGACTCATGGAAATTTTGGCCATTCTTGTGTTGGCATGGTCTTTGGGTGCTGTTTCACAGGAGTTAAAGCTAAGTGATTTCATTCAGCAGCAGATTGGAAATTCCCTGCCGGGGTGGAGCATTCCGGTATCGCTTTTCATCACAGCGTCTGCGGTCACCTACTTTTTAGGGTCAGGCTGGGCTGCCTCTGCCTTAATTATGCCTTTTGCAATTTCCCTGGCAGTGTCCGGTGGTTCAGGCATTCCAATCTGCGTGGCCGCGGTAATCACTGGCGGAACATTTGGCGATGTTACGTCCCCGGTCGCTGGAATGACGAATATGTCGTCGAATGCAGTCGATGCTGATCAGGTGAAATACTTGAAATATGCCAACCCCTATAATTTTACGGCCCTGGTGTTAACGGCGATACTCTTTCTGGTTTTTGGGATTATTGGAGGGCAGAGCTTAAAATAAATCCCGACATGTCCATCAAACATCAGGTGGGAGGTTCAGCCACCCCAGTGGAGTTGACCACACACGTCAAAACGGTGGAGGCAAGCCGAGCACGATCAAAGCTCCAGGCCGCCCGGGCAGCCGGGAAAAGGGACCGACGCGAACCGTGAATTTCCCGACCGCATTGGAATCGACAGCGCAAGCACTTTTGGTTTTTGGCAAAGGCATCCTTGCCGCGGACGAAAGCATTCCGACCATCGGAAAGAGATTCGCGCCCCTCGCGATTCCGTCGACCGACGAAAATCGCCGGGCCTATCGGGAGGCGCTGTTCACGACTCCCGGCCTGAGCGATTTCATCAGCGGCGCAATCCTCTTCGACGAAACACTCCGCCAGCGCACGGGAGACGGCGGCGCGACCCTGCCGGAACTTCTCGCCGGGCAGGGCATCATTCCCGGTATCAAGGTCGACCAGGGGACCATCCCTCTGGCCAATTTTCCGGGCGAAAAGATTACCCAAGGCCTCGATGGGCTCCGCGACAGACTCGCGGAGTATCGGAAACTCGGCGCGCGCTTCACGAAATGGCGCGCAGTGATTGCCATTGGCGACCGACTGCCGACGGCGGCCTGCATTGCGGCCAATGCATGGCCGCTCGCCCAGTTCGCGGCGTTGAGTCAGGAAGCTGGGCTGGTGCCAATAGTGGAGCCGGAAGTCTTGATGGACGGTCCCCACACGCTCGCACGTTGCGAGGAAGTCGTGGGCCTCACGCTGCAAGCGATGTTTGCGGGCCTCTTGGCGCATCGCGTCACTCTGGAAGTCATATTGCTCAAGACGGGCATGGTGCTATCAGGAAATGACTGTGCGCGACAGGCGGAAGCCGACGATACGGCGGTGGCCACGCTCCGCTGTCTGCGGCGTGCGGTGCCGGCCGCGGTTCCGGGCATCGTATTCCTTTCGGGCGGGCAAACCGACGTGGCGGCGACGGAGCGGTTGAACGCCATCTGTCGGGCGGGCGGCGTCCCGTGGAAATTGAGTTTCTCCTACGGCCGCGCCCTTCAAGACGCCGCGCTAAAAACGTGGAAGGGCTCTCCTGCGAACGTGGCTGCTGCGCAGGCGGCACTACACCATCGCGCCCGCTGCAACGGTCTCGCGGTGCAGGGAAAATATTCGGAACAGGCGGAACGCGAGAGCCCGGTGCGCGAGAAACATCATCCGTGAAGCCAGCCGATTCATCCGTCCTCACGATTAACGGCGGCTCCTCGAGCATCCGGTTTGCCGTGTATGAGCAGGGCGAACCGCTCCGGCGGCTGCTGGACGGGAAAGTGGATCGCATTGGTTTACCCGGCACGAAACTGACCTTCAAGGACTCGACCGGACAATCGCACGATGGCGGCGCCATCGACTCCGCTGATCCCAATGCGGTGGTCGCTCTTCTCCTCGACTGGCTCGAGGAGCAGCCGGTGTTCGCTTCGATCAAAGCCGTGGGGCACCGGGTGGTGCATGGAATGACGCACACCGAACCGGAGCGGGTCACGCCGGAGTTGCTCGATGAGTTGCACCGCATCACCCCGAATGACCCCGAGCATCTGCCGTTGGCGATCGCGTTGATGAAGGCACTCCGCAAGCGCCACCCTGCACTGCCCCAGGTGGCGTGTTTCGACACCGCGTTTCACCGCACCATGCCGAGGGTGGCGAGTCTCCTGGCGATTCCGCGGAGCTACGATGCGGCGGGCGTTCGCCGTTATGGCTTTCACGGTTTGTCTTTTGAATTTCTGATGGAGGAACTCGCCCGCCTCGGCGACTCGGCGGCAACGAAGGGTCGCGTGATCCTGGCCCATCTCGGCAACGGCGCGAGCCTGGCCGCCGTGTGTCGGGGGAAAAGCATCGATACCAGCATGGGGTTCACGCCGGCGGCGGGTCTGGTGATGGGCACGCGCTCGGGCGATTTGGATCCGGGATTGGTCTCGTATCTGGCGCTCACCGAGCAGATGACGCCGCGGGAGTTTCACGAGCTGACCAGCCGCCGTTCCGGCCTGCTCGGCATTTCCGAAACCAGTTCGGACATGCGCGAACTGCTCGCGCACGAGACTGGAGATGTGCGCGCGGCGGAAGCCATCGCGCTGTTCTGTTATCAGGCCAAAAAGTGGATCGGCGCCTACGCCGCCGCGCTCGGCGGATTGGACGCGCTCGTGTTTGCCGGTGGCATCGGCGAGAATGCGCCGCCCATCCGCGAGCGGATCTGCGCCGGTCTCGATTTTCTCGGCCTCGCCGTGGACCCGCAGCGCAACGCGGAGAATGCGGCGTTGATCTCGCCGGACTCCGCCCGCGTGAGGGTGCGCGTCATTCGCACCGACGAGGAACTGATGATTGCGCGCTCCGTCTGCCGCACCCTTGGGCTCGACCCGGCCCGAGTGAAAAGGAACGGACGGCAACCCACACCTGCTGGCGGCTGAATCGTTCCTGGGCGGCCGGCGTGCCCCGGACAAGCCATGGTAACGTTTTACCCCATGGCGCTGACCCCGCCCTCCGGTGCAACATCGGTTTTGGCTTCCGCGCCGCTGATGGTGAAGAATCCCGACTGCACGACATGGCCTGGAGATTGTGCGGCGGCCGGCCCGTTCGCCGCGGTCGTGAACGTGAAACCGCAAACCACGAAACCGATGAAGAACACGAACCTGAAACAGGCATTGACGACTTTAACCATGCTGACAGCGGCGGCGCTTCTGGCGCCTCACGCCGCCCGAGCACATTGCGATAGTCTGGATGGCCCGGTCGTCAAAGCCGCGCGGGCGGCGCTGACGGAAGACAATGTCAATCTCGTCGTGATCTGGGTGCAGAAGGCGGACGAAGCCGAAATCAAACACACTTTCGAAAGGACGCTTGCGGTGCGCAAGCTCAACGCCGAAGCGCGCGAGCTGGCCGACCGGTATTTCTTCGAGACCCTCGCGTCGAAGGGCTGCATGACGCGGCGGCCAGCGCGGCTCACGGCCAGTCCTCCGAAACCGAAGGAACTCCGGCATCTCCTCACCCGCACACGCAGTAAACTATGAGCACGATTACGACAAAAGACGGAACGCAGATCTATTATAAGGACTGGGGCGCCGGACCGCCGGTGGTGTTCAGCCACGGTTGGCCCCTCAACGCGGATAGCTGGGAAGCTCAGATGATGTTCCTGGCCGCCAATGGTTATCGCTGCATTGCGCATGACCGTCGTGGTCATGGCCGATCGAGCCAGCCGTCGAGCGGCAATGACATGGACACCTATGCCGATGACCTCTCGGAGCTCATCGAAACGCTCGACCTGAAGGGCGCCGTCTTAATCGGATTCTCCGCTGGCGGTGGCGAAGTTGCCCGCTATGTCGGCCGCCATGGCACGAAACGGGTGGCCAAGACCGCGCTGATCTCCGCCGTTCCGCCGCTGATGTTGAAAACGGCCGCCAATCCCGGTGGTTTGCCGATGGAGAAGTTCGACGCGATCCGACTCGCCTCCATCGCGGACCGCTCGCAGTTCTACCAGGATCTCGCCCGCGGCCCTTTCTTCGGTGCGAACCGGCCCGGCGCCAAGGTTTCGCAGGGAATGATCGACTCGTTCTGGCTTCAGGGGATGCAGGCTGGTCACAAGAACACGTTCGACTGCATCAAGGCGTTTTCCGAAACGGATTTCACCGAAGACCTCAAGAAATTCGACGTGCCGACGCTGATCGTTCACGGCGACGACGACCAGATCGTGCCGATCGGCGCCGCAGCGCACCGATCCGCGAAACTGGTCAGGAAAGCGAATCTGAAAATCTACGCGGGCGCACCCCACGGCGTAGCGGCCACGCACAAAGACCAGCTCAACGCCGACCTGCTGGCATTCCTCAAGACCTGAGCTCATGAAGACCATCGACTCGGACCCGGCCGCCGCGCGCGCCCCACCCCGGCCGACCAGATTCTCACTGGCGGCAAACTACGATCCGGATCTGGTACCAGCGCTCGCCGCCTACCCGGTGGATGAAGTTTACGGCAAGTTTCCCACCGACGGTATCAGCAGTGGCCGTCCCCGCTATCTGGCGACACCGCTCTCGGAGGAAGATCTGGGGCGTTATATTCGCCTGCTCGACCGTCACGGCATCGCGTTTAATTATCTCCTGAACGGCGCCTGTTTCGGCAACCGCGAATGGACCCGCCCGTGGCAGAAACGGGTGACGGCCCTGCTGGCCAAACTGGGCGACATGGGCGTGCGCCGGGTCACCGTCTCCACCCCTTTTCTGCTGGAACTGGTCAAGCGCCGTTTTCCCGAGTTCAAGGTCAGAGTCGGGATCTATGCCCAGGTGGACACGGCCCGGCGCGCCCGCTTCTGGGAAGATCTCGGGGCGGATGCGATCGTGCTGGAGAGCTTCTCGATCAACCGGAACTTTCACCGGCTGGCGTCAATCCGCCGGGCGGTCCGTTGCGATCTGGAACTGATCGCGAACCACGTCTGCCTCATGAACTGTCCGATGCAGTCGTATCATCAGAACGGTTTCGCCCATGCGTCGGACGACACCGGCACGCTGTTCATCGATTACTGCTTCCTGCGCTGTTCGCGGACGCGATTGAAGGATCCGTCGCAGTTCATCAAGTCGGCCTGGATCCGGCCGGAGGACCTCGCCGTCTATGAAGCAATGGGCTACACGACCTTCAAGCTGCTCGAACGGGGAATTCCATCGGCGGAACTGCTGCGACGCGTCAAAGCCTACAGCGAACGGCGGTTCGATGGCAATCTGGCGGAACTGCTGCTGTCGTATGGCTTCAAGCAGCCGGTCCGCCAGGAATCCCTCTGGGGTCTGCGTCACTTCTGGAAGCCGCGGCAGGTAAATCCGCTCCGGCTGAAACCGATGCGCGACCTGGCGCGCCTGCAAGGCTGGCAGTCCCCGCTGCCGGAGTGTCCGATCCGGGTGGATACGCGGAAGATCCCGGGGGATTTCCTGGACGGCTTTCGCGACCGTGACTGCGCCTCCACGGACTGCCAGGCGTGCGGCTATTGCGAGCGGATTGCCGCGCAGGCCGTTTCGATCTCGCCCGCGTATCGCACCGAGGTGTTGGAAAAATATGAGGAAATGGACGAAACCATGGCAACGGGAAGGCTCTGGGGTGTTTGACGCGCGCGTCACCACCACGGAGTGCCTGAACCGGCCAGACCGCGATCCCAGGGCATAGCCAATGAAGAAAGAAACCTCCAGCTTGTGGGCACGAAGCCGCGTCGGGACCCTTCTCCTGATCGGGGCGACCGCCGGCGGAATCTATCTCTGCTACCGGCTGGCCCTGCCGTTCCTGCCCGCGATTGCCTGGGCTCTGGCCCTCGCGGTCCTGTTCGCCCCGTGCCAACGGTGGCTCGAGTCAAAGCTCAAGCGTCCCAGCCTGGCGGCGGCACTCTCGGTCGTCGTGATCGGCCTGTTCGTGGTCGTCGCGGCGACGTTCGTCGGGCAGCGGCTGGTGGTTCAGGCCGTGAAAGGCGCGGAGCTCATCGAGACGAAGGTCAAGTCCGGCGAGTGGCGGCGCGCCCTCGAGGCCCAGCCGCGTCTGGCGCCTCTTGCCGACGCGATCGAGCGGCAGATTGATCTGCCCGGAACCGTCAAGACTCTCGCCACGTGGCTGAGCACCACCGCCGGTTCCATCGTCAAGGGCTCCGTGTATCAGTTGATCGGCTTCGGCCTGACCTTCTATCTGCTGTTCTTTTTTCTCCGCGATCGACGCGCGGCCCTCCAGTCGCTCCGGTCACTGTCGCCCCTTTCGGACGCAGAGATGGACCGGCTGTTCGACCGGGTTGGCGATACCATCTACGCCACGGTTTACGGAACACTGGCGGTGTCCGCGATGCAGGGCGTGTTGGGCGGACTGATGTTCTGGTGGCTGGGTCTGACGGCGCCGCTGCTCTGGGGAATGGTGATGGCTTTGCTGGCCGTGGTGCCAGTGTTGGGAGCGTTTGTCGTTTGGATCCCGGCCGCCTTCTATCTGGCCGTGGAAGGCAGTTGGGGAAAGGCACTGATTCTCATCCTCTGGGGCATGCTTGTCGTCGGCACCATCGACAACCTGCTTCGTCCGATCCTGGTGGGCAAACGGCTCAAGCTTCACACCCTTCTCGCCTTCATGTCAGTGGTCGGTGGCCTGATTCTGTTTGGCTCGGCCGGTCTCATACTCGGTCCCGTGGCCGTCACGGTCACCATCGTGTTGCTGGAAGTCTGGCCAAGTCGCGCCATGGCCGATGGCCGGAACGAATCCTCGTGACACTCACCAAGGTGATTCATGATCTCTGACGGCACTTTGAAGACGGCCCGCGTGGCTCTGCCCCCCGCATGACAGTGTCGCCGGCAGACCCGCAAACAAAGGGTGAAGTCTGGCACAGCCAGTCCGCCGACGACGTGCTGGCAAAACTCGGCTCCTCCGCGGCCGGACTGTCTGCGGAAGAAGCCGCCCGGCGTCTCTCGGCGGACGGCCCGAACGAGCTGAAAGAGGGCAGGCGCATCAGCCCGTGGCAGATTCTTCTTGGCCAGTTCAAGAGCCTCATCATCTGGATCCTCATCGGTGCGGGCGTGATCTCCGGCGTGCTCGGCGAACGGATCGATGCCATCGCCATCCTCGCGATCGTCGTCCTCAACGCGGTCATCGGCTTCTACCAGGAGTTCAATGCGGAGAAGTCCATCGCGGCCCTCAAGAAGATGACCGCGCCGCAAGCGAACGTGCGACGCGACGGACAGGTCGCTTCGATTCCTGCCTCCGGCATCGTTGTCGGTGACATCCTGGCGTTGGAGGCCGGCGATCTGGTCGCAGCCGACGCCCGGCTTCTGGCCGCCGCGTCGCTCAAGTGCATCGAGTCCGCCCTGACCGGCGAGTCGGAGGCGGAGACGAAGCGGCCCGCGACTTTGGCCCCGGCCGACGTCGCGCTCGGCGATCGCGAAAACATGGTGTTCATGGGCACGAGCGTGGCGGCGGGAACCGGCCAGGCCGTCGTCGTGGCCACGGCGATGCAGACGGAGCTGGGGCGGATCGCCACCCTGATTGAAGAGGCGGGGGCGGAGGAGCGCACGCCGCTGGAGAAAAAGCTGGAGTCGTTCGGGCGGGTGCTCGTGTGGGCGGCGCTGGGCATCGTTGCGCTGCTGTTCGGGCTGGGGCTGCTGCGCGGAACACCCCCCTTCGAGTTGTTCATGACCTCGGTCAGTCTCGCCGTGGCGGCCGTGCCGGAAGGATTGCCGGCCGTCGTGACGGTGGCGCTTTCACTGGGCGTGCTGCGCATGGCGCGCCGCCGTGCGCTTGTCCGTAAACTGGCCGCCGTCGAGACGCTCGGCTCGACGACAGTCATCTGCACCGACAAGACCGGCACGCTGACGGTCGGCGAAATGACGGTGCGCGCGCTTCACGTCGCCGGCCGGACCTACGAGGTCACCGGCGAAGGCTACGGGCCGGATGGCGAAGTCCGCTTTGAGGGCAGGAAGCTGGAAGCGCCGGACGTGGCACCGTTGCTCGAACTCGCGACCGTCCTCCTCGGCTGCAACAACGCCCATCTCGTCCAGGAAGGCGGGGCCTGGAAAACCGTCGGCGATCCCACCGAGGGCGCACTGCTTGCCGCCGGTCGCAAAGCCGGCGGCGACCGCGAGCGCATCGAGAACGAGTGGCCGAAACATCACGAAATCCCCTTCGACTCGGATCGTAAACTGAGCGCGGTCATCCGCCGGATGAAGGACGGGACGCTCCGCGCCTTCATCAACGGCGCGCCCGACGTGCTCCTGGCGCGCTGCACCAACCTCTACACCAGTACCGGGATCCGGCCGCTCACGGACGAGGACCGCAAACATATCGTGGCGCAAAACACCGCGATGGCGCAGCAAGCCCTGCGCGTGCTCGGCTCGGCCTGGCGCGACCTGGACAACGCGTCACCCGCCGACCTCACCGCGGACGCGGTGGAGCACGATCTGGTGTTCGCCGGTTTGACGGGGATGCATGACCCGCCCCGGCCCGAGGCGAAAGAGGCCGTCGCGAGATGTCGCGCCGCCGGCATCCGCGTGGTGATGATCACCGGTGACCATCCGCATACCGCAACGGCCATTGCGCGGGGAATCGGGATCGCCTCAGCCGACGACGCGGCCGTCGCGGGGATCGAGTTGGACAAGATGTCCGACGATGAACTCCGCCAGCGTGCTCCCCGGATCGCCGTTTACGCCCGCGTCACCGCCGAGCACAAGTTGCGCATCATCCGCGCGTGGAAAGCGAACGACGCGGTGGTCGCGATGACCGGCGACGGCGTCAACGACGCCCCCGCCATCAAGGGTGCCGACATCGGCATCGCCATGGGGAAGGCAGGCACGGAAGTCACGAAGCAGGCGTCGGACATGATCGTCACCGACGACAACTTCGCGTCGATCGTCGCCGCCGTGGAAGAGGGGCGCGGCATCTACGACAACATCCGCAAGACGCTCCAATACCTGCTCGCCGGCAACACCGGGGAACTGCTGTTGATGACCGTCTGCGTGATCCTCGGCCTGCCGGCGCCGCTGCTGCCGATTCACCTGTTGTGGATCAACCTCGTTACCGACGGTCTGCCCGCGCTCTGCCTGGCCACCGACCCCATCGACTCCGACGTGATGAAACGCCGGCCGCGCCGGCGGTCTGAGCGCATCACTGACCGGCGTTTCCTCGGCTCGATGTTGCTCACCGGCTGCCTCACGGCGGGGGTCTCATTTGCGGTCTATCTCCACGTGTTGAAAACGCAGACTCCGGAAACCGCCCGCACCTACGCCTTCGCCGTGCTGGTGTTCGCCGAGTTGCTCCGTGCGTTTGGCGCCCGCAGCGAGACGAAGCCCGTGTGGCGCATCCCCCTTTTCACGAACGTCAGCCTCGTTGTCGTGGTGGCGATTTCTTTCGGCCTCCAAGTGTGGAGCCAGCACAACGCGACGCTGGGCCGCTTTCTGAAAACGTCATCCATGCCCTTCGCCGATGGCCTCCTGCTTCTCGCGCTGGGCTCCATCCCGCTGGTGATTCTGGAATTGGTGAAGGTGGTACGGCGCGCCCGGCGGAATCGAAACACCGATCACGTGGTGGCAACCTAAGACACTCGCGACCGCGGTTCTGAGCGCCCAGCGGACCTGCGCATTCGCAACAAGAAATCTCTCGCCGTCGGACCGCGGGGCGGCTTGACGGTAGAGCGATGTCGCATCGTCTCGCCCTCAGCCCGCACGGGCGCCTGTTCATCGAGGAAACCGCCGGACCGGAAGGGCCGGCGGCGAATGCTCCGGCGTCCGGGACGTGCCATTTCGACGAGGCCACGCTCGCGGCCTTTGCCGAAAGTTCCGTTCGCGGGCTGCTCGCGCTGGCGGCACGACGCGGCGAGTCGACGCAAAGGCCAGCCGAATCGCTTTTCTGGCGCGACTTCGCCGACACCTTCCTCACCGCGCTGGCACACACGCCGGAAGCCCCGCGAGACGACGGTACCGGGGTGGCCGAGGCCTCCATGCCACCCGATCTCGGCTTCGAACTCACGCTGCGCATTCCGGCGATGCGCGGCGCCGAGTATGCCACGCCCGAGATCTTCGCCGCGCTGTGGCGGGAGTTGCAGGCGCTCGCGCGCACCGAGTCGGCGGCGGCAGGCGGGGTGCGCGCATGGCTCGGGCGCGTCAACCCCGCGTTGCACCTGCTCGGCAAGGTGACGTTTCATCTGGCCGAGAACAAGCGCTCGCCGGCCACGCCCTTCGCGTTCATGGCGACCTACACCCATCGCCTCTCCGCGCAGGAAAAGCCGCTGCACCTGCCGCTCGCGCGCGCGTTGCAGGACTACGCCGGCGCGAAAAATCAGGCTGCGCTCCGCTCGCTGCTTGAACCCGTGCAGCAGGCCGCCGAGCGGAGCGCGTGGACCCGCGCGCTGCTCGAGTCGCGCCGCGTCTTTCAGCCGCAGGCGTGGACTCCGCCGCAGGCCTATGCCTTTCTCCGGGAGGTCCCGGCGCTCGAGGCCGCCGGCATCGTCACCCGCATTCCCGACTGGTGGAAAAACGGCCGCGGCTCCCGCCCGCAGGTGAGCGTGCGCGTGGGCGAAGCGCGGACGGCGGGGCTCGGGCTCGACAGCCTGCTGAGTTTTTCCGTCGCGACCACGCTCGACGGTGAGCCGCTCACGCCGGAAGAATGGGAAACGCTGATGGCCGCGGGAGCGGGCCTGGTTTCCCTGCGCGGGAAATGGGTCGAGGTCGATCGCGAGAAGCTCGCCGGCGTCCTCGAGCACTGGAAACGCGTGGCGGCCGGCGCGGCCGGCGACGGGCTCTCGTTTCTCGAAGGCATGCGGCTGCTCGCCGGCGCGCGGATCGGCGCCGAAGCCGGCGAGGCGGGGGCGCCCGAAACGCCGGCGTGGAGCGAGGTCCACGCCGGTGGCTGGCTGCGGGAGACGCTGGAACGGCTGCGCCGGCCGGAAACGGCGGCGGCCTTCGATCCCAACCGGCACCTCGCCGCCCGGCTCCGGCCGTATCAGGAACATGGTGTCAAATGGCTCTGGTTTTTGCAGAGCCTCGGCTTCGGTGCGTGTCTCGCCGACGACATGGGTCTCGGCAAGACCATCCAGGTCCTCGCCCTGTTGGTCCGCCTGAAACACGAGGCGACCGGCCAGCCCGCACCGCCGTCGCTGCTCGTTGTCCCGGCCTCGCTGCTCGCCAACTGGAAGGGCGAGCTGGCCCGCTTCGCCCCGGACCTGCGCGCGGGTTTTCTGCATCCCTCGGAGACGCCCGCCGGCGAATGGCGCGAGGCCGCCGTGGCCGGGACGTTTCTCGCCGGCAAGGACGTCGTCCTCACCACCTACGGCCAGGCCGCCCGGCTCGATTGGCTGGCCGCGCGCACGTGGCGGCTGCTCGTGCTGGACGAGGCGCAGGCGATCAAGAACCCCGGCGCCCGCCAGACGCGCGCCGTCAAGCGCCTGCGCGCCCACGCCCGCATCGCGCTCAGCGGCACGCCGGTCGAGAACCGGCTCGGCGATCTGTGGTCGCTCTACGATTTTCTCAATCCGGGCCTGCTCGGCGGCGCGTCACAGTTTGCCAACTACATCAAGCGTCTGCAGGCCGCCACGCCGCCCGACTTCGCCCCGCTGCGCCGGCTCGTGCAACCCTACCTCCTGCGCCGCCTCAAAACCGACCGCACCATCATCGCCGACCTGCCCGACAAGACGGAGCTGACCGCGTGGTGCCCGCTCGCGAAAAAACAGGCCGCCCTCTACGAACAAAGCGTGCGCGAGCTGGCGCGGCACCTCGAGACGGTCGAGGACGACGGCATTCAGCGACGCGGCCTCGTCCTCGCGTTCTTGATGCGGTTCAAGCAAATCTGCAACCACCCGAGCCACTGGCAGGGCGACGGCGCCTTCGCCCCGGAGGACAGCGGCAAGTTTCAGCGCCTCGCCGAGCTCGCGGAGGAGATCGCCTCGCGCCAGGAGAAGGCGCTCGTCTTCACCCAGTTTCGCGAGATGACGGTTCCGCTCGCCGAGCGGCTGCGCGAGGTCTTCGGCCGGCCGGGGCTCGTGCTGCACGGCTCCACCGCCGTGAAGGAACGCGCGAAGCTGGTCGAGGCGTTCCAGCGCGACGATGGCCCGCCGTTTTTCGTGCTTTCGCTCAAGGCGGGCGGCACGGGGCTCAACCTCACGGCGGCGAGCCACGTCATTCATTTCGACCGCTGGTGGAATCCCGCGGTGGAAAACCAGGCCACGGACCGCGCCTTCCGCATCGGACAGAAGCGCAACGTGCTCGTGCACAAATTCGTCTGCCGCGGCACGATCGAGGAGCGCATCGACGCGCTCATCGCGCAGAAGCAGGCGCTGGCCGATTCTGTCCTCGGCGCCGACGGTGGCGCGGAAAAGCTGCTCACTGAAATGTCCAACGACGAGCTGCTGCGTTTCGTTGCGCTCGACCTGAAAGCGGTCGGCGGAGACGCGGGGTGAGCGTCCGTCGACTTTTTCGTCGACTCCAACCTGGATCGTTCCCAACAAGCCAGCACCGCCATGGCCTTTCGATCGTATTTTGGATTCCGACCCTACGTCCCCGTTGCGCAGCGCCGCCTTCAGGCGCAAAAGACCGCGAAGAAGCTGGCCGGCAAGGGGCGAAAGCTGGCCCCCGTCCAGATCGAAGGCCGCGCCATCGCCACGACCTTCTGGGGCCAGGCCTGGTGCAAGAACCTCGAATCCTACAGCGACTATGCCAACCGCCTGCCGCGCGGGCGCACCTATGTGCGCAACGGCTCGGTGATCGACCTGCAGATCGCCGCCGGCGTCATCACGGCGCTCGTGCAGGGTTCCTCGCTCTACACGATCACGATCAAGATCCGCCCGCTCGAGGCGAAACGCTGGCGCACGTTCAAGGCACGCAGCGCCGGCCGCGTCACCAGCCTGCTCGATCTGCTGCAAGGTCGACTGTCGAAGGAGATCCTCGCCGACCTGACGGCTCACGACACCGGTCTCTTTCCCGCGCCCGGGGAGATCGATCTCGGATGCTCGTGTCCCGACTGGGCCGACATGTGCAAGCACGTCGCCGCGGTCCTCTACGGCGTGGGCGCGCGGCTCGACCGCGAACCGGCGCTCTTCTTCACCTTGCGGGGCGTCGACATGCAGGAGCTCATTACCGCCGCGAGCGTGGCGGCGACGACCGACCTGACCGGCGCCGGGCCGTCGGAAACCGCGCTGGTGGGCGCCGATCTCGCGGCGCTCTTTGGCGTCGAGCTCGACCCCGCGGGCGCGGCACCCGCGCCGGCGAATTCGACCGCGACGGGCAAGACCGGATCGCGAGCACGCATCCTCCGGGCCCCGAAACCCGCTGCCCAGCCGGCTCCCAAACCCGCTCTGAAGCCGCGCCCCGCCCGCGAGGTGAAAAAGACGGGGGCCGGATCCGGCACCCGCGAACCGCTCAAACCGGCGGCGGCGAAAACGAAAGCGAAGAAGGAACCGCTGCTTCGAGCGGGCGTCGAGGCATTCACGAAGCAGGTTCGACGTCCGGGGGCATGACCACGGGGATAATCTCCCTCCGGTTGCGGCGATAGAGCCTGAAGTCGCCATCCACCGTGATCACCGGCAGCTTGGGATTCAGCTCGCTCAGGCGGATGAGACACAGGTCGGCCAGGTCGGGCTGGCGGTCGGCATAGCGCTGCGCCAGGCCCGCGAGCTCCGGACGATGGCTCTCCAGGTCGAAGGCCAGCCGCACCAGTCCGGTTTCCAGGAAGCGCAGCACCAGCGCGCTATTCTTGAGATGAAACGCCGTCTCGGCCAGCACCGCCTCACAGGTGAGCAGGGGCTCGTGGATGTTCCCGGCCAGTGCGTGGGCCCACGGGAAATAGGCATCCCGGCGGTTGGCGAAGGCGACCAGAAAACCGGTGTCGGCAATACCGTTCACGCCTCGAACCCCCGCTTGCGGCTCAAGCCGGGCGCACCTTCGACGCTCCCGGCCAGGTCGAGAAAAGGCTGACGCGCCTTCCGCGTGCGCGAGAGTTCGAGTTGCTCCCGCACAATCTGGCCCTTGGGCAGACCGGTCCGTTTCGATTCCTTCTCCAGCCACTGGTCCAACTCCTCCGGCAATCGAATGGTGATCGTGTTACTCATGGACAGCACTGTAAGACAACACCGACTTTGCGCAAGACACGCGTTCGGCGCCCGAATTGCCTCCTCGCGTGCCTTCGACCACGCCGGGCGACTCCCCATCCGGTCGAGTGATGTCACGCGCGAGATTTGACCGGGGCGGCTCTCATGCGGCTGAATCACGCCGTTCGTATGCGTCCCGGCGAATTTTTCTCCAGCATCGCCTCGTGGTCGGATTTCTGCGGCGGAGCGGCCGCGCAGAATGAAGGCATACGCGGAAGCATGTTCGAGCTGGTCGTGCGCCACTACCTCACCACCGATCCCATCTATTGCGCTAAGCTCGCGCGCGTCTGGTTGCGTGCGGATGTGCCACCGGAAGTCCAATCGCGACTGAACCTGCCGTTGCGCGATATGGGAATCGATCTCGTGGCGGAAACGCACGCGGGCGAGTTCTGGGCGGTGCAGGCAAAATATCGCGCCGATGCCGACGGATCGCTGACGTTCGCCGAGCTCTCCACGTTCGCATCGCTCGCGTTCACAGTGTGCCGTGGCTTCAGTTACGCGCTCGTCTGCACGACGACGACCCGCATTCCCGGAATACTGACGGGCCTTCCCCGCCTGGGCGATCTGACGAGCGAAACGTGGTCGAGCCTTGACGAGGGCTTTTTTGCTTCGCTCCGGGAAACGTTGGGCACCGGAACGGCCGCCGTGCCGCCCCCGCCGCTCATTCCCAAGCCGCACCAGGATCGGGCGATTGCGGCAGGGATTGATTACTTCGGCCATCGTGGACAGAGCCGAGGCAAGCTGATCAGCCCCTGCGGTTCCGGGAAGAGTCTCACGGCCTGCTGGATCGCGCAGGCGTTCGGCGCGAAACGCGTGCTCGTCGCCGTGCCGAGCCTCGCGCTTGTCCGGCAGACGCTGGAGACGTGGATGCGCGAGGCACTGGCACGGCGCGAGCCGGTCGACTGGCTCTGCGTGTGCAGTGACGAGCAAGTCGCGGACTTCGATGACGATACGTTGACGGCGCACATGCACGAACTTGGCATCCCGTGCACGCAGCCCGAAGAGCTCACCGCCACACTCACCGCCGCGCGGGACCGCGCCGGACTGCTGGTCGTGCTCACGACGTATCAAAGCTCGCCCGTCCTCGCCGCCGCCGCGCGCACCGCCGGCTTCGCCTTCGATTTCGCCGTCCTCGACGAAGCCCACAAGACTACCGGCAAGGCCGCCGGCGTCTTCGCTCACCTGCTCGACGACGCCCACCTCCCGCTCCCGCGCCGCCTCTTCATGACGGCCACTGAGCGCCGTTTCGCCGGCACCTCCGACGACATCGTATCGATGGACGACCCCGCGCTCTACGGGGAAACATTTTCGCTCCTCACCTTCAAAGCCGCCATCGCCGCCGAGCCCGCCATCCTCTGCGACTACCACATCCTCACCATCGGCGTGCGCCAGTCCGACGTCGCCGCGCTCGTCGCCGCCAACCGCTGGCTCGACCTCGGCCCCGACGGCCCCGACGAAGTCACCGCGCTCGCCCTCGCCAGCCTCATCGCCCTCCGCCGCGCCGCCGCCGTCCACGGCGTGCGCCACACGGTCTCCTTCCACAGCAGCATCGCCCGCGCGCGCGATTTCCAAACCCTCTGCAACCGCCTCAACGCGCACCTCACCACCGAGCCGCCTATCCCCGCCCACCACGTCTCCGGGAAACTCGGCAGCGCTGCCCGCCAGCGCGAAATCAAACGCTTCCTTGCCGCCGGGCCCTCACTCATCACCAACGCCCGCTGCCTCACCGAAGGCGTAGACATTCCAAGCATCGACTGCGTTTTCTTCGCCGACCCAAAAGGCAGCACCATTGAAATCGTGCAAGCTGCCGGCCGCGCCCTCCGCCTCGCGCCGGGAAAAACGCGCGGCTACATCCTGCTGCCGCTCGTCGTTCCCGACGGCGCGACGCTCGACGAAGTCACCGCGATGAGCGCCTTCAAATTCGTGCTCCTGGTCCTGCGAGCGTTGGCGGCCCACGACGAACGCATCATCGAATGGTTCCGCGCCACGGCCGAGGGCCGCACCCCGGAAGTCGGCGGCCTAATCGATTTCGACTTCGCCAACGTCGTCATCCCGCTCGGGGTGAACGCCGCGGAGTTCGCGAGCCAGATCGAAGTGCGCTGTTAGGAGAGCGTGGCGAAGCTGTCGTATAGAAGCTATGAGGAAGCCGCTGCGTTTGCACGTTCGCACAACGCGAAAAGCCAAAGTCAATGGCGCGCACTCATCGATAACCTCGGATCAAAATGGCCTGCTGACATTCCGAAATCCCCTGACAAATCATATGCGAGAAACGGATGGACGAATTGGGGAACGTTTTTCGGCACCGGGGCCTTTGGCTCAAAGCTCAAACGCTTCCGACCTTTTGACGAAGCACGTGAGTTCATTCGAAGTTTGCAGCTGAAAAGCTCGGATGAATGGCACCCGTATTGCACCGGAAGGCTTCTCGGAAAGCCAAAGTTACCGTTCGACATTCCATCTACACCCGAAAAGTGCAGAGCCTATGCTGAAAAATGGGCCGGTTGGGCGGATTGGCTCGGCTACGAAGATGTCCGCGCGCCCTGGTGCGCCTTCGATCAAGCTCGGGAGTTTGCTCGTCGGCTGAATCTCCGTGGTCAGCAGCATTGGAAGGCCTACTGTTCCGGCAAACGTCCCGAGCTTCCAGCCAAGCCCGATGATATTCCAGCGGCTCCTTGGAAATCATACGAGGGAGCCGGCTGGACCAGTTGGGGCGACTGGCTGGGCCACGGCATGGTGGGCACGACCGTGCGCAATTATTTCTCCTATACGGAAGCGCGTGACGTAGTGCGTGCCCTTCACCTTCCATCGCGCACCGCATGGAATGCGCTGACTGCCTCGAATCGACAACCTGAGCGAGTCCCTCGTTCTCCCGAACGCACCTACGCCGAAAAAGGTTGGATCAACTGGACGGACTGGCTCGGCATGGAAGTGCGCGAAGTGAAACGAACTCGCAAGCGTGCTTTCGTCTTCAGGGACTTTGATTCCGCACGTGCGTTCGTTCACGCGTTGCGTCTCCCCGGCTCGCTGGCGTGGCCGCGCTACCTCAACGGCGACTTCCCCGATAAACCGACATTTCCATCGGATATACCGCGCAATCCAAAAGATTATTATCGCGAGCAATGGCGCGGTTGGGGCGACTGGCTTGGCACCGGCACTCTCGCGCCATCGGACCGAAAATTCCGATCGTTTGAAGCCGCGCGAGCTTTCGCCCGGGCGCAAGGTTTCCGGAACGGAAAGGATTGGATCGCTTGGAGCAAGCACCCCGGAAACCGCCCGCCGGACATACCCGGAAGTCCGGCAACCTACTACAAAGGCAAAGGCTGGATCAGCTGGCCCGACTTCCTCCAGCCGCCCGCGTGAGCCACGACCACGCGCCGAATTTGCACTCGGCATCGATGGGTGGCCTGTTATCGCTGTCCGCATCCCCGCCGCGCCATGAACACGCCTGTCAAACCGCTCACGACGCTCCGTTTCCATGGCGGACGTTTTGAAGCCGCCGCCGGGTTTTTGGAAATCGACACCCTGCCCGAGTTGCTCGCCTACAAGCGGCTGCTCGTCGAGACGGCCAAGGCGCTGTGGCGCGCCCGCCACCCGCAGCGCGAGCGCCTGCCGCGGTATTTCGAGGATGGCATCCAACTGTTCTTTCGCGAAGTCGGGAAGGGCTCCGCCTGCGTGCCGATCGAACGCTCCTATCCCGTGTTCGAAGCGGATGAACTTGGTCTCGATCCCGAGGACGACGTTGCAGCCGCCGTCGGCCTGATCGACGACTGCATCGAGGCCGGAAACGCCCCCACGGACGCACCGTTGCCGGAACGGTTTCCCCGAAGCGCCCTGGTGCTGTTCGAGGATTTTGGCCGGACACTGCGCCTCGATGAGGGCGTGGAGTCGCGCGCTACGGGACGCAGCCGCGCGGTCGATTACAACCCGCGCACGCGCGACGTGCTGCTCGCCCGCGTGCGCGGCGGCTATGAGGACGCAGTTGACGTGACCGGAGAGGTGCGCGCCGCCAGCCTCCGGCCGGCGGGCGGCGGCGAATTCACGCTTTCGCTCGAACGCGGTGGCAAGGCCGATGGCGTTTTTTCGCCGGAACACGAAGCCTGCGTCACGCAAGCGCTGCACGAACACCGCACGCTGCAACTCCGGGTTCGAGGCACCGGGCAGTTCGATGCCGATGGCACGTTGCGTCGCATCAAACCCGGCGCGCAGGTGGAAATCGTCGCCCGCGGCCAACCCGTTTTCGACCCGACCGCGAAACCCATTTGGGAGGTTGTCGAGGAGATCGGTCGCGCGGTGCCGGCAGCGGAGTGGGCCAAGGTTCCCACTGACGGAGCGCGCAATCTCGACCACTACCTCTACGGCCATTCGAAAGTGGCGGAAGAATGAAGACGGTGTTTGCCGATGCGAACTACTGGATCGCGCTGATCAATCCTCGCGACGATCTTCACGCCTTGGCCATGGCGGCGACCGCACAGGGCGGATTGCAACTTGTCACCACGGACTGGGTCTTGGTTGAGGTGCTGAATTTTTTCGCCGACAAAGGTGCGGCGGTGCGGGTCACCGCCGCCCGCACCTGCGATTCGATTCGCAACAGCCCGAACGTCGAGGTCGTGCCAGCGCTCCGTAGCGATCTCGAAGCGGCAACCGGTCTTTACCGCCAGCACGCCGACAAAGAGTGGAGCGCGGTCGATTGCCATTCGCTCAAAATCATGCGCGAGCGTCAGCTCACCGAGGTGTTCACGCACGATCACCATTTCGAGCAGATGGGCTTCAAAGCCTTGCTTCGGTGACAAGCGCAGCGCCTGCCCGGTTCACGCTCCCCGCGGTCGATGAAGAAAACCGGAGGCTCAGGCGGCCTTGCGGGTGGACCAGCGGATGGCTTCCTGGATTTCCTCGGTCTTGGCGCCATAGTCCGTCGTGAGATCCTCGATGGGTTCTCCGGCGAGAAAGCGTTCCGCAATGATGTCCGTCTTGACCCCCAACCGCTCGATGCACGGTTTCCCGAACGCAATCGTCGGATCAATCATGATGTGCCGCGGTTCGTAAAGCTGTCCGGTGGCCGTGTAGAGGAACGGATGGAGCCGCGCTGCGAAACCGTCCTGACCGTAGTCGATGCGATGGAGGTATTGCTGGAGCACCGTCTCGCTGACCGTCTGTCCGCGTTCCGAAAGCGAAATCAGCCGGTCCTCGACCTTCAGGAGCAGGTGCTCGGTGTCGTGATAAAATTTCTCCGAGGCGAGGAGATCCAGATGTCCGACGGACTCTCGCAGATAAGCCAGCGCATCGCGGACCCGATGCATGGGAATGTGGTAGCGCTTTCGAATGCCTTGAACGACGTGGGCCTGGATTAGATTTTGGAACGAAAGTGCGTCCGTCGCCGCCGGAACGAGGAGATTCGGCGAGCGCCGTGGTCCGCCCTTGGTGGGATAGGAGCGGCCTTTGAACCATGAGCGCAGGGTGGCCGGATGCGCGCCAATGCAGCGGGCAGCATCGGTCAGGCTGTAGGCGGGCATCGTGCGCGGCTCCATGATTCGGAAAGTGCAAGACCTTGCGACGTGACGCAAGGAAGGACGACTGACTGGGTCTTGGTTGAGGTGCTGAATTTTTTCGCCGACAAGGGTGCGGCCGCGCGGGTCACCGCCGCCCGCACCTGCGATTTGATTCGCCACAGCCCAAGCCGTCGTGTGCGGGTAACACCCCCTGCCGCTGGCCGGCGCCGCGGAGTCTCAGTCGGGCCACAGGAGGCGCAGCCCGCGCGGGCGAACCTCCCTGCTTTGATCAGCGCGGGTGGTTTCAGGGGAAAATTATCACATTATGAAAGCTTCCAGAATTTTCTTGGACTCAGAAAAGCCCGGCCCCGCGCGCCACGCCTCCCAACGCCATGCGGCCGCGGTGCTGGCCGTTCTCATTGGTCTCGGTTGGGGCGTCGCCATCTGCCGGGCCCAGCCGCCAAACGTCGACGTCCAGGGGGCCCAGGTGCTCACGCGCGGACCCGTGCACGAGGCTTTTGCCGGGATGATCACCTTCAATCCCGAACCGGGCATCGTGGTGCCAAAGAGCCCGCCCGGCCTCATCGAAGAAGTTCCTCCAGCCGAGAGGCCGGAGGGAGACAACGTCGCCTGGATTCCTGGATACTGGGCTTGGGATGACGAACGGAGCGACTTCCTTTGGGTCAGCGGCACCTGGCGCGCCTTGCCGCCCGGCCGGGAATGGATGGCCGGCTATTGGGGGCAAACCAGACAAGGCCACCAGTGGATTTCGGGTTATTGGGCTGACGCCACGGTGCGGGAGGCGACCTATCTGCCACCGCCGCCCGCGACGGTGGAAGCGGGACCGAATATTGCCGCGCCGTCATTCGACTACGGTTGGACGCCCGGCAGCTGGATCTGGTATCAAGGGCGTTACGCGTGGCGCCCGGGTTATTGGGCGCAAAGCCAGGCCGATTGGGATTGGATTCCGGCCCACTACATCTGGACCCCGCGGGGATACCTCTTCGTCGAAGGCTTCTGGGATTACCCCGTTGAACGGCGCGGCATTCTCTTCGCGCCGGTTTATTTCGATGCGGGCGTGTATTCGCGGCGTGGCTACTATTACTCGCCGATGATTGTGATCAATCTGGCCGTGTTCGGTGACCATCTTTTCCTGCGGCCCCGCTACCAACACTACTACTTCGGTGACTATTATGCCTCGAGCTACAACCAGGACGGCTACTACGCGTCGTATTCGTTTCAATCCAGCCGGTATGGTTACGACCCGTTTTTTTCCCGCCAGCGCTGGGTGCATCGTCAGGACCGGGAGTGGGAGCATCGCGTGGAAGTGGCCTACCAGTATCGCCGCGATAATGTAGCCGCGCGGCCGCCGCGCACCTGGGCCGCCCAGAGAAACATCAATCCGACCGCGGCCGCGTCACTGGAGAACCGCGTGCAGGTGGCCATATCCATCGAGCAACTGGCCAGGAGCAAAGACAGTCCGGTGCGATTTCAACCGGTGGCCAGGGAGGAAAGGCAGCAGCTGGTCCAGCGCCGGCAGGAAGTACAGACCTCTCGCGTCCAGCGGAGCGCCCTGGAGGCCAGGGCGGAGGACACGAAAGTCCGAAGCCCGGGCGCGATCATGGAGCCGGTGAAAGTGCCGCTTCCCCGCTCTCCGATTGTGGCCAAGCCGGCCAGTCAATTGCGAAGAAACCAGGCTCCGCCCGCGGCGCCGCAACCACCCAAACCCGATCTGAAGGTCGGGCCCCGATTTGAGCCACCGGCCCGCCAGACGAGCGCGGACCGGAGCAATCCTCAGCCTGAACCGCGCCAGCTCGGGCCGGAAAAGAAGTCCGCGCCAGTGCGAGGCGTGGCGGCCCCGCGCGAGAGACAGGCCCAACAGGAATCGGAACGACGCGCGAAGGAATCGGCGGTGAAGGCCCAGGAAGAAGCGCAGCGGAACGCGAGAGGGATGGCGCAGAAGGCGCAGCAGGAGTCTGAACGCCGGGCCGAGCCGACGGGGAGAACCGCGGAAGATTCAAAACCGAACGCGCGGGGAATGGACAAGAAGACGCAGAAGCAATCGGAGCAAAGCGCGAAGGTCGCGGCGGTGAAGGCCCAGGAAGAAGCGCAGCGAAAAGCGAAGGAGTTGGAGGAGAACGCCCAAGAAGAGCCTCCACCCCCGGCCAAAGGAGCGCCCGCCGCGGATGAAAAAGACACCGCGAAACCCGCCAGGAAAGGCCAGCAGAATCCCGGTAAGGGGAAGTCATCGCCCGAGGCCGGGCGTGGGCCATGATCAGCGGCTGGCCCGTATTTTTCCAGACTGCGTGCCATTCAGTGGTCCTTTGTCTTTGGCCATGATGCCGACCGTCGTGGCTTTCAAGCTCATGCGGGCTAATATCACTCTGTTAAGTTCCTCGCGAAAAACGGCGATTTTCGAATGTCACGTATTACGCGACATTGCCTCTGAGAATCGCCGGCATTTGCAGCCGAACTTAACGAAGTAATGCTAATAGCAAAACCGCAGCAGCGGTTTTGCCCAATCCGACGCCACTGGCGGGTAAACCCGACCTGTTCACGATGTCATTCGGGCTTTAAGGAATCCAGATGCGTAACGAAATGAGAAATCCAAAGGCGATCACTCCGGAAGTGCTCCGTCGAATCGACGCCTGGTGGCGCGCGGCAAACTACCTCTCGGTCGGGCAGATTTATCTCTACGACAATCCGCTGCTCACGCAGCCGCTGACGCTCGCGCATATCAAGCCGCGCCTCCTCGGCCACTGGGGCACGACGCCGGGGCTGAATTTCATCTACGCCCACCTGAACCGCGTCATTCAGCAGCACGACCTCAACGTGATCTACATCACCGGGCCCGGTCACGGCGGCCCCGGGCTGGTGGCGAACGCGTATCTGGAAGGAACCTACAGCGAGGTCTACCCCAACATTGCGCCGGATGCGGACGGGATGCAGCGGCTGTTCAAGCAGTTCTCCTTTCCCGGCGGCATCCCGAGTCATGTTGCCCCGGAGACGCCGGGTTCGATTCACGAGGGCGGCGAACTGGGTTACTCACTGTCGCATGCGTTCGGCGCGGCGTTCGACAATCCCGACCTGCTCGTCGCGTGTGTCGTCGGCGACGGCGAGGCGGAGACCGGTCCGCTCGCCACGAGCTGGCACTCGAACAAGTTTCTCCACCCGGTCCGCGATGGCGCCGTTCTTCCCATCCTGCATTTGAACGGCTACAAGATTGCCGGTCCCACCGTGCTGGCGCGCATTCCGCATCACGAACTGGCGGCGCTCTTCCGCGGCTACGGTTACACGCCGCACTTCGTCGAGGGCGCTGATCCGAAGGCGATGCACCAGCGCATGGCGGCCACGCTCGATCGGGTCACGGCCGACATCCGGCGGATCCAGCGCCATGCCCGCGCCCACGGTTTCAAGCAGCGACCGCGCTGGCCCATGATCATCCTTCGCTCGCCGAAAGGCTGGACGGGCCCGAAGGTCGTCGATGGCAAGCCGGCCGAGGGCACGTTCCGCTCCCATCAGGTGCCGATGGGTGAAATGAGCCATCCGGGACACGTGAAGATACTGGAAAAGTGGCTGAGGAGCTATCGCCCGCGGGAGCTGTTCGACCCGAGGGGCAGGCTGCGAGCGGAAATCGCGGCTCTCGCACCAAAAGGCGCGCGCCGCATGAGCGCCAACCCCCACGCGAACGGCGGCCTCCTGCTGCAGGATCTCCGGCTGCCGGATTTTCGCGGCTACGCAGTGAAGGTGCCGCGACCGGGTGGCGTCGCGGCCGAAGCCACGCGCGTCCAAGGTCAGTTCATACGCGACGTGCTCGCGCTGAATCCGGACAACTTCCGCGTGTTCAGCCCCGACGAGACGACCTCGAACCGGTGGGGCGCGGTGTTCGAGGTGACGAATCGCTGCTCCACCGCGGAAATCACCGCCGGCGACGACCATGTCGCGCCCGACGGCCGCGTCATGGAAGTGTTGAGCGAGCATCAGTGCGAAGGCTGGCTGGAGGGTTACCTGCTCACCGGCCGGCACGGGTTCTTTTCCTGCTACGAGGCGTTCATCCACATCGTCGACTCGATGTTCAACCAGCACGCCAAGTGGCTGAAGGTGGCGAACGGGATTACGTGGCGCCGCCCCATCGCCTCGCTGAACTACCTGCTCTCGTCGCACGTCTGGCGGCAGGATCACAACGGCTTCAGCCATCAGGACCCGGGGTTCATCGACCACGTCGTGAACAAGAAGGCGGAGATCATTCGCGTCTATCTGCCGCCCGATGCGAACACGCTGCGCTCCGTGACGGATCACTGCCTGCGCAGCCGCAACTACGTGAACGTGATCGTCGCCGGCAAACAACCCTCGCCGCAGTGGCTCGGGATGGAGGCGGCCGTCAAACACTGCACGGCCGGCATCGGCATCTGGCCGTGGGCGGGCAGTCCTGAGCTCGCGAAGGACCAGGGCGGCGAGCCCGACGTCGTCATGGCCTGCTGCGGCGACGTGCCCACGCTGGAAACCCTGGCCGCGGTCGAGCTGTTGCGCGGGTATTTTCCCGCGTTGAAGATTCGGGTCATCAACGTGGTGGACCTGATGAAGCTCCAGCCGCAGAGCGAGCATCCGCACGGGCTGAGCGACCGGGAATTCGACGGGCTCTTCACGACCGACAAGCCCGTCATCTTCGCATATCACGGCTACCCGATGCTGATTCACCGGCTCACGTATCGGCGCCCCAACCACGGGAACCTGCACGTCCGCGGCTTCAAGGAAGAGGGCACGACCTCAACGCCATTCGACATGGTGGTGATGAACGATCTCGATCGCTTTCATCTTGCCGCCGACGTGATCGATCGCGTGCCCGCCCTTGGGCCGCGCGCCGCCGCCGCCAGGCGGGTGATCCGGGACAAGCTCATCCAACACAAACGCTACATTTCCAAACACGGCGAGGACCTGCCGGAGATTCGCAACTGGAAATGGGGCGCGACGAAAGCCGGGAGACCGGCATGAACCTCGGTCCGGGGGACGGCTCATCGTTCCGCCGAACTGCCTGGCGTCGTCGCACAACGTGGCGGGAGAACCATCGCCATGGAAAATCGGGCGGATGGGAAACACCCCATACGTTCGGCTCGAGTGGCGGCGTATCATGACCGCCGGCCCGGGGGGCAAATCAGCGTACGATCCCTGGCCCTTTCGCTTCGCTGCTCTAAAAACACCCCCAGGCCATTTCTTTGCCGAAAAACATTCCACTGGCCATGCCGGGCCCGGTCGTGTCGCCTGACACGTTGAACAAGCACGCTCCTGCGGCCGCCGAGGCCGCGTCAGAGGTCTCCTTCTCGCTGGCCATTCCCGGCGCGCGCAGCGTCTGGCTGGCCGTATTTTTCAGCGATTGGCCCCCGGAGTTGGCCCGCGGTTCGCATTTGCCCTGGAGTGGGCGCGGAGCCCGGGCACCATCGCTGGTGAGGACACTCGTGCGCTTGCGCGAACTGACGCCGGCGGTCTGGAGCGGCGAAGTTTCACTCCACCCGGGCTGGTGCGAGTACATGTTTCTCGTCGACGGCGTGTGGGTGCTCGATCCGAATGCGCTCGAAAAATGTCCGGACGGCGACGGGGATTTCAGCTCTGCGCGCCGCGTTGAGTCGTGCGTCGATCACGAGGCAGTGCGGCCACGACCGGCACGAAGCGTCATTCCGGCGCCCGATGACGCGGCGGGCAAATCTGCGGCCTAGGTTCGCGAGTCACACGGTTATTCCCCTGCCTGCTCCCTTTCCCACCATGAATGTTTGCATGATGACCAATACCTACCTGCCGCATGTCGGCGGGGTGGCTCGCTCGGTGAGTACGTTTGCCGAGGAATTCCGGAAACGAAAACACGGGGTGCTTGTGATCGCGCCCGACTTTGACGGACCGCCGCTTCCGGCCCGGGCGGCGGCGATGGTCGAGCGGGTGCCCGCGATCCAGAAGTTCAACGGCAGCGATTTTTCCGTGAAGCTCCCCCTGACCGGCGGCCTCTCGCACCGGATCGAGTCGTTTGCGGCCGACGTCATCCACGCCCACCATCCTTTCCTGCTCGGGGACACGGCGCTGCGGATCGCGACGAAGAAAAACGTCCCGATCATCTTCACGCATCACACGCGCTACGAGGACTACACCCATTATGTACCGTTCGATTCGCCGACGCTGAAGGAAGTGGCGATTGGCCTCTCGACGCATTTCGCGAATCTCTGCGACGGGGTGATTGCGCCGAGCGAGAGCCTCGCGCGCTTGATCAAGCGCCGCGGGGTCGAGGTGCCGATCCGCGTCGTGCCAACCGGCATCGATGTCGAGGCCTTCGCCAGCGGCGACGGCGCGCGATTCCGGCGCAAGTTCAAGCTGCCGGCCGCCGCCTTTGTCGTCGGCCACGTCGGCCGGCTCGCGCCGGAAAAAAACCTCGAGTATCTCGCCGAGTCGGTGGCGCGTTTCGTGAAGCGCACGCCCGAGGCCCGATTCCTCGTCGTGGGCGGCGGGCCGTCGGAGGAGAAATTGCGTGAGACTTTCGCCCGTCATGGCATCGCCGATCAGCTGATCCTCGCGGGCAAACACACTGGTCGCGCGCTGGCCGATGCCTATTGCGCGATGGACGTGTTCGCTTTCGCCTCGTTCAGCGAGACCCAGGGCATGGTGCTCGCCGAGGCCATGGCCGCGGGACTGCCGGTGGTCGCGCTCGATGCGGCCGGTGTCCGCGAAGTCATGCGGGACGGGCGGAACGGTTTCATGCTGCCGAAGAATGCATCGCCACAAGACTTCGCCACGCAACTCGCGCGGTTGCACCGCGACCGGACCCGGCGCGCCGCGTTTGGCCGGGAGGCCCGGCGCACGGCGAAGCGGTTTGCGCGCGAGCATTGCGCGGACCTGGCGCTCTCTTTTTACGCCGACGTGCGGCATGCGACCCGCCGTGAGCGACTGCTCGTCGATCGCAGCCCCTGGGGCAAGATGATCGAACGCGTCGCCGTCGAGTGGAACATGCTCGTCGGCAAGACGCAGTCCGTTGCGGGTGCGGTCGGAGGCCGGTGATCTCCGGGCAAAGGGCAAGGGGCACGCCCTCGGTCGATCTTCCGTTGTCGCTGCGAGCGGGTCGGCCGGCGAAATCCGACGACGAAAAGCGAAGGACGAATGCGGAACGCCAGCGGCGGTTTCGGAAGGCGCGACTCGATGAGCTGGCAGCATTGCGGAAACTCGCGCGCAAACACGCCCGAGGAACCAGAGCGAATGGCTAGCCCGCATTTTTCAGTGCGCCGTGAAAAGCCATGGGACTTCAGTGGGGAAGTTAGAACAAGCCCTCCCGGGAAAGGTCGCTCCACCCGGTACCGCCTGGAGGGACGGTGGAGGCAACAAAGCCGTTCAAGCACTCCGGGAAAAGGCCTCGTCAGGGGGTCAGGAAGCGCGCAGGCCATAATATGAATGAACACCGAGCAAGCTTCGAAAAGGGCAATGCGGACGCCGACCCCGTTGAAATAGGGGGAAGGCTGGTATCTTCCGGGAAGGAGATGATGAGCGACACGTGC
>JAUSID010000092.1 GCA_030648295.1 Opitutaceae bacterium | reverse complement strand
CGCCGGCGCGCGCTCCACGATTTCCCGGCTAAGGGCATTCTGCTGGCCAGCAGAATGCATTTAGCCCGCATGAACGCGGGGCGCTCGCCGGAACATTGGGATGTTGGCGGTCAGACACGGGTGAAGACCATTTCAAGGGTGAAAAATGCGGGCTAGCAGTCGCCGGCTCAGAAATCGAACGAGCTGGTGAGAATCCAGCGGCGCGGTTCCGGAATCGTGAAGTTCGCGCGATCCCCGTTGGAGTACACGCCCTGGATTTGGAGCGTGCCGTCGTCGAACACGTTCTTCACCGCCAGTTGCACGCGCCAGTTGATCGAACGGCCCCAGTCGAGTTTTCGCGTGTAGCCGACGAATGCATCGAAGCTTTCCTGCCGATTCCCGTAATACGGGCGATCGGCGTCCTTGACGCTGATCGTCGGCCCCTGGCCGGCGAACGCCGTGAATGGATTCGGCACTTCCTTCTGCGCGAAACCCACCACGTTCTTGCTGCGGTAACGGACACTGCCGCCGACGAATGCACCCTTGAGCCACGACCGATCGAAGCTGTAGCGCGTCGTACCATTGAGCCGCCAGTCGCGGCTCTGCTCCACCGCGATGCTCTGCACGCCCATCATTTCCACCAGCGGCGGAGAGGCGGCATTGAACCGGTTTCTCACTGTGGTCGACGCGTCCCAGATGACGTCCGTCGCGTGCCGCGACCATACGTCGACGCGGCGGATGGCGAGATCGATCCAGGGCTGGCCAACACCGTCTTCATGCGACTCCGACTTCGCGGCGGTGGCCACGAACCTCAGGTTGCGGGTGGGATTGGCGGTCAGTTCCAGCTCGACGCCCTTCGATTTCCGGCTGCCCCGCACATAATAACTACCCGCGTCGATCATCGGATTGTACCCACCCGGATCCAGCGGCTCACCGGCGAGCACCACCGTCCGCTCCATGTCGTAGATGCGGCCCGCGATGTCGGTCTGGAAATTCGAACTCACGTTCTTCGACGTGTTGGTGAAAACGTTCGCGCGCAGGCCGAGCCGCTCGTCGAGCAGACTCAGCATCACGCCGAAATCGGTGCCGATGCCCGAGGAACCCTCCAGCGACGTGCCGTCCGGATTGAATCCCTGCGGTGGCGGCGTGTAGGTCTTCGAGCGGTTCGCGAAGACCGAAATGCCCTTGCGCACATGAAAAACAAAACCGGCGCTCGCGGTGTCGCCTTCCTGCCGCTCGGCGGCACCGAGTTTTCCTTTGAGCCGGGTAAATGGTTCGAACCCGGCGTTGATGTTCCCGTTTCCGAGCCGCTCGGAAAACGCGCGGCGGATTTTCGATTCGTCGTGCCGGAATCCCGCCGTGATCGCGAGCCGGTCCTTGAGCAGGAAGCTCTCGAGCGCCGCGACATATCCGCGCGTCCCGGTCCGCGTCCACGTGCCCTGGTTGCCCGAGCCATACAGCTCGAGATCCCAGAGGTTGATCCTCGTGCCGTCGGCGAGCGTGACGGTGTCGGCGAAAATATCGAAAGGGAGGTTGACGGAATAAACCCCGCCGGAGTTGGGATCCTGGGGATTGTCGACGTAGGCGCGCCAGATGGGGCGGCGCAGGCCTTCTCCCGCTGTATTCACCAAATCATCACTCAAGCCCGGGACGGGGCTGATGATCCGGCTGGGCAGCGTCTGGTTGGCGGCGTCGTTTTCTCCCGTCTCGAAACTGGCCGACAACCGGTGCCGCCCGAGCCACGGGCGCTGGCGCGTGAAATCGTGCTGGTAAACGAGCGAGGCGCGCAGCGACTGCTGACGCCGCCAGCGTTTGTTCTGCTGGCCGCCTTCGCTCTGGATAAAGTAGCGGCCGACATTCGGATTCGGCGTGTTCGTACCGGGCAGGAACATGTTCGGATCGGCGCGAAGCACCATGTCGATCGGCGACATCGTGCGCGCCAGCCGCAGTTCGGAATGCTGGTGATAGAGGCTGACCTCGCCCCACAACGCCGGGCTGAATTCGTGCTGCGCGGAAAGCCCGTAGGTCCGGCCGTTGGTACGACTGCCAAAGGCGTTGCCCCACACGCTCACGTCGCGCGGATAGACATTCGGATCGAGCAGCGCCTGCCAGAACGCGTCCGGGGCCGGCCGGATTTCCTCGAGCGACGCCAGCGTGGCCGAGCCGCGCCATGACATGGTCGGCACCGGCGCCAGCGTCTGGCCGACGGTGAAGAATTGCCGGACGGCATTGGTCGTGTCGCGGGTGAGCAGCGGCGCGTTCTGCGGGGGCTGCGGCTGGCTGGGTGAATTGTTGTAGAGCGGCCGGCCGGCGGCGAGCCAGTGCGAGACGTTGTCGAAAATCTGCGTCGTGCGCACGGGCGTGTAGCGGATGCGCACGGTTTCGGCCCAGCCGCGAATGGTCGTGGCACGCGTCGGCCGCAGCAGAAACGTGGCATAGAGCCGGTCGTCGCGGTTGCCCGCCGGCCGCTTGAAGCTGTTCGTGTCCTCGTTCTGCGCCGCGATCCGGACGCCGAGCACATCGCGCATCAGCGGCATATTGAGGTCGGCCGTGTGTTTCCACGACTGCTCGTCATCGGTTCGCGTCGTGAGCCGCAGTTGCGTGCGCGAGAGGTTGCGCACCGGCAGCAGCGAGGCGTCCACGATGCCGGCGGGCGAGCCGCTGCCGTAGAGAATCGCATTCGGGCCGGAGAGGAACGTGAACCGCTCGATGTTGTAGCTGCTCGTCGGGATGTCCGTCGGGAAAAAATTCACCGTCGTGCCCACGCCGGTGAGCCCCCGTGCGCGGTTGCTCTGGCCGTCGTTGAGGTTGTCGATGAAGTTCCGCCGGCCGGCCTCGGACGAGGAGAACTCGCTGATGCCCTCGACGTTGAGCGAGTAGGGCAGTGCATCCTCGAGCGATCCGGCCGAGATATCCTCCAGGAATTCCTTCGTCATCACGCTGATTTGCGACGGCACGTTGACCAGGTCGGCATTGAGCCGGCTGCCTGCGAGGGTGGAGCGCGCCTGGTAGCCGCGGTCGGCCAGGGCGGTGATCGTGAAAGGCGAAAGCTCGACGACTTCCTCGTCCGCCGGCTGCACCTCTGGTACCACGGGAGGCGGAGGCGCGACCTGGGCGCACAGGGCCAGGAATGAAACCGGCGCCAGCGCGAGAGCGCGAATGAGCCGGTCGAGGCGAAGCGACACGAGGCGAGAGCGGATGCGGGAGGAAACTCTCATTAAGTAAAAATTTGAGTTAAAGATCAGCCGCGAGTGTCCGCGTCCGGCCCAGGATGGGTCAAGGCACGTTTCGGTCAGTGCGCGGATCCGACGTCATCAATATTCCACTACGCCACGCATCCGACCAATTCGTCCCTCCGACGAGCCATCGAATTTCACGGCTATTAAGAACCCGCGATGGCCGCGCGAGGATTCCTGCTAACTTGCCGCGGCCCGGCCGCGGAAACCGCGCGCGCGCCGATCGGAGTTGCCGCGCCGCGTCGTTTCAAGGCGCCGATGGTTCCCCGCCAATCGGCGAAACTCCGTCGCAGCGAACCACCGCGCGATTGGCCGCGCGGGATTCGGACAGCGGCACCACGAATCGCGCTTCCCAATCGTTCATCTCCTCGGGATCGATCAACACTTGCGCCACACTCCACGATTTTCCGCCCTCCGTCGTCTGTCCTCTGTCGTCTGTCGTCTGCACTTCCGACCAGTGCGTGTGTTTCGCCGACCGGCCTTCAGGATCGAGTCGGAAGCGGCCGCGGGCGGCGAAGTACGGCGCGAAGGCCGCCTCGATCCGTTTGGCCTCGGGCGATAGCGCCGTCGCCTCGGCGGTCGCGCCGGCTTCGCTGGTTTGCAGCCGCGTGACCGCGCTTTCCCAGTCGCGCACCGCCACGTCCTGGAGGAAACCGAAAATCGCTGTGCGGACCAGCCGCCGAAACGCGACCGTGTCGCGCGTGATGTCGAATGTCGCCGGCCGCGCCGGCTTGTCGCCCGCGTCGCCGCTCGCGAGAAACTCGGGATTGCGCAACCGTTCCCACTCCTCGAGCAGGCTCGAGTCGATGCCGCGGATGAGCTCGCGAAAATAATCCTCCATCTCCGCGACCTCGTCGGTTTTCGCCGTGGCGGGCACCGTCTGCGCCAGGACCTTGTAGACCTGTGACAGGTGGCGGAGCAGCAGTCCCTCGGAGCGCTGGAGCCCATACTCGCGGACGTACTCCGCGAATGACAGGTAGCGCTCGAACATTTCGCGCGCGATCGACTTCGGGCGAACGTTCTCCTGCTCGACCCAGGGATGCGCCGCGGCAAACGTGTTGAACGTGTCGTAGAGGAATTCCCGCAGCGGCTTCGGGTGCTCGATCTGCTCCAGCTTTTCCATCCGCTCCTCGTACGCGATGCCCGCGGCGCGCATCTCCTCGAGCTTCTCGGTTTTCAACTTGTCGACCTGCCGGCGCAGAATCGCGTCGGGATCCTCGACGATGGCCTCGCACAAAGTGAGCACGTCGAAAGGATGGTCCGGCGATTCGCGGTTCAGTAACGGCAGCGTGTCGATCAGGTATAGCGAAAGCGCCTGGTGCAGCGAAAAGTCGTCCTGGAGCTCGACGTTGACGCGGAGCTTCGGTCCTGGGAGCGCGGGCGTCTCGCCCGCAAAGGGGCTTTGGCGTTCCCGTTCGCCAGGCTCAGCACCCCAGGTCTGCTGCGCCGCCGCAGGGTTTGCAGTGGCACCGGCTTCCAGCCGGTGATCCTTCGACTCCCCGTCAGAGCGCTCGGGATCCCGGACATGCTGCGGCACAGCCGCAGGGTTAGAATCTGCGGCTGCCCCTGTCGAACGGGGTAGCCGCAGCCACTCAGAGCGCGGCAGAATCTCCACGATCTTCCGGTCGACCAGCGCACGGAAGAGCTGCCAGCCGCGTTTGCGCAGCGCGCGCTTGCGGTGCTCCGTCTCATGCGATTCGCGGATAATCCGCTGCATCGCGCGGCAGCCGTCCGTGTCGCGGCTGAGGACGAGCAGCAGCATGCCGTGCGACACGCCGAACTGCGAACTGAGCTCCTCCGGCGGCGCCGTCCTCAACCGCTCGAACGTTTTCGCGTCCCAGACGACGGCGCCATCCGGCGCGCTTTGCTTCACGAGCTTCTTCTTTTTCTTGGGGTCACCCGCGGCCTTTTCCTCCGCCCGCTTGTTTTCGACCACATGCTCGGGCGCCTGGATGATGACGTAGCCCTTGTCGTCGTATCCCTTGCGTCCGGCGCGGCCGGAAATCTGCCGAAAGTCGCGGACGCTGAGAATCGCCGCCTTCTTCCCGTCGTATTTCCACAGCTGGGTGAACAGAACGGTGCGAATCGGCACGTTGATGCCGACGCCGAGCGTATCGGTGCCGCAGATCAGCTTGAGCAATCCTTTCTGCGCGAGCTGCTCGACCAGGATCCGGTACTTTGGCAGCAGCCCCGCGTGGTGGACGCCGATGCCGTGTCGCAGCCACCGGCGCAGTTCCTTTCCATAGGGGCTG
>JAUSID010000091.1 GCA_030648295.1 Opitutaceae bacterium | reverse complement strand
CGCCGGCGCGCGCTCCACGATTTCCCGGCTAAGGGCATTCTGCTGGCCAGCAGAATGCATTTAGCCCGCATGAACGCGGGGCGCTCGCCGGAACATTGGGATGTTGGCGGTCAGACACGGGTGAAGACCATTTCAAGGGTGGAAAATGCGGGCTAGCGACCGGTGGTGCGGCTGCGGTGCTGTTCGAGCGCGGCGCTGACGGCAGCCAGCACGGCCGGCCGATCCGACGAAAAGAGAAACAGGTCGCTGCCCAGCTTGTGCCGCGCGACGCGCAGCACGTCCGGGGAGGGCTTCCGGAGCGCCAGCAGCAGGCGGAGGTGACCGGACAATTCGTCGATTCGGTTCAGGTTCAGGTCCAGTTCCACCAGTCGCGTGACCGCGGCCTGGTTCCTCGGATCGACCTCGGCGGCGCGCGTGAGAATACGGCGAGCCTGGTCCGGCGCTTCGAGGGCGACAAATCGATTGGCGAGCGCGAGCAGGTTGTCCGCCCGGAGGCCGGGTTGAAGGAGAAAATGGTTGAGGAACGTCCGGGAGGTCTCGCGCTCGCCGAGCGCCAGATACGCGACCGCCTGAAGGCTGTCGAGCAGCGCCCGGTGGGGCTGCGCTTCCCTCTGATGCTCGTTGAGCACGGCGCGAATGGATTCGATTGCGCCGCGGTAATCGCGGCTGACGATTTGCGCCTCGATGCCAAGAAAGGCGTACGCGAGTACCGGGCCGCGTTCCCGCCCCAATTTTGCGACGCGCCCGACGAGTGAAACCCTGCCGGTGGTGGCGAAATAATCGCCCAAGGCCAGCAGCGCCGCGTCATCGGTGGCAAAATCGCGGAGGGCGGCGTCGGTTTCGCGCTCGAACCAGGCTGTGTCACCATTATCAGAATACGCACGCAGCAACTCGATCCGCGCGCCGATCGCCTGCGGATGGGCGATTTGAAAGGCGACGCTCTGACGCCGCGCCTCGTCCGCCGCCCCGGACTCCCGCAAGCGGTGAATCAACTCGTGCTGCACCTCGGCATCCGCCGGCCGTTCCTCCTGCAGCATCCGCAGCGTCAGCAGGGCGAGATCGCGATAACCGCGTTCCCACTCGACGCGCGTGCGCAGCAAACGGCCGTCGCGCGAGCGCGCGATCGGCGGTGACGCATCGAGGAAGTCATCGGCTTGATCATAGTTGCCGCGGAGAAAACTGGCGGTCGCGCCCGCCATGCCCACGACTGCGGCCGCCTCGCTCTCGCCCGGAAGGTTCGGCCGGAGTTTTTGGGCGAGCAGGATGATGCGATCGTCCTCCTGGTTTCGCAGGAGAAAGTCGAAGACCGCGAAAAGATACCGGGCGTCCGCCGCGTGCAGCGGAATCCCGTCGAGCAGCACCTGCCGCGCTTCGTCGTTGCGACGGGCTTCCGCATGAAGCCTGGCCTGGAGCAACCGTCCGGCCCGATGCGCCGGTACTTGCGCGAGTCCGGCGCGAAGATGCATCACGGCTTCGCGGTGCCGTCCGGCCCGCGCGAGGGAGAATCCCTCCGCGATCAGCTGTTTGCCCCGGACGACGCGCAGGTGGTGCCAGCGCCAGGGCGCGAGCACATCGGCGTAGCTCACATCCAGGTGGCGGGCCGAGCGCAGATACGCCGCAACTGCACCGCCGGTCAGCAGAAAGGCCATCGCGATGCCGGTGGCGCAAACCAGGCAAACACGCGACCAGCGAACACCGGCACGGAGGGTTTTTGATCCATCGCGCGGGTAAAAAAAATAGCGACGGAACCGGCTCATTGGTCGCATGGAAACGGTGCGCGGCGGGGCGGACGCAACCGGACTCATAGAGCGAGGCGACGACCGAGCAGGATTAGCAGTGTTTGTCGAGCTTTTAGTTTACCGGAATTCCGGTAAGTAACGGACGGAGAAAAAACTTGCCCCAAGGTATTACTCTCTCTTTGGATTCGTCCCCGCTGACTCAACTATGGTTTTGCACATTATGAACATGTGCGTTCCCATGGGAGAGCTGGCAAAAGCAAACCTAAGTTCGGACTCTGGCCTTCGATTCTGTCGTTCAAGCCTTCTCTGTACGCCTCATCAACAGCACGCCAATGAAGAAGTATATATCTGTCGGGTTAATCACCCTCTCCCTGGTCACCGCCAGCCAAGCGGCTCCTTTCATGGCCATCGGAGATGGCGCCGAATTGTTCGTTACCGGCACGCTCGGCGTGCGGTTCGACGATAACGTCTTCCTCGCCAGCGATAAGACGGACGACATCATTTTTGACCTCAATCCCGGTCTCGAACTGACCTTCGGCAAGAATGCGCAGCTCAAGGGCGCGCTCACTCTCGTCGATGCGTTCGCGATTTACACCGACAACGACGGTCTCGGTTCGAACCTCTTCTCGGGCGATTTCGTCACCCGCTTCGATGACGGAAAGATGAAGCTCGATTTCAACGTCGGCTACCATGAGCTGAACCAAAACACACCCGACATCCGGGGGCTGACCCGCCGCGACGTGTTCTCCGCGGGTGGCCATGGTGAAGTCGAAATCTCGCAACTCACCGCGATCGGTGCCGGCGTGAGTTACGTCAACGAAGATTACAAGCGCTCCGGTTATACCGACTCCGAGAGTCTCAGCATCCCGGTTGATCTCTTCTACAAGTGGACGCCGAAAGTCGACCTCAGCGTGGGTTATCGTTATCGCGACTATCAGGTCGACCTCGGCCAGGACTCGACCGACCACTACTTCAACGTGGGCGCGCGCGGCGAATTCTCGCCGAAGTTCACGGGCCGGTTCACCGTTGGTTACGGTCAGCGTGACTTGGACCGTGGTGGTGACGAGAGCATGCTGGGCCTCGATGCCAGCTTCGCCTACGAGATTTCGCCGAAGACGAATCTTCAGTTCGGCGCCTCGAACGATTTCGGTACCAGCCCGCAAGGTGAACAGCAAAAGAACTTCACCCTCAATGGGCTGGTCACGAGCAAGGTCAGTGACGACTGGAGCCTCAATGCCGGACTCAGTTTCCGCAGCATCGATTATCCCCGCCGCACGGACGACTACTGGGAATTCCAGCTCGGCACGTCCTACATCATCAACGTCAATGCCCGAATTGTCGCGGCCTACGTCTATCGCGACTACAGCTCCGAGCTGCGCGGGGCGGACTTTAAGAACAACGTTTTCAGCGTGGCGGCGCAGTTCCGCTATTAAGGGAAGTAAGACGGCTTGACCAAGTTTCGACGGAAGAAGACCGTTCGGGTCTTCTTCCGTCTTTTTTTTGCCATGAAATGCAGCCCGCGTAGTCTACTTTTTCTCGTCGCTTTTGCCGCCGGCTTGCCGTCGGTCGCGGCTCCATCCGGGCCGGGTCCAGGTGGCAGCGTCAAAACGGAGCCGAATCGCGTCCCGACCGCCACGAAGCGTGACTACGTCCTTCAGCCGCAGGACGTGTTGAAGGTTCATGTGTTTGGGGAGGAGGACATCAACAAGGGTGGCATGGTCAGTATCACGCAGGAATACACCGTCACGTTGCCCTTGATCCAGACGGTGAATCTCAAGGGGCTCACCGTGCGGCAGGCGGAGGAAAAAATTCGCCAGCTTTACGACAAGGACTTCCTCGTCGAACCGCAGGTGAATGTATTCGTCGAAAAATACGCCGAACGTAGCGTCAACGTCGTCGGTGCGGTGGAGAAGGCCGGGCGGATTCCCTTCCCGCAGGAACGCGGCTTGAGCATTGTCGACGCCATCGCTCTGGCGGGCGGCCAAAGCCGGCTGGCGAGCCTGAGAGCCGTGAAGTTGACGCGGACGATGACCGACGGAGAGCAAAAGACCATTACGGTCGACGTCGACGCGATCATGAAGGGCGGCGAGCGCGAGAATATCATGCTGCAACCTGACGACCTGGTATTCGTCCCAGAACGCATCCTTTAATCAGACCACATGTCCAACGATTCCGACCTTAAACAGGTCCAAGGCAGCAGCAGTTACAATTACAACTACGGTGGCAACTACGCTGGATATTCTGAAGTCGGATACGGCTACAGCGGCGATGCCACCGGGGGCCAGGTCCAGCGGACCTTCCAGGACTACCTGCTGATCCTGCGGGAGCGGATCTGGTACATCGTTGTCGTCTTCCTCGTCGTGTTTTCGAGTTCGCTCGTCTACACGCTGAGCGACACTCGAATCTACCAGGCCAGCTCCACCGTGCAGATTTTCCGCCGGGACCCGACCATCATGCAGGTGCAGCAGGTCGTCGACACGGACATCCGGTCCGCGGAGGATCTGAACACGCAGATCAAGGTCATCGAGAGCGATACGATCGTGCAGATGGTCGCGGAACGCATCAAGGGCGACGACCTGAACAAGTTCCTCGCCCCCTACGAGCGCAGCACCGCGGATCTGAACTACGTGATGACGCAGCTGAAGAAGAACCGGAAGATCATCCCGCAGCGGCTCACCCTCGTGGTGAACATCGCGTTCCAGCATCCGGACCGCATGGTGGCCGCAAAGGTGGCAAATCTCTTCGCGGATGCGTACCTCGAGCACAACACCCTGCTCCGGATGAGCATGTCGACCAAGGCGGTCGACGACCTCAAGGAAACGATCAATCTCCAGCGCCGCCAGGTCGATCAGCTGGCGACCGAGATTCAGGCGTATAAGGAAAAGAACAACATGGTGTCCCTCGACTCGCGCAAGGACATCGTGAACGAGGCGCTGAAAACGGTCAGTGCCGATGCGACCAAGGCGGAACAGACGCTCAACGTCGCCAACATCCGTTTGAAGCAGGTGCAGGAACGCCGCGCCAGCGGGGGGGATCTCAGTGAGCTCAGCTTCATCGCCAGCCAGCCTTCGATCATCGAACTGTCGAAGGAACTCGCCAAGCAGAAGATCCTGCTGGCGCAGCTGGAGAAACGCTACAAGGGCAAGCACCCCGAGATGATCAAGGCGCAGAACCAGCTCGCGGAAAACCAGAGCGAGCTGAAGAAAGCGATTGATCAGATTGCCGCGCAGATCGAAGCCGAGCAGCAGGCGGCCCAGCGCAATTACGAGCAGGGGATGCAACTCCTGGAAAAACGCACGGAGGAATCGCTGCAGCTCGACCGCCTCGCGCTCGAGTACAACAAGCGGGAGCGCGAACTGAAAACGCAGGAGGCGTTGCTGCAAACCATCATCGCGCGCCAGACCGAGACTTCGATGTCGAGCAACTTTGCGACCCAGAATGCGCGTATCGTCGACAAGGCCGTGCCGCCCCCGGAGGACAAGCCGATTTCGCCCAACGTGCCCCTCAACCTGGGTCTCGGCGTCGTCGGTGGCCTTGGCCTCGGACTCGCCTTCGCCTTCTTCGTGGCGTTCATCGATGACCGCGTGAAGAGCTCGTTCGACATCGAGGGCGTCGTCGGCCTGCCGCTGATCGGAATCATCCCGCAGGTCAAGCGCATGGACCAGCCGGACAAGGCGACGGTGGTGGTGAACAACGCCGACCGGCAGGTCTCCGAGGCGTTCCTGACGCTGCACTCGAGCCTGCGGCTGAAGGACGAAAGCAAGAACGCGAAGTGTATCCTGACAACGAGCACAATCCCGGGTGAGGGCAAGTCGTTCATCTCGACGAATCTCGCCCTCACGTTCGCCGCCCACGGCGAAAAGGTGATCATCGTCGACTGCGATCTCCGGAAGCCAAATATCCACAAGTCGTTCCGGCTCGAGAACCTCAAGGGCGTGATCGACGTCTGCGCAAACAAGGCGACCCTCGACGATGTCGTGCTGCGCAACGTCCATCCGAACCTCGATGTTCTGCCGGCCGGCGGCCGCGCGAAAAATCCCACCCAGATACTGAACAGCAAGTCGTTCGAGCAAATGCTCTCGGATCTCCGCAAGCGTTATGACCGCGTGTTCATCGACACACCGCCGCTGGCCGCCGTGAGCGACGCGCTCATCGTGCTGCCGCTGGTCGATGGCTCGATCTTCACCATCTTCTTCAACAAGGTACGCCGGAAGGCGGCTCAGTTTGCGGCGAAGAAGCTTCAGGAGGCCAACGTCCCGAATTTCGGCGCCGTCCTCAACGGCCTGAACCTCGCCGTATCCGGTTATTATTACGCGCAGTATTACGACAAGTCCTACAAGGACTACTACGTCGTGATGTCAAAGTCGGACGGCGAGGACGAAGCCCGGTAGGCTTGTGGTTTCCCGCAGGGCGCGCGGCGATTGGCTGCCCGCCCCCGCCTGGGCTTTCTGGCCCGCGCCGCCCGGTGGCCCGGCGCTGCGTCGCCGCTGCCTTCGTTAGTAGGCTGATGCTCGGCGGAGCCGGTCGTTGATCGCTTCGGCCATCCCTTCGCCGCGCGCGCGCTCGACGTGGATGCGGCGAAAGCCCATCGCATCCAGCTCGCGCAGCATCGCGAACAGCCGGCTCGCGGCGGCTCGCAAATTGCCGCGGGAGTCCAGCCAGAAGACGTTTTTCGGCAGCCGGCCAGCGGGGCGACGGATGCAGACATAGGCTTCGTCACGGCGGGGAAAGTCGGCGAGCGAGTCGTGCAACACGACGCTCGTCTTGGGGCTGTAATGGCGTTTCATCCGCCCTGGCGACAGCTGGCCGCTTTTCGCGTGCGAATCCGAACTCCGTTTCAGTGCCGCGACCGGAATTCCGAGCACCTGCTCCAATGCGTCGCGTGTGATCGCACCCGGTCGCAATAGTTGCGGCGCGCGTGGGTTTCTCAGATCCACGATGGTCGATTCCAATCCGATCGCCGCCGGCCCGCCGTCGAGGATATACGCGATCTTTGTGCCGAGGTTGTCCCGGACATGCCGTGCCGTGGTCGGGCTCACGTAGCCGAATGGATTGGCGCTGGGAGCGGCCAGCGGCACGCCGCTGAGCCGCAGCAGTTGCCGGAGCAACCGGTGCTGCGGCATCCTAATCGCCACGCTGGGCCGTCCTGCCGTGATCGCATCGGCAACGACAGGCTTCTTGGGCAGAACCATGGTCAGCGGACCGGGCCAGAACGTGTCCGCCAGCTTCAACGCGGCGTCGTTCACCACGCCCAGTTCCGAGAGCTGCGCCAGATCGTGGATGTGGACGATGAGCGGGTCGGTGGCCGGCCGGCCCTTCGCCCGGAAAATTTTCGCGCATGCCTCCGCATCGAACGCGTTCGCTGCCAGCCCGTAAACCGTTTCGGTCGGAACAGCCACCAACTCGCCGCGCCGCAGCTGCTGCGCGAGAAACCGTAAATTGCGCGGCGTGCCGCGATAAACGCGGGCGGCGGACGTTTTCGTCATGGCACAAAAAAGGCCGGAGGAATGCTCCGGCCCTGAAAGCGAGAATCCGCCGATGGCTACTGCGCCAGCAGCATGTTCCGCGAGTGCTTCAGCGTGCGCGTGACGGCACGCTGGTGCTTCGCGGAAAGGCCGGTGTATTTGCGCGGCAGAATCTTGCCCGTGTCGGTGACATAGCGGCTCATCGCCTGCGGCGTCGTAAACGGAATTTCCGCGGGCGTGGGAGTCTGCTGCTTTTGCTCAGGAGTGGTCATGGCTCGAAAAGAAGGGGAGAACGTGAAGTCGGAGCCGGTGATGTCAACCCGCATTTTGGGTTGGAAATCGCGACCATTTCCCACTGGCGCAGCCGATCGATGGCGCACTCCGCGATGGTCTCACATCGGTTCCGGCTGATGTGGGGAAAAGACATCCTACGCCCTTCCTACCGCTTTCGATCCACGGCGCAGATTATTGACATGCACGACATCTGCACGACACTTGCAAACATGAAAACCAAGTGGCTTGCGTCGCGTGAATTCTCCGCTCACCCAGGCCGCGCATTGGCCGCCGTCGGCCGCGCGGGTCGCGTGCTGGTGACCGCCAACGGCAAACCGAAAGCGATCATGATTCCGACCTCGGAAGAGACATTTTCCCGTGATTTGGAGATGCTCGACCGGGTGGCGTTGACGCAGGCGGTTGAAGCCATTCGATCCGATTCCGTGGTGAACGGCACCGACGCACTCACCAGGGACGAGATTGACGCCGAGGTTGCCGCCGTCCGCACCGCGCGCCGTCGTCGCAAATGAGATTGTGGGTGATTGACACGAATGTCGTCGTGTCCGGCCTGTTGAACCCGCACGGGGCATCTGCGCGCGTGTTGGATGCGGTTCTCGATGGTCGGGTGAAGCTCGTTTACGATACCCGCATCTTGGCCGAATACCGCGACGTGTTGCACCGGCCACGCTTAAAACTGGCGCCCGCAAAAATCACGGCGTTCCTGACGGCCTTGCAGAGCCAAATGATCGTTACACCAACCGCGCTTTCTGTTTCCGGCCCCGACGCCGACGACATCGTTTTTGTCGAAGCTGCGCTGGCAACGACTGACCGGACCATCGTGACGGGAAATCTTGCAGACTATCCTCCCGAAATCTTGCACGGCGCGCGCGTGCTGACGCCGGCGCAAGCGGCAGCGGAGTTAGTGCAAGACCTCCATCCTTGAAGTCATGAGGGGACAGCGTAGAACTTCAGTGGATATGGAGCGCAAAGTAGAACTATTGGTAGAGCATTGGCCTGTTCTTGACCCTTGAATTTCGCAAAGCGGTCCCCGTAGCTCAACTGGATAGAGCAGCGGTTTCCTAAACCGTCGATCCCGGTTCAAGTCCGGGCGGGGGCGCCAGCCGCGAAGAGTGGCGGCCACCGGCGCCGACCGAAACGCGCTCATCGACGGGCCGCTGCCGCCAGACAGCGATGACGCACGGCACGGCTCCGGCGCGTGGCGACCGCGGTCGCACCAGCCGTTTTCTGTCATTTCCTTGGCGTCGATTGGCGTGAGCTTGCCCCCGTGGCGACCATCCGCTTTTTCCGTCGCACTTATGCGTCCAAAGAAAGTCGCCCTTCTTACCGCCGGCGGACTCGCTCCGTGCCTGAGCGCTGCCGTTGCCGGCCTGATTGAACGCTACACGGCCACCGCTCCGGACATCGAAATCATCTGCTATCGCGGCGGCTACAAGGGGCTGCTCCTCGGCGACAGCCTGAAGGTTTCCGCCGCCGATCGGGCCCAAGCCCCGGTTTTGCGGCGGCACGGCGGCAGCCCGATTGGCAACAGCCGCGTCAAGCTCACGAACGTGAAGGATTGCTTGAAACGCGGGCTCGTTCGCGAGGGACAGAACCCGCTGCAGGTCGCGGCCGAGCAGCTCGTGCGCGATGGCGTTGATGTTCTCCACACCATCGGCGGCGACGATACCAACACGACCGCCGCCGACCTCGCCGCGTTCCTGAAGAAGAACAATTACGAGCTCACCGTCATCGGGCTGCCCAAGACAATCGACAACGACGTGGTGCCAATTCGCCAGAGCCTCGGCGCATGGACTGCCGCCGAGCAGGGCGCGTTTTTCTTCGAGCGCGTCGTGGGCGAATGGGGCGCCAATCCGCGCATGTTGATCATCCATGAAGTCATGGGCCGGAACTGCGGCTGGCTCACCGCGGCAACGGCTCGTGATTACATGCAGCGACTGGCGCGCACTGAAGTCGCGCCGGGCCTCGGGCTGAGCCGCGCCAATCTCAGTGTCCACAGTTCGCGAAGATGCTCGGCGCGGAAAAAGTGCTCGTACAAAAAAGTGGATACTTTTCGCGTGCCGCCGCGGCAAACGCCGCGGATCTCGCGCTCATCCAGCAGTGTGTCGATCACTCCGTGCAGTGTGCGCTCCGCCGCGAGAGCGGGGTGGTGGGCCAGGACGAGGAGCGCGGTGACGCGTTGCGGGCGGTCGAATTCGACCGGATCCAGGCGGTAAACCGTTCGATGCGGACGTCCCGTGGTTTGGCGAGTTGCTGACGGCGATTGGCCAGCCGCGGGCGGCGGGCGCACTGACGGCGACGCATTGATGTTTTAGGCCCGCCCCCGGGGTCTTTTGGCCACCCCGCAGGGGTGGGCGCGGCGGCTGCGTTTTTCGTTAGTTGCGCAGGGTCAGGGTGACACGCCATTTTACTTCTGATTTGCAACGGGGCGCTGGACTTGGGCGTCTCCAGCATCGCACTATTCCGAAACTCCTCACCCCCCATGGGGAGTTTACCCACCACCCACCTGCCCATGAAGACGATTCGCTGTGCCTTGCTGGCGGCCGCGTCTGGTTTTATCGCCCTCGCCCCCACGCGATCGGCCCAATACGACCAGCGTCTTGCCAATCTCTCCACCCGCGCCCAAGTCGGGACTGGCGGCAACATCATGATCACGGGCTTCGTCGTGCAGGAAGGCGCGCCCAAGAAGGTCCTGATCCGGGCGGTTGGCGCCCGCCTTGGGGCGTCGCCCTTCAATCTGACCGGCATCCTCAGCGATCCCCAACTCGCGCTGTATAACAGCAACGGCGTCCTGGTTCTCGCGAACGACAATTGGGCGACGGCCGACGCGTCCACAATGACGGCCGTCGGTGCTTTCCCGCTTTCGACCGGGAGTCGCGACGCGGCGCTCGTCGCCACGCTCTCGCCGGGCGCCTATACGGCGCACGTCAACGGCCTGAACAATTCCTCGGGCGTTGCCATCCTCGAGATCTACGATGTCACCGGCTCGGCGCGATTGATGAATCTTTCCACGCGAGCGCTGGTGGGGACCGGGGCAAACACGTTTTTTTCCGGCTTATCTGTAGCCGCCGGCGGCGGCGCTCGCCAGGTGCTCATCCGGGCCGCCGGTCCGGGGCTTACCGCCCTTGGCGTCAACGGCGCGGTTTCTGATCCTGCGCTCGCGGTGCTCGACAGCGCGGGTCGGCAGATCGCGAGTGGCGCAAACGACAACTGGGAATCTGCGGGAGCGGCCGCGCTTAGCGCCGCCTTCGCGCAGGCGGGTGCCTTTCCGTTCCGATCCGGCAGCCGCGACGCGGCGCTGGTGATCGATCTGCTGCCAGGCAACTACACCATTCAGGTGAACGGGGTCGGCGGGGCCGCGGGCGCCGCACTGGTTGAAGTGTATGACTTGTCGCCCGAGACGCTTTCCACGGTGACGATGAGCGCGAGTGTTGCCGCCACGGATACGACGAGCCTTTCACCGGCAACATTCACCTTCACCCGTGTCGGGCCGGTTACGAGCCCGGTCACGGTCAATTACATTGTGAGCGGAACCGCGGCCGCCGGGACGGACTTCAACCCGCTTCCAGGCACGATCACAATTCCAGCCGGCGCTTCGTCTGCGACGGTCAACCTGGAGCCGCGGGCCAATCCGGCCAACACCAACAATCGCACCGCCACCCTCACGATCTCGCCGCAGAGCAGCTATGGCGTCGGGGTGAATGATCGCGCGACCGCGACGATCTACGCCAATTCCGGCTCGCTGTATGTTTCGGCCTTGCGCGCCGCCCCTGGGGCCACGAGCTCGACGGCCTACGGGACGGCCACCGTCCAGCTCAGCGCCGACCAGAAGACCGCCTTCGTCAACGTCTCGTTCTCGAACTTGAGTTCGCCCGAGATCGTCGGCCACCTCATGCTCGGCACGGATTACATCTTCAGCCTCGCGCCCGGGCAGGTGACGAATGCGTATTGGGAAATCCGCGACATCGGAACCTATCGCGCCGCCGACATCGTGGCCGCGTTGAAGGAGGGCCGGATCGCGGTGAGCATCGACACGGCGACGTATCCGACGGGCGAACTCGCCGGCAGCTTCCTCCGCAGCAGCGGCAGCGCGGCCTTCAATCCGCCGCCCACGGCGCCGGCGCTCGACTTGTCCCGGATCACGGCCACCGATGCGGCGCGGTTCCTGACCCAGGCGACATTCGGTCCGACCGAGGGCGACATCGCCGCCCTGATGACCAAGGGTTACCAGGGCTGGATTAGCGAACAGATGCTGGCGGGTCCCACATCGCACCGCCGCGGCACGATCGATGATTTCAACATGAACGCGACGACCGGCGGCGTGGGTAACCGCGATCCGGTTACGCTTGCCTATCAACGTCCGGGCGGCGCGCACCGCCAGGCGGCGTGGTGGAAAACCGCGGTGACCGCCCCCGATCAGCTGCGCCAGCGCGTCGCCTTCGCGCTCAGCCAGATCCTCGTGATCTCCGATGCCAATGGCACGATCTTCCAATGGCAGGAAGGCGCGGCAAATTACTACGATATTTTCGTCGATCGCGCGTTCGGGAATTTCCGCGACATCCTCGAACAGGTGACGCTCAGCCCGATGATGGGCATTTACCTCAGCTCGCTGCGCAATGCGAAGGCGGCGAACAACTCGACGCCGGACGAGAATTACGCCCGCGAAATCATGCAGCTCTTCACCATCGGGCTGAACGAGCTGAATCCCGACGGCACGCTCCGGCTTGATCCGAACGGGCAGCCGATTCCGACCTATACCCAGGACGACATCGTCCAGACGGCGAAGGTTTTCACCGGCTGGTCGTACGCCAACGCGACGCCCAACGCCACGGTCAACAACAACCTGTTCCGTGGTGGAGGCGCCAACTACATCAATCCGATGATGCTATGGCTTGCGTTTCACGACGACACGCAGAAGACCATCGTGGGCGGCAAGGTCCTGCCCGCGGCGCAGGGCGGCCTGGAGGATCTCAAGGACACCCTCGACGCACTCTTCCAGCACCCGAACACGGGTCCGTTCATCGTTCGCCAGCTGATCCAGCGCCTCGTGACCAGCAACCCGAGTCCCGGCTATGTCTATCGAGGGGCCCAGGTGTTCGCGAACAACGGCGCGGGTGTGCGCGGCGACATGGGGGCGGTGGTCCGGGCGATCCTGACCGATTACGAGGCGCGTTCGCCGGCCGTGGCCGCGACCGCGGTGTTCGGCAAGCTCAAGGAACCGCTGCTCCGCGCGACCGGCCTCTTCCGGGCTTTCGACGCCGCGTCGAACTTCGGCCGCTACAACATCGCCAATCCCGAAGGCAGCCTGGCGCAGGCGGCAATGCGCGCGCCCACGGTGTTCAACTTCTACGAGCCGAACTTCGTCCTGCCCGGCGCCATCGCCGCCGCCGGCCTTTACGCCCCCGAGTATCAGATTCTCAATGACACGACAGCGCTGACGGGGCCGAACTTCTTCTACACCTACATCCTGAACAACCGCTCGGCCACCGATCCGAACCAGCAGACGATCGGCCTGACCCTCGCCGACTGGCTGCCGCTGGCACGCACACCGGCGCAGCTCGTCGATTCGCTCAACCTGCTCCTCGCCGCCGGCGGGATGCCGAAGCCGGCCACCGACCGGATCGTCGCTGCCATCAATGCGATGCCGACGAACTCGAACGCCAGCAACACGGACCGCGTGCGCACGGCCATTTATCTCACGCTCACCTCGCCCCAGGGCGCTATTCAAAAGTGATCCCGCCGTCTCCATGAACGCAAAAAATCCCCGCTTTGATCCGAATCGCCGCAAGTTCATCGGTGCGTGTTGCGCGGCCGTGGGCGCAACCGGCATGCTTTCGACCCTCGCCCAGCTGCGAATGATGGGTGCGGTCGCGAGTGCCGACCAGGGCCCGACCCCGCCGCGTGCCGGCGCGCTGCCGCCGGATTACAAGGCGCTCGTGTGCCTCTTCCTCGCCGGCGGCAACGATGCGAACAACATGATCGTGCCGTTCGATACCTCCGGTTATGCGTCGTACGCTTCGGCGGCCGGACGCGGCGCGCTCGCACTGCCGCGGGCGCAGGTGCTCGGCATCCAGCCCCGGAACAGTGATGGCCGCGAATGGGCGCTGCATCCGAGCCTCAATGCCGACGTGGCGAACGCCAGCACGAGTGGACTGAAGTCACTCTTCGACTCCGGCAAGATGGCGATTCTCGCCAACGTCGGCACGCTCGTCGTCCCGACCTCAAAATCCCAATACACGGCACGCTCGGTCCCGCTGCCACCGCAGCTTTTCTCCCACAATGATCAGCAGGTCGAGTGGCAGAGCAGCGTGCCGGACAAGCCGTTTTCCACCGGGTGGGGCGGGCGGCTCGCGGATCTCACGAACGCGTTCAACGCGAGTTCGTCGATCTCGATGGCGATCAGCCTCAACGGCCAGAATTCATTCCAGGTCGGCAAGAACATCGTCCAGTTCGCCGTCAATCCCGGCGGCGCGATCGCGCTCAACAGCGCGAGCGGGGCGACCCCGACGGGCACGAATGTCGCCAGCCTCCGCACGCGCGCGCAGAACGATCTGCTCGCGATGCAAAACGGAAATCTCTTCGAAACCGCCTTCGGCGGGATCACGTCGAACGCCGTTTCCGACAGTGCGATGCTCTCGGGCATTCTCAGCGGCAATCCGCCGTTCGGGACCACGTTCTCCCCGTCCAACCTCGGCCAGCAATTGCGCACGATTGCGCGACTGATCGCCGCCGCTCCGCAGCTCGGACTCAAGCGCCAGATCTTCTTCGCGCGCGTCGGCGGCTGGGATCTGCATGACCAGCAGGTGACGGCGAACAACACGGCGACGGGCGCACATGCCAATCTGTTTGCCGATGTGAGCCGAAACCTCGCCGCGTTCCACAACGCCACCGTGGAACTCGGCTGCTCCGAACAGGTCACCGCATTCACCGCGTCGGATTTCGGCCGGACCTACAACACCAATGGCGATGGCTCCGATCACGGCTGGGGTTCTCATCACCTGATCGTCGGCGGCGCGGTGAACGGCGGCGACATTTACGGCCGCATGCCGACTCTCGCCATCAGCGGGCCGGACGACACCGGGCGCGGCCGGTGGATTCCGACCACGAGCGTGGACGAATACGCAGCCACTCTGGCGACTTGGTTTGGCGTGAGTGCCTCGAACCTGCCGGTGGTTCTGCCGAATATCGGCCGGTTCAGTTCCACCAATCTCGGGTTCATCGGTTGATACATTCCGCCCCGTGGAGCCCGACCGCGGGCGATACATGTTTTCCCGCCGAATCGTCTTTCCGCTTCTCGCGGTCGCCATCGCGGTCGCGCTTTGGTTTCAACTGCAACCGAATGAGCGCAACGCAAAGCCGCGCGCCGTTGAGCCGCCGAGGGGGGAGGCAAACGCACGTTCACCGGAAAACTCGAACCGCGGCGATGCGCCGGCCGCCCATGATCGCGCCACGATCACAGCGATCGATCCGGCCGGGTTTCCGCTCGCCGCCCCTTTGAATGCGCCGGGTTCGACCGCCGCCCGCGACCTCGAGGCGCTGAGTCACATCCTGGATGCGTGGCGCAGCAATTTCCCGCGTGACGGGAATCCGGTCGGCGAAAATCGCGAAATCACGGCGGCGCTCACGGGGGAAAACACGCTGCAACTTGTGCTGATACCGAAGCGCCATCCGGCGGTGAATGCCCACGGAGAATTGTGCGATCGCTGGGGCACGCCGTATCGTTTCCACCAACTGAGTGGCGACCGCATGGAGCTGCGCAGCGCGGGTCCGGATCGGAAATTTGGAACCGCCGACGACGTCGAGTGGTCGCCGGGGTCTTGACCCACCGCAACTTGGCGGGCGGTTTTGCAACCTTGGATTGGCGGGGGCGTCTCGACATGGGCACGCTCCACGTCAACCTGTCTCCAATCATGCAGCTATCCAATCGTTCAATGTCGGGCGGCAGCGGTTCTGCACTGCACGGCTCGCGATTCATTTCTCCACGCGACGTCGCTCACCGGCCGGCTTGCCGGCGGGGCTTCACGATGATGGAAATCCTCGTGGTGCTCGCGATCCTCGGGCTCCTTGCCGGTCTCGCCATCTCCAACATCGGTGGCATCTTCGGCGGCGCCCAAGGCACGGCGGCGCAGCTGTTCGTCCGCGAGAGCATGAAGGCCCCGCTCTTCACCTATCGCATGCACATGGGCGATTATCCGTCCACGGGCGAGGGCCTCCAGGCGCTCATCACCCGGCCCGGAAGCGGCAAGGCCAGCCAGTGGCACGGCCCCTACATCACCGAGTCGAAAATCCCGCTCGATCCGTGGAACGAGCCGTATCAATACGCCTACCCCGGCACGCGCAACAAGGCGAATTATGACCTTTGGTCGAAGGGGCCGGATAAGCAAAGCGGCACCGAGGACGACATTGGCAACTGGGACTCGGGCGGCAGCAGTACCGAAAATAGGTGAGCGAGTTGGCGCGCATCCGGCGGTGCGTCACTCTTGTTCCTCATGGTGCGTTCTTCACCCGGCTGTACTTCCTTGGCCGCGCCCGCGACACCGGGCGCGAGTGCTGGTGCTCTTGCTCGACGCCGGCACACGCCAGTTTTCGGCGATGCCCCACGTCGCGCCCGCGGATTCACGCTGCTGGAGGTCCTGCTCTCGATCGCGATCATCGCGCTGATTGCGTCCGTTCTGGTCGGCGGCGCGTCCCACCTATTGACCGACAAGCCGGTCACACTCGAAGAGGTGTTCTGGAAATCCGTCCAGGAGGCGCGCAAGCATGCCCTCAAGGCGGAGCATGAGATGCGGCTGAAGTTCGATCGGCAGAATAAACAATTCGTGCTCATCGATGGCATCGCGCCGGCCGCGTTGGCCGCGGATGGATTCACCAAGGAGGAGGTGCCGCTGAAGGTGTTTCCCGTTCCGCCGGCCGCCGCCGTCGATCTCACGATCGATTTCCTCACCGCGACGAAGGGCGCAAACATGGTGCTGATCGGCGGCATGCTCCTGGAGTCACAGCCAATCACATACGTGTCGTTTTATCCGGACGGCACCTGCACTCCGTTCCGGGTGCAATTTGCCCGTAGCGGGGGAGTGCATACGCTCGCCATCGACCCATGGACCTGCGCGCCGGTGCTGGATAAGAAGGAGAACCCGTGAGCAGCGATAGCGGACACCGGATTTCGGATACCGGAGAGAGCATCCGGTTTGCCAGGGGCGAACTGGGCGTGCGTTCGGGTCTCCCCGAATCCGCAAACCGATATCCGCAATCCGCAATCCGAACTCCGGTTTCCGGTCTCCGGTATCCGGTATCGACCGTTCCGCGCCGCACGGACGGGTTCACATTGCTGGAGGTCCTGATGGCGCTCGTGATTTTCGCGCTCGCCGCCGTGATGCTGGGATCGGCGTACGTGAATGTCCTCAATGGATACGAGGTGGCGGCCCGCGGCCTGGGGCGCGACGAGGATGTCGCGTTCGCGCGCCAGCAGGTTCTGGCCGAGCCGGACCGCCAGAAGGTCGAGGACGGCGGCGAATTCGACACCGCCGACGGACGCCGGGCGAAATGGAGCGTCGAGATTACGTCCACGAACATAGCCGATTTGTTCAACGTGGCCTTCACGTGCGAAATCCCCAACCCGGGCCGCGCCGAGCCGTTGCGCGTCGTCCAGAATTTCGTGGTGCTCCGGCCCACCTGGTCGATTGACGCGGGCGAACGCGGCAAGCTCAAGGAGGAGTCGAAGACCCGGATCCTCGAACTCCAGGGAAAGAAGAACCAGTGAGCACCAGGGATTCCATTTCGCGTGGCCGTCGCCCGGGCGTCTCGTCCGTGATCTCGCGGCGCTTCGCGCCGTACATGAGCGGGACGCCCATGCCACGCCCAAACCCACGGGCGGGACGCCCGGGCCACTCCGGATCCGAAGTTGGGCAATCCCGGTATGTCTCCGTGGCAGGTCGAACCCGCGCCGCGGCTGAATCCGATCGTATCCGGTATCCGGTTTCCAGTTTCCGGTGTCCCCGATCCGGTTTCGGGTATCCGCCATCCGGTCTCCGGTATCCCCGATCCGGTTTCCGGTATTCCAACGCTGGCTTCACGCTGCTGGAGATCCTGCTCGCGCTCGTGCTCGTGTCGCTCGTGCTGGTCGCGCTCAACAGCTTCATTTTTTCCATGGGCGAGCTTTGGGGCCGGAACACGGACCTGCGGCTGTTCGAGCAACACACCCGGGCGGTGACACGTTTCCTCGAGAACGAGCTTCGGGCCGCCGCGCTTCCGCCGGCCGCCCGGCCGAACACCACGCCCATCGCGATGCAGGAGGTGCGGCCGCAGAACGGGATGATGGAAAACATGGTGACCTTCGAACTGCCGGCCGGAAGCCGGCTGTTCACCTGGCCGGAGCGGCCGCTGCCGGAAGTCGTATGCTCGTTCCAAGTACGGCCCAACGAGGGGTTGGTCATGTTGTGGCACTCGCGGCTCGAAAAGAATTTCGACACGGACCCGCCGCGCGAGACCGTCGTGACGCCGCTCGTGACCGCGCTCAGCTATGACTACTACGACGACAACCTGAAGCGCTGGACCACGGAAACGCAGCCCAAGATGGATACGCAGAACAAACCGATGACGCCCGGCCGGCTGCGGCTGAAGTTCACCTACAACAAGATTGGGCGGGAGAGCGTCGTCACCCTGCCGACGCCGGCGCAGGCGCTGCCGTCGTTCTGACGGCCGAAGAGCGAGGAGCAGTGGGCAAAGGGCAAATGGCAAATGGGGAAGAGCGAAGAGCGGAGAACGAAGGGCGATTAACGAATGTCTAATCAAAACCAAAGAGGTTATCGCGGTGGCCGATTGCACCAGGCTCTAGCCTCTGCGTCTTTGCGGCTTCGCCCGTTGCCCTTTTTGCTTCGCGCTCTGCCCTTGGCCCCTTGCGCCACGCCCTTCGTCCGGCCGCGCCGCGGCTCCGTACTCGTCATCGTCATGGTCACGATCCTGTTCGCAACCTTTGCTCTGGTCGCGTTCATGGAGCGGGCGAGCAACGATCTTCTCGTCGATCAACGCGACGTGTTGATGCGCCGGCTGCGGATGGAGGCGTATTCGGCGCTCGAGGTCACCCTGGCAGTGCTCGAGGATTTCCGGTCGGTCGGCAATGGCCTGCACAGCCCCGCCGAAGGATGGGCGGACCCGCTCGGTTTCGCCGGCTACACCCCTTCCGAGGATCGTGTCGTTCAGATCACCTTCGAGGACGAGAGCGGAAAGGTTTCGCTGCCGCGCGCGAACGCGACCGGCCTGACCGGGCTTTTCCGAAACTGGCAGCTGAATCAGCCTGACGCCGAGGCGCTGTCAGATGCCTTGATGGGCTGGATGCACAAGAATCACACCTACAGCGCCAGCATGGCGCCGCAATACGAGCAGAGTGTGCTTCCGTTCGAAGCGCCCGGGCGCTCGCTTCGTTCCTTCGACGAGCTGGCGGCGATCGAGAAAGTGCGCGAGACATTCTACGACTCCGACGGCCGGCCCAACGATCTGTGGAAGCGGTTTGCCGACAGCGTGTCGCTTTTTGATTTTACCCGGTCGAACCTCAACGGTGCGCGACCGGACACGCTGGCCGCGCTGGGGCAGTTCGAGGCACAGCAACAGCAGAACCTCGTCGATTACCTTACCGGCAACGGCCAGTATCAGACGCAGGGCCCGGGCTATTTTCAAAACGCGAACGAAGCCCAGCGCATCGCCGGCCCGACCGGCAACACGGCGGCGTTCGGGACGACGATCAGCGCGCTCAAGATCATCGTCACGGTGCTCGATGGCAGGACACAGTTTCGGTTGTCCGCGGTCATTGCTCCGCCCGGCGGGGCCACCACTGTTCAAACCACTGCAACTTCGCAACGCACGCAGGCGTCTGCCAGTGCGGCGAAAACCGCCGCCCAGCGTCAGAATCAGCCGAACGCCACGCAAACCAAAGGCTCCACGCCCGGGGCGACGGCACAGGGCCAAGCCGACCGAAATCTCCGCTATCCGTTTACGCTCTTGGAAATTCGCGAAAATGCTGAGATTGCTCCCGCGCCTGCGGCGCCAACCACATGATTGAGGCCCCACCCACCATGCGATCAACGGATTGCGAACCGATGTGCCTTCGGCGCGTAGTTGCTTGGTCTTTTCGTTCCTTCGCCCTTTAGTCTTTCGGTCCCATCATGCCTTCGCCACTCAGCTTCCTGCGGTCCGGACCGCCGCCACCCGAAGTCGCGCTGCTGCCGGATTCGATGTTCTTCACGCGTTCGGTGCCGGTCATCGCCGGCTCGACGCCGGTCGAGGCCGCATCGCAGATCGAACTGGCGCTCGAGGCAATCTCCCCGTTCCCGCTGGCGCAGCTGTACTATGGCTGGTTCTGGCCGCCGGGATCCGAGCGCGCGTTTGTTTTTGCCGCCTATCGCCGCCGTTTCACCACCGACCAGACTGCGGTATGGGCCGGGGCGGAACTCGTCCTGCCGACCTTCGCCTCGCTGTTCGCGGCCGAGGTGCCACCCGCCACGACGATCGTGCTCGGGTCGGCGGACGGTTTGACCGCCGTGCATTGGGCAACGCCGCCTGTGCCGGACAAGGTGGTGGTCAAGACGCTGCCGCCGGAGGCTACGGAAGAGGATCGCGCGCGGCTTCGCGACGAGTTGCTGCGCGAAATCGGGGGCAGCAAAACCGTGATCGATTTGGCCGAGCCGCCCGTCGCCGATCTCGCTGCTCACGATCGTGAAATCGTCTTTCGTGCCGGTGATCTGGTCTCGCGGCTCCCTGCAACCACCGGGTCTGCGCTCGACGTCCGGGACAAGGGCGAACTCGCCACGCTGCGCGCGGCGCAAAAGCGCGACGTCCTGCTCTGGCGCGTGACGCTGGGGGCGGCGGCGGCGCTGCTCCTGATTGGGCTGGGTGAGGTGGCGCTCTTCGGTGGCCGCGCCTGGCAGCAGGTCCGGATGACCCAGCTGCGGGCCCAGCAGCCGCTGGTCGACAAGATCATGCACCTCGCCGAACAGGCCATCCGGATCGAGGAACTCGCGACCAAGCGCCTGCTGCCCCTCGAGATGGTCACGGTCCTGGTGGGCGAGGACGGAGCACGCAAACCCAGCGACATCCAGTTTACCAAGGTCAAGGCGGAACAGGCCAGCGGCCTGTACACTGTTTATATCGATGGCATCACCAACAACACGGCGCAGGTAAACGCCTATGGCGCCACGCTGGCGCAGCTGCCGCAGGTCGAGCGCGTGGACCCGCAAATTGCCGCGATGCGCGGCAACGTGACGACGTTCAGGCTCACCGTCGTTTTCAAGCCGGACGCAGTTAAACCCGTGAGCGGCACCACCGGATGATTCGCACGCTTCGACTTTTATTCCTCAGCCGCGCCCTCCGGGAGAAACTGCTCCTGCTGGGGTTCATCGCCATCGCGTTGATGTGGTGGGGCTCGGTCTTCGCCAAGCGCGCCGTCCTGTTCAACCGCGAGCGGAGAATGACGACCGCGCGGCTCAACGAGCAGACGAAATGGATCCGCGACCGCGGCGCCATCGAAGAGAAGGCACAGAAGGCGGCGTCCAGCTTTGATCCGGCGCGGACGTTGAATGCCAACCAGCTCGCTGCGGCGGTCGAGCAGCTGGCAAACCAGGCCGGGTTGCGGGCCAACGCGTCCAGTCTCGAATTGACCACGACGCCGAGCGGGCAATTCGCGGTGCATGCGCTCCGGTACCGAATCTCCGGCGCGGATTGGGAGAAGCTGTCGAAGTTCTACGAAAGCCTTCAGCACCGCGCACCGTATATGGCGATTGACTCATTTACCCTGAGCGCCGCGCCGAACAATCCATCGCAGCTGACGGTCGAACTCCGGGTCGTGTCGGTGGAGATCATCCGCTAGCAGCCGCTCGTTGTAGGAGCCTGCTTGCAGGCGATTGGGCGCGAGGGAATCGCCTGCAAGCAGGCTCCTACATCCAGCGCGTTCATCAGCAGCGCCAGCGAAGAATCCATCAGGCCCGTCTTCGTAGCAGCCGAGGTAACGAGGCTGGAATCACTCGGTTCGCCATGGATGGAGGGCCCGCCTCCCCGCCGCAGGCGGGCAAGCGCCGCGGCTTGCCTGCCCTTGGCAGGGCCGCTCGCATCCCGACGGACATTCCATTCGGAAAGATTCGAATGGTGGGTTGACCGGAAGCCGACGACGCGGAGGTCGTCCCTCCATTCCAAACGGACTATCGATGGCAGGACGATTGCCGATGCCGGGCCCGCATCAGGGTTTCACCGGCCGAGACCCAAACTAAAAATGAGATCATTATATGTGTTCTCTCCCACCTTGAAGGGCCGCGTCCCGACGCGCTTGTAGCCAAGCCGCTCGTAAAACCCGATGGCCGCAATGTTGCCGCTGTAAACGCCCAACAGCAGCCGTCGGCTCCCGCGAGCAATGGCGTGGTCGCGCGCCGCATTCATCAGGCGTGCGCCGATGCCTCCACCTTGGAATCGATGCAGCAGATACACCCGCTTTATCTCCAGGTCGCCCGGACCGATGTCCGCCAGCGGCAGGTCGGGTGCCGTCAGCACCAGATATCCCACGGGAGCCCGGCCGGGATTCACCTCCACCATCCACACCGCTGAGTTGGCGTCTCTCAACCACGCCGCGTATTTTTCCGTGGCGTGTTGTCGCCGGCAGTGGGCAAGGATATCCCGGCCCGAAACCACGCCCGCGAACGCCTCCAAAAATGCCGCCTGTCCCACCAGCGACAGGTCGTCCTCGTCGCCCGGGGCACATTTTCGAATTACGGCTTCGCTCATGGCCTCGCCTGCTGAAGGTAGATGCTCATCCACGCGCCGAGTGGCAGACCCGTATTGCACTACAATCAAGACTTTCGGATGACAGTATAGTGTTCATCACTGCTGGTGGCGGTCGTTGGCTCCGATGGGTTTCCCGGCAGCTTTGGTTGAATGTGGTTCAGCAAACGGAGGCAATAAAGCAGGGGAAGGATTCCGATCGCACCAAACGAGCAGTCGATCAGGCGCCAATAGAACGGAATGCCTCTGATCGCACCCGCAATGAGAGCCAATGGAAAAACCAGGATACATGCAGCGATGCCGGCGTAGATGACCGATCTGCTTTCCGCCGGCCGGATGAGAGGACCCACAAAGAAAAGCGCGATCACGATATGCCCGAACGCGAGCCAATCGGTGCCGTAAGCGATCCAGGGATAACGGGCATACATATCCGCCAGGCCGAACTTCACGGTGAGAATCCAAAACGCCAGGCCCGTGTGCCCGGCAGGAGAAGCTGCGCCTTCGAGTCCAAGCCACGAGGCGAGAAGCTGCATCTCCCGCAGCAATGGGAATGCCGTCAATCCACTGACGAGCAACCCCGCGATGAATGCGGCCATCATGATTCGGAAACGTGAGAGCGCCTTCAATGTGGTCATGGCATGGTCGTCGATCGCTACGATGAGCTGGTTTTGACTGGGGTGGAAAATGACGCACTACTTCCTTGGGAGCGCGGGCGTCCCGCCCGCACCTGCATGCGTTTCATCATTCGATGGCGGAAGCCCACCGCGAGCCTCTTCCAGCCGCGCATCCTTCCGATAGAGATGCTCGGCCGTGACGCTGCGCTGCTTGTTCATGGCGCAGACGAAAAGAATCCGGAGACGGCGATTCACGCGCCCTTCACGTCACGGCCGATACGATATGACGTAACCCTGGCTTGTCCGGACTTCCATTGGCTTGGCCTGCGCGAATTGAAGGGACCGGTAGTCCTCGCCATCCACCGGAATGATTTCTTTCACGTACTTGGTCGGACCGACCAGGTCCTCATAAGAAGCCCGGGTAACTCCGCGCTCGAGGAAGAACTGATCCGCCGCCGCGGCCAGCATCCGGAGATTCCTCAGGACGCGCTGCTTGAGCTCGGCCGGCGGTTCCGCGGCCGCATGCTTGACCCTGGCAGAAACGAAAGGGAGTCGGAACTCCGCCCCGTCTTTCGCCACCACGAGGATCTGAGCCGGAGCGTCGAGACTGCGGATGGCATAACCTTCGAAGGTCTGTCCAATCGCGAGCCAGCCGGAGGAATTCCCCGTCGCCTTGCTCCTCAATACGAACCGGACATTCCCCCCTTCCTTGATCATGCCGGCAAACGCGATCCCCGCTTCAGCGCCGCGCACCGCCGTCATCGCGATGGTGAGCCCGATCATGCCGGTGAGCATGCGTGAGATGAATTGGATATTCATGGATTCCGGTTCTGCCGAGCGTCCCAGCGGGCGAAGCCGCAACTGAATGAACCAGGAAATACTTTTAACCGCTAATCTGCGCTGATGAAAATGCGTCGAACCGACCTGCCGCGATTGAGCTTCGCCGATAAGGCGAAGCCCGCGCGCCTTTATCAGGCGCGCTATCGACCGCATCAGCGAAGATTAGCGGTTTCAAATGTTTTCCTCCGGCTAACGTCGGTGAGGTGTAAGTCGTCACTTTGGAAGTAGCGGTTTCACCACGTCTCGTGCCCTGGCGAGATCGGGCTCACGCGCATACACCGCGAACGTGGTACCACCGGGGTACACGCCGAACATCAACTGGGTGGTGCGCCCCGACTGATTTTGGGCGGACTCGTCGAGCTCCAATTCGAAAGGAATCCGATGCGTCTCCAACAGCTCGAGAACTTCCTTGGTCCGATGCGCCTCGAAGACCCCGAGCTCGTGCAGTTTTTCGGTATTGTCGTCCATTGCGGTTTCCCGTTTTTCCCGGGTGTGCAAAGATAACGGTCGGGCCCCGGTCCTCGGTCCCTTGGTCTATTAGTCCCTTGGTCCCTTGGTCTGAGGCGAAGCCTCTCTCGGGCTCTTGTTTTTCAGGTTGAGATCGACGTCCGGCAATTGCTCCGCGAAGTGCGGCAGGTCGGAGTCTGGCTTCCACGAGTCGAAACCACGGCTTTCGCCGAGGGAAAGGGTGCCTTCCGGATTGACGATGAAGACGCTGGCCCGCCCGCCGGCCAATTCAATGCTGAGGTCGTATCCTTTGATCGTGCGGTCGCCGGAGGTGACGACCGAAGCACCGCTGCACAATAATACCAGCGAAAGATTAACCTACACCGTTTGCGCAGGCGGCTTTTCGAAGTCGCGAAGCATCTGCTCGACGGTCGCGATGACGGCAGGCACATCGTGGCAGGCCGCATCCCAAAGCACGTTGTAGTCCGTTTCGTCGTAACCGTGACTTATGCGGTCGCGCGTCCCTGCAATCTGCTTCCACGGGATTCCGGGGTAGCGTGCTACGAGGTCAGCTGGCAGGCGCTTGACTGCCTCACCAAGGATTTCCATCTCGCGCTCGAATGCGGCAGACAGTTTCCAATCATTCAGGATTACTTGCAGCGTTGTCGTCGACAGTTCCTGCACACGCCGCGCGTGCTCCAGGATTTGACGCAACGTGACCTTAGGATCGCGTTTGCTCATAGAGCGGCAGCGCCTCCCGAAGCACTTCGTCTCGAAAATACCGACTCAACATGGCCGGAGTGTTCAGGTCCACTTTACGGCCGATGATCTCGGCCAGCTCGTCGCCGTAGCCAAAAAACCGGAATCCAGTCCTGGCCGTCGGGTCCATCTCAACCAAGACATCGACGTCACTCCGTCCCGGATCGAAATCGTCGCGCAGCACTGATCCGAAAACGCTTAGCTTGCGGATGCCACGGGCACGGCAAAAGGCCGCGAGCCTTTCGCGGTCGATCGCAATGGGCAGATCGGTGACATTCATGCGATCACAGTTGGCGATGCTCATCGGGCTAGCAAGCTGGCGTTTGGCGCTCCAACTGAGTTTGTCTTTGCGCGGCATGGTGGAGGGCGTTCGGCGAGCCCGGTATCTGAAATGTCCCTTCGCAAGTCTTGAACAACAAAATCCCGTTGGCTCGCGACCTACTTCACTTTAAGTTCGGCGACTTGAATTATATCAAAAGCAATATACTCGGAGAGCCTCGCGACCAGACCACTCGAAAGGTTCTGGTCGAACAACAGCTTCATTCGCCTACAACCGCCAGCTTCCGCTCACGGTCCGCAGCAAATGCGAGGCACGCGCGAATGTCTTCTTCGGTCAACTCGGGGAAGTCCTTGAGGATCTCGCTGACCGACATTCCTCCAGCTAGATACTCCAGGACGTCGGTCACGGTGATCCGCATTCCTCGTATGCATGGCTTACCACTGCGCTTGCCAGGATCGATGGTGATAATTCTGCGGTAATCCATGCGTTGAGAATGCACCCAATCGCAACGTGGGTCAAGGTGCCCCTTTGCCGAACGTCCTGGCGCGGCCTGAGCCGCAACCGAAAGGACTGAGTTTTAAACACGGAGAGCCCAGGGCGGCGCAGCCGCAACCGAAGTAATATGTGTTGGGCCTTTGGGTACTGAAGCTTCCACTCTGCACAAAGCGCAGCGCTGCAGCGATCGCTTCCTTATCTCTCATAAGGAAAGGATGCGAAACGTGCAGCACGATGTGCTCCTTCATGCCTGCTACCCGCCACGTCGAGATGTCAGCGGAATGGGCTTTGAGGCGCTTACAGTCGCACTTCAATTGTGAAACTATTCCCATCTCCTCATTAGACGAGCCAGCGATCTCAGATCGTCAGAATAGCTCTATGGCAGCATGTAAACTTCGATCAAGACCTCACCAGCATCATTGAATGCAGACGATGAAACCTCCGCAACGTATGCGCCAGGCCTTAGTTGAACCACAATCGCCGCATCTTTGGATGGGCTTGAAATCGGAAACGCACCTACATACGCGCTGGTTCGTTCGATTGACTGACCACCTTGTATAGGCCCCGCCGCGTTCCAATCGTCGTTCTCCGCCACTTCCCGTGCATCTGCGGCAATTACGATTTTTGGGTCGGCTAATCCGTCGTTAATTCCGAAAACCGCGAGCCCGGGTCCAACCGCGCGAACAACCACAGCACGCGGTGAATCGCCGGCGATCACGAATCCGGTAAACGCGAGTCCGCCGGGGCGCACGAATGAACGGTTGGAGCAATTAACCAGCGGCGCGCGAATGGCTGCGGGTGCAATACGAAATGCGCCGCTCGTGATTCCGGCGGGCAATGTCTCGGGTTCGATCAAACCATCCCCGTCGGACGTAAACCTCAATGTGCGTTTGCCGTTGAGCGGATTGCCGCCCGTGCTGGAGGTAAGCGTGAATTCAGCGGTTGCATTGTCGATCCGGCGGTACGTCCAGTTTCCATCCGCCACGCCAGTATTGATGCTGACTGAAGAGCCAAGCCGTGTGCCGGCGGCAAAAAGCTGACGAAACGTCCCGTCGGCTTCGAGCGCGACGCCGAATTGGTACGATGTCCGCGCGAGGGTCCCACCGCTTTGGTAATACACGTATCCGAAAAATGAGTCAGGAGCGGCCGCAAACAACCCACTCGGGATGATGCTCAGTAACAACGAAAGTCGAAGCAATTGCATTAGAATCAGTATGTGCCGTCCGTCTGACTGCAATCAATACGACAATCCACGAGGTAAAACCCGCCATCGGGTGTGCCGGCATCGGCAACGTCCAACCGCGGCCGGCGCCGCAACCAGATGGAGGGATTGAAGACACGGAGGGCACGGAGATTTCAGCGAAGACCACGGAGAGGAGTTTGAGTTTCGAATGGCTCGCTCCTGCTATAGACAAAATCTTGCTCGAACTGCGCGACTTTTCGACATTCTGATAGAGATGAGCCACGCCCGCAGCCGGCGCGCCTCTTGTCTGTCATGTGCGCTGCCAAAGCGTCGTGCGATTCTCCTGAAACGCTGGCTGCGCTACCTTGCCGAACCATTGACTGTCGATACTGGGAAAGCGCATCTCAATTTCTGTTCGGAACGCTTTGAAGCCGTTGTCGTCCTCGCCAACCCATACACAACCTCCGGTATCGTCGACACGAAAACCGAGACAAATCTGATCGACAGCAAAGAGATCTTGTTTGAAAGCGAACACTTCTTGAACGTTCCCCCACAGGACGCGTATCGCAGGCTTATCATAAGGGACGACGGAAAACCCTCCGCTATCGAACCGCACTTCGCGGCTATGCGTTTTGCCTGACATTCGACGGCGAAACTTCGCGAACAGATTCATCCTTTTTTGCCCAGACGTCAGAGATGAGCCACGCCCACAGCCGGCGCGACGCGTGCTTCAGTAGATTCGAGATTCGATCTCTTCATTTCGGTTTTCATTTCGCCAGTACGCGGCGTGACGGCTGTGGGCGTTTGGCTCTGGCGACTTCAGGTTCGGCCTTTTCACCATCTCGGGTTCAGTCGTTCGCCGATGGGGCTGACCTGCATTCTTAGCTCCGACGAAATCTCAAACTCTGCTCTGCGGCTTTTCGCAACGTGAATCGCAGCATTTGCGTACGCTCTCGCGGCTCGAAAGGCGACATCCTCGTCGGGTGCTGAAACAAAAACCTCAGTATGCCGCCGCTCTTTGTCGGTCCTAAATGTGACACGTGCTGCGCCCATGCAGGCATCCTCTCGAAAAGCAATAGCATGAAACCGCCGCGACATGAGCATGCGCTCCACCTTCCATGTTTCTCTTTTACCATCAATTACTGCAGGAGGTACGTGACTGGTGACGTTAAACCCAAAGGTATACATCGACTGACGCGCGCACCCGATAAGCACCAGTACGACTGCAAGACACGCATGCGCTCTCATCGTAAAGATTGCCGAACGATAGAGATGTGCCGCGCGCGGGCGAGCTGAGAGTGAGCGCTTTTGAAGTACTGGAGATTTGGAGCGGAGGAGGGGCATGCGAATCACGTCCCGTTCCCGCGCGTTGGCACTGGCGGCTGATCGGCTCCTTCTTTCATTTCCAAAGGCGAGCAAAGCCTTGAATCACCCAGTGGGCAAAGGGAATCCAGGCGATGCCCAACACCACATGGAGCACTGCGAATACAACTGCGCCTCTTCTTTTGGCTCTCGAGACAAAGATAGCCGCAATCCAGCAAACCAAGGAGTAACCCAAGAGTGTCGGCCACTTCCTTGAGCCGATAACTTCGTTGAGGCCAATCGGAGCGACCAAAAAGCCCCAGAGAAAAGTGGATGCTAGGAGCCAGAACAGCCATCCGGGATAGGGCTTCGGTTCGGACATCTTTACTTTGCCTAGACATTATAGCTGCGTGCTCGAGCAGCGGGAAAAGGTGGAAAAAAACGACGGGGTCAGGTTGCAAATCTTTCACTCACCTGTTTAAGAATCGCAGCCGCCACCGGATTGAGCGAGTCGCAGTTTGCGCGCCATACCGTGGACCAGACGCCGCACTTGCCCTGAGGTCAAGTGAAAGATTAGCAACCTGACCCCTTCGCTTCCTGCCCGCAAGATGCTCACCTCGGTGCGGACGAGATTATCATGAGCAATCATTTTGGCGGCGTGCTCAGTTCCCCTTTGGGATAGTTCCCGCCTGCAGCGACAGCTACTGTGACCGGCCAAGTCAACTGTGTCTCGGAGATTTTTCGAACGATTGCAGCAGAGCCGAGATAAGCGGGCTGTAAGTGCAATTTTCGGGTCGCAGGTCCCATGCGGCACGCGTGGACTCGCGCTGGCTCTCCGCAGACCGCTTCCACAATTTCGAATCCCGTCGCCGTGTTGAACATCGTCTGCCAGCTGTAACGCGAAAACCGGAAGAAATCCCACGGCTCGTCGTGCACAGGCCATGTCTGCACGGTGGCGGTGAAAACTAACCCGCCGGGCTCCAACACCCGATTCAAGGCCAATGCGACCTTCCACGGCATGGCGAGATGTTCAAATACTGCAAAGGAAAACACTGCGACGAACCGAGCCCTTCCAAGCACCTCATCGAGTTCATGCACATCTCCGACGACATCGACATTTGGGCCCGCCATGATGTCTAATCCTACATAACCTAAGTGAGGCGGACAAGCTGGCGACGTGTGACGGCGGACCGCGCTCGCGATCCGATCTCGAGCACCGTGCCGCCAGGCAGCGCGCGCATATAGTCGGCAAAGTGAAGCCAGCATGCAGCATAGGGATCGCCATCTGCTGCATTGGCAAGAGCCGATCCGCTGCGCCGCGAGCTGCCGTCCTCACAAAAAAACCGCAAATAGAAGTCGCGCCCAATCGCCGTGTCGGGGAGTGCGAGAAATTGATCAAAACGACAGTTGGCCGCAGAGACACCATAAAACTCCGCAACATCAGGACTGGGCTGCCCAAAGCTGACTACTTGTACGATTGCAGACAGGCCCGAGAATATCGCGGACACACTAACAATTCGCGGTTCCGACTGGTGACACCAACCGCGCAGAATAATTTCGCCGTAGTATTCGGCGCATTCATCGATTTTCCAATTGAGAGGCATACTTTAGCTTTCTCGCCCAGACATCAGAGATGAGCCACGACCGCAGCCGGCGCGACTCGTGCTTCAGGAGATTCCACAGTCGGCTGTTTCATTTCGGTTTACCTTCACTAGCACGCGGCGTGACGGCTGTGTGGGCGTGGCTCTAGCCTTGTTCGGCTGTTTCATTTCTTGTCGAAAGCAGCGTGGAGATTTGCAGGATGAAATTCCTTTTTCATTTCCTCGGCGACTTCACGACTAATCTTCACCTCCAGCCACACGCGCCGCCAAAATGACGCCGTCTTCTTCTCTTGGGCATAGCGCTCAGAAATCCGATCCAACACGCGCCTGCGTACCGCCCAGTAATTCTTAGATGCTCGGTACCGCTCTGGACCATCCGCGACGATTCTATTTTCGGTTACATCCATACGCGCTCCGTTGCCGAGACGTCAGAGATGAGCCACGGCCTGCGCTGGCGCGACAAGCGAATACGTCTCATCGTTTGCCGACGAGTTCGAATCCACGCCGGCCAGCAATCCAGGCCTTCGAAGTGTTTTCAATTGGCTCGCAATTGTGGGCTTACGAAGTGGCTTGCGCCACCGCAGCAGTTGTCCCTTCGAGACCGAACCATGCAGGTGCATCTCCCGGCGGCATCTCGATGGCATAGTTGAGTTCTCTGTAACCGGCCAGACGGCGTCGAAACATCGCGTTTGTGAGGGCGTGATTTTCATCCACATAGTCGTAAATTAACGGAGCTCCTTTCGCGTCGTGAATCCGGTGAAGTCGGCCGGCATATTGCACCAGTCGGCCCTTCCACGAGAGCGGCATCGCCAAGACCAGCGTATCCAATCGCGGTAGGTCAAATCCTTCTCCGATCAGCGACGCGGTTGCGAAAAGCACGAACGGAGTGCCGGCAGTGTAGTGCGCATCGATCTGGCGCAGAACTTCAGTCCGAGCTCTCTTCCCCAATTGGCCGTCGAGCCGATGGCAAACGACACTGGCTGCCTGGGTGGCGAATGTCCCTTGCAGGCGGTCTAGGTAGACCTTGCGATCAGCCAGCACGAGCGGGGAACGCCCGGCCGCCACACACGACAACAGATCGGAGACAATCACTGCAATACGGCCTTGGTCCTGCACCAACGCCTCCCATATCATGTGGATCGGTGGCCGCTGGCCAACATCGGCTGGCAGCGACACGGAAGTGCGACGAACCTTTACTGTCCGCATCTCAGCGGTCAGAGCATCGACCAGCGTGTGCCGAATCGGTCCGCATTGGGCGAAGAGTAATTTCTCCAACCGGTCCTTACGTTTCGGGGTCGCGGTGAGTCCGTAAACCCGCCGGCTGGGGCAGGCCTTCAACACCGCTTCGAAAGACGCAGCAGGCACGTGATGGCACTCGTCGATGATGACCATCCCGTAGCCGGCCAGCACCGACGCCAAATCTTCGACGCGAGCCAGCGATGGCAGCATCGCAATGTCCAGTCGTCCGGTGCGTCGATGGGACGGCCCACGCCAAATGCCGATCTCCTTTCGTTTCAACCCAAGGAACTGCATGGCCGTCTCACGCCACTGATCCACGAGCACTGCTCGGTGAACCAGCACCAGCGCGGACGTGCGCGCACGCGCAATCAGAGCGCAACCCATGACGGTCTTTCCCGCGCCCGGCGGGGCGCACAGCACCCCATGATCCTCGGCGAGCATCTTGCGCACTGCCTCCTCCTGACCCTCCCGCAACTCACCCTGGAATTTCCAAGGCACACGCTTCCCGGTATCCCGCGCGTCCTGCAATACCACCGTCGCGCCGGCCATCTCCAATAGTGCAAGGCTTCGGTCCAGCACGCCACGCGGAAGCACGAGTCGGTCGGCATGCCATTCGCCAGAAAAAAGGAACCGCGGCGTATCAAACGTTGCATAGCGCAGTCGCAACTTCTCGTGAAAGACTGGATTCGGGAACGTCGCGAGTCGCTTAAGAGCCGCCAGGACGGGTATCGGCAGCGAGCGGGGCACGTGGATCTGAGCATCAAGTCGCACCGTCACGTCGCCTGCGATCATTCCGCCGCGAATGCGGGGCTGCGACAAATCCAATACCATCGCATCGTTTTGCAGCGCGAAATCGTCGCCGTGGTCGAGCTCGGCGCCAGTTCGGGACGACGGCGGGCCCGGTGCTACCGGCGCAATTCTGGCGAGAACTCTTTCCAGACTCTCTCGGTTCAGTCGCGGTAGGCCCGCCAAATATGACCATTGATCTTCAAACGCCGCCATGTGCGGATCAACAAAGAGGGTGTTGCCATTCTGCCGCGGAGCCTTCGCCAAAGGAAGTGCGATCAGATTTCCAAATCCGCCGGCGGGTAAGGTGTCTTGATTCGGGAAAAGTCGATCATACGCGCCCAAACTCAACGTCGGTCGCAAGGCTGAGGCTTTCGCCACCAGTATCGCTCCCAAGCGCCGCGCCACACCGGCTGGCACGGGTTCATCGAAAAACACCCAGCCATGCGCGCCGTTTCCTGATCGGGAGCGCTCGATTGCAACCGTGATCCCGACCCGCTCAGCCGCCTCGCGGTAGGCGAGGACGTCGTCCCGCCATCCGTCGCCGTCAAAGTCGGCGGCGAGGAATCGGCAGGTGTCGTCAGCGCCAATGGCATAGACGCCGAGCGTTTGTTCACCGCGCAAGTGGGCTTCCACGGCGCGCTCGTCGAGTGACGGAAAACGCTGATGAGGACACTCCGAGCATTTTATCTTCGGCTTTCGGCAGATTCCACTGAGCCGATTTGAAAAGCTGTCGTTGTCACATGCCGGGGAATAGCCGCTCTTACCTGTTTTGCCGTTTTCCCATCGCTTGGGGTAGACTGATCGTCTGGTGCCGAAAAGATCGAGAAACAGGGCGACTTTCTCCGCCGGGCGCTGCGGTATCTTGGGCGGCAAACGATTCTCCCTGAGGGCGAGTCGCGCTTCACTCTCCAAGGATGCAAGTTCATCCTCCGTCCTGAGAATCTCTGCGGATAGATCTGCCAGCCGGCGCCGAAGGTCATCGGCGCGCTGCGGTCGTGGGCTGGAGGCCATTGGCCAATTCGCTTACACCGGTTGCAGGCGACGCCGACGCGGCAGGAACCGGATTTCAACACGACGCTCTACCGCAGCGGCAATGCGATTGAGCATGGCGAGCGAATGGCCTTCGTAATCGGCATCTTCGAGCCGCGAAATCACGGACTGAGTAGTGCCGACTCGCTTGGCCAACTCCGTTTGGGAAAGGCCGGCTTGCTCCCGCAATTCGTAAATCCGTTGGGCAACCTCACGATTGGCGACTGCCTCCTCAAAAGCCTGTTGGCGCTTTGGGTCATGACCGGCGATATCCGCCAGAATCTTGGTTGCATCAGTGGTGGTTTTCTTAGGCATCGTTGATTTCTCCTTTGAACGTGTGGGTGGCTGGATTGGCGGTGAACGCGGCTTTGCGAGCAATCGCCTGTTTGATATCAGTGGCGGGCACCGCGGATTCCTTGGTTAGGCCATGGGCGACGACTGAAACAGTGCGTCCATGAAAGAAGTAAAGGAGGCGGTAATTGACCGATCCCATTCGAATACGTAGCTCATAAATGTCGTCGCGCAGGTAGTCGGCTTCGGGTCGACGAAGTTCGTGACCAAGAAGTGCGAGTCGGGAAATGGCTGCACGGCATTTGTCGAAGGCTCTGGGGTTGGTCTCATTGAGGGTCCGCAACCAGGCAACCACCGGTGAGTCCCCAGGCTTTTCTTGGTAAAAGACGACGTTGATGGCAGGCATTGAATCGCGATTGAAACTATCGCAACAATGCGATAACTAGTCAAGGTCTAGCGGCGCTGGAGGTGCAACTTCCCTCCTTCACCTCGCCTACGCAGGTGGTAAAGCACATTGGCTTAACCACGCCCCGGGCTGGCATGACAAGCGAATACGTCTCATGCGCGGCGGACCCATTTTGAAGGGATGTCGGCACCTCCAGCGTTTCAAAAACGCCCCCTATTTGGCATCGACACCCTCGGTCACGAAACCAGTTCGCTCGGTATCGTTGCAGAATCGGTGCTTATTGGCACACAAAAATCACGCCACCTGCCCAGCAGCGTCGAGATGGCGAGGATTCACTTCGTTCGCTTTCCCGCGACACAGCGTCATTCTGTGCGTCAACCGGCCATGAATTGCGACATCTTCAAGATACTCTGCCTCCGGGCGAATGGAGAATTTACATGTAACTACGGCGCCGGCCAAAAAGTAAATCTCGGCTGGGCGACCGCGGCCCCGGACTGGAGCGTGCGCCGACTTTTCGCTGATCGCGGCTACGCGCTGGCTAGAGCGATGTTCCGTCGCGGCATCGCGCCGTGGGCAACAACGTGCGAGCAATGCGTGGGCCTTCAGCGGAATGAACCATTCAGCCACGACGTCCCGACCAAGCGCCTCGAAAAGCTCCTCGTCGAGCCGTCGCTGGCGTGCGCGCTGCGTTGTCCGAGTTGCTCACGGGTCGATCTCGCGACGGAGCGGCCTGGTTCGACCTTTCTCTCCGTCGACATCTGGCGTCGTGTCCTTGCCAGTCTGCGTGAAGAAGGCTACCTCGTGGATCTGTTTTTCTTCTGCGGCCTTGGCGAGCCGCTCGCCCATCCGCAACTCGAGGACATCATCGATTGCGGGCGAGAATTTTTTCCGACCACACCCGTCGCGATAAACACGAACGGCAACTACAAGTTCAAGGATGCCTTCCCGCGGGGCAGCTACCCTGATCGACTCATCGTGTCCGTCGACGGTCTCGACCAATCGTCTTACGAAAGATACCGCATCAACGGCAATGTCGCGAGGGCGTTGCAGTTCATGCACGACGCCCGCCACGCGCCCGGCCGGGCCCCAGCAGTCGAATGGAAATACATCTTATTTCGCTATGACGATTCCGACGTGGAACTGATCGCCGCACAGCAAAAGGCTGCCAAACTCGATATTGACAGCCTGCAATTCGTGCTCACCCACACCGTCGAAAAATCCACCCGCTTCACACCCGAGAACATCGAGGAGCTCCCCATTGTATGGTCGCGCGCCTACCCCGAAACCACACCGAACCTCTACTTTAAGCGCCCTGAGGCGCGGCCACTCAGCGTAACGAACAGCGAAAAACTCGCTGGGTTTGGCGGTGCTGATCGCGTGCGCATCAATATCGATTATTGCCGGTCGTGGTCGGGCCGCCTCATGTTGCGCGGCTGGGCGATGGGCTACGATGGCTCCGGCCCCCGGCGTCTGAGAATCTTCATAGGCGAGCACGAAGCAGGGGTCGCCGAGGTCGGCCTCGCGCGCGAGGACGTATGGCACGTCTATCCTTCTCTAGGAAATCGTAGGACCGGCTTCAACGCCGTCTGCGAAATTCCGCATGCCTTAACCGGCGCCGTCGCGAAAGTAACACTTGTCTATGACGCACCCGATGGTGCGTCGTTCCAGTTTCCCGTCGACTACGATTTGGGTCACACCGGAGCGGAGCAGTTTAATCACCATTGTCCCTAGTGGCCTTAAAGGGGCGACCTCTTTGAATTCGACATTCCGACCAACCCACAGCATTCACCAAGCAAATCGCCTGTCTCACAATCCAACTTTTTGTAAACGGCGGAGCCGGTTTTTCACCCATCCGACCGGCTTTCGGGCAAAATTGGGCGTGCCGCTGACTGTCCATCTGGGAACGCGCCAACTTGGCGAAATCGGGCGATGCCGGTTTATGGGTTGCGGGGCCTACAGGGGTCCGATTCCGTTTCCACCCGGCACCCCGCGCTTGAACCCCTCCCGAATCCGATCCCCCTGAAAATCCGGTTTCCTACCAATAAGGCCGACAAGAAGATGGATACGCTGAACTGGGAGGAGGTGCGCAAGGGCCAGGTGGCGGCGGTCGAGGGCGATCCACTGTCAGTCTGGTTCCATACCGATGATCTCAACGGCGACACCGACGCCCTGCATTACATGGAAGGCTATAAAGGTCTGGGCGAGCGCTTCTGCGCCAAGGCGGTCGAACTGATCAAGAAGCAGAAGCCATGACCCGCGCCCTAGCGTTCCTGCTGCTGGCCGCCGCCGCGCTGGCCGCCGATCCCGAGGGCGTGACCGTCACCGGTCCGGAGCGCGACGCCGCCAAGGGCGTCGACGTCCTCCAAGTCGCCAGCCCGTACACCGGCGGCTCCAACAAGGTCGAGATCCTGCTGCCCGACAAGCTGGAGCCGGGCAAGACCTACCCGGTGCTCTATCTCCTGCCGGTGGGCGGCGACTTCGGCGGCAAGTACGGCGACCAGGTGCAGGAAGTGCGCAAGGCCAACGCCCACAACCGCCATGGCCTGATCGCGGTCAGCATGGCCTTCGACGCCATGCCGTGGTACGGCGCCCATGCCACCGACCAGCGCATCCGCCACGAGGACTACATCATCAAGGCCATCCTGCCGGTAATCGAGGCCCGCTACCCGGCCTCGCCGCTGGCCAAGGACCGCATGCTGATCGGCTTCAGCAAGTCGGGCTTCGGGGCGGTGAACCTGCTGCTGCGCAATCTATCCGTCTTCGGCCTCGCCTGCAGTTGGGACGCGCCGCTGGCGTTCGGGGTCAATGATTTCGGCCAGGTCGGCACCCGGCCGCACTTCGGCACCGCCGAGCAGATGGCCACGTACATCCCTGGCGAGTTGGCCGCGCAGCATGCCGCCGAGTTGACCGGCAAGCCGACCCGTCTGGTCATCCTGGGCAAGAGCGTGTGGGGCAAGTCGGTCGAGAAGTTCCACCGCCGTTTGGAGGAACTCGCCATCCCCCACCGCTACGACGACACCCTGACCGGTGAGCATAGCTGGTCGTCGGGCTGGGTGGGCAAGGCGGTCGATATGCTGGCGGAATTACGAAAAGCAGAGGCTAAACCATGAACCTCAACCATCTCATCCGTGGCCTCGCAGCGGCTTGCATCTTCGCCAGTGGCCTGCTGGCGGCGGAGAAGAAAGGATGACGCCTACCGCAAGGTCGACGCCGCCGCTGCGCTGATGGGCTGGTTCGAAATCATCGCCGTCATCTGCAAACCCCTCCCAGCCCCAACCCCCTGAAAATCCAGTTCGCTTCCGGGCCTAATTTCGCGTGTGCCGCAAAGGAACGTATTGGAAACGCCACCTGGCACGTAAAGTCGGCGGAGATGTTCAAACATGAGTCTGATTCACGCCGCCGGCTGGCGCGACGCGTGCGCCAGCACGCGGCGTGACAGCGCAGGCCGTTTGGCTCTGGCGACTTGGGCTCTTTCTTCACGCGTGTAAGCTCAATAGCCCTTCGAAAGCTGCGCGCCTGTCTTGTCTTCGAACACCACCGTCTCGGTGTCGAAATTCACCGCAACGAGCTTAACTCCAAGCACGGAATTGATAATCTCGCCGACGCGAATGACGCGCTTGTTCACGAAAATCGCGCGAACAGGACCGCTACGCACGCCATCAATGCGCATGTCCTTCACGAACGTGCGGAATGCTTCCGATGGCTCAGGCGGGCGCGCTGCTTTCTGTGCGGCGGACGCGCCTTCCGGCTCCGCGAAAATCGGGCGAATGAAGCTGGTCGCCAATAAAACCGCGACAGTGAAGAAGACAGATATGGCTTTCATAGAACTTTGCCGAACAGTGTTATTGGCATCAACTGGGTTGAGCTTTTGCCGGGAAAGGGAGGGGAAAAGTCGGCACGGCTGGAGTGGGCTTCAGGGGCGGGATGTTGTTGAGTGACAGTCGAGCGGGGAGGGAAGACCTCGATTTTGGGTGTTCCGCGCGGCTTTTTTTCCGCCCGGGAAAAGCGCAACTGCGAGTATGGCTTTTGCCGGAAAGGATCGGCTTGGGAAAACACCTCAATTTCATTTCTCGATTGGACCGGCGGCGGCACTGAACAAGACCGCGTTCGTGAGATCATCCGGTTTCTGTGTCGCTGCAAGACCGGTATCGTTCCCTTTCCTCTTTCTCGTTCTCTTTCTCGCCGGATGGTGAGAACGAGGACGATTACGAGAACGAGAACGATTGCGATCACCAGCAAGATGCCCGTGCCACTTCAATCCATGCGGGCGGGACGCCCGCGCTCCCAGGGGGAACGAGTTTTATTTTCTACGGGCCAGCCTCGTTACCTCGGCTGCTACGGGGACGGGAATCGAGATGGACAACAGAACACCGAGCACCGACTACTGACGACTCGACACTGACCACCGATCACCGACTACCGACTATCGACTACCGACTACCGACTACCGACTACCGACTACCGACCACCGACCACCGATCACCGATCAATGCGCACTACATCGCAATCGGCTCGCACGGTTCCAGCCGCTTCAACCGGGACCGATGCATTGCCGCCACTGCGCCGGCTTTCGTTCTCGGCGCTGGGCACGATGTGCGAAGTCCACTACGCGTCGGCCGCAGGCGATGCGCAGGCGGAGGTCTTCGAGCGGGCGGTCATCGGGTGGGTGGCTGCGTTCGAGGCGAAATATTCGCGGTTTCGTCCGGACAGTCTCGTGAGCCGGATCAATACCGCGGCCGGTCGCGACTGGGTGAGCATCGATCCGGAAACGGAGATGATGCTGAAGCTCTGCGACTCGCTGCATTTCCTCACCGGCGGTATCCTCGATCCCACGACGCTGCCGTTGCTGTGGCTGTGGGATTACACGGCGGAGAAGCCGCGCCTCCCCCGCGCGGACGAGGTCGCGACCGCGCGCGCGCTCGTTGGCTGGAAGCGGGTCCAGCGGCAGCCCGGGAGAATTCTGCTGCCGCAGGCCGGCATGGGCCTCGACTTCGGCGCGTTTGGCAAGGAGTACGCGGTCGATTTCGTGGCGCGGCTCGCGGCGGACCATGGGATCACAAGCGCGTTGATCGATTTCGGTCATGACGTGCGCGGCATCGGCACGCCGCCGGGGCGGCCGGGCTGGGTGATCGGGCTCGAGGATCCGCGGAATCCCGGCGTTGCCGCCGGCCGGATCGGAATCTGCGGCGAGGGCGTCGCGTCGTCGGGCGATTATATCCGTGGCTTCGAAATTTCAGGGAAACGTTACGGGCACATCGTTGATCCGCGAACCGGCTGGCCGGTCGCGAATGGTTGCCGGCAGGTCACCGTCATCGCGCCGACGTGCCTTCAGGCGGGGGTGCTGTCGACGACGGCGTTCGTCCTCGGCGTGTCAAAGGGCATCGAGTTCATCCAGGCGACGCCCGGCGCGGAGGGTTTTATTGTCACCGATGATGCGCGGGCGGAGACGAGGGGGTTCGGGGGGAAGTACGGCTAGAGGCCAGAAGCCAGACGGCAGACGGCAGAGGACAGAGGACAGAGGACAGAGGACAGAAGTCAGAAGCCAGTGTCGGACGGCGGACGACATTGCGGGCGAGACGCCTGCGCTCCAAGGGACGGGTACCGGGAAACTTGACCCTTGGGGCGGGAGTGGAATCCTCGGCTCCCCGCCGCCGCCCACTCTGCGACGTCCGGATTGCATGCGCATTCTTGTGATCGAAGACGAACGCCAACTCGCCGGGCACATCACCCGTGCGCTTGCGCGTCGCGGTCACTGTCTCGCCGCGCAGCACGATGGCGCGCAGGGGTTGCAGGTCGCCCTCACGGATCCGCCCGACCTCGTCGTCCTCGATTTGAACCTGCCGGGGCTCGACGGCATGTCGGTGCTCTCGCAACTGCGCGCGGCGAACTGCGGCTCGCGCGTCCTCGTCCTCACTGCGCGCGGCGAGGTCGAGCATCGCGTCAAGGGGCTCCAGGCCGGCGCCGACGACTACCTCGCGAAACCGTTTTCAATGGATGAACTCATCGCGCGGGTCGAGGCCCTCGGCCGGCGCGGCACCGCGTCGACGCCGGAGGATCTGTTGAAGGTGGCCGACCTGCACATGGACGTGCGCCACCGGCGCGTGGCCCGGGCCGGCCGGGCGATCACGCTGTCGCCGCGCGAATTCGACGTATTGCAAGTGTTGATGCAGGAGCCGGGCCGGCCGTTCTCGCGCACGGAGCTGTGCGAGCGCGTCTGGCAGCGCGACCACGAATACGACACGCGCACGGTGGAGATCTTCATCACGCGGCTGCGGAAGAAAATCGATTCCACGTTCTCCTCGCCGCTGATTCACACGCTGCGTGGGGTGGGGTATACGATTCGGGCGGAAGCGGAGGGCAGGGAGTAGGGACCAGAGACCAGGGATCAGGGACTAGGGACTAGGGACTAGAGACGACGGACCAAGAAACATCGGACTACGGACCAAGCTGTGCTTTCATACCTCGTTGCAGAAACTCGGCGTAGCGGAACGCGTGAGCCCGCCGAAAGGCGGGTAAACGCTTGCCCGCCTCTGGCGGACTTGCCCGCCTCTGGCGGGTTTCGTCGATATGGCGAAAGCCTCACGGCTTCCGCTACACGGGACTGCCGGAGGATTAAAGACCAAGGACCAGGGACCAAGGACCAGGGATCGGAGACTACGGACAACGGACACAAACAAACTGCGGCTGATATGAACGGGGGAGAATACGATTGGTGCGAAGGATCGTTCGGGGGCGTTCGACGCCGTCGCTGCCTTGTCGCACTCGTTTCGCTGCTGATTGCGCTGGCGCCGGGTGCGAGTCCGACGATCGCGGCGGGGGGCGACGCGACGATTGCGGGAATGGTTGTGCTGCCGAAGACGCGCTCGGCACCAGTGATCAACAAACGCTACGAGATCGTCGCGCATGGCGGCGTGCTGTCGGCGAATCCGCCCGTCGCGGTGGTTTACCTCGAGGGCGTCTTTCCTCCCGCAACGGTGCCGGCGGTCACGCAAATCACGCAGAAGGAACTTACCTTCATTCCGTCGCTGCTGCCGGTGAGGAAGGGGACGAAGGTCGAGTTTCCGAACCTCGACCACACCTACCACAACATCTTCTCGTTTTCACCGGCGAAGCGGTTCGACCTCGGCCGCTATCGCGCAGAGGACCGGCCGGTGCCTGCGCAGACGTTCGATGTGCCGGGACTCGTCACGCTGCGGTGCGACATTCACGAGCACATGCGCGCGCTTATCCTGGTCCTGGATACGCCGCACTTCGTCATTACGGACGAGGAAGGGCGCTACCGGATGGAGAGGATTCCGCCGGGCCGGTATGTGCTGAAGTCCTGGCTCGACAGCAAGACGACGAAGCAGTCGCCGGTCGAAGTGGCGGCGGGCGCGACCCTGAACGTCGACTTCCGATGAAACCTGCCCGTGCCATGCGCCGGGTGAACATCCCGCCGCTCGTCCGGTGTCATCGTCGACCGCAGCGTCGCGCCAGCGGCGGCGCGGGCGATTTTCCGCCATCATGAACCGGGTGGAGGCAGGCCATTACGAGCTGGCGGCGCCGCCGGCGTCGCCGCCGCGACTCGCTGGGTTTCGAACCAAGTTGCTGCTCGCGATGATGCTGATCGTATCCGCGGTGGCAGGACTCGCGCTTTATTTTGCCCAGCGGGGGATGACGGCGAGCGTGGAGAACGAACTCGAGCGCGAGTTTCAGGCGCAGATTGTCGCGCTGCACAACGCGCAGGACGTGCGCCATGCCGCACTGACCGAACGCTGTCGCGCGCTCGTCCGCCGCTCGCGGATCCAGGCCGCGCTGGAGGACAACGCGCTCGATTTGCTGTACCTGTCGGCCGACGACGAACTGCGCGACATCATTGCGCGGCCGGCCGACGGCCCGATCGAGCCCGGAGCGCAGGGGCTGCGCGCGGAGTTTTACCGATTCCTCGATCGCCAGGGCGCGCTGATTTCGCCGGATGCGCAGCGCGCGGTCGGGCCGCTCCCGCCGGCGGTCGAAGCACAACTCGCGTTGCCGAAGGGGCCGGAAGCCCAGCAACTCGGCTACGTGATGGGCGGCCGCGCGCCGAACGAACTTTCGGAGATCATCGCCGTGCCGATCATCTCACTGGAGTCGGCCGACGTGATCGCGGTGCTCGCGCTCGGGTTCAAACCGTTCGAACTCGCGCCGCGTTCGGAGTCCGGGATGAAGAGCGGCATCTGGCTGAACGGCCGGCTGCACTCGAGCATGTTGTCCGAAACTGCGGCGGCGACGCTCGCGGCCTGGATGCGTGAACAGGGCCGCGGGCCCGGCGATGCCGTGGCGCGGCGGATCACGCTCGATGGCGTCGAACACCTTCTCTTCTACAAGCAGCTTAATCCCGGCTCGGCCTATCCGGCGGCGTATGAGGTTTGCGTGTTTCCGCTGACGCAACTGCTCGCGCGCCAGCGTCAGCTCCGGTGGCAGGTTATTGGCGCGGGCGCGTTCCTTTTGCTCGTCGGGCTCGGGGTCAGCCACGTCGCGTCGAGCCGGCTTTCGGCGCCGGTCGAGAAGCTGGCAGTCGATTCGGAGGCGAACCGGGCGTTGCGGGCGCGCGCGGAGGCGGCGTTGGAAATGACCAGCGTGGAGTTGCAGCGGGCGGCGCGGTTTTCGGCCGATGCGTCGCACCAGTTGAAGACGCCCGTGACGGTGTTGCGCGCGGGCCTGGAGGAGTTGCTCACGCGCGAGAACCTGACGCCCGACGAGTGCGATCAACTCTCCCAGTTGATTCACCAAACCTACCGGCTCTCGTCACTGATCGACGATCTGCTGCTGCTCTCGCGCATGGATGCGGGGCGGTTGAAGCTCCAGCTGGGGCCGGTGGACCTCACGCAACTCATCGAGGCGTCGCTCGACGATCTCAGCGCATTGCCGAACGAATCCGAGCTCAACGTGGAAACGGATTTTCCCCCGGGGCTGACGATTCAGGGCGAGAAGCGCTACACGGCGATCATCCTCCAGAACCTGCTGGAGAATGCCCGCAAGTACAACCGGCGGGGCGGAACGGTGCGCGTGGTGGCGCGGGAGATCGGCGATGCGGTGCGACTCACCATTTCGAATACAGGGCCGGGCATCGGAGCGGTGGCGCGGGTGCATGTGTTCGAGCGGTTTCACCGCGGCGCGATGGGCGAGAATGTACCGGGCTATGGGTTGGGGCTGAACCTGGCCCGGGAGCTCGCGCGGCTGCACCAGGGCGATTTGCGGCTCGTGCGTTCCGACGCAGACTGGACGGAGTTCGAGGTGACCTTCCGACGCGGCGCGCCGGCGCCGACCCATACATGAATCGCGAGCGTCCATTGGTGCAAACGAAGTGGCGCGCGTCAGCGGCGCGCTGGCTGTTTCGTGCGGCGCTGCTGCTGACTCTCGCGGTCGAGGCGCGTGCCGCGGAAGATTTCCTGGATGCGGTGGAGCAGGCGCTGTCGTTCGCGTCGAGCGATGGGCAGCTGCGAGCGCGGTTCAGCGGCACGGTGGAGCTGGAAGCGTATACATTCCCCGGGCCGGCGCCGTGGCTGCTGCAAAGCGACGAGGGCACGCTGGTCGCCCCGCGACTCACCGCGTTTCTTGACGCGCAATGGGGGCCGCATGTGTACGCGTTTGTGCAGGCGCGCGCCGATCGCGGCTTCGATCCCACGGACGGCGATGGCGAGGCGCGGCTCGACGAATACGCGGTTCGGGTCACCCCGTGGCTCGATTCGCGGCTGAATGTGCAGCTCGGGAAGTTCGCCACGGTCGTAGGGAGTTGGGCCGCGCGGCACGGGTCGTGGACCAATGCGTTCATCACCGCGCCGATGGCCTACGAGAGTCTCACCGGCATGTGGGACACGGAGGCGATCCGGTTCAGCACGGTGCTGCTGCAATGGTCACATGTGCGACCGGGGCTTCCCGCCGCCGTGACGGCGATCGAGAAGTCGTTGCGCATCCCGGTGATTTGGGGGCCGAGCTACGCGATCGGCGCGGCGGTGTCGGGTGAGCTGCGCCGGTTCCAATATGCGTTCGAGGTGAAACAGGGCTCGCTCTCGTCGCGGCCGGAGGCGTGGGACGACATGAAGGGCGTGTGGGAGCATCCGACTGTGAGTGGGCGGCTCGGGCTGCGCGCGAGCGAAGCGTGGAATTTCGGCGTGTCGGCGAGCACGGGAACCTATCTGCGGCTGCTGGCCCGGCCGGGAATTCCAGCCGGGCGCGGGCTCGGAGATTACCGGCAAACGGTGCTGGGCCACGACATCAGCTATGCACACCGGCACCTCCAGGTATGGGCGGAGGTTTTTGTCTCGCGGTTCGAGATTCCGGTGGTGGGGCATGCCGACATGCTGAGCTATTACGTCGAGGCGAAGTACAAGTTCACGCCGCAGTTTTTCGGCGCGTTGCGCTGGAACCAGCAGCTGTTCGACACGATTCGCGAACGCGGCCGGTTCAGGGAGTGGGGCCACGAGGCCTGGCGCATCGATGCCGGCCCGGGGTACCGGTTCACGGCGCACACGCAATTGAAGTTTCAATACAGCGTGCAGCGCGGCGACGCGCCGGGGCGAAAGCTCGCGCACACGGGAGCGGGCCAGTTCACGCTGCGGTTCTGAAGGTGCGCCGAAAGTGGCTGCGGCTTCCAGCCGCAGATTTTCCCGATGCGCATTCGATCGAACCTGCGGCTGGAAGCCGCAGCCAGTGTGCCCGGCATGGGCATGAACTAAACATATGAAAGGAGATGTACGGAAGCAGTGACAAACAACCGTAGCGAAAGCCAAGGCGGGGGCCGCGAGGCACTCAGCACGAAAGAAGGCTGTAGCAAAGGCACG
>JAUSID010000081.1 GCA_030648295.1 Opitutaceae bacterium | reverse complement strand
GCCCTCGCCGCGGCCGACTGCAGGACGTTGTGCTCACGTCCGCGGCGGGGGCGCCGCGGCTCCATTGACCTGCGGCTCTCATGAAATTTTCTCGCCGCAAGCGGAACACCCGCGCAAAGCTTCGCTCCCCTCCACGTCGGTCCCCGTTTCAACCCCGTTCCCATCCTGCGGGCGCCATGCGCCCACGCGGCGCCTCTTCATTCTCCCTCATGAAAATATCCCGCCTTCCCTTCCTCGCGTTTCTCATCCCCGTCCTCGCGCTCGCCCAGTCGACGCTGCCGTCGAAAAAAGTCGTGTTTGTCGGCGGCGGCGGGCTCGGCGAATCCCAGCTGAGCGAACTCCGCGCCGCCGCGCCTTCGGTCAATCTCGTCGTGGTGGCGCGCAATAACCTGATGAAGGAGATCGCCGACGCGGATGGCGTCATCGGCACGATCAATGCCGAACAGTTCCGCGCCGCGAAAAAGTTGAAGTGGCTCCAGATGACTTCCGCCGGCGTCGAAAACGTCCTCGCCATCCCCGAGCTGAGGAACAGCAACGTCACGCTCACGAACATGAAAATCGTGCAGGGCGTCGAGATCGCGGATCACGCGCTCGCCCTGCTGCTCGGGCTGACGCGGCGTATCGATCGCGCGGTCGAATCGCGTGCCACCGAAACGTGGCACAGCCTCGCGAACTATGGCGGGCCACTGGAACTGAGCGGGAAGACAGCCGTCATCGTGGGCGTCGGTGGTATCGGCATGCAAATTGCGGTCCGCGCGAAGGCGTTTGGCATGACTGTCATTGGGGTGGACCCGAATGACATTCCATACACGCCGCATCTCGATCGAACCGTCTGGCCCGATCGGCTCGAGACGGTGCTGCCGGAGGCCGACGTGGTATTGGTCGCGGCGCCGCATACCGCGCAGACGGAGAAGATATTCCAGGCATCGCAGTTCGCGAAGATGAAGAAGGGCGCGTTCTTCATCGCCGTTTCACGCGGCAAGCTCTACGACGCCATGGCGTTGGCCGAAGCGTTGAAGAGCGGCCATTTGGCCGGCGCGGGACTCGATGTCACCGACCCCGAGCCGCTGCCGAAGGGTCATCCGCTGTGGAAAACCGAGCGCGTGATCATCACCCCGCATATCGCCGGCCGCTCCGACGGCGAGGGACCGCGGTACTTCGCCATCTACAAGGAAAACCTCGAGCGCTTCGCGAAAGGCGAGCCGCTGCGCCATACGGTGGACAAGCAGAAGGGATACTGAGGAATTTCGGATTGCGGATTTCGGATTTCGGATTGGCGGACAAACGCATGGCAGAGCGAAAACGCACTCCGACTCCTTGAAACAGCGCCCGGCACCTGGGAGCGCGGGCGTCTCGCCCGCAACGCCCCGGAGCGGGCGGGAGGTCCGGCTCCGGGAGCCGTTCACCCCTCCTCTGGGTCAAATCGAGCCGCACCGACCCGCAATCCTCAATCCGCAATCCGCGATCCGAAATTGGCGTCACATCGCCAGGAACCGCTCTATCCGCATCAGGACGCGCTCGCGGCCCATGACACGAATCATCCCGGTGATGCTCGGGCCGACGTTCGTGCCCGATAGCGCGAGCCGTGCGACCGACTGGTAATCGCCGAAGCCAAGCCCATTTTTCGCCGCGAGTGCTTTCATCGCCTCCTCGACTGCGCTGTCGCTCGACAGGTCGCCGGCCTTCAGCATCTCCGCGAGCTCGCGTAGCCGCGCCTTCGGGTCGCCCTTGGCCATGACCTTGTCGCGCACCTTGGCATCGATCGAAAAATCCTCGTTGAAAAAGTATGCGGTGTACGCCGGCAGTTCCTCCACCCCTTTCACCTTCGGCTGGCTGAGCAGCATCACGTCGCGAAAGTAGCTGTCGCCCGCCGCCATTGCCGCGCTGTGCGCCGCCGAGTGGAGCTGGAAATACTCGCGCGCGATCGCCACGAATCGATCCGCTGGCAGCTCGAGCAGATAGGCCATGTTCATGTGCGCGAGTTTTTTGTCGTCGAACCGCGCATTGCTCTGGTTCACCCCCGGCAGGTCGAACAGCCGGATGATCTCCGCAATCGGCATTTTTTCGCGATCATCGCCGGGATTCCACCCCAGCAGACAGAGAAAATTGACCAGCGCCTCCGACAGGTAACCACGCCGCTGATACTCCTCGATCAGCGCGCCCTGATCGCGCTTCGACATCTTGCCCGGACCGTTCTGCTTCAGGATGAGCGGAATGTGAGCGAAGGCCGGCGGCTGCACCCCGAACCCCTCGTACAGCAGCACGTGCTTGCTCGTGTTGGAAAGATGATCTTCGCCGCGGATGATGTGCGTCACGTTCATCGCGATGTCATCGACCACGTTCACGAGGTGAAACACCGGATTGCCGTCGGAGCGCACGATCACGAAGTCCTCGTCCTCCAGCCGCTCCACCCGGCCGCGAATCCTGTCGTCGATCACGACCGGCGGCAGTTTCACCTTCGTCACCGTTTTCTTGCGATGCTCGTCGAATACCTCGTAGCGATCGCCGAGCAGCTTGAACCAAGTCGCGCCGTCCTTCTCATACGCGCGACCACCGTCGAGCAGCCGTTGCACATGCTCGCGATAAATCTCGCTGCGCTCGCTCTGCCGGTAGGGACCGAAATCGCCGCCGCCGTTCTTCCCCACCTCCGGGCCCTCGCCCCAGTTCAGCCCGAGCCAGTTCAGGCTGTCGTAAATCAGGCCAAGATACGCATCGCTGTTCCGCTCCTTGTCCGTGTCCTCGATGCGCAGGATGAACACCCCGCCCGTATGCCGCGCATACAGCCAGTTGAACAACGCCGTGCGGGCGCTGCCGATGTGGAAAAAACCCGTTGGACTGGGCGCGAAACGGACGCGAACTTGGGACATGACGGCGGTTGAAAAACGGGCAGCTGGCGTTGAGTAAACGTGCAGGAAGACCCAACGCATGCCGCCTGTCAAAGCCGCTCCCGTCGGCGCGCGTTCCGTCACCGTCGCACCTCCTGGCGATGGATCGCGCGCCGTCGGCACTGCCGACCGCAGTTTGCCCCTCCGACTTTGTCATCTATTAGATGACATTGGTATCGCCGCTGGACTGCGCACTCGCGAATGAATCCGGAAAACACCACCACCGCCTCCGTCCTGAATCCGCTCGAGTTCGCGCGGCAGATCGAGCCGTCCGCGCGCGCCGCAGGTTTTCACGTCGAGCGGTTCTGCGAGATGGCGGGGTGTCCGATCCTCGCGCTGACCCGGCGCACGGCGGGGCCGCGGCCACGGATTTACATTTCCGCCGGAATCCATGGCGACGAACCCGCGCCGCCGCTGGCGTTGCTCGAAATGATCGAAGCAGGCGTGTTCGACGACCGCGCGGTGTGGTTCATCTGTCCGCTTCTGAATCCCGCGGGCTTCATTCGTCGCACCCGCGAAAACGCTGATGGGATCGATCTCAATCGCGACTACAAGGCGCTGCGCTCGCTCGAAATCCAGGCACACGCGCAGTGGTTGCGCCGCCAGCCGAATTTCGATCTCGCGCTGTGTCTGCACGAGGACTGGGAGGCACAGGGATTTTATTTGTACGAGTTGAACGCAGGTCCGCGCGGCAGTCTGGCGTCGCAGATATTGGATGCGGTTCGCCAGGTCTGCCCGCTCGAAACCGCCACGGTCATTGATGGCCGTGAGGTTTCCGAACCCGCGATCATCCGCCCCATCGGCGATCCCGTGCTGCGCGAAACGTGGCCGGAATCGATTTATCTGCGTGCCCACCACACGCGCCACGAATACACGCTCGAGACACCGTCGGCGCTCCCGCTGGCAGTCCGCATTTCCGCGCACAGCGCCGCTGTGACCACCGCGCTCACGGCTCTCGGCGAACCGCCGCGCAACATGTCACGTAATGCGTGACATTCTCTTGCGAGCGCAGCCCTCGATACATGTCACGTATTACGTGACGCTCTCCTGGGAGCGCGGGCGTCTCGCCCGCAACCCTGAACGCGCGGAGGCGCTGCCGGTTCCGCGGGTGCAGCGCTCGCCGGCTCGCGAATCCGAAATCCGCAATCCGCAATCCGAAAAGTCATGGCGGGCGAGACGCCCGCGCTCCCAGGTTCGAGCCGCGATGCCTTGCCCGACGCCGTGTCGGTCCACCACAGCAGCACTGCGGGCCGGAGGCCCGCGCTCCCAGGTCACACCGCAATCCCGTTCGCCACGCAAAACGCGCGCATATCCACGGCGAGCGGCGCGGTGAATACGTGCTCCATCCCGGCGGGGCGCAGATCGATTTCGGCACAATGCAAGGCCTGCCGTGGCAACAGCAGTTTCGCCGCGAGGTTTTCCGTCCAGCCGTGATCGATAAACTCAAGGTAACAACGCGCGTCCGGGCCATAGATCTTGTCGCCAACGAGCGCGTGCCCGAGCCATTGCGCGTGCGCGCGAATCTGGTGCTTGCGGCCGGTCTCAGTCACGACTCGCGCCAGCGTAAACCCGCTACCCGATGCAAGCGGCGTGAAATGCGACACCGCCGGCTGCCCCTGCCCTGCCGGCACCACCGCGGATTTCAAAAACACCGGACTCGTGATGTCGTCGCCCAGTGGTTGATCAACCGTGACCGCCCCTGGCAATTCGCCGGTTAGGATCGCAAGGTAAGATTTTGCGATTTTTCGCTCCATCATGGCGCCCTGCAGCCGGCTTGCCGTCCTCGCATCCTTGGTGAGCACCACGATGCCGCTCGTCTCGCGATCGAGTCGGAAAACCAGGTGGACCGTGGGCAGGCTGGTGTGTTCGCGCAATGCTCCCACGAGGCTCGACCACGGTCCCGCTTTTGAGGGATGCACGACGACGTCACCGGGTTTGTTGACGACGAGCAACCGGGCGTCCTCGTACACAATCCAGCCCGGCACCTCCTCCGGCGCGATCATTCGCACGGGCCCCTGTTTCTTCGGGCGACGCGGCCACGCGCAGGCGCGACGTGAAAAATTGTCATCGCCCATGGGCTCGGACGGCGATTCTCCCGGATCCACGTTCAAGTGCGCTCCTTGCGGCGGCCAAGCCGGAACCGGGCCATAACCTTCGCGGCGATGCGGGTGACGAGCGGCTTGGGCAGCCTGGAACCGACGAAGGTGTAGAGTTTGTTCTTCCAACCCGGCACAATTTGCGCCTTTCCGGCCGCCAGCGCACGCAGCGCGGACTCGACCACTGCATCGGTCGTCATGCTCAACGATGGAATCACGGCGTCGTCGCCCAATCCAGCGGTGCGGAAAAAATCGGTCGTGGTCGTGCCGGGACACACCGCGAGCGCACGCACGTTGGAGCCGCGAAGCTCCTCATTCAGCGCCAGCGTCCAGTGCAGGACGAATGCCTTGCTCGCGCCATAGGTGGCGGCAAAGGCGGTGGGTTGATACGCGACGGTCGAGGCAATGTTCATGATGGCGCCCCCGCGGGCCCGGAGCGTCGGCAGGAACAAACCCGTAAGGTGCACGACCGCCCGGACATTGAGATCGATCATGGCGAGCTGCCGTGCCGGATCCAGGTCGGCGAACCGCCCGAAGGCACCAAATCCGCTGTTGTTAATAAGTAGAATCCGCCCCGACGGCACCGAGCGGCCAAGGAATGCGATCACTTCTGCAGCGGCGCGCTCCAGTTCGGCCGGATGCGTAAGGTCGCACGGGAAATGGTTCAATTTTAGTTCCGGGTTTCCCGAACTATTTTTCGCGGGCAACCGGCGGGAGAGATTGCAAATCATGAGATCCGGGCTCACGTTTCGCATCAGCTGAATGAACGATTTTCCAATACCGGAAGATCCGCCCGTGACGACGACGGCAGAGAATGGTCGGAGCGCTTCGCTTAGCGAGGGCACGTCGGGCAACAGCAGGTTAAATCGCTTTCTCGGGGCCAGGGTGCGGCTGCATCCCGGCCCATGGTCAACCCAACCCATACGCAGAAATATGAACAGCCAAAACACCCACGAAGTAATCGTCTCCGGTATCCACCTCGAACTCACCCCCTCGTTGAAGACGTTCGTACGTGAGAAAGCCGAGCGATTGTTTCGCCACCAGGAGCGCATCGTGCGCGTCCGCGTGGAATTGGAATGCGACCGCAATGCCGCGGTTGGCATGCAGTTCAAAGTAAAGGGCCATATCGAGATTCAGGGGCCCGACCTCAACGCCGCCGTCCAGGCGGAGGAATGCCACAAGGCGATTTCCATGCTAGTCGACAAACTCGATCGCATGTTGCAGCGACGCCACCAACTGCATCGCGTGAAACGAAACCATCCACGCGCGGTGGAGCTGGCCTCGGAAATCCCCAAGGCATTCGCCTAGCCGGGAAATTTCACACTCTCCTCTGCCGCGAGCCGACAGCGTGTTCGGAGGTTGGGTGGCCAGCGAACGCGCAATTGATTTCCCGGCTAAGGGCAAGACCGCGGAGCGGTCTTGCTTTTAGCCCGCATGAACCCGAG
>JAUSID010000121.1 GCA_030648295.1 Opitutaceae bacterium | reverse complement strand
CCGAAGGCGGGTAAACCGCGGCGGCTTGTGCGCCTCCGGCGCATTTTGCATTTAGCCCGCATGAACGCGGGGCGCTCGCCGGAACCTTGGGATGTTGGCGGTCAGACACGGGTGAAGACCATTTCAAGGGTGAAAAATGCGGGCTAGGGTCCGCTGCCCTGGGCCGCGGCCGCCGTGGTGGTGTCGGGGTTCGTGATGGCGTGGCGCGGTTTCGTGCCCGGCAGCTGGATACGTTCCCGGGGTTCGCCGCGAATCCGCTCGGCGGCGGCGTGGAGTTGCTCGTAGGTCACGGGCCAGCGCTTGGCGGGCGGCGAGAGCAGAAACAGTTTCATCCGCTCGATCTTCGCGCGCAGGTAACGCATCGCGATCGTCATCTCCGGATAGCTGCCATACATGCAGCCGGAGCAGGCGCTGGTGACCTTGTACACGTTGCGGCGGAATTCACGTTCCCAATACACGTCGGGGAACTTGGGATCGAGGCACGACACGCGGCTGGGCAGCCGGTGGTCGCAGCAGGGCGCGAAGTCGCCATTCGGCAGCACGGCGAAATAGAGATTCGGGCTGTCGCAAACGCCCTCGTGGTGATCGCGCCAGGTCGTCGGCGTCTCAGCGGCGAACCGCTTGATGTCGTCGAGGTATTGATCCGAGTCGTAGAGCAGGTAGCCCTCGCGGCGCATGGCGCGGACGCGCTCGATCACGGCGTCGACGTAGGGGAGCTCCTCCTTCCGCCAGCGCTTCGTCTGATCGAAGGTGCGGAAATTCATCGGCCGGTCGAAGGTCGTGACGTGGATCGGCACGAGCGACGTGAACCAGCTCGCTTCGCTGCCGAAGCGGATCACGTCCTCGATCTCGGAAAGATTGTCGCGCTGGATGACGCAGCCGAGGGCGCCGAAGCTGCCCTCCTTCGGCAGGTAGCGCGTGAAGGTCGCCATCGCGCGGAGCGCCTCGTGCCAGGAGCGGGCGAAGCCGCCGTTGATCTCGTCCTGGTTCGCGGGCCAGAGCGAATCGAGTGAAATGGAAATGTCGCGGCCGCCGGCCTCGATCGCCTCGTGGATCCGTTCGTCGCTGGCGAGCCCGTTCGTCTGCATGCGCACGTGGATGCCGCGCGACTGGAACGCGTGGATGATCTGCGGAAGATCCTGGCGCGTGAACGGCTCGCCGCCGGTGAGCAGGATGACGGCGACGCCGAGCCGCTTGAAGTTGTCCGCCATCCGCTTGATCTCATCGAGCGTGCATTCGCGCACGTCCGAGTTGGCGTAGATGATGTTGCACTGCTGGCAGGTGAGGTTGCAGCGCGCCGTGATATAAAACTGCACGTAGACCGGCGCGTTCTGAAACAGCGCGGCGCGGGCCAGCGTGAGTTTGGAAGATTTGGGAAACATAGTGCCGGGACGCTTCAGCGTTTTCGCGCCGGCAGAACCATGGCGTGACCGGAAACATCTTCGGGTGCGGAGATCGCCAGATGTCCCGGCACGAAGCAAAACCGCCTGGCGGTTTTGCCTTCAGCCCGGCCGAACCCGAGAGGTGCGATAGCCGCCAGCATATGGGAATGGGTCGAAGTGTTGATGGGAAGAAAAGGGTCCGAAGGCCGGGCTGTCAGGGTCGTTTTTCGAAACGGCAAGTCAACACGCCCTGACGCGCGGGAAACGCGGCGTCGATGAGGCTGAGCAACACCCCGAGCGGAACTGCCAGTGGCAGCAGCGCGAAGACGGCGAGGTCGCGGGCGAGCGAAGCGCGCGGCCGGCCGCGCTTTAGGCGATAATACGCGTAGTTGTGGCCGGGCATCACGCAGTTGAGCAGAGCCTGCGTGTAACCGAACGCATTATACGGCCACGAGATGGCCGCCGCGGTAAGCACGAAGCCGTGCGCTGCGAACAGGCGGGCGAGCGAGTCGGGGGTGAATTGCTGGAGGTGGCTGGGCACGTCGAAAAACGCGAAGTGGCGGCGGAAGATGCGGTACTGGAACGAGGCGGCGTTGGGCACAGAGACGATTACGCAACCATCGGCCGCGACCCTCGTGCGCATGCGATCGAACAGCGAGAGGAGCGGGGCCGGGGGGAAGTGCTCGAGGCTGTGCCACGCCGTGACGACATCGATTTCAGAATCGATGTCAGCGATGTCGCCAACGATTTCGAGCCCGAGTGTGTTTCGCGAAAAATTGACGGCGTCGGGCGTGATCTCGACGCCGGTCGCGCGGGCAAAGCCGCGGCCGTGGTGAAGCAGGAATTTCCCGGACCCGGAGCCGATATCGACGAGTTGCCGACGACGACGGCCGGCGGAGAATTTTTCGAGGATGGCGGCCTGGAAGCGATCGAGAGACGAGGGCCGCCGAACCGCGTCGGCGTCGAGCGGGTCGTTGATGATGTAAGCCTGCGCATCCGTCGCCTCGAGCGTCTCGTGTCCGCAGGCGGTGCATCGCCGATACGCGGGCGTCACTTGATCGAAGGTCGTCCCGCCGCAGATGAAGCAGCCCGCATGAGCGATGCCTGGGTTGTCACTCATGAGTGGAGGACGTCCGGCGCCGGGAGGTTCTTCGTCGGCATCGCGGTCATGCGGGCTGAGCCAAGACCGCGGCGCGGGCTGGTCCGACCTGGGAGCGCGGGCGTCCCGCCCGCAAAGAGTCGGCAACGAAAACAAGACCGCGTTGGGATCAACGCCCGTGGGAGCGCGACCGCCCGCCGTCGCAACCATCCCAAAACGCACGGGGGCGGT
>JAUSID010000069.1 GCA_030648295.1 Opitutaceae bacterium | reverse complement strand
GACACAGAGCGCGGACACAGAGGCAGCAGGAGACCACAAGGTGTTTGGACGCGCATGATGCGAATGGGAAAGTATTCCACATTGGATCGAAGGGTTTTCCTCTGTGAACCCTGGTCGCCTTCGGCGCCGCCATAGGCGGGTAAACTCTGTGTCGGAGCTCTGTGCGCTCTGTGACCAAAAGGGTTTTTTCATTCAGCCTGTGAAATGTCCGGGTTGGAACCCACCTCCCGCCCTGACCATGGATGCGATCAAGAATCCCTTCTCCCCCGGCGCCAGCTCGCCGCCGCCCGAACTGGTTGGCCGTTCCGGCATCCTTGAACAAGCGCGCATCCTGCTCGGTCGTGTCAAAGCCCGGCGCCCAGAGAAGAGCATCCTGCTCGGGCCGTCATAATTGCGCAGGAGCCGGCTCAGATCACAATCTTGATTCCCCGCCGCAGGTACGTCGGCACGTCTAAATCGTGGCCGTCGAAAAGATTTCGATCCGTTTTCTCGAAATGGCCCCGGCTCTCGACTTCACCAAAACCAAATTCCTCCTGCGCGACTTTCATCGCCGCGATCGACCGTGCTTCCTCCGCCGCGCTCGCCCGGCTGCGCGCATCGGCCGGTGGATTCGGCTGCACCGGTGCCAGCGCTCCGGCCGTCGTTTCCGACCGCGATGCGACCGGCATTTTCCCGCGTGCGGACGTCACCGGCCGACGCGGCGGCAGTGATCGGCCGCCCATGTCGCTCGTCCCGATCACGCAAACCTCGACGCGCCCTTGCATGCCCTCGTCGATCACCGCGCCCATGATGACGTGCGAGTCGCGCCCAAACTGCTCGGTGATCGCGGTCATCAGTTCGTTGACCTTGGGCAGCGTCAAATCCGCGCCGCCCAGAATGTTCACGAGCAGGCGATCCGCCTTGCGTGAAAACTCCGGGGTGTGGAGCAGCGGACAGAGCTTGAGCGCGGCAATCGCATCCGCCGCGGCCTCCGGCCCCGCGCCTTCCCCGAGTCCAAACAGCGTTTTGCCGCCCCGCGTGTGGAACGCCTGTCGCAGCGTGGCGAAATCAAGATTGATCAGGCCCGTCTTGAACAGCATCGCCCAAATCGATTTCACGCCGCGGCCAATCCACTCGTCCGCGCGGGCAAACGAATCGAGTACCGTTTCGTTTTCCGCCGCCTCCTGGAGCAGAACATCGTTGGGCAGCGGAATCACCGCGTCGCACACCTGCCGCAGGGCGCGCAGCCCCTCCTCCGCCTGTTTCAACCGGCGTCCGCCCTCGAAGCTGAACGGCATCGTGACAAACGCGATTACCAGCGCTCCGGTTTCCGCCGCGATTTCGGCCACGACCGGCGATGCACCGCTGCCCGTGCCGCCACCCATGCCGGTGACGAGAAACACGAGGTCGCAGTCCTTCACCACCGCCGAAATCTTTTCCCGATCGGCCTCGGCGGCCTCGCGGCCGAGTTCCGGATCGCCACCCGCGCCAAGCCCGCGCGTGACGCTCATGCCGATCAGCACCTTGTCCTGGACCGGCGAACTCGCGAGCGCCTGGTGGTCGGTGTTGATCACGGCGAGCTGGAGCCGCTCCAGGTTCTCCATCTTCAGCCGATCAACGGCATTCGCACCGGCGCCGCCGACGCCAACGAGCTTGATGGCAACGTTTCGATCGGTGAGCAAGGAATGCTCCAGCGGAAGTTCGGAGGAATTTGCGGGGTTGGTGTTGAACATCTTTTGTAAGCTTCAAATTTTCGCGCCGAGAGGGGCAGGCTCCGCGCAAATTCCTACGATGCGGCGAAGAGACGTTTCAGGAAACCGCTGCCACGCCGGACGGGCGCCGCTTTCTCCGCCTGTGCGCTCATCCCGTAATAGAGCAGCCCAAGCGCGGTGTGATAGCCGGGGTCGCGCAGGTTTTCGCTTACCCAGGCCGGCGTTTCGCCGAGATGGGCCGGCACGCCGAAAACCTTCGCCGCCGCCTCGGCGATGCCGGGCAGCTTGGCCGTCCCGCCGGTCAGCACCACGCCCGCTGCGCACGAGTCGGGCGAAAACGAACTGCCGAGCTTCTTCTTCACCACCTCGAGCAATTCCCACGTGCGCGCCGTCGTGATCTGCTCGATCGCAAGCAGGGGAAACTGGCGATCGCCAATGGCGAAATTGCCATCGAGCCACACCTTCTGGCCCTTGTCGCGAACCTGCACGGTCGCGCGGCCGAAGCGCAGTTTCAATTTCTCCGCCTGCCCTTCCGTCAGCCGCAGCCCGATCGACAAATCGTTCGTCAGGTGCGCGCCGCCGACGGACACCACACCCGTGGTGTGCGGCGCGCCGTCGCGGTAGAGCACGAAATCCGTCGTCCCCGCGCCAATGTCGATCGAGAGCACGCCGTGCTGGCGTTCCTCGGCTGTGGTCACCATGTGGCCCGACGCCAGACCCGCGAGCACCAGCTCGCGCACCTCGAGATTGAAACCGCGAATGACATGGATGTTGTCCGCGAGCCGCTGCTCCTGCCCGTGGACGGTCCAGTAACCGACCTCGAGCCGCTGGCCGACGAGGTTTTCGGGGCTGCTCGGGATCAACCGGCCGTCGACGCGGAACGGCCGGCGAATGTGATGCACCACCATCCGGCCCGTCGGCAGTTCTTTCGCCATCGCCAGTTCGCAAACGGTGCGGACGTCGCTGGCGTCGATCATGTTGTCGGACGCCTTCACGTTGACCGACGCTTCGTTGTAGAAGCCCTCGAGGTGGCCGCCGGTCTGCGCCAGGAATACCACCTGGATGCGTTCGCCGGCCTCACGCTCGGCCTGCTCGAGCGCGCTATGGGTGCATTCGCTCGCCGCCTTGTAGTCGACCACCGCGCCCTTCATCACCCCGCGCGACGAGCACTCGCCGCGACCGATGATTGCCAGTTCGCGACCGGTATATTCGCCCACGAGGACGGTGATTTTCGAGGTGCCGATTTCCACGGCGCCGATGAACGTCGGTCTAGAGCTCACGTTTGGTTTTGGAAGGGGTGGAGGGGAAAAATGAATACGCGGGCGCGGCCGCCGCCGGCCGGAAAAATGTCGACGGCCGCGGCTCGACCGGAAGCTCGATCCGCACGGGAACCTCACGGCCGAGCGACAAATCGATTCGGAGCGGTCCCGCCGCCTTGGCAATCTGCTCCCACATGTAGTCGAGCTTGGCCAGCTGCGGGAAAAAATCGGCGGCGGCGTTGAACACGATCGTCGCGCCCTCGCTGGTGCGGACTTCGAGTTCACGGTCCAGTTCGAGCCGCGCGAGCGACACGATCTGCCAGCTGCGATAGAGGTGTTCGGCTTCGAGCCGCGCCTTCCCCAGCAATTCGGTGACGGCCTCCATGCCGGCGATCGGCGAGAATCCGTCGCCACGGCGGCTGATCGTGACGCCGTCGAGCCAGGGCAGCGTCCGGAGAAGTTCGTCGTCGTAGCCCTCGCCCGCGAAAATCGTGCCGTCCCCCGCGACGAGCAGCGGCAGCTGCCGGCCGGCCCATTCGGTCATGGCGCGCGCGACGGGAAACCGCTCTGTAATCTGCACCGCGAGCCGATCGGGAAAATTGCGCGTCAGCCGCGCCGTCAGCACCTGGCCGTCGCCCAGCAGCCGGTCGCGCAGTTTTTCGAGATTGAGTTCCATCAACGTCACCCCGGCAGGCAGAGCCAGTGTCCGCGACAACCACTCGGTCGTGTGCACGCCGTCGGTGGCCAGCTGCGGCGGCCGCATCGGTATTTTTTGCGCGGCGATGGAGTCCGATATCGGCAGGCCCCGAAGCGACCGCGCGATCGCCCACACTCCCCAGGCGAAGGACCCGATCAGCGTGAGCACGAATGTCACGCGCAGGCCGGCCGCGAACAACCGCCAGCGGCCGCTCGCCGACATGGCGCGCGGTTTCACCGGCTGGGGAATGTCCCTCCAGCTGCGGGGCGCGGGCAGGTTGATCAGGTCGTGGGTCACGAACGTAGGGCAGGCATCGCCGCCTGAAAACGGTGCCACGCGGGTGTGACGAGCTCCCGAACCAACGCCGTGAAATCCAGTCCCGCGCAGCGTGCGCTCATCGGCAGCAGACTGGTTTCTTTCATGCCGGGGAGCGTGTTGATTTCGAGCAAATAAAGATCGCCGTCGCCCGAAAGGATGAAGTCGACGCGCGCGTAATCGCGACCGCCACACGCCGCGAACGCGTCCGCCGCCGCCGCCTGCACTTTCGCCGTCATCGCCGGGTCGAGTGGCGCCGGCGCAAAATATTCGGTCATGCCCTTCGTGTACTTCGACGTGTAGTCATACACGCCGGACTTCGGCCGGATTTCGACCACGCCCATCGCCTTCCCGTTGAGGATGCCGACCGAGAGTTCACGTCCGACGATCCGTTTCTCGATCAGCCACGTCCCGAGCGAAATCTCCGCGAGCTTCGCCTCCAGCTCGGCGCGCGTGTTCACGAGCGCGAGGCCGACACTGCTGCCCTCGTTGTTCGGTTTCACGACGACGTTCTCGCCGAGTTTCTTGATCACTGCGTCGGCGCCGGGCTTCTGGCCGGAATGAAAATGAATCCCGGGGACGACCTGCACGCCGCGCGCCGACACCGCCTGTTTCGTGCCCGACTTGTCCATCGTGAGCGCGCTGCTCGCCGCATCGCAGCCCGCGTAGTGCACGCCGGCGGCGTCAAGCAGCCGTTGCATTCCGCCGTCTTCTCCGAAGGTGCCGTGCAGGGTCGAAAACACCACGTGGCGCCGCGCATCGAGCCCCGCCGGCAGCGCGTCGGCCGTGATTTCGAACATCCGCGTGGGAAAACAACGCGCCAGCGCCTGCGCCGAGGCACGGCCCGAGCCGAGTGAAACTTCACGCTCGGCGGAAGTCCCACCGGCGATGACGGCGATGATGGGAGAAGTCATTTGAATTTCGGATTTCGGATTTCGGATTGCGAATTGCCGTGCGTCAGGCCGCTTGGACTGCGCTCGTCGCTCTTGGGGTTTGGGTTTCCGGTATACGCGTTCCGATATCGATGGCCCGCCAATCCGAAATCCGCGATCCGCAATCCGCGATTGGCCGCCGCGGACCTGGTTTCCGGTACTCGGTACCCGGTTTCCGGTATCCGATATCCGGTTTCCGGTATCGACGAACCGAAAATCAAGAATCAAAAATCGAAACTTCACAGCACGTCCTCCCATTTCTTTCCATACAGCAGCACCTCGGGCTGCAGGTCGATGCCCTTCACCTCGCGCACCCGCGCGCGCACGCGGCGGACAAGCTCGAGCACGTCGGCGGCCCGGGCCTCGCCGCGATTGACAATGAAGTTGGCGTGGACGGGCGACACCTCGGCATCACCGACGCGCTCGCCCTTCAATCCGCACTCATCGATTAACCGCCCGGCGGAATTGCCCGGCGGATTCTTGAAAACGCAGCCGGCGCTCGGTTCGCGCGGCTGGGTTTCGTGCCGCTTTTTTCGATACACGTCGATCTGGCGGCTGATCGCATCGGCCTCCGCCTGCGCCGCCGGGCGTAGCAGTGCGCCGAGCGCGATCGCATCGTGCAGTTCCGCGCAATGGCGATAGTCCACGTGCATCGCCGCTCTCGGCAGCGTCCGCAGCGTGCCGTCAAGAGTGATGAGCTGGACCCCCTCCACGACATCGAACATCCAGCCCCCCATCGCGCCGGCATTCATGCGCAGCGCCCCACCGACGCTTCCGGGAATGCCTTCGAGAAATTCGAAGCCGACAAGTCCGGCTTTCGCCGCGAGCCCGCACAGATTCTTCAGCCGCAGCCCGGCTCCCGCCCAAATCCGGCCTTCCGCGCGTGGTTCGAACGACGACCACACCTCGTGCGCCAGCGCGACCACCAGCCCGTCGACGCCTTCGTCCGGCACGATCAAATTCGAGCCGCGACCGAGGATGAATACTTCGATCGACTTGGCCGCGGCGGTTCGCAGGAGCGCCTGCAAGTCGGCCACCGAAGCCGGCTCGGCGTAAATTCGCGCCGCGCCGCCGACCCGCATTGTCGTCTTCGGCCCAAGCGGCTCCTCGCGCTTGATCCGCGTGGCCGGACTGACGACCGCCAGCAGCGCGGCCAGTTCCCCGTTCCAGTTTCGCGCCGTGAGTTCGCCCGCGCGTCGCTGTTCGAGCCAGGCGCGCGCCTTGCGATCGATGTCGCCGGCGCCGACGAACGCGACGAGGTCGCCTGGCCGGACGTCCCGCGTCAGCGCCGCGAAAAACTGCGCGTCATCCGCAGGAAAATAAGTGACTGGAAGCGCGGCCGCATTTCGCCGCAGCTCCGCGTAAATATCCGCCGTCGTGCCGCCGGCCATCGGTGCCTCGCCGGCGGCATACACGTCGAGCAGGTGGACGCGATCCGCCAGCGCGAGCGCCGCGGCAAACTCCGCCTTGAACTGCGCCGTCCGGCTGAAGCGATGCGGCTGGAATGCGACCACGAGCCGCCCATCGCCCCGCAGCCGGGTCCGCAGGCTGCCGAGCAGCGCCCGGATTTCTGCGGGGTGATGCGCGTAATCCTCGAGCACTGTGATGGCGTTCGTGTGCAGGACCGTCTGACGCCGCCGGACGGCCGGATAGTCGGCGAGGGCTGAACGGGAAATCTCCGCGCCCATCAGTTGCGCCGCCGCCAGCGCCGCGGCGGCATTGCTGGCATTGAATTCACCGCGCGCTTTCACCACGGCCTCACCGAGGATGAACCGGCCACCGAGCCGCAGCGTCATCCGTTCCTCGCTCTCGGCAAGCATCTCGGCGCGAAAATCACCGGAACGCCCAAACGCAAAATGCGAAGCCGCGACGCCGCCCGCCACCGCGCGCGCACTCATCGCGCACGCATCGCTGACCAGCACGGTGCCGCGTGTCCGCGTGAACAGCGCGGTGAACGCCTCCTCGATTGCGGCGATCTGCGTATAGTGATCCGGATGATCCCAGTCGAGGTTCACCACCACCGTAATTTCCGGAGCGAAACGCTGGATCGTGCCGTCACTTTCATCGATTTCAGCGACGACCCAGTCATTCGAGCCGGCCCGAGCCGGCGACGTGCCGTCGCCAAACAACCCGCCGAGAATGTATCCGGCCGGGAAATTCGCGCGCCGCAGCGCGGTAATGAGCATGGCGGTCGTGCTGGTCTTCCCGTGCGATCCGCACACCGCGACGAGCTTCCGCTCCCGCGCGACCTCCGCCAGCATTTCGCCGCGTCGAACAAGCGGCAGGTTTCGCCCGGCCGCGGCACGGTATGCCGGGTGAGTTTTCGCGATCGCAGACGAATGGACCACCAGTTCGGCGTCCGCCGGTATTGGGGAAAGCCGTACACCCTCGCGCTCCAGCAGCGTGCGCATTTCCTCATTCATCGAATCATCCTCGCCGCTGACATCGAAGCCGAGGTGCGCGAGGTAAATCGCGAGCGGACCAACGCCCATGCCGGCCACGCCGACGCAGTGAATGCGTCGGACCGTGCGGCCAAAAAGTTCGGGCGGACTCGGTGGTCTCATGGCCGGTCAGGGACTAAGAGACTAAAAGACCAAGGGACTAACCCGGATATTTCCCACCGCGGCAGCCGCAACCAAACCATTTTACAGGAGGAAGCAGAGGGAGCAGAGCAAGACTGGTCAGACGTCTCTGCTGCCTCTGCGATCTCCTGTAAAGTGTCCGGGTCTTGAAATCGTCGCGCACGTGCACGATTCGGATCGAAAGTGGCACACCCCGAATGACCGGTCGAACGTGCTGTCGTAGCGGAACGCGTGAGCGTTTCGCCGAAACTCGGTCGCGAAAGCCTCACGGCTTCCGCTACGGTG
>JAUSID010000068.1 GCA_030648295.1 Opitutaceae bacterium | reverse complement strand
GGTCCCTGGTCCCTGGTCCCTGGTCCCTGGTCCCTGGTCCCTGGTCCCTGGTCCCTGGTCCCTGGTCTCTGATCTCTGGTCTCTGGTCTCTGGTCTCTAGAAACTCCCCTTGATTCCGACCGAAAACAGCGCGCCGTATTCAAAGTCCTGTTGCAGCTGCGCATACTCCGGCGTCTCCGCGCCGTACCGCGTCCGTACCATGTGGGCATTGAACAGATTGTTGACGTTCGCGGTCAGCGACAGGCGCTGCGTCAGGCGGTATGCCAGTCCGAGATCCACCAGCGTGCGCGGCTCGCTGTATTGAAACGCGTCCGGCGCCACCCCCGGCGTGGCGGCCCGCTTGATCCGCCCGACGTAGTTCCACTTCGGCATCACCGTCAGCCGCTTCCAGGCAAACGTGAAGCCCCAGTTCGCCGTCTTGGGCACGAAGGCGTTGAACGTGGCGTGCGGGTTACCCTCGAGCCACAGCCGGGTCGCGTTTGCGAACACGGTGAAATGGCGGCCCCACTTCCCGACGTTCCGCAGCGACTGCCGGAGGTTGAATTCGATCCCCGAAACCCGGGCATCGCCGGAATTGAACAGCGACTCCACGTTCCATCCGACGTAGTCGTCGTCGAGCCCGACCTCCGCCAGAATGGCCGGCGTCGCGATCCGCACCTCGGTGCCCCAGAAATCGGTGATGTCCTTCCGAAACACCCCGGCGCTGAACAGCCCGCCCTGCTGCGTATAGTATTCCACCGAGAGATCATAGTTGTCCGCCGTCCACGGCCGCAGGCCCGTGTTCGTCACGGTGATGTCCCCCTGGATCACGCTCGGGTCGCCAATCTGGTCCTCGCCCAGATCGGCGCTCCGCACCGTCGCAGTCGGGATGATGTCCGGGAAGTTCGGCCGCCCGTAGGTTCGCGCATAGGCGGCGCGCACCAGCAGGTTCTCCCGGACGCTGTACGTCAGATGCACACTCGGGAAGAAGTCGTCGTAGGTCCGCTCCGCCGTGTAGCCGCGCTCCTTCCGGGTCAGCGCCACTTCCTGGAGCGAATTGGCGGCGCCGGCCTCCGGCTTGCGGATCCGGGCACCCTGCGCGTTGTGCGCAAACGTGCCGTTCGCATTGCGCACGTACACCGCGTCCGGATCCACCAACACCCCCTCCCCGCCCACGTCCGTCTCCTCGAACCGGACGCCGGCGAGCACGTGCAGCCGGTTCGCCAGCAACCGCGCCTCCCCCTGGACGTAATACGAAGTCACGGTCTCCTCCGCGTACTGCGAGGTGTTGAGCCGGGTGTTTTCCCTCCCCACGATCTGCACGGGGGTCTGGGTGAACAGGGTCGGATCATTCTCGAACGCGCTCCACGCTCGCACCCCGTCGATGCTCGGGAACGGCCAGCGGTTGTACATTTCCTGCCGGACGTACACCTGGTGCATATAGGCGGCTGGTGGATTGTTCGCCGCCGCCGGCGTCCAGCCGAACAGTTCGGTCCGCCGGTCCGCCGTTTCCCGGCGGTACAACGCGCCAACCTGCACCGCGCTCGGGAACGGAAAGACTTCCAGCCGCCGACGCACGTCGAGCTTTCCGAAGGTGGATGCCCGCACCTGGCGGCGCCGGTCCTCGTTCGTCGCCGAGAGCCGGTAGTTCCGGATGTCGTAAATGTCGACCGCCTGATTGGCGTTGTTGAACGCCTGGATGTCGCCCGGACCGTCCCGAGTGATGTCGAGGAAGCTGATCCGGACGGGATTGGCCAGGACCGCCGTCGACGTGCCGAAGAACCGCGATCGGCTCGAACTGAGCGGATTCAGGAGGGTCTCGGAGGCGGAATAGTTGAGGTTCGATTCGATCCTCCATCGGCCGTCGTCGAAGCGATACTTCAAGTTCGTCCCCTCGTTGTTGAACACGCTGTATTGCTGCAGCGTGCTCGCGGTGACACTGCCGCGGCCGGTGGCACCGATCGTCTCCGTTGGGCTGAATCTCAACGGCACGCCGTTTGCCGGCGTCGGGTCGCCCACGGTGCCGGCATTGACCGTCACGCTGATCTGGCCGGTCCTCGCCGCGATGTTCTTGCTCCAGCGGGCGCCGACCGAGAGCACGGAATGCGGCGTGACCCGCCAGTCGGCCTTGGCGCTGAACGCGGTCAGGCTCTTGGAACGAGGCCCGGCGCGCGGCGAGAACTGCTGGAAATAGGGATTGGTTGCCGAAGCCCCGGTGGCAGTGCCACCAAACGCCCAGGTCGTGGCCGACCGGTTCTGCGGCGTGTACTTGTGGCTCTGCATCCCGGTGACGACAATCCCGAGGTCCTTGTTCAGCGGCAGCGTGTAGTCGAAGTCGAATCCCGGTTGGGTCTTGTAGGTGTTCTTGTCCCCATCGGCATGGGGCGTCTTTTTCAGGGTGAGGTCATCGCCATTGCCGGCCAGATACAGGCTATAACGGAACTCGGCCCGGCTCCGCTCGAAGGCACTCTTGCTGATCATGTTGACGGAACCCGCCAGCGAATCCGCCGGGGTCGCGGGCGTCGGCACCTTGGTCACCTCGATCCTCGCGATGTTGTTGAGCGACTGCGAGCGCATGTCGACCAGCCGTGTCGTGCTGCCGTTGTGGCCGGTGACAATGGGCGCGTCGTCGAAATTGACCGAGGTCATCTCGGCTCCGATGCCCCGGACGGAGATGCCGCCGATGTCACCCTCCGCGTATTCCGCCACCAGTCCCGGCAGGTACTTGAGGAATTCGCCGGCGTCGTTCCCGACCAGATCGCCCAGCGCATCCGTGTTCAGAACGTTCTTGATATTGGAGGAGAATCGCTGCTCGTGCGTCGCAATCGTCTCGGCGTCGGTCTCGCGTATCGACGCGACCATGAAGGGATCGAGTTTCACCACCTCAGCCGACGCGCCGTAGCGCGCCTGGCTCGTGAGTTCGACGTCGCGTTCCACGGAGCCGCCGGCGGGAAGTTGCAGCGCGATCTCCTGCGGATCCAGATCCGTATAGAAAACCTCGAGCACAACCGGACCGCTCGGCACCCCGCCGAGCTGATAAGCACCGTCTTCATCCGTGTACACGAGGTGAGCGGTGCCGCGAATCGTGACGCGCGCCCGGTTGAGATACTGGCCGGTCACCGCATTCTTCACCCGGCCACCGATGCTTCCGACCTGCTGCCCCGTGCCCGCCGGGGCGGACTCGGCGGCCCCCACCGGCAGAGACAACGAAGTCGGGAGCAGGCAGCCGAGCAACAGGGCGGTGGCGGCCGTGAAACACCTCCCGGGCCGGTGGCGCCCGGCGCGAGCGGTGGCAGGCGATACGCAGGACGGAGCGTCTTGACCGAAAAGAGGGGGGCGAAGCGGACGGTTCTTCGTATGCATGGTCAGCAGGGTCTTAATTTCTACTTGGGCTTTTCGGGCGAAGCCGCGCGATCGAAAGGTGCGGGTTACCGGGTCTTATCGAGATCCCTCTGCAGGGCGATCATCACCTTCGCGGGATAAATGCTGTTGTTGATCCAGAAATTCATCGGGTACTTGGTGAACATGGTCGGGTAGTCGCCGTCATGCAGCTGCTGTACCCGGGTGAAGTTGTTGGCAATCGACACCGCCTTGGCCCGGTAGACTTCCTTCCTCGTGACCACATAGGCGTGCCAGTAGGTCTCGATCATGAGCCCGGTATTGCGGGCGGATGGCATCCAGAAACCGTATTGTTCGTGGACCACCGGCGTGAGCCAGTTTTTCGAGAACCACCCGGGGCTCACCTTTGCCTCCGCCGGTGATGGTCGCAGCGTCTTTCCCGATACCACCGCCAGGTCCTCGATTTGCTCCCACGTGATGAATTGATCCTCGGAAAATCGAATCAAGTCCTCCGCGAGGGAGACATATTCCGGCTGATTCGCGCGGGTCTTGAAAAGATAGATCGCAAAATCACACGGCTGCTCGCGGCTCATCTTCTGGTAGGGTGCCGCACCTTTCAGGCCCACATCCTCATACTGCGCCAGCCATTCGAAGGTCTTGACGGGATTTTCCATGATCCAGTCGAACGCCCGCTTGATCGCATTTTCCAAGCCCGGGACGCCGTAGTCGTTTTTCAGGCGTTCGAGGAAGTTGATGGTCGAGGTGGGAATGGAGAATTTCTCCGCCGTCGGTTCACCCGTCTCGTGGTTGATATAGAGCAGCCACGTGCCGCTCTTCAGCTGCGTCTTGAGATACGTCCGGGCGATTTTTTGCGCGGCCTCGAAGTATTTCTTGTCGCCGGTGTGATCGTACAAATCGAGATAGGCGTGGCCCGATTCCGCCGCGGCGATGATAAGGTAGTTCGTCAGCTGCATGTGCGATTTCGCATTCTTGCCGACGGTCTTCCCGCCATACGCCGGCGGGAAATACTCCAGCGGACGACCGGCCGGAAAACTCAGGCCGATCAGATAATCCGCGACGATCCGGGCGAGCTCGGTCGAGCGACGGGCCTCTTCCGTTCCCGCCTTCAATCTCGCATGCGCCACGGCTCCGACTACGAGGGAGCCGAAGAGCTTGGCCGGATAACGGTAGAAGTAGTAATCCCAGTCCGGCTTCTTGTGCGTCAGCCAGTGCTGCACGTACGGCTTGGCCATTATTTTTTCGAGGGCGAGCGCACCGCTCTGGTCGTAGGGCATGACCGGTTCGTGGTAGGGCCCGTCGAATGGCGCGGCGCGGTGATAACGCCCCTGCCCCGCCACGCCCACACTTTCCCCGCCCGCCGAGATCCCCGTTACCTTAAGTTGAAAATTGCCGACCGGCACCGACGCCCAAACCGGGCTCAACGTCGCGTGAGGAACCGTGCTTTCGAAACGATGCGTCCTGCCATCTGCCACGCTGGTGATCTCGTAACGATAGCTGACCGCGCCCTCCACCGGGCGGAAATCGAACGCGGGCGCGTAGATGAATCGCAGGGCAAATGCATTCCAAAATGGCGCCTTTCCGGGCTCGCCTGGCCGCAGCGGCACCGCCGAGCGCTCCCACTCGGCTTTTCCAAATGGGCCGCGAACACCAGGAGTGGCGGCCCGCCCGTCCCCCACGATTAGGCCGGTCGCGATGATCAGATAGCAGAGGGAGAGGACACGTTTTCTCATGCGCATGGCGAAGTGAACGGTGCGGCTCTGAACGCCGGACGGCTGGTAATCTTTCAGCCGCCGGCGTGCGGCCTCACTGAACCGTAGGGTTGGGATGACCCGCCCACGCAAGCAGCGGCCGGTTCCGCCCACAATCGTCCCGTTACGAACATCGATTCTTAACCACCGGCAGCGCGCCGGCGCAAACGGACCATCACGCGCCACTCGCCCGCGGCGGACCGCGAAAGCACAAGCTCGCGCCCCCGTCCACCAGCAGCGTCGCACCGGTGATGTAGCCGGCATCCGGCGAGCAGAGCAGTCGAACCGTTCGCGCCAGTTCATCCGCCGATTGCAGGCGACCGAGGGGTATCTGCCTTTCGATCCCGGGCCGCCGTTCAGGATTGATCCGGAGGCTCTTGGTGGTGAGCCCGGCGTCGACCCAGCCGGGCGCGACAAGATTGACGCGGATGCCGCACGGCCCGAGTTCCAGAGCCAGGCATTTCGCCAGCATCTTCAGTCCGCCCTTCGACGCGCAATAGGCGCTGATGTTTTCCCGCGGCAGGTCCTGCACCCAGGAACTGAGGAATACAATGTGCCCTTGCCGCCCGGACGACATCATGGCGCGGGCGGCGGCCTGCGCCGTGATGAAGCATCCGGTGAGGTTGACCTCCATGGTTCGGCGCCAGGCCTCCAACGAAAGGTCGATCAGATCGCCTCGCTCCACGATCCCGGCATTGGCAATGCAGATGTCGAGCCCGCCAAACTCACGTGCTATTTCCGCGACGAAAGCCTGCATGGCCGGCTGATCCGTCACGTCGACGCGGCGATATCTCACCGTGGCGCCAGTCCGCTCCAGTTCGGCCACGACCGGCTTCGCCGTCTCGGCGTCGACCAGGTCGCAGAGCCCGAGCCGGGCGCCGGTCGCGGCGAACTGGGACGCCAGGCTTCGTCCGATATCGCCGCATGCTCCCGTGATCACCACCGTCTCGTTGCTCATTATTAGTCCCGCAGGTTTGGGTTCCGCCGCTGGTTTTCAATCTTCCAGGTCTGCCACGCGTCGTCCGCCTCAAAGGATGTCACGCCATGGTTCATCGCGGAGCAACCTGCACCGTATCCACGCTCCGGTTTCAAACAAGCTGCCGCTGGATTGACAGACAAGAACGCCGTTCCGAACATCGTTTCGTGACCTCCCCCACCTCTGGCGTCACGATGGCAACGATTGCCCGCGCGGCCGGGGTCGTACCGTCCACCGTATCGAAAGCGCTGCGGGACGATCCCACCATTTCCCCGGTCCGCCGCCGTGAGATTCAGCGGCTGGCCCGAAGTCTCGGTTACCGGCCCAATCCGCTGGTTGCGGCGCTGATGGCGCGACTGCACAGCCGGCGACGCCGCAACGATCCGCACCACCTGGCCTGGATCGACCTCTGGCCCGACGATCAGGAGGCCGCCCGCACCACCGACTTCAAGCTGATGCTGCGCGGCGCCAACCAGCGCGCGAACGAGCTGGGTTACCAAATCGAGGTGCATCGGGTGGCGCGCGACGGAATGGGCGCGGCTCGCCTGCACGAGATCCTGCTCTCGCGGTGCCAGTGGGGCGTGATCATCCCGCCGGTCCCCAGGGAAGCGATGGACTACCACCTCGATCTCGAAGGCCTGACCGGCGTGACCATCGGGACAAGCCTGCACCAGCCGGTGATGCATCGGGTGGCCTCCAATCTCTTCCAGGGGTGCGTGCTCGCCTGCCGGAAGCTGCGGGAGCACGGATTTCACCGGATCGGATTGGCACTGAGCCCGGCGATGAACGAACGCGTCGAGGAGAAATGGCTTGGGGCGTATCTTGCCGAGCAAACCAAGTGGCTCAAAAGGGAACGGCTCCCGCCCCTGCTCGTCACGTCCGATGACGAGGCGGCGTTTTTCCAATGGTGCGCCCGGTTGGAGCCGGATGTCGTCCTGCTCGCCGAAGCATATATTGGGGGCTGGATTCCCCGCTCGCGGCTGCCAGCGGCGCGCAAACCGGCGGTGGCGTGGCTGCGGCGGATTGCGTCGATGCCGGAAAGCACCTTCGCCATCGACACCCGCCCGGACAAGATGGGCGCGGCGGCCGTCGAGTTGGTCGTCGCCCAGATTCACCGCAACGAACGCGGCAGCCCGCAGTTTCCCCACACGGTTCTGCTCGACGGAGTCTGGTGCGAATGACCGGCGGTTTTAAAATGCATTCCCGCCTGGATTCGGGTACACGATCGTCACCCCCATGAAACGGTTCCTTATCCTGCTCCCCGCCCTCGCGCTCGCCGCGCCAGGTTTTGGTCAGAATCTCAAAAGCAATCTCCCTTACGCGAGTCCCGCGCACGAACGCCACGTGCTCGATATTTACGCGCCGCCCGGGGCGAAGAACCTCCCCGTCGTGTTCTGGATTCACGGCGGCGGCTGGCAGACGGGCGACAAGACCAGCGTGCAGGAAAAGCCGCGCGCGTTCGCGGCCCGGGGTTTTGTCTTTGTATCCACGAACTACCGACTGCTGCCGGCCGTCGACATGGGCACCCTCACCCGCGACGTGGCGAAGTCGCTGGGTTGGGTTCACGCTCACATTGCGGAACATGGCGGCGATCCGCAGCGCATCCTGGTCATGGGACACTCGGCAGGCGCGCAGCTCGCGGCGCTGATTTGCACGGACGATCGCTACCTCAAAGCCGAGAGTGTCTCCTTCTCGGTGCTCAAAGGTTGCGTCCCCGTGGATGGCGACACCTACGATGTGCCCGCGATCATCGAGACGGCGGAAACGCGCCGCCGGGTTCACGGCCAGCCGCCGGCCAAGTTCGGCCACCGCGAAAAGTTCGGCAACGATCCGGCGAAGCATCGCGACTTTTCCGCCGTGACCCACGTCGCGAAGGGCAAGGGCATCCCGCCATTTCTGATCCTGCATGTCGCGGATCATCCGGACAACACGGCGCAGGCGTTCCGCTTCGGGGCCGTGCTCAAGCAAGCCGGAATTCCGGTGAAGGTTTTCGGCGCCAAAGAGACCAACCACAACCGGCTGAACGCGAATCTCGGCACCGAAGGGGATCCCAGCACGAAGGAGCTGTACGAGTTTCTCGATCGCGCGCTGAAGTAGGAGGTTTCGCAGGTTTCGCCGGAGTCAGGCCGCGCCGATGGAGTTCGAAAGAATTCCGCACCTCATCCGGCGAAACCTTGTTTTGCCGGCAGGCGCGCGTGCACCAAGTCGCCACCGCAGTCATAGGCCGCCTCATCTTTCTCTTTCTCTTAATCGTAATCTTTCTCCCCCGATCATCAGCGTGTGCCGGGACGAAAGATTAAGATTAAGAGAAAGAGGAAGAAACCTGCCGGAAGACAACGCGCTCGGCGACGCAACGGGAACTTCACCTTGCTGTGATCCGCTCCACGCTGCCCTGCTTCGGCCGGTATTCCACTTCCAGAATCGGCTTCTGCCCGGCGACGGTGGTCGACAAATCGATTCTCACCGTGGCCACTCCCTCCGCTGACGAGGACTCCACTTCGATCACGTTTTTGCCCACCTCGCGCACCCGGCAGTCCGGCTTTTCGTTCCCAGCTCCGACCGTCATCACGGAGGCGATCCGTCGGGCCGCGGCGGATTTGTCGGTGCTGGCGCTGAAGTGCCAGCGCTTCGCCGGCTCGGCCGCACGGGCGGTCGGAAAACCTTTCTTCGGCTCCACCGGCCACGCATCGGATTGCGTGAAGCTCATCCGCCCGGTCGTGAACATCCTCGCCCGCAGCGATGCGCCATCGCGGTTCGAAACCAGCGTCTGCCCCCGCTCGTCGAGTTCCAACTTCTCCCACGCGTGCAGGAGCCATTGGAACTCCGACGGCTCCGGCGCCTCGAGGTCATCGACCATCACGATCACGTCCGGCCGCACCAACAGGACGTGTCGCCGCGCGACCTTCAGCAGGCCACCGTACGCCGCCGTCGCATCGCCGCACACATAGCCCAGGTGCGCGGTGCTCTCGAACGCCGCGATTCGTCCGCCCCGTTCGCCGCCGGCGCGAACCTGCCCTTTGCCGTTAACCAGGATCGCATTCTGCGCCCGCGTTTGCTGCGTGTACTCGGTGTGAAACGGGGTGCCATGCTGCGGATACCGGCTGCCTCCCGGCAGCGCGAGCGCCCTGCCGCCCTTGAGAATCTCGAAACCATTCTGATCGCAGTAGCTGTGGCTCACGCCTCCGTAGGGCGACGATTTGAAGAGGATCAGCAGGTCGTCCGCGGGTTTCGCGAGGTTGCTGTGCAGTGCCGCCCAGCCCACGCCGTGAAAGACGGCGTCCGGTGGCAGGGTTTCGGGCGACTGCGCCTTGATCGTGCACGGCATCATCAACGCCGGGAGCACGGCGGACTCCACATCACCGCCGCCCCGCGAGCGCAACAGGTCCACCCAGCCGCGCACCACCGGATCCTCGTAGCGCTGCGCGTGAAACTCCAGCAGCCCGCGCAACGTCGACGCCCGCGGGGCCACCGGCGAATCGAACGAATCGCCGAAGCCGAAGATCTCGCCGACCGGAGAGGTGGTGTAGACGAAAAAGTGCCGCAGCTTCCGATGCGCCGGCCGCTGCCACAAATCGAACCCGGTCGCGACGCGCAGCGCCTCGAACGGCGCCATCGACGTCGTGTTATACGAGAGCCCATACGACAGTCCCTCGGCCCAGCCGCCGTCGAACCCCGCCCAGTGCGGATGCACCGTCGTCAGCGCGCGCAGGGCGTAATCGAGCCACACCGCCGCCCGCGGTTCCTCCGCCAGCGCGATCGCATGCTCGAGCAAATATCCCGGCAACCGGCCGGCGTGACTCTCCTCGGGATTGGCAAGGTAATCGCGCTTCTCCAACCGCCGCATCATCTGATCGGCGCGGGCAATCAGCATCTGCCGCGCCTTCGCGTCCTCGGCCGGGCTGAGCAGATCATGAATCCAGTCGAACGTTTGCGCCTCGGATTTCACGAGTCCCAATCCGATCTCATCGCCGAAGGACGACATGATGGACGAAATCCCCTCCGGGTCCCACGCGGTCGCGCCCAGCAGCAGAGCCTTCGCGTGCTCGCCATATTTTCTCTCGCCCGAAAGCGCATACATCAGGGCGAGGCTCGGCATTCCACTCGTGTGATAGCGCCGCATCTCGCCGAATGACTTGTGATATCCCAGACGCTGCTCGGCGCGCGTCGGCAGCTTGTCGTAATCCGGCTCCGGCGGCACATCGAGTTTCAGCGCAGAGTCAGCCTGCCGCTGCAACGCGGCAAACGCCTCGCGCCGGGTGGTCGTGAACGTGGCCCGAATCTCCGCGAGCTTTGCCCGTGGAAAAAGAATCCGCGGATGAGCCGGCTCGACCCGCGCCAACAGTTCCTTCACCGGCACCCACGGCTGCGCGATCGCGCCGGCCGCGATGGAAAAATGCCGCGGGCCGAAGGTGTCGAAGGTCTTTCCACCCGCATCGAGCGCTTCGACCGTCCAGGTGTAGCTGCCGGCTGGCAGCACTTTGTCCGGCACATGAACAGGGTCGTCCAACCGCAGCGATTCATACGCCACCCGGCCGCGCTCATCGATCACCTTGAGTCGGTACGTGGCCTGACCGCGCGGTGCCGCCCGCCACCAGGAAAACCCCGGCGGCGACAGATCGGCGGTCGCGCCATCGTCGGGCCGCGAGAAACTCGCCTTTTCCGCGCGCGTGGCCGGGAATCCGCGAGTCGCCGCCTTCTTTTCCGCTGCCAGCGTCGCGACCGCGCTGATCAGCAATCCGAGTCCAACGATCCTGAGCGCATTTTCCGGGGAGCTCATGCGCCCGACTATTCCGGGCCCTCCGTCGAAGGCAACTTGTAGCGGAAAGCGCCAAACCTGCGCCGTTTCGAGTTTCGAGATGGCCGCGGTGCGATAGGTGAACATGGAGAGCGGCATCGACAATAACGTTGCCGGGCGAACCGCGCCGGGTTTGACCTAACCCGCATTTTTTCATCATGCCTTCCTGCCCTGTCTCGCGTCGTGAGTTCCTGCAAGCTGCCGCGGCGGCGGCCGCCATTACCACACTCGGCCCGGCCGCCGCGCTCGGCCAGGCGCCGCGGCCACGCCGTAGTTTTCCGCGGCGATTCGTGATCGACGCGCACCAGCACTTCAGTCCGGATGCGCGCTACTTCGACTGGCTCGTGCCGACGTACCGGAAGCATAACGCCATGGCGTGCGTCAACGGCTGGCTGCGCGAATTTCCCGCGATCCTGGAGGGCGCGAAGAAATTCCCCGACGTCGTGATCCCCTACGGCCGGATCAATCCCGATGCCGGGGGTGCCGCCGCCGAAGTGGAGCACTTCGCCAAAAACGGCGCCCGCGGGATCAAGCTGCATTCGCCGAAATTCGACTGGGATGACGAGCGCTACTTCCCGATCTACGAGCGCATCGAGAAGCACGCCATGATGGCGCTCTTCCATACCGGGATCACGACGGCCGGGATGGCGCGGATGCGGCCGAGCTTCATCCACACAATCTCGGTGAAATTTCCCGAGCTCCACATCCTCGGCGCGCATCTCGGCAACCCGTGGTACACGGAGGCGGCGGAGGTCGCGCGGCTGCGGCCAAAGGTGTATTGGGACGTCACCGGCTCGACGCTGATTAAGACCGAGAGAAACCTGAAGCAGTTCAAGGACTACCTCTGGTGGGAAGGGCCGACGAACCACAGCTCGCCGCAGGCGGTGCACGCGTTCGAGAAGATCCTCTTCGGCACCGACGAGCAGCCGGGCCAGGAGGAAAAGGGCATGGGACTCGAGAACATGCTCGGCCGCTACGAGGAACTGTTCGACGCGTGCGGCGTGCCGGAGCCGGTCCGCCAGAAATCGTTCGGCGCAACGATGGCCCGGATCCTCAAGATCCCGGTGCGCGTCGCGTAGCGGCCAACCCAGAAGCGCTTGGTCCTTTCGGTTGCGGCGCCAGCCGCGCTAGAGCACTGGCCCGGACATTTCACAGGCTGAATGAAAAAACCCTTTGGGTCACAGAGCGCACAGAGCTCCGACACAGAGTTTACCCGCCTATGGCGGCGCCGAAGGCGACCAGGGTTTACCCGCCTATGGCGGCGCCGAAGGCGACCAGGGTTCACAGAGGAAAACCCTTCGATCCAATTTGGAATGC
>JAUSID010000058.1 GCA_030648295.1 Opitutaceae bacterium | reverse complement strand
GCCGGGGAGCGCACACGCGGCATCCGCATTGTCGCGCTCACGGCCTTCGCCATGAAAGGCGACGACCAGAAGGCGCTCGATGCCGGTTGCGACGGCTACATCACCAAGCCGATTGACACGCGCAAGCTGCCCGACCAGGTGGCCGGGTTTCTGGCTCGCGCCAGCGGTCAATCACGGAGCCGCCGCCTGAAAATCCTCATCATCGAAGACCACGCGGTGGATCTCAAGCTCGCGGATCTCGTCCTGCGCACCGCCGGCCACGATGTCAGTGCGGTCGAGACTGCCGAGCAGGCCTTCGCCGCCATCCAAGAAGACCGCCCGCGACTCATCCTCCTCGACCTCGACCTGCCGGGCATGGATGGCCTCGCGCTGGCCCGCAAGCTCAAGGCCGACCCCGACACGCGCGACATCCACGTCGTTGCTGTCACCTGCTATCCCGAACAATATCCGAAGGCCGCCGCCCTGGCTGCCGGGTGCGATGCCTACCTGCTGAAGCCGATCGACACTCGTGAATTGTCCGGCCAACTCACCGCCGTCGCCGCAGGAGGCGACGCGGTCAACTAGCCGGACAAAGAATGAAGCCCATGAACCTCCTCATCGTTGACGACCAACCCACCGACCTGAAGCTGCTCCGCGCCCAACTGGAGCCCGAAGGCCACGCGGCCTTCGAGGCCCATGACGGCGTGGACGCGCTCGCTCTGCTGGAGCGTCAGCGCGTGGACGTGGTAATCTCCGACATCCTCATGCCGCGGATGGACGGCTACCGTCTCTGCTACGAAATCCGCAAGCACGCGCGCCTGCACGACCTGCCCGTCATCTTCTACACGTCCATCTACACCTCGCCGAGCGATGAGAAGCTGGCGCTGGACGTGGGCGCGGACAAATACCTCAAGAAGCCCGCCTCCGTCGAAACCCTCGTTGCCGCGTTGCACGAAGTCATCGCCCAGCCCCGCGCCGCGCCGCGCGCGGAGGTGCTGGGGGAAGTCGGGGTGCTCAAGGAATACAGCGAGCGGCTGGTGAACAAGCTGGAAGAGAGGAGCACGGAACTCATGGCGCAAATCGAGGCGCTGCGCTTGCCAAGCGCGGCCCTGAGCGCCGCGGCTAACGCCATCCTCATCGCCAATCGCGACGGCACCATCGTTTGGGTCAACCCGGCTTTCACCGCCCTGACCGGCTACACTCTCGCGGAGGCCGTCGGCAAAAACTCGCGGGACTTGGTCAAATCGGGCCAAGAGGAGCGCGCGGTTTATCAAAACCTGTGGGAAACGATTCTGTCCGGGCGGACGTGGCAGGGCCAGTTGGTGAACCGCCGCAGGGACGGCAGTTTTTATCCCGAGGAGCAGACCATCACGCCGGTGCGCGATGCCGCCGGCGAGATCACCCACTTCATCGCGATCAAGCAGGATCTTTCCGAGCGCAAGCACGCCGAAGAGGCGCTGCGGCAGAGCGAGGAACGATACCGCCTGCTTTTCGAGCGCGCACGCGACGTCATTTTTGCGCTCGCGCCGACGGGCGCCATCACGTCGCTCAACCACGCGTTCGAAACGATCACCGGCTGGCCGCCGGCCCAATGGCTCGGGCGGCCGTTTCAAGAGCTCATCCATCTGGACGACCAGCCCCGCGCCGGCGAGCTGTTCCAATTGGTGCTGCGCGGGGAGAGCGCGCCGACCTTCGAGCTGCGCGTGGGGACGGCCGCGGGCGGACACCGCGACGTCGAGTTCACTGGCTTCTCCAGCGAGCTCAGCGGCGGCCGCATCGAAGTGCAGGGCATCGGCCGCGACGTCACCGAGCGCAAGCAGGTGGAGGAGGCGTTGCGGCAGAGCGAGGAGCGCTACCGCCAGCTCTTCGAGCACAATCCGCTTCCGATGTGGCTCTACGATCTCGAAACTCTCGGGTTTCTGGCGGTCAACGAATCCGCTGTCCGGGCCTACGGTTACTCCCGCGATGAATTTCTGGGCATGACGATCGAGCGGATTCGGCCGAAAGAAGACATTCCCGCGCTCCTCCAGTCCGTCGCGCACGTGCAGACCGTGGGCGGCCGGAGTTCCGGCGAGTATCGCCACCGGCGGAAGGATGGGACGATCTTCCACGTGGAGATCATCTCCGGCCCGCTCATGTTCGAAGGACGCAAGGCGCGGCTGGTGCTCGCGGCCGATATCACCGAGAAAAAACTGATCGAGGGAAAATTCCTCCACGCGCAGCGGCTGGAAAGCATCGGCATGCTCGCGGCGGGCATCGCCCACGATCTCAACAACGTGCTCGCCCCGATCATGTTTGCCGCCCCAATGCTGCGCGACAGCCTGAAAGATCCGCGCGACTTGAAAATCCTCGATACGCTCGAAAAGAGCGCCGAGCGCGGGGCCGGGCTGGTGAGGCAGATCCTCGGATTTGCGCACAGCACCACGGGCGAGTTTCAGCCCACGCAGGTGAAACACCTCGCGCGAGACATCGTCAGCGTCATCGAGGAAACGTTTCCCAAATCCATCCAGCTGGAGCACCAAATTCCGTCCGACCTCTGGCCGGTGCAGGGCAGCGCCACGCAGATTCACCAGGTGCTCATGAATCTTTGCGTGAACGCCCGCGACGCCATGCCGCAGGGTGGCACGCTGCACCTCACCGCGGCCAATCGCCGGCTCAATGCGGTGGAGGCGGAAGCGATTCCCGGCGCCCGGCCCGGGGACTGGCTGGTGTTCGAAGTCACCGACACGGGCACGGGCATCTCCCCCGAGATTTTGGAGAGCATCTGGACGCCGTTCTTTACCACCAAGGGCGTGGGCAAGGGCACCGGGCTGGGGCTTTCCACCGTGTACGGCATCGTTGCCGGCCACAAGGGCTTCGTCGAATTGCAGACGGAAGTCGGCCGCGGCACCACGTTCCGCGTGTTTTTCCCTGCCGTCGAAAACGAGTCACCCCGGTCAGGCAGCGCCGCACCGGCCGACAACCCTGATGGCCACGGCGAGCTCATCCTCCTGGTGGACGACGATGCCGCGATCCGCGACTTCATCTCCGCCATTCTCCGGCAGCGTGGCTATCGCGTGGTGAGCTGCGCGGATGGCGTGGAGGCGATAGCGCACTTCACCACGCGTCGCTCCGAAATTTCCCTTGTGATTACCGATGTCGACATGCCCCGTCTCGGCGGCGTGGCGCTGGCCCGCGCGCTGTTGCAGCTTTGCCCCGACATCCAGCTCCTCGCCATGAGCGGATTGTCCCGCGCTGAGACCGACGTCTCCGGGATACCGGTGATGAAGCAACTGGCGCACGCGTTTCTCCTCAAGCCTTTCACCGCCGACGATCTGCTGGCGGTCGTGCACCGGCTGCTTCATCCAGCCAAGAAACCCTGAATCGTGATGCCCTCCATCCTCCTCATCGAAGACGACGACCTGTTTCGCGAAGTCGTCGCAGCCGCGCTCATCGAACGCGGTTATCCCGTCACGCAGGCCGCCAACGGCGAAAAGGGCGTGAAACTGTTTCGCGCCCAACCCACGGATCTCGTGATCACCGACATCGTGATGCCCGACCAGGAGGGTCTCGCCACCGTCGCGGAATTGCGCCGCGATTATCCCGCTCTCGGCATCATCGCGATGTCTGGCGGGAGCGCGCGCGATCCCGCACTTTATCTGAAGCTCGCGGGCGCGTTCGGCGCCAACCGCACGCTCCAGAAACCATTCGCTCTCCCCGTGCTACTTGCCGCGATCGAGGAAGTGCTGGCGGTAACCGGCAAAATCAAACCAGCGCCCTGATTACTGCCGCAAACTGCGATTGGTTGTTATGCCATCGGTGGATCTGCCGAATCCGCAGTGGAGGATGCCACCCGTCACGAACAGGGCGGTTCTCGCAAAGGGCAAAGGGCACGGAGCAAAGCGGAAAGGGTACGGAGCAAAGCGGAAAGGGCGAAGCAATGGCGAGGCGCTAGCCGGGAAATTTCACACTCTCCTCTGCCGCGAGCCGACAGCGTGTTCGGAGGTTGGGTGGCCAGCGAACGCGCAATTGATTTCCCGGCTAAGGGCAAGACCGCGGAGCGGTCTTGCTTTTAGCCCGCATGAACCCGA
>JAUSID010000113.1 GCA_030648295.1 Opitutaceae bacterium | reverse complement strand
ACTTTGCCGAGGGAATCCGCTGGGTCCAAGCCAATCCCGTGCCAGCGGCACAGCGCGTAGTTCTTGGGCAGGCTTATGTCGAGTCCCGCTTTTCGCCCGGGGCGATCGGCAGGAAATGGGCGTCTGTTCTTGGCATCGCCTCAGGCATAGTACCCGGGGGCTGATTCGGAAAGGCAAACGCGGAGTCGACGAGTTCGAGTTTTTTCTGGAAAATGAGTGGTCGGACGGGCTGCCGGTGGTGACTCCGACCGAAGCGCGTGTGAGTAAAATGCTCGCCGCGACGCGCCGCGATCCGGCTGAAGTCGTCGGATACATCCCGCAATGAATCGAAGCTACTGCGGCTCGATGCCCGCCGCGCGCACGGCTTCCGCGTTGCGCTTGATCGCGTTCTCCAGAAATGCCTTGAATTCCGCGGGCGCCCGGCCGTCGGGTTCGAGCCCGGTGGCGGCGAGCTTCTCGCGCACGCGCGGGTCGTTGATGGCGCTGCGCACCTCCGCGAGCAGCTTGGCGACGATGGCGGCAGGTGTGTGCGGCGGCGCTAGCATGCCGTACCAGCTGCCGTCGATCACGGTGCCCGGCACGCCGCCTTCGGCCAGGGTCGGCACGTCAGGAAGGATGGCGGCGCGGGTCGGATTATTGTAGGCAATGACGCGCATGCGCCCGGCCTTGATGTATTGCAGGCTCGATGAGGCCGTCACGCACATGACCTGGACTTCGTTCCCCATCAGCGCCGTCGCGCCGAGGCCGGCGCTTTTGTACGGCACATGCACCATGTCGAGCCCCGCGCGCAGGTTGAGCAGCGCCGCACATAGATGCGTCGCGTTGCCTCGCCCGGCGGAGCCGTAGGCGAGACTGACGCCGGGCTTCTTGCCGTAGGCGACCAGCTCCGCGAGTGTCTTTACCGGCAGCGAAGGATTCACCGCCAGGAACAGCCCGCCGCCGCTGGCGAGGTTCGTCACCGGCGTGAAATCGTTCACGGCATGGAACGGCAGCTTGCGGTAGATGCTCGGATTGATGGCGAACGACGCGGAAGTGACCAGCACAGTGTAGCCGTCGGGGCTCGCTTTCGAGACGATCTCCGCGCCGATGATGCCGTTCGCGCCCGCGCGGTTGTCCACCACGACCGACTGCCCGAGGCGCGCGCCAAGCGGATCGGAGACGAGCCGGGCTACGATGTCCGGTCCCCCACCCGGGGCGAATCCCACCACCACGCGAATCGGGCGGGTCGGATAGGGCTGGGCAATGGAATATTGAGTCCAGGCCGTCAGCCCGAGCGCGAGAACGAGGAATATTCGCATGCTCAGCCTCCGTATGATGCTCTGCAGAAATAATACCTTAGATTGGAGTCGGTGTAATTGGAGTCGGTGTAATTTTCATGGCTCTTCAGGAAATCGAGTGGGTGATTTTGAAGTATTTTAGAGCACTGGCAGCATGCATGTGAGAACCTTCAGCCGCAGGTATTCTTCGTCGCGCAGTCCGTATGCGCGTCGCTGGATGACGCGGATCTTGTTGTTCAGTCCCTCCACGAATCCGAGCGATACCTTGTTCTCTGGCTTGCAATAGGCGGCGATCCCATCCCAATGCCGATCGATCATCTCAGCGAATTTCTCGTAGGGTTTGAGGCGCTGCCACTTCAGGCTCGCCCGCCAGTTTTCGAAGAAACGCCGCGCCCATCCCTCGCGCTCGTAGTCCCAGAGCTGGCCGAAGGACTCCCTGAGCAGGTACGCCGTATTCAAGCGCTGGTTCGCCGTCAGCACCTTCTTGAGCGCCTGCCGGCCCTTCAGCGTGAGGTTCTCGCGACGCGAGAGCAGCGTGTACTTCTGGCCCTTGATGTAGCTTCGATCCTGGCCGCTGAGTCGGCTGTACTCGGCCTTGCGCACGTCGTCGAGCGCATCACCCAGATGGCGAATGATGTGAAACTTGTCGAACAGGATCGCCGCCTGCGGCGCACGCGCGAGGGTTGCGTTGCGAAACGGCTTCCACATGTCCATCACCGCCAGGCGGATGCCCCGGGTCTTCTTCTCTCCCAACCAGTCGTAGAATTGCATCATGCTCGCCTCCTTGCGGTCCTCTCCCCCGAACCAGATCGGACGCCGGCGAATCAGGTCGCTCACGACGATCCGGTAGTTGTGGCCCTTGCGGATCGAGATCTCGTCGATGCCGATGGCCTTGGGTCCTGGCGTGCCCGCGCGGGCGAGTTGCGCGCGCATGTACTGCTTCTCCAGCGTCTTGATCGTATCCCAGTCGAGGTTGAGCTCCTGGGCAATATCCTTGATGGTGGCCTGCCGGCAGCGCCGGCCGACGTAATGGGCGAAGCGCTTCGTATAGAAGGGGTTGTCCGCCAGGAACGCCAACTGCTCGCGCTTCACGTGCGCGCAACTTCGGCACTGCATGCGCCGAACCTCGACCTCCAGGTAGATGCGCATGTCGCCGCAGGACAGATCGCGTACCTGCCGCGTGCGCCGGTCGTACCAACCCGACTGGACTCGACCACAGCAGCCGCAGATGTTTTTTTTGAGCGTCGTACAAGGGTGATGACGCGTGCCTTCGGATCGCCAAAGACACCGCGCACCGTGGGTTGCGGACGAAAACCAGGGAACGCATACGCGTCCCACAGTCGCCGCTGTCGCTTCGCTGAATTGGCCATCCAGATATGATGCCAAATTCGAGCGCCGCGCGAAACACCTGAAAGCCAATATCCATAAGACTTCCAGCCATGTTTACACTCTCAATTTACCCACACGACTTCCTGAAGACCCATTTTCATTGACAATGCTTGATTCCGCCTCTATTTATCTAACGCATCGATAGCCTTTACCATCGAGCTTTACATAACCATGTAACATCGCTCGATCCCTCACCCCCAAGCGTCGAGCGAAACCGGACTGTCGTTCGGTTTCGTCATTATCATCAAGGAGCATTTCATGAGTTCTCAGCGTTCGGCGATGCACGCGGGCGAGGCGGTGGCCGAGGCCCTCCGGGAGGAAGGCGTCGAAAGGGTCTACAGCGTTCCCGGCTCGCATATCCACCCGATCTACGACGGACTGAGCCGGGTAAACTCCATCCGATTCATCACCTGCAAGCAGGAGCCGAATGTTTCCCTCATGGCGGACGCCTACGGCCGCCTGACGGGCAAGCCCGGGGTGTGCGTCGTCACGGCCGGACCCGGCGGACTGAACTCCATGGCCGGAGTCGCGCAAGCCTACGGCGCGGCTTCGCCGATGGTCCACATCGGCGGCGCCGTGCCCCTGAAGGCCGGTCTGGAGGCCTTCCACGGCGTGGACGATCCTTCCTTCGTCCACCAGATGTTCAAGCACATCACCAAGTGGAGCGCCCGCATCGAGCGCATCGAGGACATCCCGGAGGTCATGGCCAAAGCCTTCCACATCGCCCGCAGCGGGCGTCCGGGACCCGTGCATGTCGAACTGCCGCGAGTTTCGGATTACAGCGAGTACATTTTGCAGGAGGAGCGCGCTGTCCTCCCGGTCTATAAGCCCATCCCCACCGTGATCCACAAGCCCGACCCGCAAGACGTTGACCGCTTCGCGCAGCGGCTCATGACGGCCAAGTCTCCGGTTCTTGCCGCAGGAAAAGGGATCATCCGCAAGGGCGCGATGCAGGAGCTTGCCGCGCTCTCCATGAAGTTGCAGGCCCCGGTAGTCTTCGCCCAAGACGCAATCG
>JAUSID010000039.1 GCA_030648295.1 Opitutaceae bacterium | reverse complement strand
CGCCGTCGAAACCGATCTCGAGCGCGCGATGCGCGCGCTGGCGACGATGCAGAACGAGCTGAAGGGAAAGGGAGCGGCGGTCGAACGACTGAAGAGCGCGAAGGTGCCGTCGGCGCGAACGGATGCCTACTTCGACCTGGCCACGTTTGTGGAGAAGGTGCGTGAGCTCGCCGCCCGCAACGAGGTGGACGTCCATCCCGAGGCCGTGCGTTTTGGCTTTGCCGCGTATGCCAACGAAGGGCCCGATGGCGAGCGGATCGAGCCCGTGTTCCAGCAGCGCCAGGTGGCGCAGTATATATTGGAGGCGCTGCTCGAGTCGCGTCCGCGCGCCCTGCTCGCGGTGAAACGCGAGCCGCCGGTTACAAAAAAGGAGCGCGAGGATCGGATGGCGGCGATTCGGGCCGCGGCGGAAGGCGGCACCCCGCCGGAACCGGCCGAACCGCCGGAATTGCCCGAGGGCCCGGACTTTTTTGCCATCGATGCGCAGGCCAGCGCCCGGGTGCCTGGATATGTGGATACACTCGCCTACCAGGTGGTGTTCACCGGCCAGACCGCCGCACTGCGAAATTTCGTAAACCGCCTCGCGCAGTTTGATCTTCCCGTGGTGGTCCGCGAAGTCGAAGTCGACACGGCGACGACGGAGGAGACCGCGGTCGCGGCCGAGGAGCCGGCCGCGGCGCCCGCCGAACCCGCTGCTGACGCGCCATCCGTCGTGCTCTCGATTGAACCCGGTGCCACCGCGGCCGGCCGCACGGAAAACGGGAACAAGGCGTCCGCCGCCGCGCCGGCGCCAAAAAAGACTGCCACCCGCACCCTGAACATCGCGCCGATCGTGGCGCGGCCGTGGTCGAAATTTACCGTCACCGTCGAGTACATCGACCTCGTTTCCGCCGCGGCGAATTCCGGTGAGGCTTCGGCCGAACCGGCGCCGCCCGGCTCCTGAACCATGCTTGTTCGTTCCAGCGACAAGGTTCTCATCGGCATTGCCACCGTGGCCGTCGCGGCGTCCGCCGCCGTTTTCGGGTCCCTGGCCTGGCGCAAGTCGAGCGCGCCGCCTCCGGCGGTCGCCGCGGTGCAGCTCGCCGACGCCAGGTATGTCATGGGCGTGACCTCCCCGGCACCGGTGAAGACGGACACGTGGGCGACGCCGGGCCCGCAGTCGCGCGGCCGGGAATGGGTTTTCGACGCGTTCACACCGCCGGAGATCTACTACAACGCACGCTCGAAGCAGTTCACCGTGCGGCCGCCGTCCAGCCTGGCGGAGGAGGAGGAGGAGGAGTTCGGGATCGAACTGGTCGCCGTGCGCCCCGAACCCTTCCGGCTCCAGCTGATCGGCTATTTCGGCGATGAGGGCAGATTCCTCGGCACGTTCGAAAACCTGCTGAGTGGCGAGACCTTCCTGGCCGGGCCGGGCCGCCGGATGCCGAACCTCGCGGTTTCGATCAAGAGCCTCGAGGTGAAGCCGCAGCCCGTCGCGGTGGGCGAGGGCGCGACGAGCCGCCAGCGCGTCGCGACCGCCGTCGTGTTCGACGAAAAAACGAAACGCGAGGTGGTCCTGACGCACCGGGAGCGAAAGTTCACCGGCACGGTTTCGGCGTTCATCGCCGCGCCGGGCGAGACGACGACGCGCGAAGTGCGGCCCGGCGATACGTTCAAGATGGGTGAGGCCACGTTCCAGATCGACACGGTGCAGCTTACGCCGCCGGCAATCGACGTGATCAAGGAGAGCCCAAACCTCAGCCAGCCGGATCGTCGCACCCTGAATCCGCGCGAGCCGGACGAAACCGAACTGCCGCCACCGGCCGAGAATCGCTCATGAGCGCATCGCCTTTTTCACCGGCGCGCATGAAGCCGGCCGGCGCTCATCCGAACCTGCCATCGCCCAACTGATCCGGCCGCCCTATCCAACTGCGGTGCAAGACCGACTCCACTTTCCGTGCTCAACTTCCCTGCAATGAAAACTCGCCCCCTCCCCAAGTCGCTGCTCGTGCTGCTGGCCGTTGCCCTCGCGGCACTGGCCGTGCCGGCCCGCCATGCGCTCGCGCAAGGCCAGACCGACGTGAAAATTCGGCTGATGTCCGAGGCGCTGCGCGCACGCGACGCCGGGGATTTGGCGGGCGCGCAAAAGGCGCTCGGCCAACTCGTCGCGATTTCGCCCAACGATCCCGTGGTCCAGCGGCTGCGTTCCGAGATCGAAGCCCAGGCTGCCGCCCAACAAAATGCCGTGTCCCAACAACGAGCCGCCGAACAGGCCGCGTCGTCACGGCGAACCGCGCCCGTGACCCCGACCGTGGCCGCCCCGGCTCCCGCGCCCGCCGCCACCGTCACTTCGTCTCCGGCCCCGTCGGCTCCGCCGATGATTGACGTTCGCATCCCCGAGCCGGGTTCCGTGCCGGCCACGCCGACGCCTGAGCAGGAAGCCGAGGCCATGGCGCGCGCCGAAGCCGGCCGGCTTTCAAGCATCATCGCCAATGCGCAGAGCCAGCTCGCGACCGCTCGCGCGCATGTCCGCGCCGGACGCCCCGACGATGCCATTGCGGTGATCGATGCCGCGCTCGCGGCGTTGCCGGCGAACCCGATGACGGAAAAACTGATCGCGGATTTGAATCGCGAAAAGGCATCGGCGCAGCTCGATCGCGCGCAGGCGGCGTTGCGCCGCGGCGATGTCGACGGCGCCCGCGCCGCGCTCGCGGCCCATGCCCAAATCGCCGGGGCGAACTCGCGGTCCGCCTCGCTCGAACGCGAAATCACCCGGGTCGAGACGCGCTCGACCGCGGCCGCGGCCGCCGATCCCCAATTCACCGCCGAGCGGGCCGAATCCGAGCGGCTGATCGCCAAGGGCCGCGCGCAATACGTCGCCGGCGACATCGATGGCGCGCAGGAAACATTTCGCGCCGTCGAGGCGCGGGAGCCGGACAACACGGTTGCCAAGGGCTTCCTCTTCCGGATCGCGCAGGAGAAAACCGAGAGCGGTGCGCTCAACCGCGAAAAGACGCGCGCGCAGTTGCTCGAGGAAGTGGCCAAGAGCTGGCAGCGCCCGGGCATCTACGACGAGCGCGCCCGCGAGACGAGCCAGGCCGCGGCCGTCGCGCCGATCCAGCGGAAGCTGAATGAAATCATCCTGCCCAGCGTGAGTTTCACGCGGGCTGAAATCGGCCAGGTCGTCGCGGCGCTGAGCGCCGCCTCCGAGGAATTCGACAGCACGTCGGCCACCGGCGTGAAGGGCGCCAACATCGTCCTGCTCGATCCGACCAACAAGAACCCGACGGTCACGATCACGCTGCGCAACGCCACGTTGAAGCGGGTCCTCGATTTCGTCACCGAGGCGGTCGGCTACCAGTATGAGGTGCAGGCGGATGCCGTTGTCGTCCGCCCGGGCGGCGAGACGACGAACCTGGATACCCAGTTCTTTCCCGTCACCCGCGCGACGGTGTTGCGCATGACCGGGCTCGGCGGCTTGACCGCCGGCGGCACGCCGGGTCAGAGCGGCGCCGACGGGACGCCCGAGCTGGTTTCCTCGGTCGGCGAGGCAATGTCGATGCGCGCGTTTCTTCAGCAGGCCGGTGTCACCTTCGAGGGCGTCACCGGCAGCAGCCTCGCCTACGACGGCTCCGCGATCATCGTCACCCAGACGCCGCGCAACCTGGAGCGTATCCGGAACATCCTTTCACGCTACAACGACGTGCGGCAGGTCGAGATCGAGTCGAAGTTCATGGAAGTGCAGGAGGGCGCGCTCGAGGAACTCGGCGTGCAGTGGAACCTCTCCCGCCGCGGCGTGCCGCAGATCAACCCGACGACCGGCGCGCCCGTGCTCGACGCGAACGGCCGCCAGATTTTCGTTCCGCGCGAGATCTATTCGAGCGGCAACACCGATGCGGCGAAGGGGCCGATCGGCAGCGCCACCCGTTCGCTCAGCAATGCGTTCCCGACCACGTCCAACCAGAACGCGATCAACATTTCAGACATCAGCAACGCGGCCAACACGATCAAGATCCCGGTCGCGCCCACGCAGCTGCCCGGCGCGGTGCAACTCGCCGCCACGGCCAACGCCCTCGCGAACATCACCGGCTTCGTCGGTGAGTTCGACGTCAACGCCGTCGTCCGCGCGCTGTCGCAAAAGCAGGGCACCGACCTGCTGAGCTCGCCCAAGGTGACGGTGCTGTCCGGCAATCCGGCCACCATCGTGGTCGCGCAGGAACTTCGGTATCCACAAAGCTATGGCGAAATCCAGAGCCAGGTCGGTTCCGGTACCGCCGCCACCGGCAGCAATGCGATCAGCGCCGCCGGCGTCACCATCACGTCGGGCACGCCGCAGGAATTCACCACCCGCAATGTCGGCGTGGAAATGAAGGTCACGCCCACGGTCGAGGAGGACGACTACAGCATCAGCCTCGACCTCAATCCGAAGGTAACCGAGTTCGAGGGGTTTGTTGAATACGGCGGGCCCAGCATCGCCATCTCCTCGGGCGTGCAGGTCACCGTGCCACCGGGCTTCTACCAGCCGATCTTCTCCGTCCGCGAGGTGACGACCAAGGTGACGATCTGGGACGGCGCCACGCTCGTCATGGGCGGACTCACCCGCGAAGAGGTGAAAAAGGTGAACGACAAGGTGCCATTTTTCGGTGACATCCCGCTCCTGGGGCGGCTGTTCCAGTCGAAGGGTGAAAGCGCGCAGAAACGAAACTTGCTGATCTTTGTCACAGCGAACCTCGTCAGCCCGGGTGGCTCGCCGAAAAAGCAGTCGCTCCACAGCACGCCCGCCAACTCCCTTTTCCAAAATCCAACCATCGTGACTCCGGCCAGCGCGGAACCGCGCACGCGCGCCGGGACACGGTGATGCCGTCACGACGCCAGACATGAATATCCTTCTTCGACGAATCTCGTCGATCGCCGCGTTTCTCACGGCGGTCTTCGCCCTGCCGGAGGCTGTCGCCGCGCCGCCGACCAGTGTGGCGATCACCGCGCCCGCCAACGGGACAAACCTTGGCGCACTCTCCTCGCCATCGAATTCGGTGACCATCACCGCCACGGCGACTCCCAGTGGCGGGACTAATTTCATCACCCAGGTGGACTTCCGGGTCAACGGTGTGTCCGTCGGTGTGGCTACGACCCCCTCGGGTGGGTTCTATTCGGTTACGTGGACTCCCACGGCCCCCGGCACTTTCACGCTGACGGCGACCGCGACCGATTCGAGTTCTGCCACGAACAACGCGCTTACCTCGGCCACGGCCACGGTCGCGGTGTCCGCTGTTCGCACGGCGAGCATTATCAGTCCCTCGAGCAATTCGGCATTCCCTCAAGACTCGCAGATATTCCTGCGCTCAAGTACGGCGATGAGCGACGGGGTGGTGTCAAAGGTCGACTTCATTCTCGATCCGAGCGGCGCCAATACCTTGATCGGCACCGCGACGCAGGCGCCCTACAATGTCTCATATTCCGCGACCGCAAGCGTAGGGGCGCACACGCTGCTCGTACGTGCCACCGCCAGCGATGGCATCACCACCTTTGACTCTCCGACGATCAATCTGTCGGTCGTCACCGCAGTTGGCACCCGTCCCGTCGTCACGCTGACTTCGCCGGCGGCCGGCTCGTTTGTCGCGACCAGCACGGCGGTCGCTTTGACGGCCACGGCGACGGATGGCGACGGGTTCATCCCCAACACCGCGGGTGGCGGCGTCACCTTCTTTGCCGACGGCGATCCGATCGGCACCGACCTCACTTCGCCGTATTCGATTTCGTGGACACCAACGGTCGCGAAGACCTACTCACTTGTCGCCCAAGCCGTGGATGACCGGGAGAACGTGGGCCAGTCCGCTCCTGTGAGTGTCAACGCCGTCGCGGCGCTGCCGACCATCACGGTCACGGCACCGGCCACGGCCACGACGGGGACACCGACGTCGATCACCGCAACCGCGAGTGCAAGCCCAGGGGCGACCGTGACCCAGGTTGCCTTTTTCGCCAATGGCGTCGCGATTGGCGCACCCGTGACCACCGCGCCGTACAGCGTGACGTGGACACCGACGCAGGTGGGGGCGAATTCGATCACCGCCCAAGTCACCGACTCGGCGGGAATCACGGTCACTTCCTCGACTTCCATCGTCACCGTTTCAGCGCCGACGGGTACCGCGGTCACGCTGCTTGCACCCATTAATGGGGCAACCATCCCGCAAGGCTCGCAAATTTTCCTTCGTGCTTCGGCGTCGATCGCCGGAAATATCGTAAGCCGGGTCGACTACTACCTCGATGGGGTTTTGATTCCGGGCGGTTCCGTATCCACTATTCCCTACAATGTGGCTTATACGGTTGCGGCCGCGACCGGACCACACAGCTTTTTCGCACGGGCGGTGGCCAGTGACGGCACCACGACCGTGGACTCGACAACGGCGACCATCAATGTTGCCGCCGCGGTCGGCGCGCCGCCCACCGTGACTTTGACCGCACCATTGGCCGGTTCGTTTGTCGCGACGGGTTCGGCCGTGACGCTCACCGCGACCGCGAGTGATAGTGACGGATTCATTCCCGCGTCGACCGGCGGCGGTGTGACCTTTTATGTTGATGGGGACCCGGTGGGCTCCGATCTCACGGCTCCGTACACCTTCAATTGGACGCCAGGCCCCGCCAAACCGTACTCGCTGCGCGCGCAGACCGTCGACGACAAGGGAAACATCGTCCTTTCCGCGCCGATCACGGTTACAGCCGTGGGGACGTTGCCCACGGTAAGTCTGACGTCGCCGCCGTCGACCGGCTCGATCGGCACCGCAGTCACGCTCACGGCCACCGCAAGCGCCAGTTCCGGGGCGACGGTTGTTCAGGTCGTGTTCTTCGCCAACGGCGTTGCGATCGGAGCGCCGGCAACGTCCGAACCCTACTCGGTTTCGTGGACCCCCAGTCAGGTCGGGACGAACACCCTTACGGCGCAGGTCACGGATTCGAACGGCGCGACCGCCATGTCGTCCCCGGCGTCGGTTACCGTTGCTTCGGTTGCAGCACCCACTGTCAGCATCACCTCGCCAGCCATTGGCGCCGTGGTCACCGCCGGTTCGCCGGTGACAGTCAGTGCCACGGCCACGGCCGGTGCGGGCGCGACCGTCGCCCAGGTTCAGTTTCTCGCGGGCACAACCATTATCGGAAGCGATACTTCGGCGCCGTACGCCGTGACGTGGACACCTCCCTCGGCGGGGAATTTCAACCTGACCGCAAGGGTCACCGACAGCAGTGGCAATTTGACCACGTCCTCCGTCGTGGCAGTCACCGCCATCGCGCTGCCGACTACCGCGATCACTTCGCCTGCCAATAACGCCAGCCTCCCTGTCGGCACCGCGGCGACCTTGACAGCGAGTGCCTCGCCAAGCGCGGGCGCCACGGTGGCACAGGTCGAATTCTTTGCCGACGCCACCTCATTGGGAGTCGTTGCGGCGGCGCCCTACAGCGTGTTGTGGACGCCTGCGGCGGTCGGGCCTGTGGTTCTCACGACCCGTGTAACCGATTCCGCGGGCTTCACCAACACTTCTCCTGCCATATCAGTAAACGTCACTGCCGACTCCACCGTCAGCATCACCTCACCCGCCATTGGCACCGTGGTCACTGTGGGCTCGCCGGTGACGGTCAGTGCCACGGCAACGGCGGGTGTGGGTGCAACCGTCGCCCAGATACAGTTTTTCGCGGGCACGACCATTATCGGAAGCGATACTTCGGCGCCGTACGCCGTGACGTGGACACCTCCCTCGGCGGGGAATTTCAACCTGACCGCAAAGGCGACCGACAGCAGTGGCAATTTGACTACATCTTCCGTCGTGAACGTCACCGCCATCGCACTGCCGACCACCACGATCACTTCGCCAACGAACAACGCCAATCTACCAGTTGGCATCCGGCAATTTAACATTGTCGCCAACGCCTCGCCGAGCGCGGGCGCCACAGTCACGCAGGTGGAATTTCTGGCGAATGACGTTTCCCTGGGCTTCTCCGGAGTAGCGCCCTACACGCTCTTATGGACGTTTTCCACGACCGGGCCGGTCGACTTGACGACCCGCGTTACGGATTCGGCCGGCTTCACCAATACATCCAATGTCGTCCACGTGAACGTCACCGGCGCGGGACCCTCCGTAACGGTCGTTGCGCCGTTATCAGGGACAAGCGTGATGGCGGGGAGCAATGTTACGATTACGGCGGCGCCAGTGGCCAGTAGTGGCTTCACCGTAAGCCAGGTCCAATTTCTCGTGAATGGCACGGCCGTGGGTTCGACGGCCTTTGCCGCGCCGTATTCGACCACTTGGATTCCCACAACCGCCGGAGTCTACACGGTGACGGCGAGGGTAACTGATTCGCTCGGCAATACGGCCACATCGGACCCCGTTTCGGTCACGGTGATCCCGACGGCGGGCGTGTCGCTTTCAATGGCTCCTTCCGGCACAACGGTTGTTGCCGGATCTCCACGGTTCCTGACTGCCACAGTGGCCTCGACCATCTCAGTCGACGAAGTGCAGTTCTTCTTCGACGGCGTGTTGATCGGCACGAGTCGCTCGGCGCCTTACACGATCCTGTTCAATGTGCCGGATACCGCCGGCCTCCACAACGTGGAGGCGGTTGTGATTGACCGCAGTGGCGGATCATTCCGTTCAACTCCCATAAACCTGACGGTGGTTTCGGGCACCGGTACGCCGCCAACGGCTGGAATTCTGGCGCCGAATTCCGGCGCGTTTATCCCGCTGGGCACGGTGACGCCGATTTTGGTCACGGCATCGGATCCTGACGGTACCATTGCGAGCGTCCAGGTGTTTGCCAATGGCGTGGCGCTGCCCGGTACACCCTCGCTGGTAAACGGCGTGTGGACGCAGAACTGGAATCCCCCGGCCGCCGGCGTGTTCTCGCTGAGCGCCATCGTGACCGACAATAACGGCAATTCCGTTGCCGCCCCTGCCGTCGGGGTAAACGTCACGGACAACAGCCCGCCGAATGTTGCATTGGCCCTCTCGCCGGGCGCGGGCGCTGCGGCCACCAACTTCCCGACCGGAGCCACCCGAAATCTTTTCGTTACCGCAACCGCGTCCCCAGGTCGCGCCGTTGTCCGGGTGGAATTCTTCGTTGATGGGGGAAAAATAGCCGAGGACACGACCGTTCCTTACAACTTCCGCTACACGGCACCCGAGACCGTTGGCTCGCATCTGCTTTCGGTTCGTGTCACGGACAATGCTGGGGCGGTGCGTGACGTATCTCAGCTGGTGAACGTGATCTCAGCGGTCGGTTCCCCGCCAACCGCGACCGTTGTTACTCCGACAAACAATTCCACGGTCGTGCCGAATACGGCATTAACCCTGGCGGCAACTGCGATTGCCTCGGGCGGGACGATTTCGTCGGTGCAGTTTTACCAAAACGGGACCGTGGTGGGTAATCCGATCACGAACCCTCCCTATACGACGACGTTCACCCCGAACGCGCCAGGGTCGTATGTTTTTGACGCCATCGCCACGGATGACCGGGGCAATACAGCGGTGTCAAACGCCGTTACAGTCAGCGCCGCATTCGGAGTTCCGACAATTGCCATAACAAGTCCGCGAACCGATTCAGCGAACACTGCTGTTCGTGTGACACCTAGTGTTCCACTTACAATCAGCGCGGCGGCAACTGGCGGTACGGGTTCGACGATCCTTCTGGTCGAGTTCCTGATTGATGGCCTTCAGGTTGGTGTGCGAACAACGCCTAGCAGCGGAAACACGACCGCGGGAACATACTCGTTCGCGTGGACGCCAGATCCGGCACTACTGGGCACGCACGTGTTGACCACGCGGGTGACGGATACGAATTCCAACACGGCGACCTCCGCGCCGATCAACATCAATGTGGCCAATATCGTCGGCACGCCACCCACGCTCTCGATCACTGCGCCGGCGAACAACGCAACCATCCAGAGCCTCTCCACCGTCAATTTCACCGCGAACACTTCGGCGAGCGCGACCAGCGTGGAGTTTTTCATCAACGATGCCAGCATTGGGCTGGCCGCCCGCGAGCAGGCCACCAATACCTACCGGCTCCCGTACAATTTCGGGAATTTCAACTTCTCGGCGCTGACGCCCATTATCGATCCCAACACCGGCAATCCGCGGTATACGCTGCCGCTGTATGCGATCGCCAAGGACAGCAACGGCAACCAGACCGTCACGCCGACGTTCAATCTCAACGTCGTCCCGTCGCTGAGCCTGCCTCCCTCGGTTCAGCTCGTCTCCATTGGCATCGGGGGCGGGGCTTCGGTCACCGCCGGTACGCCGTTCGCGCTGGGTGCGATCGTCAGCGATCCGGATGGCATCGTGACGATTCTCCAGCTGTTCGCCAACGGCAGCACGACTCCGCTCACCTCGGTCGGCAATCCCGCGCCGAACACGATTCTCCAGTTCACGCCCAACACCGCCGGCCGCTTCAATCTTTACGCGGTGGTCACGGACGACAGCGGCAACACCACCGTGTCGACGCCCGTGGTGCTCAACGTGACCGGCAACACCGCGCCAACCGCCGTGCTCGTCCGTCCGTCCGAGGAGGTCTCGCAGACGACGGTCAATTCGCCGATCTTCCTCGAGGCGCGGGCGTCCGACCGCGACGTGGCCCAGACCGTCTCGGTGGCCTTCATCAATACCAACACCGGCCAGACGCTCGCCACCGGCACGCGGGTGGGCACCACCGATGTGTATCGCGCGGTGTGGAGCCCGAACCAGGCCAACACGTTCACCGTGGGCGCGCGCGCGACCGATTCGGCCGGCGGCAGCACGACGAGCAGCGTGACCCGGCGCGTGATCGTGAGCAACGTCGTGGGCATTGCGCCAAGCGTGACCCTGACGCGGCCAACCTCAACGGGTGGCTCGACCGGCGGAGTTCCAACCAGTGCCACCACGGCATCCACGGCGGATTTCTCCGCCACGGCGACGGATTCCGACGGTTCGGTCGTGGAGGTGGAATTCTTCCTCAACCGAAACAGCATCGGCCAGGCAGTGAAGGATCCGCAGGGAAACACCTGGCGTCTGACGGCGTCGTTCGCCGGCATTCAGCCGGGCACGGCCGAAGTCGTGGCCCGGGCGCGTGACAGCTCCGGCAATGTGGCGGCATCGCCGACCACCAACATCAGCGTCACGGCGGCTTCGAGCATCGCGCCCTCGATCACGATCACGCCATCGACCACGGACGCCCCCTTCGGGCGGCAGGTGCAGTTGACGGCCAACGCCCGCGACACCGACGGCACGATCAGCAGCGTCCAGTATTTCCAGAACGCGACCGCCATCGCGTCGTCCACGAACTCCGCGACGAACTACCAGGTGACCTGGACGCCGACCGTGTCGGGCACGTTCAACATCTGGGCGGTGACGACAGACAATTCGGGCATCACGAGGGTCGCGCCGACGGTGCAGGTGAATGTCCGCCGCAACAACCCGGTGCTGGAGGACGCGGCCTTCATCTCGCAGACGTATCAGGATATTGCGAACACGAGCACCATCAACCCGCTCGTCTTCGCCGATCTCGACGCGCAACTCGGCGCCGGGACGATGACCCGCGCGGATCTCGTGGAGTCGCTGATCGGCCAGCCCGGCTTCCTGGTGCCGGTCAATCTGCTCGCGTCGTATTACGTCCTCATGGGGCAGTGGCCGACGCCGCAGAACTACACGACCTTCCTGGCGACGGCGCGGGGCGGCGGCGGTTTGGCCAGTGCCATCAATTCGATTCTCAATGCGAACGAGTACTTCGCGAAGTATGGCTACGTGCCAACGGCGGGGCTGCTGAACAATCCGGCGAGCGTCATACCGGCGCGGACGTTTCTCACCGTGCTGCACCAGAATGCGGGTCTGCCGCCGCCCAGCGACTTGCAGGATCTGCAATTCCGTTCGAACAACGTGCTCTCCGCGACACTGGGCCGCGGTTACAACTCGGTCAGCCTGACGGCCGCGCTGGCGGAATTCGTCACCAATACGAATTCGAACAACACCGCGCTTTTCGCGAAGGCACGCGCCGCCGCCCTCTATTACCAGCTTGACCGGCCGCCGCTCGCCACCACGACGGATGAGATTGCCGCGCGAATCGCGGAACTCGTGCTGCTCGGCGACACCCGGGCGATCGCTGAGGCCGCGCTGAAGGACATCCTCTACACCTACCGCTACGTCACGATCACGAAGAATCCGACTTCGCTCGTCGTGTCGGCGCGTTCGGGCGCGCTGTTCAGCGTCGAGGCGCTCGGCGCTCCGCCGCTCGCGTTCCAGTGGCTGTTGAACGGCGCGCCAATTCCGGGTGCGACGGATTCGCTGCTGAGTTTGACGAACGTGGATGCGACACGGGTCGGCACGTATACCGCCGTCGTGACATCCAATGTCGCGTCGTCGACCAGCGATCCGGCGACGCTCACGCTCACGAGCACGCCGACGAAGCTGGCGAACATCTCGACCCGTGGCGTCACGAGCGCGGACGCGAACGTCCTGATTGGCGGGTTCATCGTCACCGGGAATGCAACCCAGACGCGGCAGATTCTGGTTCGCGTGGTCGGACCGCGGCTCGGTGCGGCGCCATTCAACGTGAGCGGATTCCTCGCCGATCCGAGGCTCGAACTCTATCGCGGCACGAGCCAGACGCCGATCGCGACCAATGACAATTGGGGCACGCAGGCGGCCGGCACGACCGCGGCGCAAATCCAGCAGGCGGCCAATCGCGTGGGTGCCTTTGCGTTGAACAACAACTCGGCCGATGCGGCCATCCTCGTAACCCTCCAGCCCGGCCCGTACACCGTGCAGGCCAAGGGTCCGAATGCGAATTCGTCGGGGGTCGTGTTGATCGAAGTGTACGACGCGACGCAGGGCGGTCCGGCCGCCTCCAAGGTCGAAAACGTTTCGACCCGCGGTGTTGTCGGCGCGGGGAACAACATCCTCATTGGTGGTTTCGTGGTGAATGGCGAGGCCTCGCGGCGGCTGCTCATCCGTGGCGCCGGGCCGACATTGCAGGCGTTCGGGCTGCCGGCGAATTCATTGCTGTCGAACCCGCAACTCACGCTGGTCAGCCAGGAATCAGGCGCGACCATCGCGACGAACGACGATTGGGCCTCGGGCAGCGACGCCGGAATCATCGCGGCTGCGGCGAACGCCGCCGGTGCGTTTCCGCTGGCCAACGGTAGCCGCGACGCCGCGATGCTCGTGATGCTGCCGCCGGGAGCCTACACCGTGCAGCTGAGCGGCGTGGGTGGCGCGACCGGCATCGGCATCGTCGAGGTATACGACGTCGATCCGTAAGCGGCCGCGACGGCCGCTTACCGTTCTGGGTTTTGGGTTTTGAGTTCTGGGTTCAAACCCGGAACCCAAATCGCTACGCCATAATTTTTTCGTCGATGCGGCTTTCCCCTGGGAGCGCGGGCATCCTGCCCGCAATGGCTTGTTTGCGTGCCGAAGACAAAGGAACGCCGAATGGACACGCTGACGGTGAAAAATGCGGGCGGGACCCGCCCCTTGACCGCCGTCGCACGCGGTGTCTAGTGACCGCATGGCGAAATGGCTCCTCATCGATGGGTTCAACCTGGCGTATCGTTGTTTTCACGCGCTGCCCGAGCTCACGTCTTCGACCGGCTTTCCCACCGGCGCGCTCCACGGCTGGTGCAAGTCGCTGTGGAAGTTGATCGATCTGGAAAAGCCCGATGCCACGCTGGTTTTTTTCGATCTCGGTGAGTCGGACGACCGCGTCGCGCTGCTGGCGGCGTACAAGGCGCAACGGAAGCCGATGCCGGATCCGCTCCGCGAGCAAATTGAGCCAATCAAGCTGCTGACCCGCGCGATGGGTCTGGCCGGCATCGAGCAGCAGGGGGTTGAAAGTGACGATTTGCTCGCATCCGAGGCGGTGAAACTCGCGCAGGAGGGACACGACGTGGTCATCGTCAGCAGCGACAAGGATTTTGCGCAGATCGTGGGCGACCGGATCAAGATCATGCTGCCGCCGCCATCGGCGAACCCGAAGCTCGGCTGGCGGTTGCTCGACGCGGCGGGCGTGCAGGAAAAATTTGGCGTTCCGCCGTCGCAGATCGCCCACTACCTCGCGCTGGTCGGCGACACCTCGGACAACATCCCGGGGCTTGATGGAGTTGGACCGAAGACGGCGGCGAAATGGCTGGCCGAATGTGGCGGCAGCGTCGAGTGCGTGATCGCGAAGGCGGCGGAGTTGAAGCCGGAGCGTTTCCGCGAAGTCGTGGCCGCAAATTCGGCGCAGCTACGCCTGAACCTGAGGCTCACGACGCTGAACCTCGCGCTACCGGCGGTGAAACCCGAGTGGCGCACTCCACAGGCCGAGGAACTTTTCCGGCTGCTCGATGGCTACGAAATGCGCACCACCGCCACGGAGGCGAGGAAACGCTACGGTTTCGCGGTCGCGGCGCCCGCGAAACCGCAGGTAATACAGCAAACGGAATTGTTCTGAGCCGGAGCCGTTCCAACTCACTCAAAACCCGATTCGCCCCTAACCCGGTTATTTCACACCGCGGCAGCCGCAACCAAACCATTTTACAGGAGGAAGCAGAGGGAGCAGAGCAAGACTGGTCAGAAGCCTCTGCTGCCTCTGCGATCTCCTGTAAAATGTCCGGGTCTTGAAATCGTCGCAAGCCTGCACGATTCGGATCGATATTAGCACCCTCCCCTCTGCCCCGGCAACACGGCGTGTTCGTGGGTGACACCTGCCGGTGGAGCCCTTGACCATTTCCCGGCTTGGGCAAAACCCGCCGAAGGCGGGTAAACCGCGGCGGCTTGTGCGCCTCCGGCGCATTTTGCTTTCAGCCCGCATGAACTTGAGTGCGGCGATGGCCGGCTCCGTCCCGGTGATGCCAGCCCCGATCGAGCGCGGCACTATTCTCCCATCACCGTCACGATCACGTTCCGCGTGTGGGCGGCGCGGCGGTGTTCCCAGAGATAAAGCCCCTGCCAGGTGCCGAGCAACAGCCGGCCCTCCGCAAACGGAATCGTCTCACTCGTGCGCGTGAGTGCCATCTTGATGTGGCTCGGCATGTCATCCGGCCCCTCGAGCGTGTGCGTGAAATGACGATCGTCGGTGGGCACCAGCCGATCGAACCAGGCCTCCAGGTCGCGCCGCGCGGACGGATCCGCGTTCTCCATGATCACGAGCGAACAACTCGTGTGCTGGCAAAACACCGTGACCGTTCCGGCCCGCAGTGCGCTGCGTTTCAGCGTGGCCGCAACCGCCTCGGTGATATCGTGCATGCCCGCGCCATGGGTGCGGACGTTCAGCGTGACCTGGTGGATGGGCATGGTGGATCTTTCCTCTTTCTCTCCCGCCGAATGCTGACGAAAGAGAAAGATAAGCAGTTCATCCCCCGCCGGCGACCGGCGCACCCGCATTCGGCTTCGTCATCTCGCGCGGATCCAGGACGCGATCGAGCGTGGCCGCGTCCATCAGTTTCCGGGCGAGCACGACCTCGCGCAAGGTGCGCCCGGAGGTGAACGCCTCCTTCGCGACCGACGCCGCCGCGTCGTAACCAATGTGTGGATTCAGCGCGGTCACCAGCATGAGGGAACGATCGACCAGTTCGCGGCAACGCGCGGCATCCGCCTGCAGGCCCGCCACGCATTTGTCGGCGAACACGATGGCGCCATTGGCGAGGCAGTGAATCGCCTCGTGCAGGCAGTGGGCCATCAATGGCAGTGTGACGTTCAACTCGAAATGCCCGTCGCGTCCGCCCATCACGACCGTGTGCGCGAGCCCCTGCGCATGCAGGCAGACCTGCACGAGCATTTCACTCATGACGGGATTGACCTTCCCCGGCATGATCGACGAACCGGGTTGCGTCGCCGGCAATCTCAGCTCCGCCAGTCCCGCGCGCGGGCCGGAACCCAGCAGCCGGATGTCGTTCGCGATTTTCGTCAGGCTCGCGGCCACGGTCGCGAGCACGCCGGCAACTTCGACGGCGTCGTCGCGCGCTCCCTGCGCCTCGAAGTGGTTCGCCGCCTCGCGAAAATCCAATCCGGTTTTCTCGTTGAGAATCCGGCACACGCGGGCCGCGAATTCCGGGTGGCAGTTGATCCCGGTGCCCACCGCCGTCCCGCCGATGGCGAGTTCGGCCAGCATCGCCACCCCGCGGCGGGCTCGTTCCGCCGCTTTCGCGGCCTGCATGGCGTAGCCGGAGAACTCCTGGCCGAGCGTCAGCGGCGTCGCATCCATCAAGTGGGTACGCCCGATCTTGACGATGGCGGAAAACTCCCGCGCCTTGCCCTCGAGCGCGGTGGCGAGGTGGTTCAACGCCGGCAGGAGCCGCTGGTGCAGGGCCACCGCCACACTCACGTGCAGCACGGTCGGAATCACGTCGTTCGACGATTGCCCGAGATTCACGTCATCGTTGGGATGGACCGGCCGTTTGGAGCCGAGCGGTTCGCCTGCAAGCTGGCTGGCCCGATTCGCGATCACCTCGTTGGCGTTCATGTTCGACGAGGTGCCGGAACCCGTTTGAAAAACATCCACGGGAAAATGCGGCATCAGTTTCCCCTCGTGGATCTCGATCGCGGCACGCTGGATCAGCCTGCTCTTCTCGGCGCTCAACAGGCCGAGCTCCTCGTTGGCGCGAGCGCAGGCGTATTTGACCAGGCCGAGGCCGCGAATGAAACCCTCGGGCATGGGCCGGCCACTGATCGGAAAATTGAGGACGGCGCGCTGCGTGCTCGCGCCATAAAGCGCATCATCCGGCACGGGCAGTTCGCCCATCGAGTCCTTCTCCAGTCTCATGCGGGACCTTACTTAGCCGTATTGATTCAATGGACAACCGCGAATGAACGCGAATGAACGCAAATTTCAGAGGAGGAGGGGAGAGGATTGCCAAGTGAACCCATGGTCACCGTTTGGTTGATCGTTTCCATGCTCCCCAAAGACGCTCTCTCCATTCGCGTGAATTGGCGTCTATTCGCGGTTGAACTGAATTGTTCCGGCTTGGCGGCGGCGGCGAAAGCAAAAAGCCCCGCGAAAAGCGGGGCTCATCGTCGGTGTGGTTGCGTCGAACGGGAATTAGAATCGCACCTGCACGCGGTCGCCGCGTGCCCCAATCCGGCTGATTTGATCGTAAAGCCGATCATCGGAAATCCGGCGGGCGATGCGTTCGCCCGTGCGGTCGTTCGGTTCTCCACTGATCGTCGCGACCAACGGCGAGCGATAGCGCGCCAGCCGAACCTCGGCCGGCGATGTCATCTGTTGCAACGGTTCAATGGTGTTGCTGCGGTTGCCATCGAGCCGCGCCTCAAAGGTATCGACCCGGCCAAGCAGCATCCGCGTCCCGGCGGTCTCCACGGCCGCGAGATTCGCCGCCATGGAGCGCGCCAACGGGGTGGATTCGACGGCCGCAGGGGACGCACCGAGCGTGCCTGCGATCAGCGGAATCACCGAGCTGAAGCCCATCGCGGAAGAGTTTTCCACCGGCGCATCCGTCTCGACCGCGGCCACGACCGCCAGCGGGGCGACGTTGGAAGACGCCTCGGTGCGACTCGACTCGATGGCGATCTCGGAAATTGGCTGTGTTTCGGTCCGGCTGGTTACCGCCAACCCGGTTCCCGGTGCAGGTGTCGCGGGAACGGGCATCACCACGTAATTGCGCACGGCAACGACCGTGAGCGCGAGAACGGCAGCGGCGCCGAGCGGAACATGATAACGACGAAGGCCGGCGAAAACGGGCGGAAGATCGCGCCACCACGGGCGCTTCTGCACCAACGCTGCGAGCTGCTTGGCGCGCAGTTCCCGGTCGAACCGGTCCCAAAATTCAGGTGCAGGACGCTCCGCGCGTTTCAGGCGAAGCAAATCTTCCAAAGTGACTGGTCGTTTTCTGTCGTGACTCATCGGCGCATATAAGGCTGCAACTCCGCCTGCAATAGTTGTTTGGCGTAGTGCAGACGCGAACGCACCGTGCCCACAGAACAATCCATGATGTCGGCGATTTCCTGATGACTTAGGCCGTCGACTTCGAAGAGCGTAACCACGGTGCGATGCCTGATAGACAATTTCTGCATCGCGTCGTTCAATTTTTCCTGCAGCTCCCGCACGTACGCATCCCGGTCCACACCCGTCTTATCCGTCAGGGCCGCAATGATTTCCTTTGCCACCGGTTCATCCGAATCGATGCGCTCGAGACTGAAGAACGACCGCAGCCGGCTCTTTCTTAGATGGCTGAGGGACGAATTTACCGCGATGCGATACAGCCACGTGAAAAACGAGGACTGGCCGCCAAAGCGATGAATCGACTGGAACGCCTTGATGAAGGCGTCCTGCGTCAGATCGGCGGCGTCTTCCCGGTTACCCGACAGGTTGTAGACGATGCCGAACACGCGTTCGCGATATTTCGTGATCAGCCGGTCGAAGGCCGCGACATCACCCGCCTGAACCTGACGCACGATCGCGAGATCGGCGTCCGCTTCCTGGCGGCGCTCGGGCGACGCGACGAGCGTCTTGCCGAGTATTTTTGTCGCATCCATCGGGGTGACAGCAAATCGACCTCCAGCGTAGGGGCAAATCGATTCTGACGCCGGTAGCCGATTAGGGTGCGTGACAGGAAAGTAACCACAGGAGGGTTGTGGACGGATGGGAGGCAACACGAGGACCCGTTTCCCGGATATTTTTACAGGAGGGCGCAGAGGAAGCAGAGGAAAGATCCAGAAACCAAGCACTACGAGTCCGCGCCGGGTAAGATTAGCCGCGAGACGCCGTCGGTCAGCTTTGTGACGTTGAAATTGATGAGAAGACCAGTTTCGAAGCTTTGGGGAAGAGTGGGTGCATGCCTTTCTCTGCTTCCTCTGCGCCCTCCTGTAAAATTCATTCATCCGTCCAGCCCGCCCTAACGGCATATCCCAGCCACGGTGGGTTCCAATGTCTCCTGATGGGTTGTATCACCATGGATACAACACGAAAATTTCTTTTCTTCTCGGAGTTTCCAGGAGTGGTTACTTTCCTGTCTTGCACACGGGCGATTACCCACCCGGCCGGAGGGCCCGGACCTGATCCTTCAGCACATCGCACAGCCCAAGCAGCAGCGGGGTCGCCGGTTGGTGCGGCTGTGCTTCCAAGACCTGCCGCGCCGCCGCCACCTCCGCGTCCACCGCGTGTGCCACCTGGCCGAACACGCCGAAATCGTGCATTTGCTGCAATCGCAGCGCGAGTTGCGGCGGCCGCTCGCCCGTGACCTCGCCGATGAGCGCGCCGGCCTCGGCGGGGGGGAGTTTCTCCAGCAGAATCAGCAGCGGCAGGGTGAGTTTTCCGCTGGCGAGATCGGTGCCGAGCGTCTTGCCAATCCGCTTCTCCTCACCGAAGAAATCGACGAGGTCATCATAGATCTGATACGCGATGCCGAGGTGCCGGCCGAACCGGCTGGCGGCCTCGACATACTCGGCGGGCGAGCCGCCAAGCCGCGTGCCGAGGAAACACGACACCCGGAAAAGCTCCGCCGTCTTCAGCTCGACGATGCGCTGGTAGTCGGCCCGCGACACGTTGGTGGACCCGCGCCGCAGCGTCTGCACGATTTCCCCCGCACAAACCCGCCGGGTGGACTCCGAGACCGCGGCGCATACCTCGGTGGTCGGAAACTTCGTCGCGAGATGCAGCGCATGCGCAAACAGCGCGTCGCCGAGGAGCACCGCGGCCGTCGGACCATACTCGCGTGCCGCCGTGCGCCGGCTCCGGCGCAGATCTGCCTCGTCCATGATGTCGTCGTGCACGAGTGTGGCCAGGTGCACCAGTTCCACCACGGCGGCGACGCGGACCAGTTCGGGTTTGACCACCGCCGTGCCGCGCCAGCCGCTCAGGAACACGAGCGCCGGCCGGATGCGCTTGCCCGATGTGTCGATGCAATAATCCGCCATCGACCGGATTTCCGGCTCGAAGGAGGACAACTGGTGGCGGAGAAACCGATCGAGATCCGCCATGTGCGGCGCCAGCATGGAAAAAACATGTCCGAAGGCATGCGCCTTTGCCGTCACCGGCGACCCGCTCCCATCCGTGGCGTTCGCCGCGCCGCCATTTGCATCCCGCGCCCCGAGCGCATGAACATGGGCCGGTTCTTCCTCGCAAGGCACCGGCTGGGCGGGAGCGGAACGGTTCATGGTTCGCTGGACGGTAGGCGGGAAATGCGAAATGACGAATCAATAGTCCAGCCATAAGCCCATGAACCATCCCTTGCTTTTAGTCCTTCTCACGCTCGCGGGAGCATACGTGGCATGGCTTTGGCGGGCGGACCTGCACGCGGCGCTCGCCGGAAATCCACCCCCAAACCCGCTCCCCGGCGCGAGCCCCGCCACCGTTCCGGCGGTCGCGATCGCGATCACCGGCGTCCTGCTTATTCTAGGCGTGGAAACGGCGGGCGAGTTCGCGTTCGATTTGGCCGACCAGCAATCACGGATGACGTGGCTGTTCGCCGCTTACTCGATCGTCGGCGCGCCGGTGATCGAGGAGCTCATCTTTCGCGGTTGGTTGGTGATCGAAAATCGAGGCCGCGCCGCGTTATGGGCGGGCGCCCTCGTCGCCTCGGCGCTTTTCGCGCTGCTCCACCCGTTCTTGTGGCAGTGGGACGACGCGGGGTTCCGGCTCACCGCGACACCCAAGGGTTGGTTCAGCACTGCCATCGTGTTCGCCATGTCAATGTGGCTTTATTTCGCGCGCTTCTCTCCGTGGAATCCACAGCGGTCCCTTCTGCCATGCTTTGCGGCGCATGCGTGCAAGAACATCGGTGTGGTCGCAATCAAGGCGTCCGCCGGTTTCATGGCCGGGCTGTGGTAAAAAAAAGGCCGTGCGACAATTCGCACGGCCTGAAGCGGGACTCGAGAGTGCGTTACAGATCCGCGTCGTAGATCTCGACCAGCACCGTACCGGTTGCACCGCCGATGCCGGTCACCTGGACGGTGTAGGCGCCGGGGTTCAGTTGCACCACGAGCGCGGCATCACGGCTGCCCGCGAACAGCGGGAACGCGCCCACCGTCGGCGACGTCGAACTCACGGCCGTGAAGGAGGACGATTCGGTCCAGTCATTATTCGAAACGATCACACTCGTGCCGGCCATGACCTCAACCTTCGGATCCGCGAGCACATTGCCGATGCCAAAACCGGTGAGGGTCGGGCCCACGGCACGGATCAGCAGCTTCTTCCGCTGGTCGCCCGAGATGACAAATCCCGCAATCAGTGCGTCGCTGGCGCCGACCTGGCCGCGGGTCGAGATGTTGGCGATCCGCGCCGTCCCCGCCGCTGACTGGGTATCATAAAGCTCGATCAACGCCGCGCCGGGGGTGGAAGTGCCGCCGTCAACCACCGCGGTATAGACGCCGGGCGCAACCGAAACCTGCACGGCTGCATCGCGGCTGCTGGGATTGAGGGCGAATGCGCCGACCTGGGCCGCAGCCGTGCTGAGCGCGGCCGCGTTGTTCCAGTCGTTGTTCGAGGCGACCACGCCCGTCGACGACAGCACGCTGAGGAATGGATCCGCGAGCGGATTGGCCACACCGAAGTTGACCAGCGTCGGCCCGACCGCGCGGATGAGCAGCGGCTTGGTGCCGGTGCCGCGAACGACGAACCCTGCGACCAGCGTGCGATCACCCGTTCCAGCCAGCGTGCGCGTCGAGATGTTCACCAGTCGTCCGGGCTGCTGCTGGAGCAGGAACGTGCCCGTGATGCCACCACTCACCGCGCCACTGACGATGCTGCTCGCCGGTGTAACGCTGCCGGTGATTCGTCCGCCCGTTGGCGTCGTGATCGTGTAGCTGCCGGAACTGCTCAGGAAATCGGTGCCGGCCAGGCGGGTGTTACCAGTTGCTGAATACACGGTGATGGAACTGTCACCGCCCACGATTGCCACCACCGGAGTTGTGGTGCCGGCGAGGGTGCCGCTCAGGATGAGCGGGCTGACCGTGGTGCCGAGCGTGATGGGACCGATGAAGGTCTTGCCGTCAAACGTGCCCGAGACGCCGGTCGCGGAAGTCTGGCCGCTCAAGAGGACCTTGCCGGCGCTGTCGCGGACCGCGAAGGTGCCGTCGGTGTTCACCGGGAAGTCCGTCCAGAAATACGTGGCGCCGGCGGGAGCGGTCGCGAATGCGATGAACGTGCCGCGATTGTTGCGATTGACGCCAAGGGCAAACCTGCCGCTCTCGGTGGCCGAGCCATAATCGCCGCGGAACACGGTGTTCGCGATGATCGAGCCACCGCTCACCGGCGGCGGGTCAACCGTCACCACCACGACGCTCGAAGTCGTGATGGCGCCGCCGTTGTCGGTCGCCTTCGCGGTAATGTTGAACGTTCCCGCACTCGTCGGCGTCCAGGTCACCTGGAACGGCGCCTTCGTCGCGGTCCCAATGCTCGCGCCGTCGACGAAGAAATCGACGCTGTCGACCGTGCCATCGGGGTCGCTTACCGCAACGGTGATGGTGGTGCCAACGTTGGCGGCAAGCGACGAAGCGTTCGATGGGGCGGTGATCGCAATTTGCGGCGGCTGGTTCGGAATGACGTTCACGGAAACGTCGGCCGATGTGATGGTGAGCCCGTTCACATCCGTGACGCGGGCGGACAGTTTGTGCGCGCCGAGCGCCACATTGCTCCGCCAGTTGAAGATGAACGGTTCGGCGAGGACCGGAACGACATCGACGAGCCCCGTGCTTGGCGGCGCCTTCGGCAAACTGTCGGTAACAAGCCCGTCGACGAGCAACTCGATCGTCTTCAGAGAACTGATACCGCCGTCGGGGCCGGACGCATTGACGGTGACAGCGACGGTCGCTCCTTGAACGACGTTGAGGCCGGACGACGGTGTTGCGATGGCAACGGTCGGGAATCCTCCAGTTGCCGTGATTGTAACCGGCGTGGAAGCGACCGCATTGCTCTTGTCGTCGTAAGCGATCGCAACGAATTCGTACGTTCCTGGAACCTGCGGCTTCCACGCGGCGGTAAAGGGGAACGTCTGCGACGACGTCAATTGGACGCCGTTCAGGAAGAAATCGACGTTCTTGATGAATCCATTCGCCGATGATGCATCGACAATGATGTTCACGTTCGCACCTGACGTGACCGAACTGCCGTTGGAGGGATTAAGAATCCGGACCGTCGGCGGCGTACCGATTGGCGTCACCATGCGGACGCTACGAACCGCCGTGCCATTGGGTGAGACCTGATTGCCGTTATTGTCGAACGCGCGGGCTTCCAGCGTGTGGGTGCTGGGGCTGCTCTGGGGCTTGTAGATATACGAATAGGGATACGTCCTGTCCTCCCCAACCTTGTTTCCATCCACCCAGAATTCCAACCGCTGGACAAAAGCGTTCGGCACGGAAGGCACCGGCGTGGCGGTGGCCTGGATCACCACCGAAGATCCATCTGGAACGAGGGTATTGTCCGTCGGGCCAATCAGCGCCGTGCCGGTGGCAAAATAACGGACCGGAAGGGATGTTGCGTTGTGCGCGCCAGAAACCGCCCTCACCGTGAAGTTATAAGCGCCCGGCTGCGGCGGATTCCAACCCAGCGTCCCGGACATGCCGCTTTGCACGCTGCCGGCGAGGGTCCCGAGGCTGACACCATTGACGAAGAACTCCAGGGTGTAGCCGCCGACCGGAAACGTGCCCGAAGGGACGGCCGTGATGGCGACCGTCGAGCCAAGCGGCCCGAAGGACTCGTTCTGAAACGGCGCGCGGAACAGGGAACCGATGTCGGTGACGACCGCAGTCGCCGCGGTGCCGGGCGCCGAGATCGTGACGATCGGCAACGCGGTATAACCTGCTCCACCGGACGTGAGGTTGATCGCCGTGATCGAGCCGGTCGCCCCCACGGTGGCCGTCGCGAGTGCGCCAGTGCCACCACCACCCGTTATACTAACGCTCGGAGCGGAGACATAGCCGCTGCCGCCGTCGCCAAGCGTGATGCCCGTGACCGGTCCCGCCGCCGGCAGCGATCCAACGGCCGCCGCGGCTGTCGCAGTCGTTCCTGGCGGCGCGATGGTGACCGTCGGAAGCCCGGTGAACCCGGTCCCGCCATTCGTGAGCGTGATGCTGGTGACGGCGCCGCCGCTCACCGTCGTGGTCGCCGTCGCGCCGGTGCCACCGCCACTGTTGAAGGTCACAGTCGGCGCGCTTGTGTAGCCGCTGCCGCCGGAGCTGAGCTCCACATTCACGATCGAGCCCTGCCCGGTCAGGACTGAGATCGCCGTGATATCGACTTTGATAATTGGCTCCTGCTGGGCCAGCAGTGCGGGCGCGCACAGCAGGATCCCGCAGCCAACCAGGAGAGAGAATTTTTTCATGGGAGACCGATGTTGGCGTAAGCCTTGTCGACGCGCTTAGCGGTTACTGGGCGCCGCTCCGCTCCGCGGCCCCATGGGCATGGGGACGGCGTCGGGGACGAACGGACTGGATCCGTCGCGATGGCCGGGGAGATCCTCACGCCGCAGTTGCAGGCTGCGGACACGTTCGGACTCGAACACCTGCTCGATCGGCGCGCCGTCGGCACTGAGCGTCTTGGCCGTGATGAAGATGATCAGGTTGTTCACCTGCGAATCGCGACTGTCAGACCGGAACAGCCGGCCAAGTACCGGCACCGATCCGAGCACCGGCACCTTGGTCATCCCCTTCGTCGACTGGGTCGACAGCAGGCCGCCGATGCCCATCGTGTATCCATCCTTCAGCGACACCTGCGTGATGGCTTTTCGCGTCGCCACGATCGGGATCGTCGCGCCGCCCGCCCCGCCGAAGGTGGTCTCGCCGTTGCGCTGGCTGACCTCGGGCGCGAGCGTCAGCTTGATCGAGCCGCGGGCGTTCACCTGCGGCGTCACCTTCAGGATGATGCCGATTTGCTTCCAGGTGAAACCGTTCACCTCGAAACTGCCGCGCTCCTGGTTGTAGGCGTAATTCGGGATCGGCGTTTCCTCACCCACGTTGATGGACGCCTCGACGTTGTTGAGGGTGACGATGGTGGGATTCGAGACCACCTTCACGTCGTTCTGCGTCTGGAGCGCGCTCAGCACGAGCCGGAACTCGTCCGCACTGAACACCGCCTGCGCGGTGCGATTCGTCGCGCCGGTGTAGGCGATCGTGTTCAACAGGTTCAAGGCGTTGTTCGCCGTGTCCGTCACGAGCGAGGTCACGCCGTTCCCCGTCGTGGCCGTCGTCGAACTCGTCAGCCCGCCGGTCGTGCCGGTCGTCGAGGTGGAGGTCGGGGTGCCGGCCGTCGCGGTGACGGAGCCGGCGTTGGTCGAGCCGCTGGTCTGGCCGTTCGTATTTGTAATGTCGGTGGAAGTACGCGTCGTGGTGTCGGCAGCCCGGCCGGTTCGATTTTGCGCGTCGCCGCCGTTGTTGAAGGTGCTGCCACGCGCCCGGTCGAAGCTGCCG
>JAUSID010000038.1 GCA_030648295.1 Opitutaceae bacterium | reverse complement strand
CGGAACGGCGTGCATCGGTGTGCCGGATCGCCTCCGTGCCGATCGCGCGGGCGGCAACGTGCCGCGCCGCCTGGACCCTCCTCCATGAACATCCAAAAAATCACGCCCCTGCTGGCCATTACTCTCCTCCTGGCGCTGGTTCCTCCCACCGATGCGGCCGACGGCAGGGCGGCAAAAGCCGCTCCCGCCAAGGGCCCGCGACCCGAGGCCGATACGTCGACCGTACCGGCTGGCCGCCGGCCGGACAAAGTCGTGGTCTTCAAGCACACGCCGCAGACCGAACTGAAGGCCCACCTGTACCATCCGCCCGGTTGGTCCGCGCGCGACCGGCGACCCGCCATCGTTTTCTGGTCCGGCGGTGGATTCAGGAACGGCAGCGCCGGGCAGTTCTTCTCCAAGGCCGAATACTTCGCCTCGCGCGGCCTCGTCACAATCTGCGCGGAATATCGCGGCCGATCGGCCCACGGGATTGAAATCGACAGTTGCAGCGAGGACGCCCGGAGCGCGATGCGCTGGGTCAAGGGCCACGCCGCCGAACTGGGCATCGACCCGGCGAAAGTGATTGCGTCCGGTGGATCGGCGGGCGGAACGCTTTCGCTCCTCGTGGCCCGGGAGCAGGGGCCGGATGCGCGAGACGACGATCGCGCGGTCTCGCCGCGACCGAGCGCGCTCGTGTTGTTCAATCCGGCGGTGGGTGAACGCGTCCTGCAGGTCATCGGCCAGGGCGGCCCCGCGCAGGCCGCAGTCAATGCGCAGATCATCGCCCTGAACACACCGCAGCCAAACGAGCCTCCCGTCATCATGTTCTTCGGCACGGAGGACCGGCCGTTTCTGGATGTCGCCGGAGAATTCAACCGCAAGGCGCAGGCGCAGGGGACGCGCTGCGAACTGTGGACCGCGGACAAGATGCCGCACGGATTTTTCAACCGGCCGCCCTGGCACGACGCGACGACGCGCAAGGCCGACGAGTTTCTGATTTCGCTGGGCTACTTGAAAGGTTCTCCGACGATCAAGGAAAACCCGGCTGCGAAGCTGACGCGGTTGAACTGAATGGCCCGACTATCGCGCATCGAGCCGCGCAGACGGACGAAAACCCGAGCCCAAATCGCCGGTCCAAGGCACAGCACAGCGGACGTTGCACCCCCTCGCGGCCATGGCTAGGTGCAGCCTGATGAACCCACTTCTCCAAGACGCCGCCGCCCGTGCCATCCGTTATCTCGACACGCTGGACTCGCGTCCGGTGGCGCCATCGGCGTCGGCCGTGGCCGCGCTGCGAGGGTTCGACGAACCAATGCCGGCCGAGCCGTCCGATCCCCTCGAAACCCTGCGCCGGCTCGACGAGCTGGGCTCGCCCGCCACGACCGCGATGGCCGGTCCGCGGTTCTTCGGTTTCGTGATCGGTGGCACCTTGCCCGTCACCCTCGCCGCCAACTGGCTCGCCGGCGCGTGGGACCAAAATACCGGCCTCTACCGTCCGACTCCCGGCACCGCGCACCTCGAGCAAGTCGCGCTGCGGTGGCTGCTCGACGTGCTACGGCTCCCAGCCGAAAGTGGCGGTGCGTTTGTGACCGGTGCGACCGTGGCCAACCTCACGGCGCTCGCCGCCGCACGGCATGTGGTGTTGAAACGCGCCGGGTGGGACGTGGAAGCGGATGGTCTCTTCGGCGCGCCACCGATCACGGTTGTCATCGGCGCGGAAGCGCACCCCTCCCTCACGAAGGCGCTCGGAATTCTGGGCCTCGGACGCAACCGGGTCGTGAAAGTGCCGGTCGACGCCCAGGGGCGGCTGCGCGTGGATCTCCTGCCCCCCATCGCGGGTCCGACCATCGTCTGCGCGCAGGCCGGCAACGTGAACACGGGCGCGTTCGATCCCATCGCGGAGATTTGCCGTCGCGCGCACGCCGCCGGCGGCTGGGTCCACGTCGATGGGGCGTTCGGGCTCTGGGCCGCCGCCGCACCTTCACGGGCGCATCTGACCAACGGGATGGACCAAGCCGATTCCTGGGCGACCGACGCCCACAAATGGCTGAATGTGCCCTACGACTGCGGGCTGGCGTTCGTGCGCGATGCCCACGCGCTCAAGGCCGCGATGGCCATCACCGCGGAGTACCTGCCGACGGAGAGCGAACAGCGGAACCCGGCCGACTTCACTCCCGAACTCTCCCGGCGGGCGCGTGGGGTCGAGGTGTGGGCGGCGCTCCGTTCGCTCGGGCGCGGAGGACTGGCGGCCCTGATCGAAGGCAACTGCGCGCACGCGCGGCGCTTCGGGCAGCGACTCGCGGCCGCGGGGTTCGAAATTCTCAATGATGTCGTGCTCAACCAGGTGCTGGTGTCATTTGGCGATGCCGAAAGGACAAAACGCGTGATCAATGCGATCCAGGAGGACGGCACGTGCTGGGCTGGGATTACCGTGTGGCAAGGGCGCACCGCGATGCGGATCAGCGTCTCGGGTTGGGCCACGACCGGGGCCGACGTGGAGCGTAGCGTCGATGCCATCGTGCGGTGCTCCGCCCAAGCCTAATCTGCAAAAGTTCAAGAGCATGATTGCCTCACACGGTCGTTCGAACATTTACGTTCCCATGAATCTTGCCCGGATATTTTCCACCGTAGCGGAAGCCGTGAGGCTTTCGCGACCGGGTTTCGGCGAAACGCTCACGCGTTCCGCTACGACAGCGCGATCGACCGGTCATTCGGGGTGTGAAATCTCCGGGCTCACCGCATTCCGCCTGCTTGCGCTCATGCTGGTGCTGTCCGGCATGACCCGGGCCGCCAGTGTGCCGCAGAAACCGAATGTGCTTTTCATCATCTCGGATGACCTGACGTACACTGCGCTGTCCTGCTATGGAAACACGATTTGTCGGACGCCGAACATCGACCGGCTCGCCTCCCAGGGGACGCGTTTCACCCGGGCGTATTGCCAGGGCACCTACTGCGGACCGTCGCGCGCCTCGTTCATGTCGGGCTATTATCCGCACGCAACCGGAGTCCTCGGTTACACCAACCCACGCCCGGTCATTGGCGAGCGCGCGACCTGGTCGCAGCATTTCAAGAACGCGGGCTATTACACCGCGCGGATCAGCAAGATTTATCACATGGGCGTACCGGGTGGGATCGAGGAATTCGGTGACCGCAAAAAAAGTAATAATTTCGACGGCGCCGATGACCCCGCATCATGGACGGAAAAATTCAACAGCCCGGGCCCGGAATGGAAAGCGCCCGGTAACGGCGAAAACCTGGAGAAAAACCCCGACGGGAAAAAGCCGCTGATGGGTAACAACATGATGGTCGTGGTCGAAGCCGACGGGGACGACATGGTCCACTCCGACGGAAAAACCGCCGCCAAGGCCGTCGAGCTCATCCGGCAACACGCGCGGCCGCGCGGCGAGGCGCCGCCGTTTTTCCTCGCCGTGGGTTTCGTCCGGCCGCACGTGCCATTCGTCGCGCCGAAAAAGTATTTCGAGCCGTATCTGCCGTACGACAAGCTGCCGCTGCCACCGAAGATCGAGGGCGATTGGGACGACATCCCGAAGGCGGGGATCAATTACAAGACGAGCGCCAACATGCAGCTCGACGTCCGCCGGCAGAAGAAAGCCATCGGCGGGTATTACGCGTGCGTTTCCTTCATGGATGCGCAGGTCGGCAAAGTGCTGGAGGCGCTGCGCCAGTCCGGCCAGGAGGACAACACGATCGTGATCTTCACGAGCGATCACGGATATCACCTCGGGGAGCATGATTTCTGGGAAAAGGTAAGCCTGCGTGACGAATCGTCGAAGGTGCCGCTGATCATTCGCGTGCCGGGAAAGAAACCGGCGGTGTGCGACTCGCTCGTCGAATTGCTCGATCTTTATCCTACGCTCGCGCAACTGGCGGGGCTGGAGGTGCCGGCGCGGCTCCAGGGCAGGGACATTTCGCGGATGCTCGACAACCCGTCGCACGTCGTGCGCGAAACGGCATTCAGTGTCGCACCGTCCCACAAGGGCTTCCTGCTGCGCGACGATCGCTGGGCTTATCTCCAGTACGGCGAAGACGCGGCGCAGGGCATCGAGTTGTTCGATGTGCGCGCCGATCCGAAGCAGTACACCAATCTCGCGACCAAGCCCGAGTTCGCCGACGTGGTGAAGCGAATGAAAGCCCAGCTCGCCGCGAAGTTGAACGCCGTCCGGACAAACGATCTGGGCAGAAATTGAACCGGCAGACGCGACAACCGCGCACCTCGGCAACTCGGATAAACACACACCACCTTTCCGTCGTCACTCTACGAGCTATGGCGGACAAGTCGGGCACCCCTCTCAAGTCGGAACAATTCAGTTCAACCGCGAATAGACGCCAATTCACGCGAATGGAGAGGGCTTCTTTGGGTGGCATGGAAACGATGAACCAAACGGTGATCATGGTTTGACTTGGGTAACCCTCCCCCGCCTCCTCTGACATTTGCGTCCATTCGCGTTCATTCGCGGTTGTCGCTGAATGGAAAACGCCCGAACGCGCCTTAACTCGTCGTTGCGATAATTCGAATTAGCTTAGGGGCACGATCGGCCGGCTACTCCAGCTCGCTCAACGCGTGCGGGGCGAAAAATGTCATCTGCGCCAGGCTTTTCCCGAATCCATCGCCGCCTCTCGCCACGGCCGAACGGAATCCCTCCCGCAGAATCCTCCGGTGTTCCGTGTTGCCGGTGAGCTTCGCCTCGTACGCCATCGCCTCCGCGCTCAACATAAACAGGCCGAACGAGGTCTTGGATGAGAGCGGACACGCCGTGTAACGAAACGTCTTCACGTCCTCCTGCCAGCATTCGCGAATCATCTGATCGATGCCGACGGTGATCGCTCGCAGCACCTCGGAATCACCGGTGTGACGGTGATAACGCGCCAGCGCGCACAGTGTCAGTCCCTCCATGAACGGCACATTTCCTTCGCAGCGTTGATCGCGATATTTCGTGTCTCGTTCCTGCCGCGTGCTTCCGGCCGGATGCAGGCAGTGGTCGTTCGCGAGTTTCACCACCCAACCGCGCTGCGGATCGAGGCTTTGTTTCAACGCCGTCCAGTTTCGCTCCGCCGCCGCGAGGTATTTGGGGTCACCCGTTGCTTCGTACGCCGAGAGCACGAGGATTGTCGGCCACCCGAGATTGCGGATGTGCGTGCTCACCTTCGCGGTCATCGCGGAAGCCATCATGTCGGCCACGCTCAGGGCGACTTCGCGCGCCCGGCGGTCACCGGTGAGAAAATAATAATCGAGGTCGCCGGAAATCCAGACGTGGCCGTAGTTCGAGCTGTGACCCATCTGGTACGTCCGGTCCACCGGCAAAGGCGCGTTGGCGTAGTAGCCGCCAGTGTGGTTGAGGCTGTGCAGCCAGATCTCGCCGACTTTCGGCGGGAGCCCCCACGGATTCTTCACGTGTGGATTGGTCGCATGCACCACGTCGACGTCGATGTGATGACGTGCCGCCTGCGCGCCGCGGGCAAAGAACCGCCGGTCGCCCGTCCGGAAGTATTGGAGGAACATGCCGCGCTGGAGGTCGTATTCGAGATTGCCCCAGTTGACCTCCCGTTCGCCGTACCAGTCGCCGTAATTGAGCATCCCATATTCGCGCACTTCCTCGCGGCGCTTCAGGTGGCCGGCCAGCGCCCGCTCGAACCAGGCGTCGTATCCGGCGAATTGTTTCGGATTCGTGGGCGGAAGCGCGCCGGCGACCTGCGTCGCGTTGAGATATGCCGGTTCGCAGGTGGCGAGCAACGGCACCTCCGCCGCGGCGAAAAATCCCGCGAGCGCGTCGATGCGCGCAGGCGCGGCGAAGAAGTTCGCCCAAAACTCGTGTGTCTTGCCGACGCCGATCTTGAAGGTGTGAACCCCGCGTCTCAACGCGTAATACAACTTGTTTTCCTCGCGCAGCGGATTGCCATCGTAGGTGCCGGCGGGGAACTCCGGACACAGTCCCACGGTGACCGCGCCGTCGCGCGCCTCGATCGACTTCGGCCACTGCTGCCAGAATTCGCGCACGCCGACGGCAAATCCGGAGTTGGCGCCGGCCTGAAAAGCCCAGCCGGGCGCACGGGCGCCGGCCGGACGCCCGTCGACCTCGAAGTGGTTTTCGTCCCGTTGAAAAACCCGAGCCGGAGCCGCGGGTTGCCCACCGGCGCCGCCGCCCACGCTCGCACCGGCCGGAGGTGCGAGCCGAACGGCCAGTCCGAGTTCCTGGATGCTCGTCATGACCGAATCCTGGTGGTCGTTGACGAACGTGTACGCGCATCGGACGTACGGCTGGCCGCGATACGCATGCAGACGCAGCACGTAACTGAACCAGGTGCCATCGGCCGCGGCGTGCCGGCCGCTCACGCGCACGCACGCACGCAGCGGGCCGGTTTCCTCGACTACGATCTCGGCCGGCGCGCGCGCTGCTTCAAATCGCCGGCCTTGCGGATCGCGCACAAAGGGGCCGCCGCTTCCCGTGGTGACACGTTCGGCCGCGGAGAAGCGGCCATCGCCATCGCGATCGAGCCACACGGAACCGAAGGGATCGAATGCGTCGCGATTCAACTCCAGCCGAAGCGGACCGGTCTCGATTGTGGTGCGCTGGCCCGCGGTGGCGACGCGCACCGGGTTCGGCACGTTCGTCGCCGCCACGCCGCCACCATGCTGCAACGTGAACCGCTGTTTTTGACGGGCCGCAAGGTCGATCTGAAAATCGAGCAGCAGCCAGCGGACTGATCCGTCCGACCATCGCGCGAGCACGTCCGTCTGCAACGGGACGGCGCGACCATCCGGCCCGAGCAGCCGAACAGCACCGGCGTCCGGCAACGCGCCCGGCGCAAATGGCACGCCACTGGTCACAGGCCAGCCGGAGCGCGCAACGCCACTCGGCTCCTCGACATTCAGTACAACATCGGCCGCGAAGGCCGCCGCCGAAAACGAACAGAGCAACCCGATGAGGAGGACCGGAGATTTCATGCGATGAGGATTAAACCGAAAGACGACCCGACGGCGTAGCAGCCGAGGTGACGAGGCTGGGAATTGGTAAGTTCTCGGCGGCGGCGGCGACACCGGACGAACACACCCCGGTTTTCCATCTTCGCCAAGCCTTCGGCGGAAAGGTCGGCCAGCCCTCTTGAGCCGGAACAATCCAGTTCAACCGCGAATGAACGCGAATGGACGCAAATTCAAGAGGAGGAGGGGAGGATTGCCCAAGTGAAACCATCGAGAATTTCCCAGCCTCGTCACCTCGGCT
>JAUSID010000037.1 GCA_030648295.1 Opitutaceae bacterium | reverse complement strand
CTTGTCGGCCGCCGACAGCCGGTTCCACTGCGCCTGGGTCGGACCCTCGACGTGGTTGAACCGCTGCAAGTTCACGTACGAGTCGAACGAACGCCGTCCGACGACCGGGTCGTTCAGGAAAGTGCCGAGGTTATGCTGCGGCAGCAGCACGTCGGGCGCGTTGCCGCGAATCCGGCCATTTTCAACGTGGGCGGTGATGACGGTGTCCTGGTTCTTGAACGGCCGGAACGTGAGTGCGCCGTACTGCCTGTCCTCGTCCTCGTGCGTCGGTTCCTGCCGGTACTTGGTCCGGTCCATCACCGCCGCCGCGTGAATCGCGAGCACGTCCGGCTTGATGACGCGGTTCAGCTTGAAGGAGCCGCGATACGACGGCGAATCGTCGTTGCCGCTGCCAATCCGCGTACTGATTTCATTGCTGTTGCGGAACCGCGCCTTCGCCAGCCCGGTGTTCGTCAGCCCCGAGGGCGACCCGAGCCCGAAGAGAAACGAGTTCGCCCCGCGGTTGATGTCGATTCGGTCGGTGTTATATGCGTCGAACGGGATATCGGTCTTGAAGAAATTCCGCGCGCGATCGGGCGCCGCCAGCCCGCGCACCCGCGTGGTGCCGTCGGGGTTGCGCCGCGCGCCGCCGGTGCTCGTCTCCCCGTCGAAGTTGTCGCTCGCCCCGGTGAAGTTGCCGAGAATGCCGCCGACTTCCGTGCTGGTGGTATATTGAAAGAGCTCCTCGACGCCGGTGACACCCAGATCGTCCATGAACTCCTTCGTGATGACCTGGATTGACGTGCCGAGATCCTTGATGTCCTGCCGCAGCCTGCCGCCGGCGAGCGTTTGGGACGAGTAATAGCCCTGTTCGGTGTTTTCCTGGACAAGAAAGGGCGACAACTCCACCGCGGCCTGTGCCGCCACCGCTTTCTTTTCCTCCTCGGTGGTTTGAGCGGAGACGGGCGGCGCCCAGCCAAACAAGAACAAAGGCGCGAGCAGGAACGATCGGGAGGGCGGTGTTTTCATGGGGTCGGGATGTGAACGAGCCGGCGATCATGCGGGAAGCAGCGCGCAGTTCGCAGCGGCACGGCCGCTTCACAGGATTTCGCCGGCGATGGCCGGGCGGGGGCTCCCGGCGCATTGGGTTGATAAACGACGGGTAGGCCGCGCCGAGCTGTTCTCAAACCCTGGCGGCTGATAATTCTGTCAGAAAGCCACCCACGTTTCGGCGGCTCGGCGCCGAAACGTCAGAACCGGAATGTATTCGTCAGCAGCACCTGAAATGGCGGATCGAAACGCACCCGCGCGATGCTGCCATCCGGCTGAAACCGCACCGCGGTGACCTTGTCGCTGCCCAAGTTCTGCAGGTTCCGGACGTTCAACTGCGCCGTCCAATCCTTGTTGCTGAGAATTTTTCGCCGATAGCCGAGCGAGAGGTCATAGCTCAGTTCCGCCTCGACGAGGTAGGGATTCCTCACGTCGGGCAGGATGAGCCCGCGCGAATCGTCGAGCTGCGGATAGCCGGCGGCATATTGATCCTCCCAGCGGACGGCGCCGCCAATCGAAACTCCACGCAGCCGGCCCTCGCTGAACAGATAGCGCGCGATCGCGTTCACCCGCCACTTCCTCTGCTCCGCCTGGGGCCGGCCCTCCTGGCCCTTCGCCGCCCAGTATTCGAGCAGGTTCCCATTGATCTGTTGCGACGTCGTGTTGCCGCTCACCGTTTCCACCGGAGTGTTCCAGTCCAGATCCCCGTACTGGGCGAGGTGCGGCAGCCAGACGGTGTCGAGCACCCCGGTCAGCCGCGGAGCGATGTTCGTGAGGATCGTCTCCTGGCTGGCGGCATTGAACGCGATCCGCCAGTTGCGCGAGGGGTTGAAAATGAGTTCCGCCTCGAATCCCTTGGAAACAATATCGCTGGTGTCGGTGATGGTGCCGGCCGCCTGAGTCTCGACGCTGCCGTCCGGCTGCGACCGGGCATTGAAGGCCGTCTTCAACTCGTCCGTGAGATGCGGCTCAATCGCGGCCCGCGCCGCCTTCGCCTGGGCCAGATTCGGATACAGCGCCGCCACCGCCTGCTCGCGGGTGAGTCCCTCCGGGGTGAGACCGGTGGCGGGATTGACGGCGATTTCCTCGAGGAAGCTTGCGTCGATCGCGCCATCATCGTTCGCGTCGAACCGGCGGATATCCGCGTTGAGGTTGCCGTAGTGCGTGAACATGTTGCGCATGATCGGATTGAACGTGCCGCTGATGTTCGCGCCCGCGCCGCTGAGGGTGGCCTTGAACCAGTTGAAGCGGGCGACCACTTTGTGATCCCAGAACTGCACGGTGACGCCGTAGTCCTCGCTCTTCCCCGTGGGGGATTCGATCGGCCGGCGGAACTGATCGACGCGCGTCGTATCCGGCACGAAGTTCTCGCTGGTGTTGTAATGCACCGACACGTTCGCCTTCGCGGGCAGTTCGAACCACTGCCGCGGCCAGTTGACCACCCCGCCGTAGCCGAAGACGTCTGATTTGATCTTCAGGAAGTTGCCGTTCTCGAGCCGCCATCCCTCCGGGGTGACATCCGAAATCTCGTCCAGGCCAATCAGCGGCGCCTCGGTGTTGAGCCGCGTGCGCACGATGTCCTGCCGGTAGCCCGTGTTGACGACCAGCAGATTGTCCCAGAAGAACGACTGGGAATTGACGGCGTACGACTGCACGCGCGTCTGCTGCAGCCGGTAGTTCTTGTTCGGCACCGCACGCGGCTCGAACGTCCCCAGGACGAATCCCTCGTTGCCGTTGATCCGTGAATTCAGGCCGACGTTTGCGGCGTTGGCGTCGGGCCCGAGATTCCAGCTCAGTTTTTGAATCGAGTAATCCGGCGGCGGCCGCAGCTGGAACTTCGCCGGCTCGAGCCTGAAGTCGCCCATCTGGAAATTGGGATCGGTGAAGGCCTGGGGCTGGGGCGGGCCGACGTAGGCATAGATCGGGACATTGCGCGCCGCGTTCCCCGTCTGCCGGGCATTGGGCGGGCCGATGTGCAGCGCCGGCTCCGGATCGCCGAACGAATTCAGCACGTAGTTGATCACCTTCTCGTCGTGCGTCGATCCGTCCACCAGCCCGGTGAGCGTGTGCCGGCCGAGCAGCTTCGCGATCCGGCGCTGGCCGAGCTTCTCGGCGAAATCGTACTTCACGAATCCGGTGAACCGCCCCGCTTCGCGCTGCGAGTCGGTCGTCCGCCACGCCGCCTTGAACATGATGAACGGCCGGCCGTAGTTCGGGTTGGCCTGCGGCGCGACGATGCCCGAGGTGCGGTAATTCGGATCCGTCGGCAGCCACAGCTTCTCGTTGATGTCGAACATCACCTCGGCGTTGCCGCCGTTGAAGGCGGTGTGATCCCGCCGGAACAGGTCCTGGTAATCGAACGCCACCTCGAAGCCGGCCTTGCCCCGCCAGAACACCTGCTCCAGCGCCACGCTGTAGTTGACGAAGTCGCGGGTGTAATAGTCGTTGTCCCACGCCAGATTCGACCGGCTGAAGTCGAAGGTCTCCAGATCCGTGAACCCCTGGCTGAGCCAGCCGGTGCCTTTGATCTGCTGAATGTTTCCATGATAGACCCCGTTGATCGCGCCCTTGCCGGTGCGGTTCGGCCCGAAGAAGGGATCGCGGACACCGTAATCGGCGGCGCGCATCTGGTCGGTATAGGCGAAGGTCGGCATCGCGCCGTTGCGCCCGTCGTACACCAGCCCGTAGGCCCCGTTGCCCCAGTTCGCATTCGCCAGGCTGGCCGGCGCCGGGAGATCGCGCACGCGGTACCTCGCCTTCTCCGCCGCCGACAGGGCGTTCCACTGCGCCTGCGTCGGCCCCTCGACGTGGTTGAACCGCTGCAGGTTGTCATAGGCATTGATCGAGACCCGACCGACGACCGGATCGTCGAGGAACACGCCGAGATTCTGCTGGGGCAGCATGACGTCGGGCGCATTGCCATCGATCTTCCCGCGCTCGACGTAGGCCGAGATGATCGTGTCGGCGTTCTTGAACGGCCGATACGTGAGCGCGCCATAGAGCCGGTCGTCATCCTTGTACGTCGGCTCCTGCCGATACTGCGTCCGATCCGTCAGCGCCGCGCCATGAACCGCCAGCGTATCCTTGATCAGGACACGGTTCAGGTTGAACGAGCCGCGGTACGAGGGATTCTTGCCGCCGCTGCCGATCCGGGTGACGATCTCGTTGGTGTCGCGGAACCGCGCCTTGACCATGCCGGTGTTCACCAGCCCCGACGGCGAGCCGAGCCCGAAGAGAAACGAATTGGCGCCGCGGTTGATGTCGACCCGATCGGTGTTGTAGGAATCGAAGGGGATGTCGGACTTGAAGAAGTTTCGCGTCCGGTCCGGCGCGGAGAGCCCGCGCACCCGCGTGGTCGCGTCCGGGTTGCGCCGCGCGTCCCCGGTGTTGACCTCGCCGTCGGAATTGTCGCTCGCCCCGGTGAAATTGCCGAGGATGCCGGCGACCTCCGTGCTGGTCGTATATTGGAAAAGCTCCTCCACCCCGGTCACCCCGAGATCGTCCATGAACTCCTTCGTGATGACCTGGATTGAGGTGCCGAGATCCTTGATGTCCTGCCGCAGCCTTCCGCCGGCGAGCGTTTGGGACGAGTAATATCCCTGTTCGGTGTTTTCCTGGACAAGAAACGGCGACAACTCCACCGCGGCCTGTGCCGCCGCCGCTTTCTTTTCTTCATCGGTGGTTTGGGCGGGGACGGGCGGCGCCCAACCAAACAAGAACAAAGGGCGAGCAGGAACGATCGGGGGGGCGGTGTTTTCATGGGGTCGGGATGTGAACGAGCTGGCGATCATGCGGGAAGCAGCGCGCAGTTCGCAGCGGCACGGCCGCTTCACAGGATTTCGCCGGCGATGGCCGGGCCGGGGCACCCGGCGCAGTGGGTTGATTAACAACGGGTAGGCCGCGCCGAGCCGTTCTCAATCTCTGGCGGCTGATAATTCTGTCAGAAAGAGCAGCCGGCCGCGCCGCGCGCCTATAAGCGCGGGCGTCTCGCCCGCATGGCAAGTGGCTGCGTCTTCCAGCCGCAGATGTTCTCAATTCACACACGAATGAACCTGCGGCAGGGCCTGCCCTGAGCCTGCCGAAGGGATGCCGCAGCCACTCTCGATCCGCCGATTCTGTCGGAGAGAATCGTGATAACGCTTCAGCTCGCGAAACTATAATCGTACGGCTGGCGCATTTCGCGGCGAATATGGGCGTTTGCCTGCTTCGCATTTTCGCCGACGAATTTTTCCTGCTGCGCGTCCCAGGTCAGTTTCCGGCCCGTGCGCAGCGCAATCGCCCCGAGGTGGCACATCGTGGCCGAGCGGTGTCCGGTCTCCACGTCGCAAATCGGCAGCTTCCGCGATCGTACACAGTCGAAGAAGTTCTCCATGTGATTCGAGCTGTTATATAGCCGCACCGCGTTCTCCGGCAGCGGCGCCTTCAACAACCCGGGATCGCTGGCCTCGATCCGATCGCGGTTCACCCAGATCCAGCCCTCGCTGCCCTCGAAGCGAATTCCGTTCGGCTGGCCTTTTGGATTCACGTGCTTGCCGAAAATGTCGTCGTCCTTCGTCGTGTGAATCCGCAACCGGACTCCGTTCGCATAGGTGTAGTTCACCTCGTAATCGCTATACGCATCGTAACCGCCCGGGATCGGCTCGCTCATCCGCCGCGCCTCAACTTCGCGCGGAGCAACAAGCCCGATCGCCCAATACGCGATGTCGTTGTGATGCGCGCCCCAGTCCGTCATCGTCCCGCCGGAGTAGTCGTACCAGAAGCGAAAGGTCCGGTGGCATCTCTCCGGCACGTACTCCACCTTCGGCGCCTGGCCCACCCAGAAATCCCAGTTCAGCTCCCTTGGCACGGACGCAGTTTCAAACGGACCTTCGCGCAATCCCGCCGGCAACCACACGCTGGCCTCCTTGAGTTTCCCGATCCGCTCGTTCCGCACGAGTTCGCAGGCGAGCCGAAACCGCTGCGCGCTGCGCTGCTGCGTGCCCGTCTGCAACACCACGCCGTTATCCCGCACCGCCTGGATCACGTGGCGGCCCTCGTCGATCGTCAGCGTCAGCGGTTTCTCGCCATAGATATCCTTGTGCGCCTTTGCCGCCGCGATGTTGACCAGCGTGTGCCAGTGATCGGGCGTCGCATTGACGATCACGTGGATGTCATCGCGCTCGAGCAGCCGTCGAAAATCCGCGTAAACCTGCGGCGCCTTGCCGTCGACGGTGAACCGCTCGACCGCCGAGGCCGCGCGTTTTTCGTCCACGTCGGCGAGCGCAAGGACATCGCCGAACCCGCTGGCGTTCGCCGCGTCGTTCTTGCCCATGCCGCCGCAGCCCACGAGTGCGACGCCGGGACGATCGTTCGCCGACAATTTCTTCGGCCGGACCGACGCCGCCGCCAGTTCGCGCTCCAGGAACCAGAGCGGCAGCCCGGTGGCGGCGGCCGCCAGGCTGCACCGGCGGAGAAACGACCGGCGCGAGATCTCGAAACGAAAACGTGAAGCCGCGAGGTCGCGGGGAGTGTCGGAGCAGGGCTTCATGGGAAAACTTTTTTGTGTCGGGTCGCGATTGGCCGCCGGCGTGTTATTGATCCGCCGCAAGAAAACAGGGTGTACGACAGTGAGGCCAGCCGTTTCGAGTTTACCCGCCGGGTCGCTCCCGTATCTTTCTCTTTCTCGTGCGCAAGCCCGACGGGCTGCTCGCGGCCAAATTCCGACCCGAAGTGGCCAAGAACCGCACAGCGGCGGCGCGTCAGCGGGCGTAACTTCCCCGGTCATGAACACGCAAGTGTCGCCCGACTGCGGCACTGTTCCAACCCGATGGGTGTGGCACCGGCGGGAACTGCTGCGCTCCCGGCGCGTTTTGGAGAACGAACTCGAAGAGCGGATTCGTGCGTTGCGTGATTCGCGCGGCGAACCATCCGGCGACGTCGCCGAACTCGGCAGCACCGCGGAACAGCGTTACGAACTGCTCGCGGAATTGCGGGGACAGGCCGCCGAGCTGGCGGAAATCGAGGCGGCGCTCGCGCGCCTGAGCGCCGGCACCTATGGCATCTGTGAATTGACGGGAAAACCAATCGCGGCGGCGCGTTTGCGGGCGATCCCGTGGGCCCGTTTTACACCTCCGCCCGCCAACTCCAGTGCCGCACGGCCGCGGCGCAGAAAGGAACCATGGTGCAAGGCCACGTCTGCCGCGGCACCGGCGGTCCGAAAGGAACGCAGACCGCCTTTTATCCCAGCGGCGCGCTCAAGCAGTTCTACCCCGCGCGCGACACGCGGATCGATGGCGTGCCCTGCCGCACCAACGTGTTTTCCGGCTGGGTGGAGTTGCACGAAAACGGCCGGCTGAAATCCTGTTTGCTGAGCGAGGAGTGGGAATCAAAAGGCACGCGATATCGCCGCGGCACGCGGTTGGAAGTCGCCGCCGATGGCAAGCCGCTGCCCCCGCCGCCGCCCATCGCATTCGATCCGACCGGCACGTGATCAGTGCGCCGTCGTCCCGGATTTTCCCGCCCCCCCCCGGGGGCCAGTGTGGCCCGTGACCATTTCCCGGATTGGGCAAAACCCGCCGCAGGCGGGTAAACCGCGGCGGCTTGTGCGCCTCCGGCGCATTTTGCTTTTAGTCCGCATGAACTTGAGTGCCGCGATGGCCGACATCATGGCCGAAGACGAAAGAACACTGCGTGGCACGCAGACCGTGAACAATGCGGACTACCGCGTCCCGGCGGCGAGCCGGCCGAGTTCGTCGAACGTCAGACCCTCCGTCGGAATTTCACGGTTGAATACGTCCGCCATCACCCGCGTCCACCCGTGCAGGAAATAGATCCATCCGTCCTCCACCTTCAGCGTGCGTGCACGCTGCTGGGCGCGCGCCTGCTCCAGGAACACGAGTTTGCCGCGGTAGTTGAACTCCCACACGACGCCGTGCTCGGGGAAAACGGCGGCATCCGTAAGCGGCGAACCCGGCGCGTCCTTGCCGAGCCCGGTGGCATTCACGACCAGCGAGCCGGCGGGAAGCCGCCCGGCCACTCGATCGGCCAGCGCGGGATTCGGAACGTAGTGACACTCCAACGACACGTCGGCGCACCACGCCGCGTGCAACTGTTGCAGGTGATCGAGCCGGGCCTGTTGCCGGTCCGCGGCGTGAATTCGCGCCGGCCCGCCCGCATCGCGCCGGTCCTGGGTGAGCCGCCACGCCAGCGCGGTCCCCGCCCCGCCGGCGCCAAGAATCAGCGCCTCGGCGCCTTCGCGCCACACACCGGGTGGCAGAAATGCCTTCAGCGCGTAGCCGGAGGTCCATGGATCGACCGAGCGCCCGTGCAGCCGTCCGTCCCGTTTGTAGATGCTGCTGATCTCGCCGAGCGTGGCGGACAGCGGCTCGATGGTGTCGAACTGGTCGCGACAAGCCTGATACACCGCGAGCTTGTGCGTGGTGACGAGTGCGCCCAGCGAGAGCGGATCGTGTTTGATGAAATCGACCGCGGTGCGGAAACGCTCCGGTTCGGCCTGCAGCGGAAAATCCATCCCGCGCAATGCGCAGTCGCCGAGTGCCAGTCGCTCCGCCCACAACGGGAAGACGCGGTTGATCGAGGACTGTCCGGTCGTGACGCCGATGAAGTACATCGTCGGTTTGGTCGCGGCTCGAAATCCACCTGGCGCAGCGGTGCTCACGTGACTGCACAACCAGCGCCAGCGACTCGGTGCAAGCCCGGCGGCGACGACACAGAGAAGTCATTTCCCTCTGTGCGCTCTGTGTCTCATCCGAGGTTTACCCGCCTACGGCGGCGCCGAAGGCGACCAGGGTTTATGTTTGGTTGCGGCTGCGCCGCCCTGGGCGCTCTGTGACCCAAGGATCCACGCCGAACGCACCAAACTAAATTCTCGCGCTCGGGGAGCAAAGTTTGATCAACTGAGACCCTTGCCAATACCGCCGGCTCCTGGTTCACCGCCCGGCGGCAGACCCAACGCACCGTCATCCGCCTACCGCCATGAAATCCTCCTCGTTTTTCGCGAAATTCATGCTCGCCCTCGCGAGCATTGTTCTCGCCGGCCTGCCCCTCGCCGCGCAATCCGCCGGCTCCGGCACGATCGAGGGCCGGGTGATCAACGCCCGCACCGGGGAATACCTGGAGAAGGCGCGGGTGACGGTCGAGAACACGGGACTCGAGGCCCTCACCGGCCCGGGCGGCTTCTACCGAATCATCAATGTGCCGGCGGGCTCCCTCACCGTGAAGGCGTTCCACACCGGCCTCGATCTCCAGACCGAGGCGGTGGTGGTCGCACCCGGCGCCACGGTGCAGCGCGACTTCAGCCTCGGCAGCGATGTGGTGAAGCTCTCCGAATTCCTCGTCACCTCGTCGAAAGAAATGGACGGCGCGGCGATCGCGATCAACGAGCAGCGTTTCGCCTCCAACATCGTCAACGTCTCGTCCGCGGACGAGTTTGGCAGCGTGCTGGAGAGCAATCCCGGCGACTTCCTCAAATACCTGCCCGGAATCACGATTGATTTCATCGGCGGAGCAGCCCGCTCGATTTCGATGGGCGGCGTGCCATCGGAGTACGTGCCGATCACCGTCGGCGGATTCGATGTGTCGAGCGTGGCGGGCGGCGGCACGGCGCGCAGCGTCGACTTCCACACCATCTCGATGAACAACATCTCGCGGCTGGAGGTCGTGCACTCCCCCACCCCCGAGTCGCCCGGCAACGCGCTTGCCGGCTCGGTCAACATGATCCCGCGCAGCGCCTTCGACCGCGCGCGTCCAGTTTTCAATTACAGCGTGTTCATGATGACGCGGGACAACGACCGCCACCTCTTCAGCCAGACGCCGGGACCGCGCTGGACGAACAAGCGCAAGGTCCATCCCGGTTTCGACTTTTCCTACATCAAGCCGGTCAACGATCGCTTCGGCTTCACCCTCGCCGGCTCCAACACCAAGCAATATACCGAGGAGGCGCGGACGCGGAACACCGCCTGGCGCGGCGCCGGCTCCGCCACCAATGGCGTCACCGCCACCACGTCCACCACCAGCTTTCCCGACACGACGCCCGACCGTCCGTACCTGACCGACTACGAGGTGGAGGACGGCGGGAAGACGACCATGCGCACGTCCGCAGCCGCGACGGTCGACTACAAGTTTTCCCGCAACGACCGCGTGTCGCTCGCGATGGAGGTGACGATGTTCGATTCGCCGCTGAACCAGCGCCAGATTGCGTTCTTCGTGAATCGCGTGGCACCGGGCGACTTCACGCCCACCTCGACCCACGGCCAGGCCGGCCGCGGCGAGATTCGACAGACGTCACAATCGCGCCACCACGAGCGGGTCAAAGTCATGCCGACGCTGGTCTGGCGGCACGACGGGCCGGTTTGGAAGGCGGAAAGCGGCGTGGGCTACGCGAAGGAACGGCTGGAGTTCCGCAGCGGCGACAAGGGCTATTTCAACCAGGTCGTTTCCACCCGCCGCGATGTGACGGTGTCGTTCGACGACATCTTTTACCTGCGGCCGGGCCGGATCACGGTCACCGACGCCGCCGGGGCGCCGGTGGATCCGTATGACCTGGACAACTACGTGCTGTTTACGGCGAACGCCACCTTCCGCCGCACGGATGACGTGAAGCGGAGCGCTTACGCGAATCTCCGGCGCGACCTCGACATCGCCGGTCTGCCCGTCGCGGTGAAAGGCGGGCTGGATATTCGCCAGTCGATTCGCGAGGACCGGCAGACCACGCCCAGCTTCAACGCCGTCGGAGCCGACGGGCGGCAAAGCACCACCCCTGCCACCGGCGGAGACGACCCGGCGAGCGTTGCGCTCGACGAGGTGTTCTCGCAGCGCGTGGCGCCCTATGGATTTCCGAAAATCGAATACGTCAGCACGCAGGACGCATTCAATCTGCACCAGGATCATCCGACCTGGTTCGCCCTCAATGAAAACAACACGTATCGATCGATTGTGACGGCTTCGAAGCACGCCGAGGAAGTCGTCTCGTCAGCCTACGTGCGCGGCGACGTGGCGCTGTTCAACCGGCGGTTGAAGCTGGTCGGCGGACTCCGCGGCGAGCAGACCAATGTCAAGGCGGAGGGAGCCCTCACCGATCCCACCCGGAATTTCCAGCGGGATGCGAGCGGCCGCGTGATTCGCAATGCCGCGGGCCAGCCGCAGTTGATTGTGCCGACCAGCAATGCGCTGGGCGTTTCGCAGCTCACGTACATCGAACGCGGGCTGAAAGCGGATAAGGAGTACCTGCGGTGGTTCCCGAGCCTCAATGCGAGCTTCAATCTGCGGGAGAACCTGATCGCCCGCGCAGCCTGGTATACCTCGGTGGGCCGGCCGAATTTCAACCAGTACGCCGGCACGCTGACCCTGCCGGATCCCGACGCCGCGCCGGCGAACAACAACCGGATCACGGTGAACAACGCGGGCATCAAGGCCTGGAGCGCGCAAACCGTGAAAGTGCGGCTCGAGTATTATTTCGAGGGCGTGGGTCAGATCTCGGTGGGCGGGTTCCGTCGCGATTTCGAGAATTTCTTTGGTTCCGTGATCATGCCCGCCACGCCGGAGTTCCTCGCGCTGTACGGCATCGATCCGGCGCTGTACACCGGCTACGACGTCTCGACCCAACACAACGTGCAGGGAAAGGTGAAGATGACGGGGCTGGAGTTTGCCTACAAGCAGGCCCTGACGTTTCTGCCGCATTGGGCCCGTGGTGTGCAGGTGTTCGCCAACGCGACCGCGCTGCGCGCCACCGGCGATGAAACCGCGAATTTCGCGAATTTCGTACCGCGCAGCTACAGCTGGGGCGTAAGCCTTTCGCGCGAAAAGTTCAACGTCCGCACGAACTGGAACTACCGCGGGAAGAGCCGCGGTGGCCTGGTGACCGGCCGCGGTATCGAGCCGGGCACCTTCAACTGGACGTCGAAACTTCTCTTCCTCGACATCCAGGCCGAATATTTCCTGCGCAAGAATTTTGCGGTGTTCGCCAATCTGCGGAATGTGGGCGACGCGACGAACGACACCCAGATTTACGGTCCGAGCACGCCCGAGCACGCGCAGTTCCGTCAGCGCACGACCTACGGCTCGTTGTGGTCGTTTGGCGTGAAGGGCTCGTTCTGACGCGAAACGGACGGACGGAACCACCGAAGCGCGACAGGCGCGCACACCTGCCTCGGGGAATGGTATCCCGCGGCTGGGCGCGGGCGTGCCGTACCCCTGCAACTTGTGTGACCCGAGCGCGAACCCACGCGATCGAAAGCGGTCACTGTCTCTGGCGAAACGTCGCCGCCGGTGCTGATCGCCGATCCTGGAATTCCCATGAAACCACCCGACCCAACGCCCGACCAGCCGGACCACGAAATGGACGCCGCCGGCACGATGATGGATCCGAGCGATGCCGAAGCGTTGCAGAAAGAGCTCAGCGCCGAAAAGGAGCGCTACCTTCGACTCGCGGCGGATTTCAACAGCTTCCGCAAGCGCACCGCCCGGGACAGCGAGCAGCGCGCGACCACGCAAAAGGATGCGCTCGCCCGCGAGTTGCTCGTGATTGTCGACAACCTCGAGCGGGCGCTCACGACCGGCAGCTCGATGCCGGACGAGCCGTTGCGGCGCGGGGTGGAGATGACGCGGCAACAGCTGCTCGAGCTGCTCCAACGCCACGGCATCGAACCGGATCAGACCGCCGGCGAACCATTCAACGCGCACTGGCACGAGGCGATCGGTGCGCGCTTCGATCCCAACCAGCCCGACCATGTTGTCCTCGAGGTCGTCCAGCGTGGATACCGGCGCAGGAACGAGATCATCCGGCCGGCGCGCGTCATCATCAACGATCACCATCTCGCCGGCCACGGCCGCCATCGGGGTTGATGCGGAATAAATCTCACCGGCGTTCAAATCATCCTGAGCCTGATGTCTAATTATTTGAGACGCCCTGTTTAGTTGTTTTGCCACCTCTGAAATTGGCGTCCATTCGCGTCCATTCGCGGTTCCTCTTCTGTGATCCGAGGCGCGCGCGGCATCCGCGTCGTGCGCATGCTGCCGTTTTCCGCGCGACGAACGCCGTTCAGCCTTGAATCGGCGGTGGTGCGGCAGAGTATCGGCACCGACTACACCGTGACAAACTCGCGACCAGCGCGAGCAGTTCATGCTTCCAGCGTGATCCCCGGCGCACGGGCTTGCCCGCGCGTCTGCGTCCACTCGCTACCGCCGCCACACCACCGTCCGTACCCAGCCATGAAGATTCGAATCGTCCTTCGCCCCACCCGAGCGTTCGTGTTGCTTGCCACCCTTGTGTTCGGTGCGGCCCTCGCGGGTCCGGCGCCCGCGCAATCCGTGACGCCGGCGGCAGCGGACGCGTCCAGCGCGACTCCGAAAACTCCGCCGCCCGCCGCGATCACCGCGGCAGCGGCGAACGCACCCGACGACGAACCGACGCAGCTGTCGACGTTCACCGTCACCAGCGAGCGAGACATCGGCTACGAATCGATGCACACGACCTCCGGGATGCGCACCGTGCAGGAGCTGAAGAACGTTTCGAACTCGATCTCGATCATGAACGCGCAGCTGATCGAGGACACGGCCTCGCTCACGATGGAGGAGATGTCCAAGTGGTTTGTCTCCGGTGAGGACAACCCCGAGCCCAACGACCAGGTTCACGGCCGGGTCGTCCTGCGCGGGATCGCCAACGCCTTTGCGATGCGCAACGGCTGGATTTGGTACTCCCCGATGGATGCCTACACCACCGAGCGCGTGGAGGTATTGCGCGGCCCGAATGCATTTCTCTACGGCGAAGCGGACGTCGGCGGCGCGCAGAACAAGATCAGCAAGCGCGCGCTCTTCACGCGCGATCTGACGCGCGTCAAGCTCATGATCGGCAACGAAAACCTCGCGCGGGCCGAGCTCGACTTCAGCCGGCGGCTCGTGCGCGACAAGCTCGCGGTACGGGTGGCGGCGGTACAGCACTACAACGAGACGTGGCGTGACAACGCCCGGCGCGACTTCCGCGGCGTGTACGGCGCGCTGACGTACCGGCCCTTCCCCCAGACCACGATCAGTGTCATGGCCGAGACCGCGAAGAACACGGCGGTCAACGCGCCAGGGCTGTTCCTGGATCAATTCTCGCGTACGGCCACCGCGAACATTGCGGCGGGCGCAGGTTACGTCTACGTGCCCGCGTCGGGGCTGATGTACCGGGCCCAGGGCGCCGGCCGGCGGCAGACCACCGGCAGCGGCATGACGATCGTCGATCCCGCGATCTTGCGGCCGACGATTCACCCCAATGGGCCCACCTCGTCGTCGAAGAACTACTTCGACTCGGTCACCGTCGATGTGGAACACCACATCGGCCGCCGGCTTCACCTCTTGCTCTCGGGCAACTTCTATCAGCAAGCGATCGAGAATTGGGGCGTGGGCGCAGCCCGGGCGATCCGGCGGGATATCACCCCCAACCTGCCCAACGGACAGCCCAACCCCTACTTCAACGAACTGTACACCGAGTATTACCGGCAGCACCTGCTCCACGGCGGCATCGTCCGCGACATCCGGATCTCCGCGGTGTACGATTTGGAGACCAAGTGGATGAAGCAGCAGTTCATGGTGAACCTGCAGCAGCACCAGGACAGCCCCGGCCAGAAGAAACCGAAATGGGGTGAGTTCGTCGATCCCACCTCGACCGCCTGGGCCGGCGCCCAACCCAGCCAGGAACTCACGCAGGCGGCATTCACCGCCAACCGGACGCTCTTCACGAACAACCGGTTCATGCGCCGGTACTATTTCAACGTGGATGGCACTGCCGGGAACGACGACCTCGGTCCGGTGCCGGGCGTCTCGGCCTGGTACCCCGATCTCGCGGGGGGCGTCGCGGCCGGCGGCCACATGGTCGACCGGCGTTTCTACATCCCGTCGTGGGGTTTCGGTGCGTCGGGCAGCTACTTCAAGGAGCATTTTTTCACTCACGTGGGGTACCGGAGGGACAAATTCAACATGAAGACAACGTACGGGATCGTTCCTCCACGCCGGGAGGAGTGGGTCAACGAATACGTTCGCGGCACGTTCGGCGAAAACCCCGATTTCGTGAAGTACTCCGTCGACGGCGCGAACTTCGGGGCAATCCTGCGCTTCAACCCGTCATTCGCGATCGGATACAACTACGCCCAGTCGTTCCGCATCTCGATCGGCGAGGGCAACCCGAGCTATCGCGTCGGCGAGCGGCAGAGCATCCCCGTCGGCGAGGGCACCGATCTCTCCGCCCGGCTCAGCCTGCTGCAGAACCGGGTCGAGATCTCCGCGACCTACTACAACAACTTTACCCCGAACGCCCGCTTCAACCCCGCCGCGCCCGTCGACGTCCGCGACGAGGTCGCCGCCATCTTCCCCGAGACATTCTTTCCGACGGGGCAGGACTACCAGACCACCACGACGAAAGGCTACGAGTTCGAGGCGATGGCCAACATCACTCCGCACTGGCGGCTGACGTTCAACCTCGCGACGAACAAGATGGTCAGCGAGGATCGCGTGCCGCTGCTCAAGGAGTTCCAGGCGGCCGCGAAGGCATTGAACCAGCCCACGCCGCTCCTGGATGAATTTTTGCTTACCATTCCGGAGGGCCAGCCCAATCCCGGATATACCAAGCTGCGGGCGAACCTGTTCACCCGGTACACATTCATGCGCGGTCCGCTCAAGGGCGTGTACGTCGGCGGCGGAGTCAACTGGCGTGACCAGACGTTCCGCGGCAACGGCGATGTCGACAGCGACCCGGTGACGCCGGTGGAACCGGTGTGGGGTCCATCGTACGCGATCTACAGCGTCCTCGCCGGTTACCGGACCAAGGTGTTCAACCACACGACCTCGTTCGCTTTCAACGTCGGCAATCTTTTCGACAAGGAGTACTACCGATCCTCCGGCATCGGCACCGGGGCGTGGGGCGAGCCGCGGACGTACCGGCTGACGATCATCACGGACTTCTAGTCTAGCAGCCCGTCGGACTTGCAAACGGAGATCTGAGGTTTTGGGCAAACAATCTTTTGGGCAAAACACGTGCCGCCTCAGACGGGCTGCTAAATGCCGCGCAGCGCGGCAAAAAACCGGGGTCGCGCGCCGGCGAGCTGGCCGATTACCGCACGATTTATCGGTCCAACCAATCACGGGCAGGATGCCGGGCAGGATGCCCGTGCCACGCCGGAGGTTGCGGCGTGGCATGGTCGTGCCGCCCGTGTTGATCGTGACCCGCGCACCCGCCGGCCCGCGGCATTCAGTCTTGAACCGCTGGGATTCCTGCGGAATATCGCCGGAAACCACCGCAGCGCTTCGTTGCCCCGCAAGCCCCGCATTCTTACCGACGCACGCGTCCGCGCGTCTGCCGGCGTTCATACCCACCAGGAAACCGATCCCACCCCACCATGAACACGCGACCTGTACCTCGTCGATTTGTTGTCGCTCTTGCCGTGCTCGTTCTCAGCACTCTCCCGGCCCGCTCGGTCCTCGCGCAGGCCGTCGCTCCAGCTACGACCACGACACCGGCCACCAACACACCGTCGACCAGCGAGGTCACGCGGGCGTCGGATACCGAAACCGAAGAGGAGGCCGCGAAGCGGCGCAAGGCCCAGGCGCGTGCCGCCGGGGAAGATCCCACGCTGCTTTCCACCTTCACCGTCACCGAGACGCCCGACATCGGCTACGAATCGATGCACACGACGTCGGGCATGCGGACGGTGCAAGAGCTGAAGAACCTGGCGAATTCCATCTCGATCATGAACGCGCAACTGATCGAGGATACCGCGTCACTCACGATCGATGAGATGGCCAAGTGGTTCGTCTCCGGTGAAGACAATCCCGAACCCAATGCGGCGGTGGACAGCCGGGTCATCCTGCGCGGAATCGCCAATGCGTATGCGATGCGCAACGGCTGGATCTGGTACTCGCCGATGGACGCGTACAGCACGGAGCGGGTCGAACAGCTGCGCGGGCCCAACGCCTTTCTCTACGGCGAGGCCGACGTGGGCGGCGCCCAAAACCAGATGACGAAACGCGGGCTTTTCACGCGCAATGTCACGCGGCTGAAGCTGATGCTCGGAAGCAACGAATTGAGGCGCGGCGAAATCGATCTGAACCGGCCCATCATCAAGGACAAACTCGCACTGCGCCTATCGGTGGTGAAAAGCCACAACGCCTCCTGGATCGACAATGTGCGCCGCGACTTCCAAGGCGTGTATCTCGCCGCAACCTACCGGCCGTTTCCCAAGACGTCGATCAGCGTGATGGCGGAGCGGGCGCAGAACGATTCGGTCAACTCGCAGGGGTTGTACGTCGATGCCTTCAGCCGGCCGAACACGGCCGTGGTGCCCGCCGCCGGCGGCGTGGTCTACGTTCCCGCCACCGGCCTCATGTACCGGGCGCAGCGGGCCGGCCAGTTGAGAAGCACGGGCAGCGGCCTGACGATCGTCGATCCGGGCATAGTCCCCAAGAGCCTTCATTCCGCAGGGCCGAACAACACGTTTATGAACCGCTACCAGTCGGTCACGATCGAGGCGGAGCACCACGTCGGCAATAATCTGCACCTGCAAGTCAGCGGGAATTTATATTTCCGCGAGGTGGATATCCACGGGGTTGGTGCGGGCCGGAACATTTTCCGCGATCGCAACGCGCTACTGCCTGACGGGGCCGCCAACCCGTACTTCAACGAACTTTATACGGAATATTTCCGGACGCGGAACGAACACGGGAACATCGTGAAGGACATCCGGTTTTCGGCCGTGTATGACATCAACACCAAGTGGATGAAGCAGCAGCTGCTGCTCAATCTTCAGCAGCACCAGGACAACCCCTACCATCGAAAACCGAAATGGGGCGAATACGTCGACGAGTCGAATCCGGCGTGGAGCGGCGTCATCAATCGCGAGATCACGCAGGCGGCGTATATCGCCAACCGCGCCACGTTCACGGCCAACCGGTTCATGCGGCGATACTATTTCAACCGCGACGGAATGGCCGGAAACGAGGACATGGGCCCGGTGCCGGGCGTTTCGGCCTGGTATCCAGACTTGTCGAACGCGGTCGGTGCCGCCGGGCATCAGCTCTATCGTCGGTTCTACACGCCATCATGGGGCGTTGGCGCCTCGGGCTCGTATTTCAAGAACCACCTGTTCACGCATGTGGGCTACCGGCAGGATCAGTTCAAGATGAAGACGCGCTTCACGACCGTGCGCCCATTGAAAGATCAGTGGGTCGTCGACGAAATCCCGGGACTATTTCCGGCGAACGAAACCTTTGTGCATGCCAAGGTCGATGGCGCGAACTACGGCGCCGTGCTCCGGTTCAACGAGGCGTTCGCGATTGGCTACAACTACGCGCAGTCGTTCCGGATTTCCACCGGCGAAGGCAACCTGACGCACCGCGTCGGCGAGCGGCAGGGTGTTCCCGTCGGCGAAGGATCGGATATTTCCGCGCGGCTGAGCCTGTTCAAGGATCGCAGCGGACGCCCGCGGATCGAGATCTCCGCCGTTCACTATGATAACTTCAGGCCGAATGATCGCTTCAACCCCAACCCCAATGCGTTTGTGGAACAGGAGGTCGCCGCCATTTTTCCGGAGAGCTTCCTCACCACCGGGCAGGATTACCAGACCACGACGACCAAGGGATACGAATTCGAGCTGATGGCGAACGTCACGCGAAACTGGCGGACGACATTCAATTTCGCGACCAACAAGGTCGTCACCGAGAACCGCGCGCCGCTGCTCAAGGGGTTCCAGGCCGAGGCGACGACGCTCAATCAGCCGACGCCGCTGCTGGATGAATTCCTGCTGACCTATCCGGAAGGGGTTCCGAACGCCGGCTACACGAAGGCGCGCGCGAATATTTTCACGCGATACACCTTCATCGAAGGAGTGCTTAAAGGGGCCTACATCGGCGGCGGCATGAACTATCGCGAGCCGACATTTCGCGGCAACGGCGACCACGACAGCAACACCGCGACCCCGATCGTCCCCATGTGGTCGCCCGGATACTCGCTTTACACGCTGCTTGCGGGTTATAGCACCAGGATTCTCAACCGGCCCGCGAACTTTGCGCTTAATGTGAGCAATCTGTTCGACAAGGACTATTATCGTTCCGGCGGCATCGCCAGCGGTTCGTGGGGCGAGCCCCGCTCATTCCGCCTGTCGATGAGCACGGATTTCTAGGCCGGCGCGGCAGCGCCGGCCTACGTCAGCCTCTTCGCGGCCAGTTGTGCTTTCACGCATAGCTCGGCGGCCTTGAAGGCGTGCGCCTGGGTCATGGCTTTTTCGGTACGATTCAGGCAATCGAGGATCAGCTCGCCAAAAAAGCGCAGCCCCACTTTTCCGCGCACGTTCAGGTAGTGTTCACCCTTGTCGTCCACCAGGTACACGTTGTCGCCCTGCCGGTCTCGACCGACGTCGACGTACTTGCGCAATTCGATATAGCCCTTCGTTCCGAGGATGAAGGTCCGGCCGTCGCCCCAGGTGCTGAGCCCGTTGGGCGTGAACCAGTCGACGCGAATCTGATTGGTCGCGCCATTGTCGCCGATGAACGAGGCCTCGCCAAAATCCTCGAACTCCGGCGTGTCGGGGTTGGCAAAATTTCCGATCGCCGCATGCACGACCGTCGCGTCCGTCGCCCCCGAATACGCGAGGAACGCCTCGCACTGGTGGCTGCCGATGTCGCAGAGGATGCCGCCGAACTTCTCCCGCTCGAAGAACCACGCCGGCCGCGTGGACTTGCTCAGCCGGTGCGGCCCGAGGCCGACAACCTGCACCACGCGACCGATCGCGCCCCCGCGCGCGGCATCGGTGGCGAACATCGACGCCTCCGAGGTCAGCCGTTCGCTGTAGTAAACCATGTATTTGCGGCCGGTGCGCGCCGCCACCGCCCTGGCCTGGCTGAGTTGCTCGAGCGTGGTCAGCGGCGCTTTGTCGGTGAAGTAATCCTTGCCGCCCTCCATCACCCGGCAGCCGAGAGGTCCGCGCTCGGACGTGACCGCCGCGGCGGTCACCAGCTTCACCTCGGGGTCGACGAGAATTTCGTCGAGCGAGCGCGCCGGCTTCGCCTGCTTGAATCGCGCGAGGAACGCGTCGCGTTTTTTCGCGTCCGGTTCGTACACCCACTTCAGCGTCGCGCCGGCCTCGAGCAAGGCGGTGCACTGGCCGGCGATGTGACCATGATCAAGATGCGCCGCGGCGAAAACGAACTCGCCTGGCTTGACCACCGCCCCGGGCTTTTTTTGCGGCAGGAATTTCAACACGTCCTCGCTCGAAGTGGTCGTGGCGGAGCTCGCGGCCGGCCGTGAGGCGCCGAACGCAGCGGCGGGAAGGATTGCGCCGGCACCGAGTGCGCCGGCGCCGTAACCGATGAAATGGCGGCGATTCATGCGGGCGTAATCGTGTGCGCGCGAAATTCAAAGGACAAGCGGCGGGCTAGCCGTCGCGCCGAGCGCGAGCAGACTGGCGTTGCTTCCGAAGTGGCGGAACCGCGTCACGTGGCTATGGGTTGACCGATGGCAACGCGTGATGCGCCCGATCCAAGGACCGATTCGTTCGGCCCGGCAGACCTCGTCGAAGCCGGCCGATATGATACGGCCGCGTCGGCCGCGGAGCGCGGGCTGGTCGTGCTCGCCACGGGCTGCGCGTATTGGCTCGAACCGCGCGACGATGGTTTCCACCTGCTGGTCGAGCGCGACGTGGCCGGACACGTCGGTGCGCAACTCGCAAAGTTCGAACGCGAGCGCATGCGCTGGCCGCCGCCGCCCATCACCGACCCGTGGCTGCCGCGCAAGGCGGACCTGTTCACACCGTTGATGTGGGCTGCATCGGTGTTGTTGATCCACCAGGGGTCCGGCCGGTTCGAGTGGCGCGACCACGGTGCGCTCGATGCGCAGGCCGTATTCGCACATGGCGAATGGTGGCGGCTCGGCACCGCGCTGTTCCTGCACGCCGACTTCGCTCACGTCATTTCCAACGCGCTCGGGGGGATCCTCGTTTTTTGCGCGGTCGTCTCGACGATGGGCCGCGGGCGCGGCTGGCTGCTGGTTGCCCTCGCGGCGGTGCTCGGCAACCTGGCGGTCGCGGCGGTGAATTATCCCGGTCCGTATCGATCCGTCGGCGCGTCGACCGCCATCTTTGCGGCCGTCGGGCTGTTGACGGGCCGCGCGCTCCGCGTCGTTGCGCGTTCGAGGCATCCGCACCGCTGGCGCGCGATGTTCGCGCCCCTGGCGGCGGGAATCACGGTGCTCGCGCTTTATGGCGCGGGCGGGCTGCGGGTCGACGTCGGCGCGCACCTCGCGGGTTTCCTCGCCGGCCTGCCGCTCGGATTCATCGCGGGTCTTCCTGGGAGCGCGGGCGTCTCACCCGCAACTCATCCAAGCGGGCCTGAGGCCCGCGCTCCCAGGGCAGCACGCGAATGACGGCAAAGTTTCGCCGCGTGCGAAACACGGCTTGGCGACGGATTCCCGTGCCATCACAGTTCAACCCATGCGCCGACTTATCCTGATCGTCCTGGCCAGCACTGGCATTCTTTCCGTCGCGGTGCGCGCGGCGGACCAGCCGAACGTCATCCTCATCCTCGCTGACGACCACGGCTATGGTGACGTGTCGATGTATGGCGAACGCGATGTGCGCACACCGCGCATCGACCAAATCGCACGCGACGGCATGCTCTTCACCCGGATGCGCGCGAATGCGACCGTGTGCTCCCCCACCCGCGCCGCGATCATGACCGGGATCTATGCCGATCGGGCCGGCGTCCCCGGCCTCGTCCGGACCCGGCCGGAAGACACGTGGGGCTATCTGGCCCCCGGGCTGCCCACGCTCGCATCCGTGCTCCACGGCGCCGGCTATCACACCGGCATCATCGGCAAGTGGAACCTCGGTCTCGAAAGTCCGAATACGCCGATCGAGCGCGGCTTCGACTTTTTCCACGGCTTTCTCGGCGACATGATGGACAGCTACACCACGCACCAGCGGCAGGGGAACAACTACATGCGGCGGAACCGCGAGGCCATCACCCCGCAGGGTCACGCGACGGACCTGTTCACCGGCTGGACGGTGGACTACCTGCGCGAGCGCGCGGCGGACCGGAAGCCGTTCCTGCTCTACCTCGCCTACAACGCGCCGCATTTCCCGATCGAACCGCCGGCGGAGTGGCTCGCGCGCGTGAAGCAGCGCGCGCCGGGCATGGACGCGAAACGCGCCGCCAATGTCGCGCTCGTGGAGCATCTCGACGACGGCGTCGGCCGGGTGCTCGACGCGTTGCGCGAAACCGGCCTGGAGAAAAACACGCTGGTGATCTACACGTCCGACAACGGCGGCTCGCTCCCGCACGCGCAGACGAACGATCCGTGGCGCGATGGAAAACAGAGCCACTACGACGGCGGACTGCGCGTGCCATTTGCCGCGCGGTGGCCGGGCGTGATCGCGCCCGGGACGCGCAGCGACTACGCCGGACTGACGTTCGACGTCTTCGCCACCTTCGTGGAGGTTGCCGGCGCGAAGCCGCCCCCCGACATCGACGCCGTGAGCCTGCTGCCGATCCTGCGGGGACTACCGCCGCGCACCGAACCGCGGGAGCTTTATTTTGTGCGGCGCGAAGGCGGCCCCGCCTATGGGGGCAAGAGTTATGAGGCGATCATTCGTGGCGACTGGAAGCTGATGCAGAATTCGCCGTATGGCCCGCTCGAGTTGTACAACCTGCGGGACGATCCCCAGGAGCGGACGAACCTGTTTCAGTCGCAGCAGAAAATCGCGCGCGAACTCCAGACCGCGCTGCGACTGCACATCCAGCGCGGCGGCCGCACGCCCTGGCAGCCACCCGCGCGCAACTAAGCCGGATCGATTCAGTGATTTCCTTCGAGCCGCTTGCCAGTTTCGCAGGAATGGCTAACTCAAATACAGCCTCGCGCACCGGCACGTTTTGCAACCCACCGTGTTCCCCATCCTCCGCTTTTCCACTCCGCTCCGGCTCCTGACTACGCTCCTTGGTTTCGCGTTGGCGGCGTTCCCGCTCTTCGCCGCCGGCAACAAGGGAAACTCGCTGCTCGACGAGAGCGGTAATCCCGCGGGATTCCGGACCCTCGCCATTGGCGACGCGGCGCCGGATTTCGCGCTGCCGGGAATCGATGGCCGGACGTACCGTTTGTCGGACTTTGCGAGCGCCGACATTCTGATGGTGCTGTTCACGTCGAATCATTGCCCGACGTCGCACGGGATCGAGCAGCGGCTAATGAAGCTGCGGCACGAATTTCGCGGCCGCAGCTTCGCGTTGATCGCGATCAATCCCAATCACCCCGAAGGCTTGAGCGCTGATGAACTCGGTTACGGCGAGTTCAACGACTCGTTCGAAGAGATGAAACCGTATGCGAAGAAGAACGGCTGGGACTTCCCCTATGTATACGACGGCGAGAAGCAGCTGACCGCCCGGGCGTATGGCTGCCTGGCCACGCCGCACGTGTTCATCTTCGACCGGCAGCGAAAGCTGCGCTACGCGGGGCGGTTCGACGACTCGCGTTTTCCGCAGCCTGAGACGGTGAAATTTCCGGACGCGCGCAATGCCCTCGAGGCGCTCCTCGCCGGCCAGCCCGTGCCGGTGGAACTGACCAAGCCACATGGCTGCTCCACCAAGTGGCGCGAGAAACACGTAACCCATGTGGCATTGGAAACATCGTGGACAAAAATTCCCGTGGCGATGGAGGCGACGGACGCGGCCGGAATCGCCGCCTTGCGCGCCAATCCAACGAACAAATACCGTCTCTTCAACGTGTGGGCGACGTGGTGCGGGCCCTGCGTCCAGGAGTTCCCGGACATCGTCGGCCTCATGCGCAAATTCGACATGCGCGACTTCGAGGTCATCACGATCAGCCTCGACGAGCCGAAGCAGGAGGCGAAGGCGATCGCGTTCCTCCAGAAGCAGGGCGCGGGACTGACGCCGCGAAAACTGGCGACGGTGAAACGCGAGGGGCGCACCACGAACCACTATCTTTTTTCGGATGCGAGTCAGGACGCACTCATGGCGACGCTGGATCCGCAGTGGCCCGGCCCGATTCCGCACACCGTGCTCGTGGCCCCGGGTGGCGAAATCATCTGGCGGCACAACGGCGTGATCGACCGTACCGACGCGATTGCCGCGGTCGTGAAGGCGATGACGCCGTATTATCAGCCGGCGCCTGCGGTACGAAAAACCGAGTGAATCGCCGACCGGTTCGGATTGCGGATTGCGGATTGCCAGTGTGACGCAGTTCAGTCGCGCCATTCTTTCGGCTGGCGGATGAACCAGGCGTCTACGTCATTGCGGTCAGCTCCATAACGATTCCAGATACGGTGCGGGCCGCCTAATCCGAAATCCGAAATCGATATCGCCCCCCACCTTTCACCATGTCCAAGTTCTTTTCCGTCGTCCTGCTCAGCCTCGCCATCGGCACGGCTCTGTCCGGCCAGACTCCGAGTGCAACCCGGCCAAAAAACGCCAAGCCCGCCGCGCCGGCGGCCAAAAAGGCCGCGCCGGAACCGAAGCTCGAATGGCGCGATGTCACGACGTGGGCGATTGAAGGCCGCGCGTGGACGGACGAACGCCGGTTGCGGTGGTTCGACCGGTTTCCATCGGCCGCGCAAGGCAAGGTGACCAGCGCGGTATGGGGGCTCAGCCGCGACAGCGCCGGGATGATGGTCCGGTTCAAGACTGACGCGACGACCATCTGGGCAAACTACACGCTGCTGAAGGAGCGGCTCGCCGGCGCGAACATGACGGCGATCGGTGCCAGCGGAATCGATCTCTATGCCCGCGACGACGCGGGCAAATGGCGCTGGGTCGGCGTCACGCGGCCGGACGGAAAGAAAGTCCGGCAGGTCATCATCGCCGATCTCGCGCCCGGTTTCCGCGAATACGCCGCCTACCTGCCGCTCTACAACGGCGTCGAGGATCTCTCGATTGGTGTTCCTCCGGGAGCCAGGTTCGAGCCACTACCGCCGCGCGCGGGCAAGCCGATTGTGTTTTACGGCACGTCGATCACCCACGGTGCGAGCGCCTCGCGTCCCGGCATGGTGCACACCGCCATCCTCGGACGCCGGCTGGAGCGGCCCGTGGTCAACCTCGGATTTTCCGGCAACGGCCGGATGGACGCAGCGGTCGGCGAGTTTTTGGTGAAGATTGACGCAGCCGCATACGTGATCGACTGCCTGCCGAACATGGATGCGAAGGCCGTGCGGGAAAAATGCATCCCGCTGGTCAAACAGCTGCGCGCCGCCCGGCCCGACGTGCCGATCGTCCTGGTCGAGGATCGACGCAACACAAATTCCTGGATCCTGCCGCAGCGGAACCGGCACCATACGGACAACCACGCCGCGCTCCGCGAATGTTTCGCCACCTTGCAGAAGGAGGGAGTCGGCCGGCTGTATTACATTCCCGGAGACGATCTGCTGGGCCACGATGACGAAGGCGCGACGGACGGCTCGCACCCGAGTGACATGGGGTTCGTGCGGCAGGCGGACGTGTTTGAGCTGGTCGTGCGGGCGGCGCTGGGGATGTAGCGCCGCGGCGCGGCGCGGGTGATTTCGGATTGCGGATTGGCGATCCGGAGCGGACTGCTCCTGGTGCAACTCGGCGAGCCGTTCACCTCCGCGGCGACGCCGGCGCAATTCGTGCCCTACGAAATCCAGCTGCGCGACGGCACGGCAGAAAAGCACAACCTCGCGTTGAAAAAACATCCTCGCGCGGGCCGCTGGATGATCGATGGCGGCATCTGAGCCGCATGCTCTCTCTCGCGTCCCCACGGGCCCGGACCTTCCGGGCCCGTTTGTTTTACGCGAGCCGTGCGTACCGTCACGAACTCTACCTTTTCCCATCATCCCCTCCGCCTCCGCCGTAACGATGCAGTGAAATGTATGGCCGTCGCTCGCCGACGGGCCGTTTTTCGAATGAAACTTGCGGCGTGGCGACAAGCCGGTTCGACAGGCTCACGGCCGACCGATCCATCGATTCGTAGGCCTCGAGCTTGTCGAGAGGCGCCAGCCCTGCTACACCAATTGGCTTCCATCTTCTCATTCGTGAAACGCCCTCCGACTGAATGGATACGGCTCAGCGAGGCGGAGCCTCCGAGAGGACGAGAACGGTCAAGAGAAAGAGAACGACTACTACAGGACGGCGCCCGGTCTCAGGTGTGTGGATGCACCGGGCGCCGCAATGGCCGGCCGGCAACAGGCACCCGGTCGCAGAGAAACCCGGCAGCCACAAACAGAGATTTTCCGATGCATCGAAACCTTGTGCCCGCACGGCACCCCATCTTTAACGAAGCCATGGTCGAGCTTCCCCCTCCCCTTCTCGTTGCCGTGGACGACGAGCCGGACGACGTCTTCTTCCTCCGCCGGTTGATCGGCAAAGTGGGATGGGCGCATCAATTCCAGCCCTTCTCGAACGGCGAGGCGGCGATTGCGGCGCTCTCCAACTTCGCCAACAACGAGAACACCCCGGTATTTCCGCTGGTGTGCTTGCTCGATATCAAAATGGTCGGAATGAGCGGATTCGATCTGCTGAAGTGGATCCGGAGCCAGCGTGGACTGGATGCGCTGCCCGTGATCATGTTTTCGTCGTCCGATCACCCGCAGGACGTCGACACCGCGCGGGATCTCGGCGCGCAGGGATATCTGAAAAAGTATCCGTCGGTCGAAGCCATGGGCGCCGTGCTGAATCAAGCGAAGGAGTTCGCCGCCACGCTCCCGCCAAGGAAGACCTTTCTCCAGTGGAGCTATCGCTTCGTCGATTCGAGCGATGCGGTGACGGCGGCGAAGTAGTCGGGATCGGTGCGGCCGAGACGCACGCTGGCACGAAGTTTTGCACGTTGGAGCGGAGTGCTTGGCCTGGGAGCGCGGGCGCCAGTCGATTTCGGATTGCGTATTTCGGATTTCGGATTCGGCAAACCACGACGAATCGCACGGCGTTGTTCCCCTGGGAGCGCGGCCGCCCCGGCTGCGAAGAAATACCGATCGGCAATCCCACCGAATCTGCGGCTGCCCCGCGACAGGCCTCTCGGCAAGCTCGAGGCCTCGCTGTCGATGAAGTAATTGGCCGTGAGCCCGTCGAACCGGCTCAGGGCCCCGAGCCGATTCGACAGGCTCACGGCCATCTGTGATTTCGACTGAAAGGCC
>JAUSID010000026.1 GCA_030648295.1 Opitutaceae bacterium | reverse complement strand
CCCGGTCGCAATTGACCGAGCGACCGGGGGCGGTCGCGCTCCCAGACGCTTTCACGATTCGCGCGTGCTTAATCCACTCGCCAGTCGCCGCCGGGCGATTATCGACAAGCAGGGGTCGCTTCAACTTTTTCGACCCGCTGGATCCATGACTTCGGACAACTTCACGATTATCGGCGGCGGCTTGGTGGGCCTCGCGACGGCGTGGCGGCTGCTGCAGCGCTCGCCCGGCGCCAAGGTGTCTTTGTTGGAAAAAGAACCGGCCGTCGGGCGCCATCAGAGTACCCACAACAGCGGGGTGCTGCATTGCGGGCTTCATTACCGTCCCGGTTCGCTCAAGGCGCGGCTCGCGGTGCGCGGCATCCGGCAGATGGTGGAGCTTTGCCGGGAGAACGGCGTGCCGCACGATGTGTGCGGGAAACTCGTCGTTGCGACGACGGATGCCGAGGTCACGCGGTTGCGAACGCTGCACGAACGCGGAACAGCCAACGGGCTCACGGGCCTGCGGTGGCTTGACGGCGCTGAGATCCGGAAGATCGAACCGCACGCTGCGGGCATCGCGGCGCTGCATGTGCCCGAGGAGGGCATCGTCGATTACGCCCGGGTGGTTGAGACGCTCGCGCGAAAAATACAGGAACTTGGCGGCACCATCCACACCGGCGCGGGAGTCACGCGGGCAAGCCGCCGCGGTAACGAATGGGTGATGGAAACTCCGAGCGGGGAGTTCGCTGCGTCGTTTATCATCAATTGCGCCGGGCTGCACTGTGACCGCGTCTGCCGCAACGCCGGGGAGAAAACCGAACTGCAGAACGTGTCATTTCGCGGTGAATACTACCGGATCAAAACCGAGCGCCAGGGCTTGGTGCGCAACCTGATTTACCCGACCCCAGATCCGCGGTTTCCGTTCCTGGGTGTCCATTTCACGCGGCTCATTCGCGGCGGAGTCGAGGCGGGCCCGAACGCGGTGCTCGCCTTCGCGCGTGAAGGATATCGTTTTCGCGACGTGAATCTTCGCGATCTGGGGGAGTTCCTCGCGTTTCCCGGGTTGTGGCGATTCCTGTGGCACCATCGGAGGATGTGCGCGTTTGAATTCGCGCAATCGCTCAGTCGCGAACGGTTCTGCCGCTCGCTCCAAAAACTCGTGCCCGAATTGCGCCCGGAGGATCTCGAGACCGGCGGGTCCGGCGTGCGCGCGCAGGCAATGATGCCCGACGGGAAACTGGTTGAGGATTTTCATTTTGTCCGCGCGGAAGGCGCGCTCCACGTCCTCAACGCGCCAAGTCCCGCGGCGACGTCGAGCCTCGCGATCGGCGAGCACGTGGTCGCGCAGCTGGGGTAGGGGCCGATGCGGCGAAACAGAAAATCGAAGTGATTTTCTGCACTGGGGATGCGCCGCGGAGAAGGGAGAAGGGAGCAAGGAGGAGCCAAGCCCCCAGACGAACGACAGGTTAATAATGTCAGTGGGACGACAGGCGATGAGACTGGGAGCGCTTGCCGTGGCTACGGCCGCAGCTTGTCGAGCTTCACCGGAATCGTCCAATGCTTCGGACCATCGCCATCGCGGGCGACGTAGATATTGCAGAGCCATTTCGCGTTGTCGGTCTGCTCGAAGTCGGATCGAAAATGCGCACCGCGGCTGTCTTCTCGCGTCAGTGCGCTGCGCGCGATGAGATCGGCGGCGGTGAGCAGGTTCGCGAGGTCGAGCGCCTGCTGCCACGAGAGGTTGAATCGCCGGCCGCCCGAAATCCCGAGTCGCTCCGCGCGGTCCCGCAGTATCCGGAGATCCGACACGGCTTCGGCGAGTTTCGGGCCGTCCCGCACGATGCCCACTTTTCGCCACATCGTCTTCCCAAGATCATCGCGCACGATGAACGGGTTTTCTTCGCCGCGCCGCGCGAGCAACCGATCGGCGGCGGACTGCGCCGCTAAAACCTGATCGGTTGCCGGTTCGTCGTGTGGCCGGTCCCGGACCCAGCCGGCGACACACTCCCCGACCCGTGCGCCATACACCGTGGATTCGGCGACGCCGTTGCCGCCGAGCCGGTTCGCACCGTGAACGCCGCTCGCGTCCTCGCCCGCGGCGAACAACCCCTCGAGGTTGGTGAATCCGTCGCGATTGATTCGGATTCCGCCCATGTTGAAATGCGCCGTGGGGGCGACCTCGACGCGTTCACGAGCAAGGTCAGAGCCAATCCGCAGGCAGCGATCCCGCATGCCGGTGAAATTCCGCTCGACGAATTCGGCGCCGAGATGCGTCACGTCGATCAGCACCGCTTCGTTTTCCGTGCCGCGGCCCGACAAAATCTCCAGGTATCCTGCGCGTGAGACGCGGTCCCGGGTCGAGCGCTCCATCTTGTCTGGATCGTACCGCGTCATGTATCGCTCGCCTTTGCCGTTGAACAGGTGAGCTCCGGCGCCGCGCAGCCCTTCCTCCAGCAGCGCCCCGTTGAGTCGCGAGCCGGGAACCACGAGGCCGGTGGGATGAAACTGGACCATCTCCATGTCCATGAGGTGGGCACCGGCGCGAAACGCCATCGCCACCCCGTCCGATGCCTTCTCCTGCGCGCACGCGGAGCGTTGATACATCAGCGGACCGGCGCCGGTCGCGAGGATCACCGCCTTGCTTTTCACGGTGATGAATTCGCCGGTTTGGATATCGAGCAGCACCGCGCCAATCACGCGTGTGCCGTCGCGCGACGTGAGAAGTTCGATTCCGCGGGTGTACTCGAGACAGGGAATGCTCGCGGCGAAAACCTGGTCGCGCAAACGCGACATGATCTCGATTCCGGTCAGGTCGCCGACGTGCACCGTGCGATCGAACGTCTGACCCGCGAATGCCTTTTGGTGGACGCGGCCATCGGGCGCGCGGTCGAAGAGGCAGCCGATCTTGTTTTCCAGTTCGCGGACAATTCGCGGCGCGTCCTCGACGAGGGTCCAGGCCAGATCCTGGTCATTCAAAAACGAACCGCCACGCACGGTGTCCTCGAAGTGGGCCTGTAACGAATCGTTTTCATTCAACACGACGTTGTAGCCGCCCTGGACCATCCGCGTGCAGCCGCTCTTGCCAAGCATGCCTTTCGAAACGAGCAGGATTTTTTGCGCCGGATCGCGCCAGTGCGCATGCAGCGCGGCCATGAGGCCGGCGCCGCCGGTACCGAGAATCAGGATATCGGTGGTGAGTGTGTCAGACACGATAGGAGATCGAGTTGTTGGCCTAACGCCGCGGACGTTGCGGGCGAGACGCCCGCGCTCCCAGGGAATGCGGGCGCAAAGCGCCGAACCGAGCGGCGGACTTTGCCATGTCGATCATGCGGCGTTGGCGGCGGGCTTCGACGGGCGCGAGCGACCGAACCACCGGCGAAACGGCGCGAGAATCGCCATGCGTTTGATCCGCTCGATCGATTGCGTCGGCGAAATCCCGCGCGGGCAAACGTCGTGACAATTGCCGAGCGTATGGCAGCGCAACGCGCCATCCTCCTGGCTCACGAGTTGCAGCCGCTCTTCGCGCCGGCTGTCGCGCGGGTCGACAATCAAGCTGAGTGCGCGATGCAGCGCCATTGGACCGGTGTAGCGCGGCCGCAGCGTCACGAGCGTGCAGCCCGAATAGCACGCGGCGCAGTCGATGCACTGCGGCTGGTGGTTCAGAGCCTTCCATTCGGGGCGGTCGTGCGGCAGCCGGTAAAACTCTTTGGGATCGAGATCGGCGCGCGGCGTGAAATGCGGAAGCGTTTTCTGGTACGCGGCAAAGAAGGGCGCGAGATCGACGGCGAGATCGCGCACGACCGGCAGATTACGCAGCGGCTCGATTTTCAAGGTTGGCCCGATCGATTTCACCAGCGTGCTGCACGTGAGTTGTTCGCGGCCATTGACGACCATTGCGCACGAGCCGCACATGCCCACGCGGCAGGAAAATCGAAACGCTAGATCCGGAATCGGCCCTCGTTGCAGCGCGAACAACGCATCGAGGATGCTGGCGCGCTCCGCCACTTCCACCGCGTGCGATTCAAAACGGGGTTTCGTATCGGTCTGGGGGTCGAACCGTTGGACGCTGACCGTGGGTTTCAGCACGCGTTCACTGATGAGGACCGCCAAAACGCGAGGCAACCTTTTAGCCGGAAGCCAAACCGCGAAACGATCCCGTTAACCGCGAATGGACGCGAATGGACGCGAATACGGAATCCGCGCCTGATTGCGCGGTCGCGGGCTTGCCGGACGCCTGCACGTGATGGTCGGATTCGCCCGGCCTAATTCGCGTTCATTGGCGTCCATTCGCGGTTCACTCCGCGCAAAAAAACATGGCGCAACGATCCAGTCGCGTGTAGTTCGTCGCGTGCCCCACCCATGGAAGTTCCCGAATCGATCTATCCGCTCATCGAGAACGCCTGCCGTGATCTGTATATCAAGTCGCTGAAGGAAATCCCGCCCGATGTGGTCGAGGCGATCCGGCGTGCGGCTGCGACCGAGACCCTCGAGGTGGCGAAGCGGATTTTTTCGCACTACCTCCAATCGATCGATTTGGGCCGCGAACAGAAGATGATCGTCTGCCAGGACACCGGCATTCCGATTTACTGGGTGAAGATCGGCGGCAATCTCCGGCTCGATGGCGCGAAGCTCGACGACGCGATCGTCCGTGGCACGGAGCGAGCCACCCGCGAGCATCCCTTGCGTTCGAGCATTGTTTCGCCGCTGCGGCGCGAGAACCGCCAGACCAATTGCGGTGAGCGGATCCCGATCATCCATTACGAGTTCCAGCGCGACTCCGACGTCCTCGATATTCTCTTCATGCCGAAGGGTTCGGGTTCCGAAAACATGTCGTTCATGAAAATGCTCGTGCCTGCCGACGGCGTGAACGGCATCAAGCGCTTCGTCCTCGAAATGGTCGTCGGCGCCGGGCCCAAGCCCTGCCCGCCAACAATCGTAGGCATCGGAATCGGCGGTTCCTCGGATTTGTGCATGACGCTCGCGAAGAAGGCGACGACCCGGCCGCTTGGCTCGCGAAATTCCGATTCGGAAATGGCGGCGCTCGAACTGGAATTGCTCGATGCGATTAACCAGACCGGCATCGGGCCGCAGGGATTGGGCGGCAATACGACGGCGCTGGCAGTCCACATCGAGTCCGCGTGGACTCACATCACGTGCAACCCTGTCGCGGTGAACATGCAGTGCTGGCGGGCCGAGCGCCGTCGCGCGCGCATCCATGCCGATGGCAGGGTCGAGGAGGGTTTTTAACCATCATGGCCGAGTTCCACCTCAAGACTCCGTTGAGCGAAGCCGATGTTCGTGCGTTGCACGTCGGCGATGCCGTCCTGCTCGACGGCGTCGTGTTTGGCGTTCGCGATGGGAATCTCATCCGCGTGTTCGATCAAAAAGTCGCGCCGCCCTGCGATTGGCGCGGCGCCGCGCTCCTGCACACGGCACCGAACGTGCGGAAACTCGGCCCCGGCAAATACGAACCCGTGAGCGTCGGCACGACGACGTCGATGCGAATGGATCGTTTCACGGAGGGACTGGTGCGCGATTACGGTGTGCGCGCGATTCTGGGCAAAGGCGGATTGTCGCCGGCCTCGGCCGCGTTGATGCAGAGCTATGGTGCGGTTTATCTGTCGGTCACGGGCGGCGCGGCGGCGATGGAGACGCTGCAAATCGAGGAGATCGAAAAAGTATACTGGGAGGACCTGATGCCGGAGTGCATCTGGCAGATTCGCTTCAAGGCGCTCGGTCCGATGACCGTTGGGATCGACGCGCATGGCGGAAACCTGCAACACGAAATCCAGCAGCAAGCGCAACAGAAAGTGGCCGAATTGCTGCGGCGAATGGGGATTGCCTGATGGAAAACACGTCGACCCGTTTTCAGAGTTATCGCGGCACTTGGGCGTGGCTGGTCCAACGCGTCAGCGCGATTGGGCTTTTCCTGCTGATCCCGGTTAAGATCTACACCGGTTGGGCAGCCGACGAACGAGTGCCGTATCCAGATTTCATGATGTCAGCGAGCCGGGTGCACGCCGAGTCGAGACTGGGCGAGAGAATCGACATCGCGCTGCTGCTTTTTTTCCTGCTGCACGGTTTCTACGGGCTGCGGGTGATCCTGATCGATGTCGGTGCGCTGCGGCCGGAGCGCTGGTTCTGGCGCACGCTCACGGTGGCGTTGGGAATCTTCGCCCTCGCGGTCTGGCAGGTGTACATTCGCGCGCATTAAGCGGGATTCTCCGCACGTAAGGTAGGCCGCGAATGTCAGTCCTGCATCTGCACGACGACGTGCGTTCCTGTAGGGCGGGCGCTTGCGCCCGCCGCAGAACCGGTTGGCGGGACTGAATATGCGGCGGGCCACAAGCACCCGCCCTACAGGCTGCATTTGTAGGCCCGACGCCTCTCGACTCTTTAGCTCGCCGTCGGGCCTACGTCGGGTACTTCCAGCCCTTCCGATACTCGCGCCTCAATAGTTTATTTGCGGCATCGTCGCCCACCACGCGTTCCTTCACACCGTCCCATTCGATGCTCCTGCCCAGTTTCAATGACATCATGCCGAGCAACGCCATATTGGTCGAACGGTGGATTTCCTCGATGTCCGACACCGGTTTTGAATTCGTCCGGATGGCCTGCAGGAAATCGGCGAAGAGTTCCTTGATGTTCTGCGAGTCCGGTGAGTTCAGCTTGGGCTCCTCACTGATGGCCGGCTCCTTCGCGTTGACCGGATAGAACGTCCATCCTTTCTGCCAGCCCATGTGGAAAATCCCCTTGGTGCCGTAGAAATAGCAGCCAACGTTTTCACCCTTGTCGGTCGCGTTGCCGGCAAACCGCCGGTGCTCCCACTGCACGTCGAACCGATCGAAACTGAAGGTGGCGAGCTGGTGATCGGGCGCGTCGGTCGTCTGCTGGTCCGGCGTGCGCACGACCGGTCCGGCAATCGGTCGGCCGCCGGTGGAGTACACACGTCTTGGATACTTCTCGCCCGTGACCCACAGAATCTGGTCGAGCCAGTGGATGCCCCAGTCGCCCAGCGTGCCATTCGCGTAATCGAGGTAATTGCGAAAACCGCGCGGATGAATGCCGCGGTTGCCAGCGCCCTGACTCGGGTTGCGCGGGTCACCGCCGTTGAACGGACGCAGCGGCGCCGGGCCGCACCACATGTCCCAATCGAGTTCCTTCGGGACGGGCTGGGTGGCGAGAGGCTTCTCCGGCCCGCCGCCATAATTCACGAAACAGCGGACCATTCCGATTTCACCAATCTTGCCTGTGCGGATGAATTCGCGGCCGCTGACATTGTGTGGAGATATCCGGCGGTGCGTGCCCACCTGAACAACTTTGCCCGTGGCGCGCGCTGCGTTCACCATCGCGCGGCCTTCCAAGATGGTATGGCCAATCGGTTTCTCGACGTACACGTGGGCGCCAGCGCGGACCGCGGCGATCATCGGCAGCGCATGCCAATGGTCGGGGGTGCCGACGATCGCGATGTCGAGTTTCGCCTGGTTGAGCAGTTCGCGGTAATCCCTGTACATCTTCGGCGTTTCGCCCGTCCCTTTCTGCACGTTGGCGAGTGTCGATTCGAACTGGCGCGCGTCGACGTCGCACACCCCGACAATCTCGCACTGGCCGCTGGCCATCGCTTCCCGCAGGATGTTGTTGCCCCACCAGCCGCAGCCGATGAGCGCGGTGCGATACTTGCGGCCGCCGGATTTTTCGGCGGCACGGACAAACGGAAACGCGGCGAGCGTCGATGCGGCGGCGGTGCTTTGGAGGAAGTGGCGGCGATTCATGGGCGGCTGGTTAATGTGAAATGAACGACGGACGAAAACCGGAGGAAAATCGCGAGACGGCGGCGGATTAGGTCCTGACTCCGAGACCGATTTGCTGGCGAAGGTAAGTGATCGAGCGTTCGACTTCGGCTTTCTGATAATCCTGCGAAGTCTTACGGCCTTCCGGTCCGGGCGGAGCGCGGAACGGCGTGAGCGGCCGGCCGCGTTTCGCGAGCGCCTCGAATTTCGCGAGCGATTCAGGACGGCGGTCGTAGTATTTCCAGAAGTCCGGCTGGCGGTAAGGAAATGGCCGCTGCGCGCCCGAGATCGTTTCGATCATGATCGGAACCTGCGGACAGAGCTGGCGCCAGCGTGCCGACCATCGCTTCCAGTCGATCAGTCCATCGCCGGTCGCGGTCCACTGCACCACCGCCCCCTCGGGTGTCTCCCAGACCATGTCATCGCGCAGGCTCGAACAGATCGTCACCGGACCAAGCCGCTCGAGAACGTCCATCGGATCCTCCAGTGTCCACGCCGCATTGCCCGAGTCGATGTTCACTCCCACGATGTCGCGTCCGGCACCATCCACGAGCTCGAGCACTTCCCACGAATGCATGTCCCCGCTGTGGTTTTCGACCGCTACCTTGATGCCGGAGCCGAGGATTTCAGAACGGCATTTTTTCAGCACCGCGACCATGTCGGCGATGCGGGCCCTGATGCCGCCCTCGCTCTTGCGATCCTCGGAGTTGCCGAGGATGACGCGAAACACCGGCGAACCGAGCGCCTTCGCGACGCGCAACCCAAGCCGCACATGTTCCTCGGCGGTGCCCCAGGTCGGCTTGAACGTTTTTGAGGTCGGACAAATGCTCCAGCTGCCAACGTAGAGCGCGAGGCCGGCGTCGTCTGCCCGGCGCTTCACGTCGCGCAACGACGCGTCGTCAAGCTTATCGAGCGCGTCCAGATCCGAGATAAACAACGTGTCGAGCTTCAACGACGCCGCGTAGTCGATCAGCGCGGGTGCCTTCCAGCCCATGGCGCGGACGGCGAAGTTGTCGATCCCCAGCCTGATCTTGCCTGCTGGCGCAGACGCCCGCGGCTGTTTTTTGCCCGTCGCGGCGGCGAGTAGCGGGTGTTGCAGACTGGCGGCGGTGATGCCGGCGGCGGCGAGGCTTTGAAGAAAGGAGCGGCGGTGCATGGGGCGCGGACGCAAGAGCTAGCGATTCCGGCGGCGCAGGCAAAGCTCCGAATGCACGCGCCGGATTGAGCGAATGAGCGCGGGCTGAACCGCCCCGCGTCGACACTCGCCTCGCGAACTACTTCACGAACAGTTCCGCTACGGGGACGATCCTGACATTTTCGCGTAAGACCTTTAACGGGAAATTACGGATGAGCTTGTCCTCCTCCAGCACGGCGTCCGGTTTCGGCGACGAGTAGCTGATGGGACTCGGCTGGTCGTTCACCAGCGCGTCGGCAAACGCGGCTGCGTCCTGGGTCACGATGGCAATCTGCACATTCTTGGCCTGCCAGTGCTTCCTGATCGCCGCGTTCACCTCTTCGAGTGTGAGCTCGTCCATCATCCGCCGAAACCGCGTGATGTGGCTTTCCTCGAGCCCGTAAAACACGTCATCGAGCGCATAGCCGAGCCGTTCCATCGTCGTGGGCGCATAGTGCAGCACGTATTTCTTCAGAAAGTTGCGCTTCAGATTGAAGTCCTCCTGCGACATCCCGCGGTCGATGAGAAGCTGGAGTTCACGCATGGCGGCGCGCAGCGCGAAGTGCCGCGCTTCGTGCGGCACCGGGCGTATCCAGATTTCGAAGATTTGCCGCCGGCGACTGACGTTTTGCGGCGGGACGAACCGCTGCCCACCGTTCGGAAAATGCTCGAGATACGAATAGTCGCCGTAGTTCAGGCCGCGGAGGTCGCGAATCACCTGGAACAGCCGCGCACTCGTGCTCCGGTGCTCGCCGAGCCATGAATTTGCAATCGCGAGGGCATACCACTCCCTCGAGCTGCGTAACACGCCGAGTGGAAATCCCAGGCTGATCGCCGTCGATGCGGCGTTCTTTTCCACCAGCGTCACGCGAAGTCCGCGGATCGCCCTGGGTTCAGGTGGTGGCACCGTTGCTGGCGCGCCGGGCGGCAGCTTCGCCAGGTCCCCGGACAATCGGGCAAGTACGTTTTGCGGCGTGACGTTTCCACCGGTTGCCGGCGCGCCCGTATTGGAATCGAATCCGCCGCCGAGCCCTATCACGACATTTTCGCGGGTAAAATGCGTCGTATGGAAGTTTCGGATATCATCGACCGTGATGCTCTTCAGACCGGCAATCGTCCCCGCGGCAAGGTGACCATAGGGGGTGCCGGCGAAGATTTCATGGTAGAGTACCGCCTTCCCCAGTTCCTCGTCGCTCGAGAACCGCAGGGTGTTCTCGAGCATGTTGAGGGTGCGGCTCCGCAGTCGCTCGAGGTCTTCCGGCTTGAAAGCGGGGGCGACGACGGCATCGACCAGGAGTGGGTAAAAATCCGCCAGGTTGTCCCTGTGCGTGCGGCCGTGGATGACAGTCATTTCCATCGAGGTCGACGCGTGGAAGCTCGACGCAAGCGGGAACAGCTGGTCGAGGATCTGTTCATAGCTGTTCTTCTGCGTGGCTGCATCGGTCAGCATGGCGGCCGTCAGTGCGGCGAGCCCTTCCTTGCCCGGCGGATCATCCTGCGCGCCGACCTTGAACCAGAGCCGGAACGAAATCGTGGGATCATTGGCGACCCGGACGAGGACGGGATCCTGACGGTTGGGCCGTGTCGTGGCACCGGCGGCCCCGGCGGCGATTGCACCGAGGACCATGATCCCCAACCGGAGCGCGGGTAACGCGCGGGCGAGACGTCCACGCCGTGTCATGATTGGGCTCCCTTCACCACGACGACCGTGCGGCGCTCGGGAGTGAAATACTTCCTTGCCGCGCGCATGATGTCCTCGGGCGTGATGGCATCGAACTGCGCATAGAGTGCGTCGACCACGGCAATGTCACCCGAGAGCGCGATGTAACACGCGAGCTTCGCGGCGACCGCATCAGGCGTGTCGAGTCCCATGAGAAAATCATACTTGTTGCGGCGCTTCAGGTCGCGCAGCCGGTCAGGATCCACGGGCGTCGCCTTGAACTCCTCCAGCGTGCGGTAGATTTCGTCGCGGACATACGCGACGTCGTCCGGCTTCTTCACCATCGAGGCGATTTCGAACAACGGCTGATCGCGGTTCATCGGAAAACCCGATGAGAGCGACTGGATCCGTTGTTCCTTCAACATGAGCTTCTTTCGCAGCTCGCTTGTCTCGCCAAACGCCAGATCGTCCAGCAACAACGCGGCGACATAATCCTTGTTTCGCGGATCGAACGGGTCGCCCTTGTACGCGACGTCGATGATTGGCAGCGTTTTTCCCGGATAAGTCACCTCCGCCGCGCGTTCGCCCTTTTGCGGTGGTTCCAGTTTCACCGCCGGTGCGGTGTAACCTTTTTTCCAGCCGCCATAGTATTTCCGCACGAGATCGAACGTGGTCTTGGGATCGACATCGCCGGTGATCAGCAGCACGCAATTATCCGGCCGGTAGAATCGGTGGAAAAAAGAGCGGCTGTAAACGTACTGCTGCGGCATGATCTTGATGTCGCGCTCGAACCCCATGGTCGTGTGCTTGTAGGTGTGCACATCATACGCGAGGTCCTGTAGCTTCTCGTTCAGCACGAAGAATGGGCTCGTAACATTCTTGCGGTATTCCCCATAAACCGCTCCCGCCTCGGTTTGAAAGACCGGCTGGGAATAATCGAGATTTTGAAACCGATCGCTCTCGAGTTCCATCACCTGCTCCAGATCCTCCTTCGCGAAGTTCAGGTGATACGCGGTGAGATCGTCGGTCGTGTAGGCGTTGTGCGAAGCGCCGATGCGCGTGAGGACCTCCTCGTAAGCCGCGCTGGAATACTTCGGCGTGCCGCGAAACATCATGTGTTCGAAGAAATGCGCAAAGCCCGACTTGCCGGGCTCCACTTCGTCGCGACTGCCGGTGCGAACGATGGTGTAATACGCGACCAAGCCCGGGCGCTCCATCGGAATCAGGATGACCGTGAGCCCATTCGGAAGCGCTTCGCGACTGTGGCGATATGGGAAGATGGACGCGTTCGCAGACGCGCCCTGCAAGTTGCCACCGGCGACAAGTGCCCCCGTCAGGGCACTGATTAGAAAGGAACGCATGTTGATTTTTTTGTTGTCGGAAGAAACGGCACCCTGCGAACGCGTCAAACTTCGGCGGTGGTCGCGGGCAATGTCCCGCCATCGGAGTTTGTCCGAGCGTTTGTGCAGGTTTGTGTCGCCGTTCCGACCCGAGCGCAACTGCCGCGTCGTCGTCACGCGGCAATGCCCTGCGACCCGCACCTCAGCGACGATCCGCTAGACTCCTTGAACTCCCAAACTCGTAGTGAACAGGTCGAGCTTGCCCGCCTTCGGCGGCGCCGTAGGCGGCCAGGGTTTACCCGCCTTTGGCGGCGCCGAAGGCGACCAGGGTTTTCGAAAATTCCCAAACTGTCAGTCTGAGGGCCGCCGAAGAATCCAGTGGCGCGTCCGGCTGCGAGCATCGTGCTGGATTCTTCGCCAAGCCTCAGAATGACAAACCGGGAATTGTGTCGGGTCTGAGGCTGCGCCTCTTGTCTCTGGCCTCCGGCATCTGGCTTCTGGCGTCTGGCCTCTTGTCTGGTCCCTTCGTCCTTTAGTCCTTTAGTCCCTTCGTCCCTCCATCCTC
>JAUSID010000018.1 GCA_030648295.1 Opitutaceae bacterium | reverse complement strand
CACCTCCCCACAACGAATACAGGCTCAGATTCACGCCGTGCTCCCGCATGGCGATGATCTCGCGTTGCAGGAACGTCTCCGTGTTTTTTGGAAACGTGGTGAAAAAATAGGCGATGACGGGCAGTGAAGCGGACAAGGCGGGGGGAAGCTAGGAGACGTCCGCGGTGCGGCCAAGCGGATTGGTGCGCTCGTTCCGATCGGCCGTTTCAGCCGCGGCCGGCGGAACGGGCTTTATTCGTCGGGCGGACTGTATGCGCCGAGCGCGGGCGCCGAGGGCACAAATGGCTGCCGGTCCAATTTCGCGCCGGCCACTTCGTTGGCGAGCCCAACGAGTTCGTCGATGATCACGGTGGGATCTTCCTCGTAGCGCAGCTCCAGGAATCTCACCCGTGCGTCCGTATACGCGGACGGGTCGCTCATCCAGCGGTCGATGATGCGGGAGAAGTCGCCGACATCCTCGATCTTCTGCGCAGACGCGCCATTGCGGAAAAATTTCCACGTCAGTTGCTCCTGCGGCATGATCCCGCCGAAGGCGTTGAAGATGATCGGGCACTGGAAATGCAGTGCTTTCGCGCAGAGCGTCGTGCCGCCGCGCGTGACGATTGCGTCACACGCCTGCATCAGCAGGTGGACGATGACCGAAAACGCCTCGATGTAGCACGTGAACCCGGGGTGCGTCGCGCGCCAGTGCACGAGATCATTGTACGTCTGCTGGTTCCTGCCGCAGATGAGCACCGCCTGGAGCCGATCGGCGTGCGGCAGCAACGCCGGCAGCAGATCCAGGTGGTTGTTCGCGCCGTTGCCGCCGGTGGCGAGGAAGACGGTGAACTTCTTCGGATCAAGCCCGAGCCGCTGGCGGCGAAACTCGCGGCGCTCCACGGCGCTGAACACCTCGAGATGCGATCGCGGATCCATGAGGTAACCGCGCACGCGCGCCCGGTCCCGCGGGATCCCCTTTTTCACCGCGTAGTCGCCCGCCGTCTGCGTCCGCGAGATGTAGAGATCCACCGACGGTTCGATCCAGTTGCGCGAGTAACCCCAGCCGCCCGAGAATTCGCCGCAATAGGTGGCGCAGCGGACTTGATCCGGCCCGAGAATCTTCCGCGCCAGTGGAAAGTATCCGCGGTTCAGGCAATCGTGAACGCTGAACACGAGATGCGGCCGGTAACATTGCAGCACCTCGAGATAGTAACCGGCGCCGAACGCGACCGTGCTGCGGTTGATGTAGCTCAACAGCTCGACGATGGCGTAGAAAATCTTGTGCATCCACGGCGCGCCGCGCTGGATCCGGTTGTACAAGTTGACGCCCGCGCGATTGATCACCGAGGAGCGCTCGAGCATCTGCTCGATCCGGACGTCGACGTCATGGCGGTAGAGGTGGAAACACCACTCGGCGAAGGCCGCGGCGCGAGCGTCGTGACCACCACCGGTGCTCGAGGTGAGAACAAGGATACGAATCTTCGACATGCGTCAGGAGCCTCGGGGGCCCATGGCTCCGCGCCGGCCGGCCCCGATGATGGAACACGCGCCGACGGCGCACCCGCTACTGGAAACGAAACTAAACATTGAAGTAACGGGCCTGAATTCGCCGCCGAAGTTCCATCGAGCCCAGACGCGCGGCCAACGGCGCGATCACGGCCTGGAAAAACCGGCCGGTCCGGACGGTTCCGCTGCGCCGCCGGAGCAGCGCACGTCGCAACGCCGTCGCGGCGTGCTCGGGCTCGGGTCCGGTTCGCATCATGGCGGAAAACGCGTCCCAACTCCGATTCATGCGCGGGGTAGGCGCGGTTTGCGGCCGCCGCACCGAGCCATCGAAATCGGTGCGGTAGTCGCCCGGTCGAAAATCGAGCACCACGATGCCGGTGCCGGCAGTTTCGATCATGAGGCTCTCGTTGAGGGCGGACAGTCCGGATTTCGCCATGTTGTAGGCGGCTTGAAAGGGCAGCGGAAACTCGGCGGCAAGCGAGGAAATGTTCACGAGTGTGCCCCGATTCCGCTCGCCCATGCTTCTCAGTGCCGCGTGGGACAAACGCGCGGTGCTGATCAACATCACCTGGAGTTGCTCCTCCCAGATCCGAAAGTCGGTGGCCGCGAACTCGGCGAACACACCGTAGCCGGCGTTGTTGATCACAATGTCAAATCCGCCCGCGGCGCGATCCACTTCGCGGAACCCGGCCGTGGCCGCCGCCCCGTCGGCAAGTTCGAGCGCCACTGGCGTGAACAAGGCGGGAAATTCGGCCGCCAGATCCGCTAGCCGCGCCGGGTGGCGTGACGTGCCCCACACCCGAACGCCCTCGGCGAGCAGCATGCGTGCGAACGCCCGGCCGAGTCCCGTGCTCGCGCCGGTGATGAATGCCGTCCGATGAAATTCGACGATCCGCACGCTCATGCCATGAACCATTGCAGCCGACGACAGCGCGGCAGGGAAGGAAATCTTCGGAAGTGGCTGCGGGCTTCCCCATTCGGCAAGCTCAGGGCCCCGAGCCCGTCGAGGGGCAGCCGCAGATGGGATCATGAATTCGTTCGAGTGACCCTGCGGCAGAGCTTGCCCTGAGCCTGCCGAAGGGATGCCGCAGCCACCCCAAACCACGGGGCGCACCGCCCGTGCCGCCGGACACCGCCAGCTCACGCGCGCTTGAAAATCAGCGCGACGTTGGCACCGCCAAAGCCGCTGCTGTTCTTCAACACCATTTCGGTTGCGCGATTTTCCGTCGTGCGCGGAATGTTCAGGCCCTCGCATTCCGGATCCACCTTCGTCAGATGCGCGTTGCCGGGAACGAAGCCCTCACGCAGCGCCAGCGCGCAAAAAGCGCTTTCCATCACGCCGGCGAGCGAGAGCCCGTGTCCGGTCAGGGCCTTGGTGCTGCTGACCAGCGGCCGTTCGGCCGAGTTCTTGAACACGGCACGCAGTGCCCGCGCTTCGGATACGTCCCCGATGAGGGTGGAGGTCGCGTGCGCGTTGACATAATCGATTTTTTCCGCCGGCACGCCGGTCGAACGGAGGGCCCGCGCCATGGCGGCGGCCGAACCGCCGCCTTCCGGATGGGAGATCGCGACGTTGTAGCCGTCGGATGCCTGCCCCCAGCCGAGAAATTCCGCGTACGGTTGGACCCCGCGCCGGGCGACCTCCGCCTCGGTTTCCAGGACCATCACGGTCCCGCCACCAGTGCCGACGAATCCGTCGCGCGCCGCATCGAAGGGCCGCGACGCGAGGCTGGGATCGGTCTGGAGCGAAAGCGTGCGCATGCCGGCGAAGGGGAGGATTGCGTCCACGTTGCCGTCCTCCGCGCCCACGATGAACATTCGCTTCTGCCGGCCGAGTTTCAGGTCGTCGAAGGCGTAGCCCAGGGCGTGGGCCGACGACGCGCAGGCGGAGGAGAAGCCGCAGGATGCACCTTGGATCTTGAACGCCGCGACGAGGTTGAAGTTCAGCGTGCCGACGATCGATGCGACGATTCCGAGTGGCGAACAGCGCATGACGCCGACCTTTTGCAGCCGTTCATGGTGGAAATGCGTCAGGAATGGAGAACCCCCGGATGCCGCATAGAGACCGGCGTCCGGGTTCGAGATGTCGGACTCCGTCAGCCTCGCATCTTCGATGGCCTGGAGAAAAGCGCAGTGGGCGTAGAGGCCGTTGGGCGCCATCGACCGGAGCAACTCGCGTTTGATTCGGTAGCGCGAGGGAAACGTCCAGTCTTCGGGATCAGCGGACTCCGTGTTGAAGTCCTTCACCGTGCCAACGACCTTGCAGGGGATGTCGGGTTTCTGGAACGGCGGATAAACCTCAAACCCGTGCCGGAGTTCGCGGAGGTTGCGCGTCACCGTGGCCGCGTCGTTGCCGATGCTGGTGATGAAGCCGAGGCCGGTGATGAAAACTCTGGGCATAATTTTCCGCGCCGAACGGAAAATCTGTCGGGCTCCTGCCGGGCAATGAACCTACGCGTTAATCGCGGCGCGCAGCGGCGTCGGCGTCGCGGTCGCGACGCTGTTGCCATTCACGCCATCGACGTGCATGCCGTTGATCGGAACGGGCGAGTTGGCCGCTTCGACGAAACCATAGGTAAGGGTAATCTCCTCGACGATGACGGCCTTTTCCTGGCCAACCCGAATGGAGCCTTCGAAGGTCGCCAGCGGCATTTTCATCCGCTTCGGCTTGATCGAGAGCGTGAGGATGTCGCCCGGCTTGCATACGCGATGGGCGCGGACGCCTTCGCAGCCGGTGAAGAAGATCATCTGCGAACTGACCGCCTTACCCGGCTCGGTGGGCGCACCTTCCAGCAAATAAAGCACCGCGAGCTGGCCCAGAGCCTCGAGCATGATCGAGGCCGGCATGACGGGGTTGTCCTTGAAATGCCCTTGGAGGAAAAACTCCTGGCCCGTGATCTTGTATTTGCCGTTCGCGGCAGTCGAGCTGACCGAAGCCTCGTTCAGGAACAGGAAAGGCGGCTGAACCGGCATCACCGCGCCAATGTGCTCGATGGGGATGAATTTCGTCGGCTTGGGCAGCGGCAGACCTCGGATTTTGCAGTCGATGAAAGTTTTAACGTCGCCGACCGTGCGCAAGTTTCGGAGTTCGTCGTTGTTGATCGACATTTGCAGGACGTCTTCAACGAGGATGACGATTTCCATCATCGTCAGTGAATCGATCCCCAAGTCCTCGATCAGCCGCAGATCATCATCCGCGTCCTTCAGCTTCATCCGCAGATCCGGTTCGACGAATCGCTCGATGATACCGATCACCACCGCTGGAACGTGTTCGGCATTACCAGTCTTCCGAAATTGTACCGCCGCTTCGAACGTCGAGGGGGAGCAACGTTTAAGCGCCTCACGCAACGCGGCCTCGTCTTCGGCAGCAAACGGTTTGGGCGTCGACGGCAAGGGCTTCGTCGTGCTCGGACTCGGTGTAACGGCTTCTGGCATTGTTCGTTCCTTGTATGTTACCAGGGAGTGGAAAGTAAACCCAATTTCTCGGTGGGACTTTGCGCGGATGCGCCGTGAAATGTGCACACGTGGGCGAGTCGAGCAACACGCAGTCCATCATGCACGCGCGTGATGCTTGCGTGTATCTGAACCGCTTCCACACTGCGCTGCCTTCGCGCGTGGCGCGTGAAGTATTATCATTCCTTTGAGCACGTCCACGACGTCGACCGGCGCCGGCCCGCCGGTTTTCCTGATCACCCACGAGTTTTTCCCCAAGCGTGGCGGGATTGCGACGTTCACCGAGGAAATTGCCCGCGCGACGGCGGCGATGGGATACGAAGTGGAAGTTTGGGCCCAGTCGGCACCTCCCGGCACGGAGCGGGGCGACTGGCCCTTCCGCGTTCGCCGGCTGCCGCTCAAAGGCACCCACGATCTCACGTGCCAGCTCCAACTCGCGCGAGAACTGATTTGGCATCGCCGGATCCTGCGCCATGCCACCGTCTATTTGCCGGAGCCGGGGCCGATGATGACGATGATGCTCTTACAGTTTTTTGATGCGTTCCGGCCGCGACGGCTCGTACTGACGTTTCACGGCTCGGAAATTCTGAACTTTGCCGGCAGCCCTGTCCGCCGATGGCTGGCGCGGCAGCTTATCCGCCGCGCGGCGCGCGTGAGCACACTTTCTAACTACACGCAGCAACTTCTGCTGAATTCATTTCCGGAGGCGGCGGGTCGGATTTATCTGACGCCGGGTGCGCTGCGTTCGGATTTCGCTGTCGTTCCGCCGAAGCCGGCTGCGGCGGGAGCGGAAAACAAGATCGTCGTGCTCACCGTGGGCCGGCTGCATCCGCGCAAGGGCCAGCTCCTCACGTTGCAGGCACTGCAGATGCTACCTGCCGACGTTCAGCGGCAGCTTGAATACTGGGTCGTCGGCAGCGCCACCAAGGGCGACTACGAGGTTCAGTTGCGCGCCGCCGCCGCGGCCAAGCCCGATCTCATGGTGCAATTCTTTGACAACCTGCCGGACGAGGAGCTTTCCAGTGTGTACGAGCGGGCCGACATTTTTGCGATGACCAGCGTCAACCTGAGTCGGAGCGTCGAGGGTTTCGGGCTGGTATATCTGGAAGCTGCCGCCCACGGGCTGCCCGTCGTGGCGCACGACGTCGGCGGCGTGGGCGAAGCGGTGGTGGATGGGGTCACCGGCATGCTGGTGCCGCCCGATCGACCGGTGCAACTGGCCGCCGCATTCGAAAAGCTGATTCACGATCCGGCTCTGCGCGAAAAACTTGGAGCGGCCGGACGCGAATGGGCCGCGCGCAATTGCTGGCGTGAATCCGCCGCGGCGCTTTTCAATCCGACATGGACCGAGTGATTCAATCGCGCGTCGAAGTGACCGTGCGCTACGCGGAGACCGACATGATGGGTGTGGTGTATCACGGCAATTACCTGCCGTGGTTCGAAGTCGGCCGGACGACGCTGCTGAAGGAAATGGGGCTGCCTTACCGCAAGCTGGAGGAACAGGGCTTCCGACTGCCGGTGCTGGAAGTCGCGGTAAAATATTTCCGGCCGGCGGTGTACGACGATACGGTGACAATCATCACGACGCTGCGCGAAAAACCGCTGCTGCGAATCCGGCTCGAATACGAAGTTCGCCGCGGCGAAGAATTGCTCGTCACCGGACACACGGTCCACGCGTTCATTGATCGCCAGGGCAAACCGGTTCGGCCGCCGCCCGACGCCGTGGTGCTGTTTGCCAAGGCGTTTCGAGCGGTGGAGATTTCGTAGCCGCCGGGGTAACGAGGCTGGAATTTTCCGGATTATTCTTCTTCCGCGGCGTATTCCGCCAATACCCACGGATCGGCTTCCCGTTCTCGCGCGTCCGCCAGCTGTGTGCCTCCGCCGAGTCGGTGGACCGCCCAGACCGCGTGGGCTCGAACCAGCGGCAACGCGTGCGTCGTCGCCAGCGCCACCAGTTGCGGCAGGAACGCGGGATCGCCGGAATTTCCGGCGACGATGCCGGCATTGCGGAGCAGTCCGACGAGTTTCAGCCGCTTGATGGGTGTGCGGCGAAACACCTGCGCGAATCGCTCCGGCGTCAGCTCGAGAATTTCCGTCAGCGTCAACTCCGGCAAATCGTGTCGCGCCGAAAGAAGGAGCCGGCGTCCGTCCCGCGCGAACCGGTTCCAGGGGCAGACCTCGAGGCAAATGTCGCAGCCGTAAATCCGGTTTCCGATTGCCGCCCGCAGTTCGCGCGGGATCACGCCCTTGTTCTCAATCGTCTGATACGAGATGCACCGGCGCGCGTCGACCACGCCGGGCGCGGCGAACGCGTTCGTCGGGCACGCGTCGAGGCACCGCCTGCATTTGCCGCAGAGCAACCCGATGTCGCGCTCGCCAAATTGCCGGCGGATCGGTTCGTCCGGCTCAAACTCAATCCGCGTCAGGATGCCGGCGAGGAACAGCCAGTTGCCGTGTTGGCGGGAGATGAGCATCGCATTCTTGCCGACGAAGCCGAGGCCGGCCTCCGCGGCCCACGCGCGTTCCAGCACCGGTCCGGTGTCGACGTAATAGCGGTAATCGAGTCCGGTCGCGCCATAGAGCTCCTCGAGCGCCCGGCCGGCCGCCACCAACCCGGGCTTCATCGTGTCATGATAGTCCTCATACACGGCATACCGCGCCCAGACGGGATTGGTCCTGCTCCCTTCCGTTTCGACCCGCTCGAGGCCCCGAGCCGGTCGCGCGGCCCCTTGCTCCCTGCTCCAATAATTGACGCCCAGCATGATGATCGAGCGCGCACCCGGCAGGACGAGCTCGGCATTGGCGCGTTTTTCCGCCGAGCGCTCCATCCACTGCATTTCGCCGTGCATCCCAGCGGCGAGCCATGCGTGCAGCGCCTCGCTGGAACCCGGTGGGCACGCTCCGCCGTCCGGCGTCGCCAGCTTGGCGAAACGTACGTCGTCGAATCCGAGGGCGGTCAGCCGTCGGCGCAATTCTTCCTGGCGCGGGTCCATCGGTCGGCGGGTATCCGCCAAACCTGACCGTGTGCGGGCGCGGAGCGGCGGCAAGCGCGCGCATTAACCTCTGTCTAACTTTCCGTCTGTAGAGACCAACATGTTTGTAACTGACACGCTAAAACCAGAAGCTTTACAGGAGGTAACAGAGGAAACGGAGGGGATCTGGCGTGCAGCGCGGGAATGGATACTGCGCGTCGCCCGTGCCGCGGCTGTTCACTTGATTTGGCGCAGGTCGAGCTTCTCCACCGCGTCGATCAGGAAATGCACCAGGTGGTTGGCCGGCACCCAATCGCGCAGGTCCGGCGGCAGCCCCTCGGCTGGTGCTCGGGGCCCTGAGCCTGCCGAACGGGCAAAAGTGTGGTGTCACGGTCGATGTCGACAAAGCGGGTGGCCATGCCGTCAACAAGCAGTTCGTCCGCCAATCATGGATGTATCTGCGAAAATGGCGCAGCCATTTTCATTTAGCAGCCTGTCGGTTCCGCCGGCCTCGCATTCGCTCGCCCAAAAATCGAATTTCCTAAGTCCGACAGGCTGCTAAGGCGAGTGCCGCGCAAAATCCGCGGCGTCCCGCCGCCAGGTGCGGATGACATGCGCGACAATGTCATGGAGCGGACGCGCATCGGTCAGAATCACGGTGCCCGCCTGTTTGTAAACCGGCTCGCGCGCGGCGTACAGGATGCGAATTTGTTCCTCGGGATCGTCGACCGCGAGCAGTGGCCGGTTCCGGTGCCGCGCCGTCCGGGCGAGAATCGTCGGCAGCGACGCGTGCAGGCAGATGACCACGCCTTTTTGTTTCAGCACCTCGAGCATCCCGGGTTGGACCACCAGTCCGCCGCCGCAGGAAATCACGGTTCGTTCCGTCGCATGGCCCCGCTCGATGAACTCACGCTCGAGTACCCGAAAGGCCGGCTCGCCGAGTTGCGCGAAGATTTCCGGAATTTCACGACCCTGCTGCCGCTCGATCTCGTGGTCACTGTCGACGAGGTGAAATCCCAGGTTGTGCGCGACGGCCCGGCCGACCGTGGTCTTGCCGGTGCCCATGAAGCCCACGAGGTAGAGGTTGACGTCGGCGGCGTTCATCGCGTGCGCTGTGACGAAACCGCGCCGCGCGCGCGTTGCCAAACACGAAAACAGCGATGACTTCGGTCCGGCCCAATTACGCCTTCGCCAGTGACAATACCGCCGGCATCTGCCCCGAGGCGCTCGCAGCGCTCGGCGGGGCGAACGCCGATCACGTGCCGAGCTATGGTGACGACGCGGGCACCGCCCGCGCGAAGAAACGATTCGCCGAAGTATTCGAGACGGCGTGCGAGGTGTTTTTCGTTTTCAACGGCACCGCGGCCAACGCGCTGGTTCTCGCCGCGCTCTGCCAGCGCCATCACGCGATCGTTTGCCACGAGCTCTCGCACGTCGACACCGACGAATGTGGCGCGCCGGAATTCTTCACCGGCGGAAGCAAGGTGCTGCCGCTGGCGGCGCCGCACGCAAAGCTTCGCCCGGCGGACATCGAACCGGTTCTGCACCGCGGGCACGGCGTTCATTTCCCGAAAATCCGCGCGCTCTCGCTCACCCAGTCGACCGAGCTGGGCACGGTCTACACGCCGGACGAATTGCGGGCGCTCTGCAATTTTGCGCATGCGCGCGGGCTGGTCGTGCAGGTGGATGGCGCGCGCTTCGCCAACGCGGCGGCGGCCGGCGCCGCGCGTGGTTTTTCACCGGCCGACCTGACGTGGCGCGCCGGCGTGGATGTGCTTTGTTTCGGCGGCACGAAAAACGGGCTGCTGACCACCGAGGCCGTCGTGTTCTTCAATCGCGAACTCGCGTGCGAATTCGATTACCGGGTGAAACAGACGGGGCAGCTCGCCTCCAAGATGCGCTTCGCCAGCGCGCAGTGGGAGGCGATCCTGCGGGACGACGGGTGGCGGCGGCACGCGGCGCACGCCAACCGGCAGGCGCGCGCGCTCGCGGAAGGTCTCGGCAAACTCGGGTTCAAGCTCATCGCGCCGGTGGAGGTGAATGGCGTGTTTGTCGAAATGCCATCCAGCACATTTGCGGCGCTCGAGGCGCGCGGCTGGCATTTTTACCGGTTTGTCGGCGAGAACGGCTACCGGCTGATGTGCTCCTGGGATACGCGCGACGAAGAGGTGACTGCGTTCCTCGCCGATGTGCGCGAATTGAAGTCGTAGGAAGACGCGGAAGACCGGGAAGACGTAGGAAGACGCGGAAGACGCGGAAGACACGGGAGACGGGGAAGACGGGGAAGACGGGGAA
>JAUSID010000017.1 GCA_030648295.1 Opitutaceae bacterium | reverse complement strand
CCGCTCCCGTAGCAGCCGAGGTAACGAGGCTGGCCGTTGCGATCGCCCGGTCGTCCCAGCCTCCTTACGTCGGCTGCTACGCTCACGATTCCCGCGTGGCACGTTTCGGGCTGCTGGGTCAGCCCTCACGGTGCCCCGCCGCCAGGGGATGAAACCAGCTCCGGTTTCAGCATCGTGCCGGTGAAATTCGGGCCGCAATGGCTGCCGCCAATCGGGTTCTCCCCGAACGCAATCTCTTCGGGGTCGGCACGGTGGCCGACCGTGCGCTGCCGCCATGCGAGCACGCCGTCCACTTCGATCCGAAGCTCGCCGCCGCGCTCGCCGCCGGCGGCGGACGCGACGCCCAGCCACGGTAGCCGAATCGCCAATACATGGGGCGCCGACAGGTCGATGGCGACGGGCTCGCTGCCCAGCAGCGGACTGCCCCAGTGATCCAGAAAGAATCGCACGCGATCGCCGGCGAGGTACTCCACGCCGACGATGTCGCCCTCGCCCGTCGCGCCACTGACGACCAGCGGCTCGCGCTGGCCAACACGGTCTTTTGGAAACCTCAGCGTGAGCTTGAACATGTCCGCCCGCGAACCGATCGGCACCTGCGCCGCAATCGTTTTCACCGTCGCGGGATCGAGCGATTCCCGGCGCGCCGAAATCACCTGGCCGCTGAACCGCGGGTGAGTGACATCGCCAAGGCTCCGGCTGCCGACGCGAACGCGTGGTGATTCCGCCGGCGCAAAACGACGAAATGCCTGCACCACCCGTTGGCCATCGAGTTGGATGCGGACGAGCCGCGAGGCGAGCCGCGCCTCGTCCGCCGTCATCTCGTCAAACGACGGATGGGCCGGCGGCGGCAGCATCGCCCCGAGTGCGACGATGATCCGATGCGGCAGGCCGAAGTCGATCGCAACCGGCGCGCTGATCAGTTCGGGCATCGCCGTTCGCGCAAACCCGAGTTGAACACGGGTCTCGTCGAGGTAGCGAACGAACACGCGGTCCACCTCCGGCGGTTCACCCAACGAAAGCATCGTCTCCGTCTGCCCGATACGGCCACGCGGGAATACCACATTTATTTCCCAGCTCCCGTGGCGAATGCCCGCGAGCCACGCCAGCCGGGCCGCGAGCCGATTCATCGTCCGTTCCACCGCGGCGTAACCAGCCGGGTTCCGTTCGCGAAAATATCCGTTGACCTGGAGGCTGAATAGAACCGCGAACGCCGACCCGAACACCGCGGCCGAAACCCACGCGGTGCGCAGCAGAAGCCGCGGCGCCGGTGCCCAGCTGCGAATCAGCCGTTCCACCGACAGCACGCCGACGCCGGCCAGCAGCATCAGCGCCGGCGTGAAATCGAGCATGTAGCGCACGATGAACCCGAAAAAACACGCGAACAGCAGTGCGACGGCAGAGAAAAGAACCGCGGTGGAACCGATCCACGTCCCGAGCCGCCGCCGATCGTCGGCCGGGCGTCGGCGCAGCGCGAGAGGCGCGGCGAGGGCAAACCACGCCAGCGGAATATTTCGAAGGATTCCGAAGACGCGGTCGTAGGCGTGCTGGCCAAATCCGGCGGGCCGCGGCGGCAGCTCACCGGGTTCGATGAAGGGGAAATACGGTTTCCACTTTGCCGGCCCCCAAAAATACGCCCGCAGGTTATACGGTGCGAATCCGACGCTGAAATGCCGGACTGCTCCTTCGCGGTCGAAACTGAACTGATAGGCCTGTCCGAATTCGAACGCGTTCCCGAATCGCGCCTGATTGTGCCACGCCATCAGCGTGCCGATCAGCACGAGCGGTGCGGCCGCAGCGAACGCGGATGCCCACGGCAGCCGGCGGTCCCCGCGCCACCACGCGAGCAACGGCACCGCCAGCATCGGAAGCGCGACGAGATAGGTCGGGCGCGAAGCAATGGCCAGAGCGAGGCACAGTGCGGCCGCGGCCAGCCACTTCGCGCGGCGCTTTTTTTCCGTCCGTCGGAACTGGCGCGACGGCATAACCGCGGATGATTGCCCATGGGCGGCAGCGAATCCGTCCGAGCCATGGGTGCGGGGATGCAGGCTGTGCCATAGGCAGAGCAGTGACAGCATCGCAAAGGCGTAGCCCGCGCCGATCGGAAGTTCCCACATGTCGGGCCGGCGCAAAAGAACCGGACCGAGCGCCGCGAGGCCGAGTGAAATCACGCCGAGGGACGCGATGAGCACGCCTGTCTCCGGAAAGTAACGACGACGAATCGCGAGGAACGTCGCGGCGCTGGCGAGGAATCCGACGTAGACGAAAATCAGCACGGCGAGGGGCAGCGGCAGATCGACTCGCGTCAGCACGCGAAACGGCAGCATCAGCGTGACGACCGGACCGGCGCCGAAATAGAGATAATACTTCCCGCGGTAGAATGACGCATCGTGCAATCCGAGCCCGGACGGCCGCGCTTTCGGGTCGTAGGGATCCGGCAGCTGGAGCAGCGCGGCGGGAACGTCGACCTTCAGGTGGAGGTGACCATCGAGCCAGCCGTCGATGAGCAGATTGTAATAATCGCGCTGTTCCTGGCCGAACTTCCACGCGTTGCCGTTCGAGCGGACGGTCCAGAGGTAAAACCCGCCGATCGCGACGCAGAGCAGCGCTAGCCATGCGATGTGCCGGCGCGGTCGCGTCATGGTTGGAAGAGAAAAGAGGCCAAGGAGTGGAGGACCAGAGACCAGGGAGGCTCCGCCTCAGACCAAGGACCAGAGAACAAAGACCAGAGACCCCAAGCCACGAAACACGCGTTCGGAAAATTTGACCTGTTCATAATAACTTTCGCGTTTCTACGCGGTTCGAGCGCGAGAACGAGAACGATTACGAGTGCGAGGAACGAACCTGGGAGCGCGGGCCTCCGGCCCGCAATGGACGGTCGGATGACCAGATGGCCTGATGGGCGGTGAAGCGGTGCGTCGGTGAATCCGTAGTCGGTGAGGCGGTGGGACGCCGAGACGGTGCGTCGGTGATGCGATCTCGCCGTGTTTCTCGAGTGGCTCGTCCTGGGAGCGCGGGCCTCCGGCCCGCAAAGAATTGCCGATCGCCAATCCTACCGAATCTGCGGCTGAAAGCCGCAGCCACTCGATCTTTGCGGGCGAGGACGCCCGCGCTCCCAGGGAATGGCCGCATCAAAACCTCACTTGCGTCGCTGGACGCGTTCGCTTCGCCTTGGCCATTTAGCCACCGGAATGAACGCTCCCAGCTCCGTGCAGCCCCTTGGTTTCGCGATTATCGGATGCGGCCTCATCGGTCGCAAACGTGCCGCCGCGCTCGCCCGCATCCCGCATGCATCGTTGCGCCATGCGTGCGATCTCGATACGGCGCGGGCCGCCGAGCTCGCGAAATCGGCTCCCGGCTGCACGGCGGCCACCGATTACAACGTCGTGCTCGCCGACAAGGCGGTGAACGCCGTAATCGTCTCGACGCTCAATGCCTCGCTCGCGCCCATCACCCTCGCCGCGGTTCGCGCTGGCAAACACGTGCTGGTGGAAAAACCCGGCGCTTTGAACGCCGCGCAATTGCGGGAGATTCACGATGCGGCAAAAAAGTCCGGCGCCCGCGTAAGGCTCGGCTACAACCACCGGTTTCATCCGGCGCTCCAGAAAGCGCGGGCGCTGGTCGACGAGGGCGCGCTCGGGCCGCTGATGTTTCTCCGCGCCCGCTATGGTCACGGCGGACGCAAGGGCTACGATCGGGAATGGCGGGCGGATCCCGCACTTTCCGGGGGCGGCGAGTTAATCGATCAGGGCGTGCATTTGATCGATCTCGCGGGCTGGTTCCTCGGCGATTTTTCCACGGTTGAAGGCCACGCCGCGACTTACTTTTGGGATATGAAAGTCGACGACAACGCCTTCGTTTCGCTGCGGAACGCGAGCGGGCAGACGGCGTGGCTGCACGTCAGCTGCACGGAATGGAAAAACCTGTTCTCACTCGAGATTTACGGCCGCGACGCGAAGATTGCGATCGACGGGCTCGGCGGCAGCTACGGAATCGAGCGGCTGACGTTCTACAAAATGCTTCCCGAAATGGGGCCACCGGATACCACGTGCTTCGAGTATCCCCGCGGCGACAACTCCTGGGCCGATGAGACGCGAGCGTTCATCGATGATATCCGCGGGAGCCGCGAGCCATCGCCCGGCCTGGCGGAAGGCATCCGAGTTCTCGACATCGTCGCCGAAATTTATCGAAAGAGCGGTTATTCGCATGAATGACCGAACAAGGGCCAAGGGAATGAGGGAGTAAGGGAATGAGGGGGAAAACCGATGGCGACACATGACAAACTGCACGCGTTCGGTGCATATCGAAAGGCATGTGAGCTCTTTGATCTTGTGGTCGCGGACATGACGCCGTTGTCCCGCAACCCGCTTTGCTGGCGTCTCGTTTCCCAACAAATTGGCAGCGCTGATTCGATTTCCTCCAATATTGAAGAGGGCTACGGACGCGCGAGCCGGCTCGAATACATCCGTTTCCTAGTGATCGCTCGTGGCTCGGCCACGGAGACTCGAGGCCGTTACGAGCAACGATTTCGACACTGGCTTCAGCCGGATGTGATCGCAGCACGCGTTGCGCTTTCGGAAGAGATCATCGCGATCCTCAGCGCCACGATTCGGCGCTTGCGTTCGGAGTGAGAGTCGTCACCGCCGACTCCCTCACTCCCTCACTCCCTCACTGGTTTCTTCAGCACATGATCATCACTCGTTCTCCACTCCGCGTCTCCCTGGGGGGAGGCGGCACGGATCTGCCTTCGTATTACCGCGAGCACGGCGGATTTCTCGTCGCCGCGGCGATCGACAAATACGTCTACATCACCAAGCACCGGACGTTCCAGGAGGAGATCATCGTCAAGTATTCGAAGCTGGAGCGCGTCCAGTCGGTCGATCAGATCGAGCATCCCATTATTCGCGAGGCGCTGAAACTGGTGGGTATCACGCATCCGCACATCGAGCTCACGTCGATGGCCGACATCCCCGGCGGCACCGGACTCGGCTCGAGCGGGAGTTTCACGACGGCGTTGCTGAAGGCGCTGCACACGTTCAAGAAGAACCTGATTTCACCGGCAGAGCTGGCGGAGCAAGCGTGCGACATCGAGTTGAACAAGCTCGGCGAACCGATCGGCAAACAGGATCAATACATCGCGGCGATCGGCGGGATCACGGCCTTCACGTTTCATCCGAACGGCCGGGTCGAGTATCGGCCGTGCAAGTTGTCCGAGGAAACGTTGTTCAATCTCGAGGACGATCTGCTGCTCTTCTTCACCGGCTACAGCCGCAGTGCGTCGTCGATTCTAAAGGACCAAAACGAGAAATCGAAGCAGAACGACCAGGCGATGCTGGACAACCTGCATTTCACGAAGGAACTCGGCTACAAGTCGCTCGAGGCGCTGGAGAGCGGCAACCTCGACGAGTTCGCGCGTTTGATGGACGTGCACTGGCAGCGGAAGAAGGCGCGCAGTTCCGGGATGAGCAACGCGCGGATCAACGAATGGTACGACCACGCGATGGCGAACGGTGCGCTGGGCGGAAAGCTGATCGGCGCCGGCGGCGGCGGATTCCTGATGTTCTACGCATCCGACAAAACGAAGCTCCGCCACGCCATGCGGGAGAAAGGCCTGCAGGAGGTGCGGTTTCGTTTCGATTTCGAAGGTTCCAAAGTCGTAGCGCAAAATTAGGAGAAGAACGCGAGATTCGGAAGAACGCGAGATTCGGAAGACGCGGAAGACAGGGAAGACTCGGAAGTGGGCAGACAAAGAATTCAGGGAAAACGATACCGATACCACCATGGGAAACATTGATGCCAACCGGCTGCTCGAGGAACGCACACTGTTATTTGCGGTGGGCGTGGTGCGATTCGTCGCGGCGTTCGCGCCGACTGACGCTGCGAGAATCATCGGCCGGCAATTGATCAAGTGTGGCACGTCAATCGGAGCGAACTACCGCGAAGCGAACCGAGCGGAATCGCGGGAAGATTTCGTCCACAAGTCGTCCGTAGTCCTGAAGGAGTCATCGGAAACCGATTACTGGCTGGAACTCTGCACACGCACCGAACTCGGAGACCCGGCGACGCGGGCTCTATTGGCGCAGGAAGCGCGGGAGCTTCTCGCGATCTTCACTACCATCAACCGCAACGCCAAAGGACGATAGACTCTCTTCCGCGTCTTCCGTGTCTTTCCAGTCTCCCGCGTCTTCCCACTCTTCCCCGTCTTCCCCGTCTTCCCCGTCTTCCGCGTCTTCTCCGTCTTCCGTGTCTTCCGTGTCTTCCACGTCTTCCGCGTCTTCGCAGTTACCTGTTTCCATCCTCGCCGGCGGCATGGCTACACGGCTGCGGCCGATTACGGAGAAGATTCCCAAGCTGCTCGTCGAGGTCGCGGGGGAGCCGTTCTTCTCGCACCAGATCCGGCTGCTCAAGGCGGCAGGACTCACGCGGCTCGTGCTCTGCATCGGCTATCTGGGGGAGAAGATCGTCGAGGTTTATCGCGATGGTTCGAAATGGGGCGTGCAAATCGAGTACGTGTTCGACGGACCAAAGCTGCTCGGGACCGCAGGCGCGTTGATCAAGGCGCTGCCGAAACTCGGCGACGCGTTCTATGTACTCTACGGTGACAGCTATCTGCCCGTGAACTACGCGGCCGTCGGCGATTTCTTCCTGAAGTCAGGCCGGCTCGGGTTGATGACGGTGTACGGGAATCACGGCCGCTACGACACGAGCAATGTCTGGTTCGAGGACGGCGAGATAAAGCTCTACGACAAAAAGAACAAAGTGCCGCAAATGCAGTACATCGATTACGGGCTCGGGGTGTTTCACGCCGCGGCTTTCGACGGGTTTCCACGCGATGCCGTCGTCGATCTGGCGGAAGTGCAAAAATCGCTGGTCCAGCGCGGGCAACTTGCCGGTTATGAAATCAAGCAGCGGTTCTACGAAATCGGCTCTCACGAAGGGTTGAGGGAACTCGACGCGCTGCTGCGGGCGCGGAGGTGATGCCTTCATCGGTTGATCGCCCGCGAATCACGCGAATGGGCGCGGATTTCAGCGGAGATTAGATCTGCCATCGCGGCTTCGCGTGAGGCAACATCCGCGCGATTATCTGAAACTCACGCGAAGCCGCGAAGCGCGCGAAGTTGAGCTGCCGCAACTAAACCATTTAACAGGAGGAAACGGAGGCAACGGAGCGTGCATAGAGAGCGTTTCCCTCTGTTTCCTCCGTTTCCTCCTGTAAGAATTCTGGGGTTTGATATCGCAGCGAACGGGGGACGATTTGGGTCGATAGAAATGCGCCGGCAACATGTCACGTATCACGCGACACTCGATGGCGATACGACCAAACATTCGATCGCGGCGCCGCTTCGTGTAGACGGTGTGTTCTTCGTTTTCCGGCGAATCGGCTCGCTCGCGCTCGCCGCTACATGGATATCTGGAACTCGCCCGAAGCCGCGAAGCGCGCGAAGTCGAGCCGCCGCGATCAAACCATTTAACAGGAGGTAACGGAGGCAACGGAGCGGGGACGGCAGACCGTTGCTCTCCGTTTCCTCCGTTTCCTCCTGTGAAATGCCTTGGGGTTTGAGATTGCCGGCGAGTCGGCGCTCGCCGCTACGACGGGCTACGGCTTTGACGAACCGGGGTGTCGTGCCCACTTTGGCGCGCTCGATGAAATTCACGCCCGAAAAGCCGCCGCTCACCGGCGAAACGCTCGACTCGCTCACGGAGAGACTCCGGGCGCAGGGTGAGCCGGCTTTCCGCGGCAAGCAAATCCTCGAGTGGCTCTACAAGAAGCGGGCGCGTTCGTGGGAGCAGATGACAAACCTGCCGAAGCCGCTGCGCAGCTGGCTCGACGAGACCTTCGATCTGCTGCCGGCGTCGCTCGTGCTCAAAAAACAGTCCGAGGACGTCACGGACAAACTCCTGCTCGAGTTGCGCGATCGTTCGCTGATCGAAACCGTGATTATCCGCGCCCCGCAGGAGGGCGTCGGACTCGACCACTCGCGCAAGACGATCTGCATTTCGACGCAGGTTGGCTGCGCGATGGGATGCGTGTTTTGCGCCAGCGGGCTCGAGGGGCTGAAGCGCGATCTGTCCGCCGGCGAAATTGTCGCCCAGCTGCTCCAGGTTTGTTACCGCGAGGACGAACGGACGCCGCGGGCGCGGGCCGAACTCGCCTCGTTCGACAACATCGTGGTGATGGGCATGGGCGAGCCGCTGGCGAACTACGACGCGCTGCTGCGGGCGCTGCACATTGTGAATGCCGACTGGGGGCTCGGCGTCGGCGCCCGCCGAATCACGATTTCCACCAGCGGACTCGTGCCGAAAATCCTGAAGCTGGCGGAGGAGAAGTTGGGATTCCGGCTCGCGATCTCGTTGCACGGCGCGACCGACGAAGTCCGCGAGAAGATCATGCCAGTCAACAAGGCCTTTCCGCTGGAGAAGCTGATTCCGGCGGTAAGAACGTTCAGCGAAAAACATGGGCGGATGGTAACGCTGGAATTCATACTCATCGACGGCGTGAACGATTCGCTGGAGCAGGCGCAGAAGTTGCGTGACATCGCCCGGGATCTGCATGCCCACGTGAACCTGATTCCGTACAACACGGTGGAGGGGCTGCCGTGGAAACGGCCGTCGATCACCCGGCAGGAACGATTTGCCGATATTTTGCGCGATGCCCGGGTTTCAGTGACGCTGCGACGCGAAAAGGGCCACGACATCGACGCCGCCTGCGGTCAGCTGCGGCTGAAAACGGAGAAGGAGCGGTTGATCGGTGAATCGGTCGTCGGTGAAGCGGTTAATCGGTGAGGCGGTGAGACGGTAGGCGGTCGTCGGTGGCCGGTGAATCGGTGAGGCGGTGAAGCGGTGATGCGGTGAGACGGTAGGCGGTCGTCGGTGGCCGGTGGCCGGTGAATCGGTGGTCGGTGGCCGGTGTTGGCTGTCCCGGCGGGCTTATCGCGCGTCAATGGGGAGCCCGGTGTGGCCTTCCCCGGGAGCGCGGGCGTCTCGCCCGCAACAAGTGAGCTTTGGAGACTTGATCCATGCGGGCGAGACGCCCGCGCTCCCAGGGTCGATCCGCCTCGGCGGGGCGCCGCGGCTCCATATACGATCTGACTTTTTTTCTTGCGGCCGGGGCCCGCCCTAATTTTACCGCACGTTCCAGTTGCAACCCTGACAGAACCTGTCCGTCTAGCCCGTCTCACCGGCACATGCTCCCCGTTTCGTCCCATGATTGAAGTCAAAGGTCTGGTTAAAACCTACGGCGCCAAACGCGCAGTGGACGGCGTTAGCTTCACCGTCCGTCGCGGTGACATTCTTGGTTTCCTCGGTCCCAACGGCGCCGGGAAGTCCACGACCATGAAGATGATCACCGGCTTCCTGCGGCCCGATGCCGGCACCGCGACCGTCGATGGCATCGACGTCACCGCCGACCCCGTCACGGTCAAACGCAAGCTCGGCTACTTGCCGGAAAGCGCGCCGGCCTATCCGGAGATGACGGTCGAGGAGTTCCTGCATTTCATCGCGGAAGTCCGCGGGTTCAAATCCGGCGACACCCGCAACGCCCAGGTTGATCGAGCCATCACCCTCACCCACCTCGCGCCGGTGCGGGCACAAACCATCGAAACGCTCTCGAAAGGCTTCAAACAGCGCGTCGGGTTTGCCCAGGCGCTGCTGCACGATCCGCCCGCGCTGGTGCTGGACGAGCCGACCGACGGCCTCGACCCGAACCAGAAGAACGAGGTGCGCACGCTGATCAAGAGCATGGCCACCGAGAAGGCCGTGATTCTCTCGACGCACATCCTCGAGGAGGTCGATGCGATCTGCACCCGCGTCATCATCATCTCCCGCGGCAAGCTGGTCGCCGACGAGACGCCCGCCCAGCTGCGGTCCCGCCAGCCCGGAGCCCGGCTCGACGAAATCTTCCGCAGCCTCACAAGGGGCGATATTTGAAGAACGCGAGACGTTGGAAGAACGCGAGAACGCAAGACACCGGAAGAACGCGAGACCCGGAAGAACGCGAGATAGCGAGACCCCCCTCCTTCAATCTTCCCACATCCTGACATCTCTTCCCGCCTCACCTTCCTACCACGTCCTCCAAGCCGTCCCGTCTTCCTAGTCTTACACGTCTTACACGTCTTACACGTCTTCCGCGTCTTCCCAGTCTTCCCGTCTTCCTCCTCTTTCGCGTCTTACACGTCTTCACCAAATGCGCCAAATATCTCCCGTCTTCAAACGCGAGTTTCTCGGCTACTTTCGCTCCCCGGTTGCGTACGTATTCCTAATCGGCTTCCTGCTGATCTCGGTGTCGCTGGCGTTTTCGCGCTACGGCGGATTCTTCCGCGCCGGGATCGCGGGCATGGAGAGCTACTTCACGTTTTTCCCTTGGCTTTTCCTCTTCATCGTGCCGGCCGCGGGCATGCGGCTCTGGTCCGAGGAAAAACGCTCCGGCACGGTTGAACTGCTGTTCACCCTGCCCATCACCACGCTCGAGGCGGTGCTGGGAAAATTCCTCGCCGGCTGGGCGTTCCTGGCGATGGCGATTCTGCTCAGCTTTCCGATGGCGATCACCGTCGCGTACCTCGGCGATCCCGACTGGGGCGTGGTCGTCACGACCTACTTCGGCGCGATCCTGATGGCCGGCGGTTATCTCGGCGTCTGTGCGCTGATGTCGGCGCTGACGAAGAACCAGGTGATCAGTTTCGTCCTCAGCATCGGCGCCTGCGCGGTGCTCCTGTTCCTCGGGTTCAGCAGCTTCACCGACACGCTCGAAGGCTGGTTCCCGGTCTTCGTCGCCGACGCGCTCTCGAATTTCAGCTTCATCACCCATTTCGACGCGTTCACGAAGGGCATCATCGATCCGAAGGACGTCGTGTTCTTTCTCTCGCTGATGGCCTTCACGCTCTTCCTCAACGTCGTTGCCCTTGAACGCTAATTTCGCCGCTCGGACATGAAACCCGGAAGCAAACTTCTCGCCATCGTCCTGCTGTTTGTCGGGCTCGTGCTCGTCAACTATCTCGCCTCGTCCATCCCGGCCCGGGTGGACGCGACCGCGGACAACATCTATTCCCTCTCGGCCGGCACGAAGGCCATGCTCGGCAAGCTCGAGGAGCCGGTGGCGCTCGAGATGTACTTCTCGAAGGACGCGAGCGGGCTGCCGATCGCCTACAAGAACTACGCCGCCCGCGTGCAGGAGATGCTGCGGCAATACGTCCGCGCCTCGCGTGGCAAGCTCTCCCTGAACGTAATCAATCCGCGGCCCGACACGCCCGAGGAGGAGAAGGCGACCGCGGCCGGGCTGACGCCGCAAGTTTCACAGCAGGGCGGCGAGCAATTCTTCTTCGGACTCGTGGTCACGCAGGCGGACCTGCAGAAGACGATCCCCGCGTTCACGCCCCAGCGCGAACAGTTCCTCGAATACGATCTCTCGAAGCTCGTCTACAGCGTGCAGCAGTTCGACAAGCCGAAGCTCGGGTTGCTGAGTTCGCTGCCGCTCCAGGGCACGAGCCCGCAGGAAATGCAGATGATGATGATGATGCGCCGGCAGCCGCAGCCGGGCCAGTACGTCGTCAGCGAGTGGGAGCAGGCGTTTCAAATCGTGCCGATTGAGGGCACCGCGACGGAGTTGCCAGCCGGCCTCGACGTGCTGGTGATTGCGCACCCGCAGGGGCTGCCGCCGAAACTCCAGTTCTCGATCGACCAGTTCCTGCTCGGCGGCAAACCGGTGGTCATCGCCGTCGATCCGTCGTCGCAACATTTCAAGCGGCAGAGCAACCCGCAGCAGATGATGATGGGCGGCCCGCAGCCGAACATCTCCAGCGATCTGCCGACGCTGCTCAACGCCTACGGCGTCGTCTACGATCCGCAGAAGGTCGTGGGCGATCTGGAAAACGCGACGCAGGTTCAGACCGGCGGCGGCGGCGTGGCGCGTTATCCGATCTGGGTCAGCCTGCGGCGGGAGAATTTCAATTCCAAGGCGCTGCCGACGGCGCAGCTCAACTCCACGATGTTCGTCGAGGCCGGCTCGCTCTCGCCGAAGTCAGGCACCAACCTCACGTTCACGCCGCTGATCGAAACGTCGGCACAGGCCGGCGACGTTCAGAGCATGATGCTCCAATTCGCGCAGCCGGACGACGTGGCGCGGCAGATCACGCCGAGCGGCAAGAAGACGATCGCCGCGCTGATCACGGGCAAGTTCCAGACCGCGTTTCCCGAAGGCGCGCCGAAGGACGACAAGCCCGCGGATGACGCCGACAAGAAAGACGGCGAGAAGAAGGACGATGCGGCGAAGAAAGCCGAGCCCGCGAAAGCCGATGCGCTGAAGGAATCAAAGGCGACATCCACGCTCTTCGTAATCGCTGACACCGACTGGCTGTTCGACGACTACAGCCTGCGCAAGTTCAACTTCTTCGGCCAGACCGCGGCCGAACCGTTCAACGACAATCTGGCGCTCGCCTCGAACACGGTTGAGTTCCTCGGTGGATCGCAGGACCTGATTACGATTCGCGGCAAGGGCACCTCGCTGCGGCCGTTTACGGTCGTGCGGAAGATGGAAGCGGAGGCGCAAAAGCAGTATCAGCAAAAACTCACCGCGCTCGACGCTGAGCTGAGCAAGCTCTCGGCCGACCTCTCGAAACTCCAGGGCGAAAAGACCACGGGCAACCGGCTGGTCGCCACGCCCGAGATGGCGAAGCGGATCGAGGAATTCCAGAAGCAGCAGGCCGCCAAGCGCGGCGAACGCCGCGAAATCCGCCGCGCCTTGCGCGAGGATATCGACCGGCTGGAGGACAAGCTGCTCGTGCTCAATCTGGTTTCCACGCCGTTGCTGATCGGCATTTTCGGGCTCTGGTTCTACCGCCGGAGAAAATCCTGAATGGATCGCGCCTGTCATTCTGAGCGAAGCGAAGAATCCAGCACGATGACCGCCCACGTGCATCAAGGTGGATTCTTCGCTGCGCTCAGAATGACAGAATCCGCCCTGCCACGCTCAAGTTCTCAACTCCCACTTTTCCGCCTGTTTTCGCGATGAAACTCAAGACCCTCATCGTCACTGTCCTCGTCCTCGCCGTTCTCGCCGTCGTCGCCTACGTGGCCCGGCGTCCCGCGCCACCGGCCTCCGCCGATGCCCGGCTGGGCCAGCCGCTGGTGGACACCGCGACGCTCGACAAGGCCGCCAAGCTGCGCCTCACCGATGCCGGCAAGACCGTACTGCTCGCCCGCCAATCCGACGGCACATGGCGCGTCTCGAGCTACTACGACATGCCGGCGGATTTCCCGAAGCTGACCGGCTTCGTCGGCAACCTGACCGAGGCGAAGCTCCAGCGGCTCGTGACCACGAACCCGGACCGGATTGTGCGTCTCGAATTCAAGGATACGAAGATCGAGCTGCTCGACCCGGCGGACAAGACGCTGTGGACGGTGACGCTGGGGAAGAACCCGGAGACGGGCGGCGGCCGGTTCGTACAGTTCGGCGACGAGAAGAAGGCTTACCTCGCCAATCTGAGTGCGTGGCTGGATTCGGAATCGAAGAACTGGGCCCAGGCGGAGCTGCTGAACGTGAAGCCCGAGGACGTGGCGAAGGTGGAGATCCCGTTTGCCGAGGGCGGCCCGGTGGTCGTGTCGCGAGCGAAGAAGGAGGATGCCTGGGCGGCGGAGAAGGCGCCCGACGGCCAGAAGGTGAAGGCGGACAAGGTGTCGTCCGTGCTCAGCTCGATTGGCACCGTGCGGTTTTCAGACACCAGCGAATTGAACGATCCGAATGTGGCCACGGCGAAGGCGAACCTGCGCACGTTCAAGCTCACGACGTTCGACAACAAGACGATCACGGTCGCGATGGGCCGGAAGCCCGAGGAAAAGAAGCTGAAGCCGCCGGCGGCGAACACCGACGGCAAGGGCCCGGGTGGGCTCGGCTCATTCAAGGATTTAGGGAAAAAGGACGAGGCGAAGAAGGATGACACGAAGGCGGGCGAGGAGAAGAAGGACGACAAGTCGCTCGCGCCCGAATTCGAAACGATTCCGGCGGGCCCGGTGTATGCGTTCATCACGCACAGCGACGCATCGGCGCCAGTGAACGCGATGATGCAGAAGCGCGCGTTCCAGATTTCCGAATACACATTCACCGGTCTGCCGCAGAAGGCGGACGAGATGTTCGAGCCGGCGTCCGGCGCTGCTGCGCCGGACGAGAAGAAAGACGAGGCGAAGGCGAACGCGACGAAGACACCGGAGCAAAAGCAGGAAGAGCCGACAGCACCGAAAAAGAAGAAGGGCAAGTAGGAAGGAAGACGGGGAAGACAGGGAAGACGCGGAAGACATGTGAGACACGGGAGACAGGGCCCGTGGTTTTTGTGGCATGGCGTCTCGCCCATGTTGGGGGTTTGCCGTGGCACGGGCGTCCCGCCCGTGATGGCTGCCCAGAATCACCGGCAGGATGCCGGTGCCACGTTTCAAGCCGCGTCCTCGCGGCCGCCCAACGCACCAACTCCCCGCTTTACGCCCGGACCGGTTTCCCCTTCCTTGCCGAAGTTCATGACGCCAGACCGGCCCATTTCCGATCTCTTCGCTCAAAAACGCCCGGTTCGTTCGCTGGAATTCTTTCCGCCGAAGGACGACGCCGGCGTGGAGGCCTTGCGTACGGCGGCGGCGACGCTGAAGCGGATGAACCCGGACTTCGTCTCGGTCACGTACGGCGCGGGCGGTACGACGCGGGATCGCACCGCCCAGGTCAGCGCGATGCTGAAGGATGATTTCGGGTTCACCGTCATGCCGCATCTGACGTGCGTCGGCCACTCGCGTGACGAACTCGGCGTGATCGCCGACCGGATTCATGAGCGTGGATTCCGGAACATCATGACGCTGCGGGGCGATCCGCCCAAAGGTGCGACGGAGTTCAAGGTGGCGGCCGATGGATTGCGCAACGCGAGCGAACTCGTGACGCTGTTGAAGGCTCGACATGGCGATTTTTGCCTCGGGGTCGCAGGTTATCCCGAAAAACACCCCGAGGCGTCGTCGCCCGACGTCGACCTGACGAACCTCCGGCGGAAGGTCGACGAAGGCGCGGCGTTCATCACCACGCAGCTGTTTTTCGACAACACGATGTATTACCGGTTCGTCGAGCGCTGCCGGACCGCCGGCATCAATGTTCCGATCGTGCCCGGAATTATGCCAGTGCTCTCGCTGAAGCAAGTCCAGCGGTTCACGCAGATGTGCGGTGCGTCGCTGCCGAAGCAGCTCGTGACGCGGCTCGAGGTCGCGGCGGAAAACAGCGACGTGCTCGAGACGATGGGGATCGACTGGGCGCTGACCCAAATCCGCGGGCTCCTCGCGAACGGGGCGCCGGGCTATCACCTTTACATCCTGAATCGCGCGAAAGGCGCCCTCGCGCTGACGGCCGGGCTGGCCGCCTGAGGAAGACTCGGAAGACGTGTAAGACTTGGAAGACACGGAAGAACGCGAGACATCGGACCAGGAATATCGTCGTTCTACCTGTCGTTCACGTTTTGGTCCGAGTCTTCTGCGTCTCGCGTTCTCACACGTCTTCCGCGTCTTCACCTGCGTTCTTCCAAGTCTTCCCGTCTTCACCTGTCTTCCGCGTCTTGCGTTCTTCCAAGTCTTCCCGTCTTCACCTGTCTTCCGCGTCTCGCGTTCTTCCAAGTCTTCCGTGTCTTCGCACCTGAAGGTTTCCCAACTGGCTGCGCGCCGGTTTCTGCGGCGGGCGCAGGGGATTGACGCGCCGTTTCCGAGCATCGCGACCGCGCTCGCCCATCACGGGTACGTGCAGATCGATCCGATCAACGTCTGCGGCCGGATGCACGATTTGATTTTGCGGAACCGGGTGGCGGGCTATCGGGAAGGTGATCTGGCGCGGCTGCTCTACGGCCACGGCGCCTCGCTGCCCGTCGAGGCGAGGATCGCATTCGAACACCACCTCCCCGACACGGGCGTGCTGGTCGCATTCGAACTCGAAGCATGGCCGCACTTGCTCGCCGCCATGCGCACTCGCACGCGGGTGACCAGCGCCTGGTCGGGAAGGCTGACGCCACGTGAACGCGAACTCGTCCCGCGGCTGCTCGGGGAGATCGCGGCCCGCGGGCCGCTCGGGTCGGAGGATTTCCAGGACGATCGTCGTGCCCATCGTGTCGTGTGGGGCGCTTCGTCGCTGGTGAAGAGCGCGCTGCAAAAACTATTTTTTCACGGCCGGCTGCTGATTGCCGACCGAAACAAGAATCGCCGCCGCTACCATTTGCCGGAACGGGTCCTGCCCGCGGCCATCCTCGCGCTGCCGGAGCCGCCGGCGGCCGACACCGGACGGTGGCTCGCGTTGCTCAAACTGCGGCAACGCCGGCTCGCTGCGCTCAAACGAGACGAACTGCGTCTGGTCGAAGATGCGGTCCAGCCGGTGGCGATCGAAGGCTGCCCCACCCTGTATTGCCTGCACGAGGACGCGGCCGGTCTTGCCGCCGCGGAGGCAGATGCAATTGCGGCGGCAGATGCGCCCACGACGATCACGCTCCTGGCGCCGCTCGATCCGATTATCTACGACCGGCGGGTGACACGGACGTTGTGGAATTTCGACTACACATGGGAGGCCTACACTCCCCCCGCGAAACGAGTCCGCGGCCATTACGCGCTGCCGGTTCTCGCCGGCACGGAACTGGTGGGGCACGTCGACCCGAAGATCGACCGCGGAGCGGGACGGCTGCGCGTGATGTCGCGCCGAATCCGTCGCGGGCACAAAGTTGCGCTGACGCTGCGTGAGTTCGCGCAGTGGCTGGGGGTACGCACGAGTTAAGCACGCGAATTTTCGGAGGAGTAACCGCGAATGGACGCGAATCAACGCGAATCAACTTGGGGCGGCGGGCCCGCAATGTTGCATCACGGGCGAGACGCCGTGCCACGACAATCCTTGCGGGCGGAGACGCCCGCGCTCCCAGGATTGAAACTTCCACCGGGAAGAGTCGAACGAGGTTGAAACCTCGCGGCAGTTTTGCGTTTTCTCGCCGCTTCGTGGACATCCTCGCGGCCAAACTTCAGGCGACCTTCGGTTATGGGACCTTTCGGCCGCTCCAGCGCGAGATCATGGAGGCTTCGCTGGCGGGCCGCGATGTGTTCGCGCTGCTGCCGACCGGCGGCGGCAAGTCGCTGTGTTTCCAGCTGCCGGCACTCGTCCGCGACGGGCTTACTGTCGTCGTGTCGCCGCTGATCGCATTGATGAAGGATCAGGTCGACCAGCTGGAAGTGTCCGGCGTGGCGGCAACGTTTCTCAACTCGACGCTCGACGAAACCGAGGCCCGGGCGCGGTTGCGCGGGCTTCATCGCGGCGAGTACAAGCTGCTCTATGTCGCGCCCGAGCGGCTGATGCTCGAGGGCTGGGCCGAGAACCTCAAGAAGTGGAACGTCACGTGCCTCGCGATCGACGAGGCGCACTGCGTTTCCGAGTGGGGTCACGATTTCCGGCCGGAATACCGGCAGCTGGTGAAACTCCGCATGCTGCTGCCGGACGTGCCGGCGATGGCGTTGACCGCGACGGCGACCGAGCGCGTGCGGCGCGACATCATCACGCACCTGCGGCTGCGCGAGCCGGCGCTCTTTGTCGCGAGCTTCAACCGGCCGAACCTCACCTATCGCGTAATTCCGAAAGATCAGCCGCTGAAGCAAATCATCGAGTTCGTCCGCAAACGCGAACACGAGAGCGGCATTATCTATTGCGCGAGCCGGGCCGCGAGCGAGCGCGTGGCCGAGTCGCTGGCCAGCCGCGGTTTCGCCGCCAAGCCGTATCATGCCGGCTTGGACGGGGCCGAGCGGGCCCAGAACCAGGAGCAGTTCCTGCGGGACGACACGCGGATCATCTGCGCGACGATCGCGTTCGGGATGGGCATCAACAAACCAAACGTCCGCTGGATCATCCATCACGACCTGCCGAAGAACATCGAAGGCTACTACCAGGAGACGGGTCGCGCCGGCCGCGACGGGCTGCCCGGCGACTGCCTGTTGCTGTTCAGCGCCGGCGACGTGGCCAAGCAGACGCATTTTTTGGACGAGATCACCGACGACCACGAACGCGAGGTCGCCCGCCGTCAGCTGCGGCAGATGGTCCATTACGCGGAGAATTCCGCCTGCCGACGCGCCGAGTTGCTCGGGTATTTCGGCGAATCGTTCCCGCTGGATAACTGTGGTGCCTGCGACAATTGCTCGGAGCCGCGCGAAACCTACGACGGCACGCTCGTCGCGCAGAAATTCCTGTCGTGCATCTACCGAATCGCGCAGCGCGGCGGTTTCAGCGTGGGTATGAACCACGTGATCGAGGTGCTGACGGGCGCCGAAACCGACAAGATTCGCCGACGGAATCACGACCAGCTGACGACCTATGGGATCGGCCGCGAGCTTTCGCGCAGCCAGTGGTCGGCGGTTGGCCGCGAGCTGATGCGGTTGAATTACGTCACGGTCGCAACGGGCGAATACGCGACGCTGGAACTCACGGCCGAGGGCATGACCGTGCTGCGGACGCGGATGCCGATCACGCTGACGAAGCCGATGGAAACGCCCAAGGCGAAGCGGGTGGCGGCGCGACGCGAAGGCGAGGTCGCGTGTGACGAGATCCTGTTCGAGCGGCTGCGAACGTTGCGCAGGAAGGTCGCCGATGAACGGCGAGTGCCGGCGTATATCATTTTTGGGGATACGACGCTGCGAGCGATGGCGCGGTACTATCCCGAGAGCGTGGCGCAGATGGAGGGGATTCCCGGCATGGGCGAAAAGAAGCGCGCCGAATTCGGGGCGCTGTTCGCGACGGAGATCGCGGCGTATCTGAGCACGAACTCGCGGATCGCGTTTGCGTGAGGTTGACCACGGATCACACGGAGCGGAACGGATCAAGACAGCGAGGCAAAGGCGGGTAACCGCGAAGGGACGCGAATGGCTGAGACCGCAAAGGGGCAATGTGCCCGATACCCTAGGTTTTCGCAGCAGCGAAAACCTACCACTTCCACTCGACGCTCGCGAAGGCGCCGAGGCCGAGGGCAGGATAGCCGTTCACTTCCTCGTATTTTTCGTCGAAGAGGTTTTCGATCCGCGCCCGCAGCGCGAGGCGGTTGTTGATCGCAAAAGCGCCGTAAATCCGCGCGACGGTGTAATCCTCGCCGTCCACCCGAGCAAAGGTGCGGGCGTGGAAGTCCTCGCGTTGCGCGACCCACGTCGCGCCGGCGCCGAGGCTCAAGCCACCTCCAAAGTCATGCCAGGCATCGAGGGTCGCGCGATGGCGCGGTCGCCGCAGCAGCCGTTCGCCCGCCGTCAGGTTGTCCGCCTCGAGGAACGTGTAGCTCGCCCGCGTGGCGAGTCCGGGCAGAGCGAGTTGGCCCGAAACCTCGACGCCACGGGTGCGGGCGCGCTGGATGTTTTCCACGCTGCGAAAATCCGGCGTGCTGGCGATCAGGTTGGTGAGCCGCGCATCGAACCAGGTCATGCCGAGGACGCCGCGCTGTTGCGGCAAATACCAGTCGGCCCCGGCGTCCCAGCTCCGCGCCCGCTCGGGCCGCAGCTGGGGATTGCCGTTGTAGAAGGCACTGCGGCCATACAAATCGAGGAAACTCGGCGAGCGGAAGGCGGTGCCGTAACTCGCCCGCAGCTTGAGCGACCGCGGCACAACCAGCCAGGCGGCCGTAGCGCGGCCGGTGGTCGCGCGACCGAAGGTATCGAAATCGTCGTTGCGCACGCCCGCGGTGAGAAACACGTCGTCGCGGGGTGAGAATTCGTCCTGCACGAAGGCGGCGAACAGCATCTGCTTTTCGTTGATCTCGCCGAAGCCGGTGTTGCGCGTGTGATTCGCCTCGGCGGTGAGGCCGCCCGTCAACCGGTGCCGCTCGATCCCGGCGAACGTGGTCTGGGCGTCGAGCACGCCGCGGCGGTTCTTCACCAGCGTGATCTGCACCGTGCCATTTGGTCTTGGGTTCTCGGATACAAACCGGCGATCCTGGCCGCCGAGGATGGCGCGGGCCGTCCACGCGGGCGCGAGCTTCACATCCGCAAAGGCGGTCGCGAGCACGTTGTCCTCGCGGCTCTCGTTGTCGGGATCGTTGGTGTAGTGGTCCCCCGGATCGCCATACACGCCATGAAACCACCGCAGCGTGCCGCCAACCGCGAGATTCGGCGTGATCGTGCGATCAAGCCGGAGCGTGGTGCTGGCCGATGAGAAGCCGTTGTTCGGCCGATCGTTTTCGGTGCGGCCGCCCTGCGCGGAAAAGTTGAACGCCTGTGGGCCGCGTTCGCCCTGCGTCGCCACGGCGCCCTGCACGGTGCCGAAGCTGCCCGCCTCGGCGGCGATGCGACCGGAAACCGCGCCGCGACCACGCTGGGCTCGCAGCGACACGACGCCACCGACCGCCTCGCCGCCGTAGAGCGTGCTCTGCGGACCGTGCGCAATCTCGAGACTGTCGCAGCCGCTCACGCACGCGCCACCCAGAAACACCGCGTAATCCGTGTTGGGATCGTTCAACCGGAGTCCATCGACCAGGAAAAGCGTCTGGTTCGAGTTCGCACCACGGAGGAAGAGCGACGTCGTCGCCCCGCTGCCGCCGGAGGAAAACAGCGGCGCGCCGGCGACGCCACCCAGCGCCGCGGAGAGCGCGGTAATTTGTCGGCGCGCGAGCTCGGCGCCGGTGATGACATCGAGCGCGGACCCGAGCGTCTGGGGCTCGGCGGACGTGCGGGTTGCCGTGGTGACGAATTCCGGGAGCTGGACGGTTGGCGTCTGGCCGCGGACGAAGCTGGGAGTGAGTCCGGCGATAAGAACAAGCGACGCGGCAAACGCGCGCGCGAATGAGACGAGTTTCGAAGCCATGGATGTTCTGCTGACGATGCGAAGAGCAGAACCACCGGGCGCATCCGCGCGGCACCACTCTCACGCTTCATTTTAGCGATGAAGTTTTCGCGATGCATCGGGCGATGAAGCCTGGGCAACGCGTGAGACGACCCGGGGCAGATGTTCGGACTCCGCACTTTCGCCCGCCCTGCGACCGAATTCGTTCGCGGATGCCGACACGCTGGCGTGTCGAACTTCCGCGGCCGATCCGCTCGCAGTGCGTGCTGCCTCCCCCGCGCCTTCGCCGGCTGTCCGACTGGCTTTGTTCCTGCCCGTGTGTTCATCCGAACCTGGGTTCGGGGAGACGCGGGCGAAACAATGCGGGTTTGTCATGCGTAACCGCAGCGCAACTGTGGCCGATTTCCACGGCCTTCCCTGCTGACCGGAGTGAAAAGAACGACTGACCTCCGAACGCCAGTCGCACCGCGGCATGCGAGCAAGCTCCAAACGCCGATATGACGTATCAACGAATTCGGATTTGTAGATATGTGACTTGAAAAGCCGATGCCGGGCCTTACGGTCTGGCGCATGAACGCACCCACCCGCCGTCCGGACTCGGAGGATGCCCTCCGGCTGTTGTTCGCGTCGCGCATCGTCCTGCTCGATGGCGCCATGGGCTCGATGATCCAGGGCTACAAGCTCCAGGAGGCTGATTTTCGCGGCAACCGGCTGAAGAACCATCCGCACGATCTGCAGGGCAACAACGACCTGCTGTCGCTCACGCGGCCGGACGTGATTGAGAAGATCCACACCGACTACTACGCGGCCGGGGCGGACATGGTGGAGACGAACACGTTCAGCTCCACGGCGATTGGGCAGTTGGACTACCGGATCGAGCCGCTGGTCCGCGACATCAATCTCGCCGCCGCAGGCTGCGCCCGCCGGGCGGCGGCCGCGACCGAAGTGAAGACGCCCGGCCGGCGCTGTTTCGTCGCGGGTGCGATTGGGCCGCTGAACCGCACGCTTTCGATGTCGCCGGACGTAAACCGGCCGGACTTCCGGGCGGTGACGTGGGATCAGGTCGTCGCGGCATATACCGAGCAGATCACGGCGCTGCTCGATGGCGGCGTCGACGCGCTGCTGGTGGAGACGATTTTCGACACGCTCAATGCCAAGGCCGCGCTGTTCGCCATCGAGCAGGTGTTCGACGAACGCGGCGATTCCGCCCGCGTGCCGGTGATGATCAGCGTGACGATCACAGACGCTTCGGGTCGGACGCTCTCGGGTCAGACGATCGGCGCGTTCTATCACAGCATCGCGCATGCGAAGCCGTTTAGCGTTGGCATCAACTGTGCGCTCGGCGGCCGGGCGATGCGGCCGTACGTGGAGGAGCTGGCGCAGATCGCACCGTGCTACGTGTCGTGCTACCCGAACGCGGGACTTCCGAATGCATTTGGCGGATACGACGAGACGCCGGCCGAGATGGCGTCCGTGCTCGGCGAATTCGCGGCCAACGGCTGGCTGAACCTCGTCGGCGGCTGCTGCGGCTCGACGCCGGCCCACATTGCCGCGATCGCGAAGGCGGTGCGCGGTCACCGGCCACGGACGCTGCCGCAGGCGCTTCCCGCGCTCCGATTGAGCGGACTCGAACCGCTCGCGATCGCCTAGCCCGCATTTTCACCGTCTGCGTGTCATTCAGCATTCATTTAACTTCGGCCATGATGTCGGCCATCGCAGCTCTTGAGCTCATGCGGGCTAAAACAAAACCGCTGCGCGGTTTTGACCTTAGCCCGGACACCAAACGCGCCAACGAATGCAGGAATGATCATCGATCGGGGTGGGGCTCGATTTACAGGATGAGCGTGAAATGTCCGGGCTAGTGCGCTAAGACCAGCTTCCACTTCACCCACGACCTTGCCCACACCGACTCCTCCATCCCCATCCACCCCGGCGCCCTCGGCCGCGTCCACGTTCCTCGTCATCGGCGAGCGAACGAACATCACCGGCTCGCCCAAATTCTCCAAGGCGATCAAGGCTGGCGACTGGGACGCCGCGCTCGCGATTGCGCGGCAGCAGGTCGAAAGCGGCGCGAACGTCCTCGATATCAACGTCGACGAGGCGCTGATCGATGGCGAGGCGACGATGGTGAAGTTTCTCAACCTGATCGCGGCCGAGCCCGAAATCGCCCGCGTCCCGATCATGGTCGACTCGTCGAAGTGGAGCGTGCTCGAGAAGGGACTCCAGTGCATCCAGGGCAAGGGAATCGTGAACTCGATTTCGCTGAAGGACGGCGAGCCCGAGTTCATCCGCCGGGCGAAACTCGTCCGCCGCTACGGCGCCGCTGCGGTCGTGATGGCCTTCGACGAAAACGGGCAGGCCGCGACCCGCGATGAGAAAGTCCGAATCAGCTCCCGCGCCTATCATCTGTTGATCGAGCGCGCCGGGTTTTTGCCCGAGGATATCATTTTCGATCCGAACATCCTCACGGTCGCCACCGGCATCGAGGAGCACAACAACTACGCGGTCGATTTCTTCGAGGCCACGCGGATCATCAAGCAGACGCTGCCGCAGGCGCGCGTCAGCGGCGGCGTGTCGAACGTATCGTTCTCGTTCCGCGGCAACAATGCGGTGCGCGAGGCGATGCACACCGCGTTTCTCTACCACGCCATTCGCGCCGGGCTCGACATGGCGATCCTCAACGCCGGCATGCTCGGCGTCTACGATGAACTCGACCCGATGCTGCGCGAGCTCGCGGACGACGTGCTGCTCAACCGGCGGCCCGACGCCACCGAGCGGCTGGTCAAGTTCGCGGACGACCTCAAGGCCCGCGAAGCGGGTCAGCTCAAAACCCCGAACGCGGAATCCGAGACGGCCGCGACCGCCGCGTGGCGGAAGACGAGTGTAGAGGAGCGGCTGAAGCACGCGCTTGTGAAGGGTATCGATGCGTTCGTCGACGTCGACACCGAGGAGGCCCGGCAGAAATATCCGCGGCCACTCGAGATCATCGAGGGACCGCTGATGGACGGCATGCGGGTGGTGGGCGATCTCTTCGGCGCGGGAAAAATGTTCCTGCCTCAGGTCGTGAAATCGGCCCGCGTGATGAAGAAGTCGGTCGCTTACCTTACGCCGTACATGGAAGCGGAGAAGAAGCGGCTCGCGGCCGCGGGCACCGCCACGCGGCCCAACGGGCGGGTCGTGCTCGCGACGGTCAAGGGCGACGTGCACGACATCGGCAAGAAAATCGTGGGCGTCGTACTCGCGTGCAACAATTACGAGGTCACCGATCTCGGCGTGATGGTGCCGGCGGAAAAAATCCTCGCCGCGGCCCGCGAAAAGCAGGCGGACATCATCGGACTCTCCGGGCTGATCACGCCCTCGCTCGACGAGATGGTCCACGTCGCGAAGGAGATGGCGCGGGAAAAATTCACCGTGCCGCTGCTGATTGGCGGCGCCACGACGAGCGGAGCGCACACCGCGGTTAGGATCGCTCCTGAATATGGATCCGGCGTCGTGCACGTACTCGATGCGTCACGCGTGGTGAACGTGGTCAGTGCATTGCTTTCGCCGGAGCAGAAGCCACCGTTCATCTCGGAGATCGCCGCGAAGCAGGAGCGCCAGCGGGTGGAGTTTGCGGACCGGCAGAACCGCCGGCCGCTGCTCTCGCTCGTCGAGGCGCGCTCGCGCAAGCCGGTGTTCGACTGGACGGCGATCGATATTCCGCGGCCGGAGTTTCTCGGCCGGCGCGGGTTCGATCCCGTGCCGCTCGACGAAATTGTTCCCTTCATCGACTGGGGTCCGTTCTTCAGTGCGTGGGAACTACGCGGACGTTATCCGGATATCCTGCAGGATGCGGTCGTTGGCGTGGAGGCGACGAAGCTTTTCCATGACGCGCAGGAACTGCTGGCCCGGATCGTGGCGGAAAAACGACTCACGGCGCGGGCCGTGATCGCGTTCTGGCCCGCCAATGCGGTCGGCGACAGCATCGAGGTTTACGCCGATGAATCCCGCTCGCAACTGCTCGGCCAGTTTCACCACCTGCGGCAGCAACTCGAAAAGCCGGGGAACCAGTTCAACCACTGCCTCGCGGACTACATCGCCCCACGCGAGAGCAACCGGATCGATTACCTCGGTGGATTTGCCGTGACGGCCGGCCACGGCGTCGAAGAGCTGACGATGGAGTTCAAGACCGCTCATGACGATTACTCGGCCATCATGGCGCAGGCGTTGGGTGACCGGCTGGCCGAAGGGCTCGCCGAAATGATGCACAAGCGGGTGCGCGACTTCTGCGGATTTGGCTGCACCGAGAATCTCTCGATGGCCGAGATGATGCGGGAAAAGTATCGCGGCATTCGTCCCGCGCCCGGTTATCCCGCCTGCCCCGACCACACCGAAAAACCACCGCTCTTCCAGCTGCTGGATGCCGGGGCGGCGACAGGAATGAAGTTGACCGAAAACTGTGCGATGCAGCCGGCGAGCAGCGTGAGCGGATTCTACTTCAATCATCCCGACGCGAAGTATTTCGCGGTGGGAAAGATTGGACGCGATCAGGTCGAAGACTACGCCACGCGCAAGCGGATGCCCGTGACGGATGTTGAGCGCTGGCTCGGGCCGTATCTGGATTATCAGCCGCAGCGGTGATTCAGCCGCAGCGGTGATGAAGTGGCTGCGGCGGCGAGCAGCCGCCCCTGGAGTTTGGCCAATTTCTAGCGCCGACGGCGCGAGAATTCCTTAGCCCAGGCCAACGGCCTGGGGTAATATGGGGTCAGCGACGCGGCCTGAAAGGCTGCGACCACGCCTCATCAATGTCCCAATCATTATCTCGAGTCCTGATTCACCTTATCTTCAGTACCAAGCACAGAGTTCCAGCCTTGTCGCCGGAAGTCCGGCCTGAACTGCACGCCTATTTTGTCGGCATTCTAAAAGGTATCGACTGCCCGGCATTGCAGGCGGGAGGTG
>JAUSID010000016.1 GCA_030648295.1 Opitutaceae bacterium | reverse complement strand
GCCCTGAGCCGAATCGACGGGCTCACGGCCAATTACTTCATCGACAGCGAGGCCTCGAGCTTGCCGAGAGGCCTGCCGAATGGGGAAGCCGCAGCCACTCGATCTTTGCGGGCCAGAGGCCCGCGCTCCCAGGGAACCGTTGTTTCTTCCCGTCCGGAGCAAAACGCGTCTTGCGGTGGAGGCTGAATCGATACGGGCCATCCCACCACGCCCCAAAAACCTTGTCCCTCGGGTAATCTTGCCCCGACATTGCCGGCTCCGAATGAGGATCTTCACGTTCCCGGCCCTGCTGGCTGCCGCGCTGGTCAGCGCAGTGGTCGCACTGCCTTTCTTCGCCGGGGCAAAATTCCAGCCGGTACTTTACGCCGTGGAAGCGGAACTCGCCTCCAGCGTCGCGGGCAATGTTCAACTCTATTACGACGACGGCTCGGGGTTCAGTGAAGAGGCCTCCGCGCGCGTGGCGGTCACGCCGGGCACCACCGCCGCCCGGTACCGGTTCGGCATTCCACCCGCCACTTTCCGGGCGTTTCGGTTCGATCCGCTGGACCGCGCCGGAACGGTGAGAATCGGCGCGCTACGCGTCCTCACTCCGTCGGGAAAAGTCTGGCGTGAGCTGCCGCTCGCGGAGTTCAAGGCGGATTTTCAAATCGCCTCGCTGCGCATGGACCGTGGCGCGCTCGAGGTCGTGACTGCGCCGCAGAGCGACGATCCGCAGATGACGCTGACGTTCAGTTCGCCTTTTGTCGTCCCGGCGCGGCTGCGCGATCACGCCTGGCATCTGGTGCCCCGCGCGCTCCCGATTTTTCTCGCGCTGGTGGGATTGCTCATCGCGCTCGATCGCATTCCCCGACTTCGCGCAAAGTGTTCAGCCGCCATCGGGACCCTCGGCGCGCGGCCGGTTCGCGCCGTTTTTTTCGTCGCGCTGGTGGCAACGATCTTCAGCGCCTACCCCGTCCTGTTCCTGGGCAAGAGCCACGTTTCACCCAACCTCGGCACGGTTCTGCTTTACGACACCTATCCCACGCTCCCGGGTTACGCCGATGCCACGATGGTCGACGCGAGACTCTCCGACGTCGGTGCGGTGATGTGGCAGCACGTGCCGTTTTCGATGATGCAGCACCGCGCGCTGCGTCAGGGCGAATTGCCGCTGTGGAACCGCTACAACGCCGCCGGCGTGCCGCTGCTCGCGCAGGGCCAGTCGATGTTTGGCGATCCGCTGCACTTCCTCGTGATCGCCGCCAACGGCCGCGCTTGGGCGTGGGACCTGAAGTATCTCATCGCGAAATGGCTCTTTGCCGCCGGACTCGGGTTGATCGTGCTGGCTGTGTCAAGGGACCAAGGGACAGCCAGGGACCAAGGGACTAAAAGACTAAAGGATCAAGGGACTCCAAGCCATGAAACTGTCCATGAGCAGGCCTCGATGTCTGGTCCCTTAGTCCCTTGGTCCCTTGGTCTCTTGGTCCCCGCGCTCCTGGTGAGCGCGGCGGCGCCCTTCATCGGGTTCTTCCTCTACCGGATCAATCATCCCGCGTTCTTCAGCGTCTGCTATGCTCCGTGGCCGCTGTACTGTCTGTTGCGGATCGCGCAGGCGGATGGCCGGCGCAGCGTGGCCGCATGGTGCGTCGGTCTCATCGTCGCAAATCTCGCGTTGATGAATAGCGGCACGGTGAAGGAAGCCTACATGCTGCTCGTCACCGTGAACTTCGCCGGCGCATGCGTGCTGCTCGCAACGCGGGCTTCATGGCGGGAACGGCTGGCGAAACTCGCGGCGGTCGCGTGGGCCGGGGCAATTTTCATCCTGCTCACGGCGCCAATTTGGGCGACGTTCCTCGCCACGCTGAAGAGCGCCTACACCGGTTACAACACGGCGAGCGCGTACCAGATCCAGCCCACGCTGCTGCTCGGGTTCTTCGACGAGATTTTTTACCGCCCGCTGATGTCGGAGGATCGGGTATTCAATCCGTCGCTGAACTTCGTCCTCCTGTTCGGTTTCCTGTATTTTCTCGCGACCCTCCGCGAACACTTCACGCGCCCGGTGGTGATCGCGCTCGCCGCCAGCTCGTTGCTTCCCCTCGCGCTCGCGTTCGGGTTCGTCTCACCGGAATTGATCGCCGGCGTCCCCTTTCTCGCGAACGTGGCCCACGTCGACAACACCTTCTCGTGCGCGCTCATCGTGCTCTGGACGGTGCTCGCCGGCGTCGGTTTCGCCACGGCCAGCCGGAGGCTCGGCGCGCCGGAAGGCCGCGCTGACATTGTCATCATTTTGTTGATACTTGGCGCGCTCGTGTTTGGCTGGGTTGCCTTTGGGCAGGCGCAGCACCGGCCGATTCTCGGTCCCACCGTCACCGTGAACCAGCCGGGCCAGGTTCTGCCCGTGAGCGCGTTTATCTGGGATTATCTGATCGCGCTGCTCGTCGCGGTCGTCGTTCTCGCGCTCACCGTGCGACGAATCGCGGTTGAGGGGCGGCTGACGGGCGCGCGAGTGCTCCTGGTCGTGGCGTGCGGATTGGCACTCCTCTGGCGTCATGGTCTGCATGCGAGCGCGGTGGGTTTCGACACCTACACCGTCCAACCGACCCCACGCGTGAATTTTCACGCGCGCTCCGCCGCCGTTGATTTCGTCCGCGCCGCGCAGGCGCGGGAACCCGCCCGGGGCTTCGGCTTGCGCGGAAATTTCTTTCCCGGGTGGTCCGGCGTCTACGGACTCGAAACCGTCCACGGGCCCGACGCGCTGGTAAACCCCTGGCTGCGCGAATTGATCGGCGTTTCCGGCATCGAGCGAATCTGGGACTGGCGGCTCTACGTCCAACCCGGGAACGTGGGCGCCGCCCGGCCGTTCCTCGACGCGCTGAACGTACGCTATTATTTCGATCTGCAAAGCGACCAGGGCGTCATGGGACGGGCGTTGAAGCTCCTCAAGGCCGCCGACCTCGACGTTTACGAAAGCCCCACGGCGTGGCCGCGCGCGTTCTTCACCGATCGAGTGGCCGTTTACGATGAACCCGCCGAACTCATCGCGCTCATCAAGACGGCCAGTGGCAAACCGCTTGCCGCGATTCAAAAGTCGGATACCGACGCGACCCGCATTACGACGGGTGTCCGGCGCGAGATCGCATCGCGTGCCGTCGTCGCAGCAACCGATTACCGGCTCACCGAGAACTCGACCCATCTCCGCGTCCACTCTGATGGCCCTGGCATCGTCGTGTTGACCGAAGCGTTCTGGGCGGGTGATTCGCGGGCCGAGGTCGACGGCGTCACGGTCCCCGTCGTGCGGATCAACCATGCATTTAAAGGCATTGTGCTCGCCTCGGCAGGCGACCATCACGTCACGTTTCGCTATTGGCCAAGAAACTTCTTCCGCAACCTCATGCTCTCCGCCCTTGGTGCCGTGTTCTTCGCCGGATCGCTCGTCCTCGCGTTTCGCCGGCCGAAGCACGGCGGATCGACGCCACCACGACCGAGCGTTTCAACTTCCGCCGCGAATATCGGCCAGGGCGTCCATCGCAGCGATGACCAGTGACACGCCATGCCGGTGTTGCGGCTCGCGGAATGTTTCAGTGAAGGGCCGGAAGTCGGGACGTTTCATCCGCCGCGAATTCGAATTTCGTCACTGCGCCGACTGCGACTTCATGTTCGTCGAGCCGTTTTCGGGCTTCGCGATCTACGACGATGCGTACTACCGCGGCGAAGGTCCGGATCCGTATGTCGACTACGAGGCCGAATATCGCGACTGGCGGCAGACGGACCGGATGCTGGAGTTCGACGATCTGTTTCGGATCGCCGAGGCGCAAGTGCGCGCCGCAGCGGCGCGCGGAGAAGGGAGCAGGGAGAAAGCGGCGGCTTCGCCGCCGCTTCGGTGGCTCGACTTCGGCTGCGGCGCGGGCGCCTTGTTAAAGTACCTGCAGGAACGGGGCTCGCTCGCCGGCCGTGCGCTCGAACTTTCCGGTCATGACGTGGGCTCTTACGCCGAGCTGCTCAAATCACATGATGGTTTCCGGATTCTCGACTGGGACGAACTCTCGGCCCACCCCGGAGAGTCATATGATGTCATCAGCATGATCGAGGTGATCGAACATCTGCCCGATCCCCGCTCTGCGCTTTCCCTCGTCTCGCGGCTGCTCAAACCCGGCGGGCTGTTGCTGCTAACGACCGGAAATCTCCGGAGTCCAATCGCGGCGCGGCAGGGGATTCATTACCGGTATTGCGCGCCTGAAATCCATGTCAGCCTGTTCAACCCGAAGTGTCTCTCACACTTGTACCGCCAGGTCGGACTCGAGCCACTGTCGGTGCGCTATGATGGTGTCGTGAAGTTCAAGGTCGTGAAAAGCCTTCGCCGCCGCCCGACGCTTCGCCGGCTCATGCAGGCGGCGCTCGCGTTGCCGCCCGTCGTGCGGGCAATCGATGCGGCCTACGGCGTGTCGGACATGCCTTGCGCTGTGAAGCCCCGCGCGGGAGCCTGAGCCGAATGACTTTTGCGAGCCACAACAACCATCGTTCGCCATCGCCGGGACCAAAGCGGCATCGAACGATTCCGGGAGCGGGCTAACGCCTTCACTCCCCTCCCTCACGATCGATGTTGCCACCTGCGTTCGCTCCCATTCACAACGGCCTGCTTTCGGTCATCGTTCCGATTTACAACGAAGCGGCCACGGTGCGCACGGCACTGGATGCGATCCTGGCCAAGGAGGTCCACGGCTGGACACTCGAGATCATCATCGTCGAGAGCAACTCGACCGACGGCACCCGCGAGATCGTCCTCGGCTACCGCGACCATCCGCGGGTCAAACTGATCCTGGAGGAGACCGCCCGCGGCAAAGGTCACGCCGTACGTGCGGGTCTGGCCGTCGCCACGGGCGACGTGATCCTGATTCAGGATGCGGACCTCGAGTATGACCTTAATGACTACGAAGTGCTGCTCGCGCCGCTTGCCGCCGGCCGGCAGGAGTTCGTGCTCGGCTCGCGCCACGGCGAGGGCGGCTGGGCGATTCGGAAGTTTTCGGATCAGCCATTGCAGGCCTTCGTGCTGAACACCGCGCACTGGGCGTTCACACTGATGATCAACATCACGCTCGGGATCTGGCTGCGCGACCCGTTCACGATGTACAAGGTGTTTCGCCGCGACTGCCTGCGCGAGCTGACGTTCGAGTGCAATCGTTTCGATTTCGACTGGGAGCTGTTGATCAAATTGATTCGCAAAGGCCACCGCCCGATCGAAATTCCGATCAGCTACAAGTCGCGCTCGTTCAAGGAGGGAAAGAAGATCTCGATGCTCCGCGATCCACTGACCTGGGTTTGGGCGCTGGCAAAATTCCGGTTTCGGCGGCTCTGATCGATGCACGTGGGAACGTCGAATTCCGACGCGATCGTCGGCCGCGCCGGATCAAGACAGCCAGCCTCCGGCTTTCGTGAGACGGTGCGCCGCTGGTGGCAGGAACCCACTTTGAACGGCTGGGTGGTTGGCGCGATCGCCGTGCTGGTGTTTCTCCGCAAACCGCACGCGCTGCTCACCCCCCAGCTCTATGCCGAGGACGGCACCATTTTTCTCACCTTCAATGATCTTCAAGGCGTCCGGGCGATGCTCGAGCCGTATATGGGATATCTGCATACGCTGCCGCGACTGATCGCGTGGACCGCGTCAAAGCTGCTCGATCCCGCGTGGTGGCCGGCATTCTACAATGGCGCGTCGTTCGCGATCTGGGTCGCGGTGATCGCACGAACTTTCTCGTCCCGCTTTCGGCTGCCGGGGAAACCGTGGCTCGCGCTGGCATTTCTACTCGGGCCCCAAACCGGGGAGGTGCTCATCAACATCACCAATCTCCAATGGATCATCGCGTTTGTCCTGGTGCAGCATGTCCTGCTTACGCGGCCGGAAACCCCCGGCCAACGGCTCACCGATCTGATGGTTCTGCTGCTCGTCGGGCTGACCGGACCTTTCGCGATCGCCTTCACGCCGCTCTTTGGCTGGCGCTGGTGGCGGGAACGCAATGGTGACAGCCTCGGCGCCCTGCTCGTCGTTGGCAGCGCCGCCGCCGTCCAGGCGTGGTTCATTTTGAGGACGGGCGAGAAGTTTCCCCACCAGGCGGAACCCTTTCACGTCTGGGCCACGATCGAGGTGGTGGCGCGGCGGATGGTCGTCTGGCCCGCCGCCGGATCCACCATCGCCTGGTGGTTGCCGAGACTCGCCGTCGCTGTGATCGGCGCCACCGTCATCGGCGCGGCAATGGTACGGACACTGCGACCAGACCCGCATCGCGAACCGCGGCTGCGGATTGCCGGCGCGCTCGTGCTCATCGCCGCCGTCTCCGTTTACCGGATGCGGCCCGACACCTGGGGAGGCGACGACCTGAATTTCAGTGACCGCTATTTCTACATCCCGCGCGTGTTGTTCGCCTGGTTGCTGATTCTCGAATTCAATGCCCGGCCCCGCGCGCTCGCCTGGGCCGCGCGACTCATCTGCTTGTCGATCGCCGCCGTGCACCTGAAGGACTACGTCATTCCCGCGCCGATCGATTATCAGTGGAAAAAACACTGCGATCCAATCCGGCGCGGTGAACCGGGCGACATACCCACGCTGCCCGAAGGCTGGATCCTGGAATACCGCGGCCGGCCGAAACGATGACGCGGATGAAAACTTGGACGATCTTCCGACTCGTCTGGATTTCGGGAGGAGTCGCCGTGCTGCTGGGACTCGCGCGCGACCAGGTGCTGTATGAGAGTCCCCTCCTGCCGCGCGAAGCCACGACCACGGCGTGGGGAGAAGGTGGCTTTCGTGCGAACGCCGTCCATCCAAGCACAGCGGCGGGCGTGCTGCCGCGACACATCGAGACCCGCGGGTCATGGCTCGATACCGACGAATGGCAGGGCCGCGCCGAGACCAGGTGGCTGAGTACTCCGGACGGCCTTGTTCGCGTCGGCGTGGCCGGTTACCCGCAGCACGCGGGGTGCAAGCTCTGGGCTGAATTTCGCCGCGCCGATGGCACGATCAGCCGCGCCGAATGTCCGCTCGAGAATCCGCACGAGGAGTGGAAAGCGTGGGACTTTCGTCCCCCGGCCGGCGCCGTCGCCCTACGAATCATCGCCGAAGATCGGGCGTCGGACGTACAGGGCTGGCTGGCATTCTCGCAACCTTTTGCGGAGAGGCCGCCGATCATAGTCGTGCTCTACCTGTTCGCCCAGGGGTTCGCGACCCTCGCGCTCGCCCTCACGCTCGTTTGGGGGCCGGGCTTGTTGTGGGCGCCGAGCGGTGCGGCGCCGGATATCCGGATGGCGCTTTGGTTGGCGACCGGGCCCGTGATCCTCGGCGCCTGTGGGTTCCTTATCTGGGTCTTGGGTGGGATGATCCCACCCTCAAGCCTGGCCATCGGAGTGGTGGCGGCGCTTTGGATCGCGATCGGAGCGCGGCTGTCGAAACGCAACGGCGGCGAGCTCAATGGTCCGCCAGCGCGTGCCCTGGCAGTGAGCGCGCTCGTGGTGGTCGCGGTCGTCGCGAAAGCTGCGTATTCGGGCGGGCCGGATGGCGAGCTCTTTGGCGGCACGATTGCACGCACGCTCGCGGTGGGCGATCGCTCGGATGCCGGGATTCCATTTTGCGTCGTTCAAGTGGCGGCACACCATTTGGCGCCCGGATCACCCGAGGCTGATCGCTATTTTACGCCCTGGACATTTTATAGTCGCGGACCACTGGCAGGACTCGCGGCGCTCCCGATCGTGCTGGCCACGGGCGGCGAGCCGCCGACGTTTTGGCCGGAACACCGCTGGCGACCGTTCGATCGAATGGGCTACGCCGCCTATCGGATTACACTGATGGTACTCGCAAGCGGCGTCATCGTTGCACTCTTCGCCACGCTTGCACTCGTTGTCGGCGGAGACTGGGCGCTGGTCGGCGCGGGGCTGCTCGCGCTGAGCCCCTTCGGCGTGCACGAGGTGATGTTCACCTGGCCAAAATGGCCGGCAACGATCGGCGTACTTGCGAGCTTCATGCTCGCGCACGGCCGCCATGCATTTGGCGCGGGCCTCGCGTTGGCGCTCGGATTCTTGTATCACCCGATGGCACTGCTGTCAGCTCCATGGATTGCGCTCTGGGCCGTGGGCCGCGCCGAGAAAAATCTGACGGCGCGCGCCACCGCGGTGTTGCAGGTCGGCATTGGGGCGGGAGTGATCGTGTTGCCATGGATGGCGATCGCCGCGAGCGCGCCACACCTGCCGGGATCGGTCCACGCCGGGCACGGGCTTTTTCTGCGTTACTGGGTGCTGGCTGATTACGAACCGGCCACGTGGGAAACGTGGTGGAGCACTCGCTGGAGGAGTTTTGCGGATACATTCATCCCGTTTCGCCTGTATCTCGTGGACCGCGATCACCACACGCTGAGCTCCGTGCACGCTTCGTCGGGCCAGCTGGTGCGATTTGCGTTTTCGTGGTGGAACTCTCTGCCGCTCGGTCTCGGAGTTGGCGTGTGGGCGTTGAGCCTGATCGCGATCGCACGCGCAATGCGCACGCTGTCCGCCGCCGTGTGGCTGCTGGTGATCGGACCGGCGCTGATGATCACGGGCTACTGGGGCGCGATCTCGGTCGGCTTGATGCGCGAGTGCGGGCACGCCCTCTTCGTGGCGGTGATTGGCGTGACGTGCGTCGCCGGCGCCTGGAGTGCGGGCCGGCTGGGAAGAGTGCTCCTCCACCCGATCGTGCCGTGGCTACAGCTGCCGGAAACGCTGCTCATGCTGTGGCTGACCACCTTCGCCAACCCGCACCAGCCAAGCGCCGATTTTGCCGATCTCGACTGGGCCTACTTCGCCATCAGCGTCGCCGCGTTGGTCGCAGCGGCCGCGATCATCTTTCACGCTCGCCGCATCCCAGCACAGATGAACCTCGGCGGTCTCACCACCTCCCTCGTGATCGCGCGTCAAAACGTAAACCATCGACGCGAAAATTTGCTATCGTCTCCGTGCGCCCGTGCCACGTGAGTTGTCCTCCGGCATTCGTCATGTCCAAAACGCTTCTCGTCACCGGCTCGTCCGGACTCATCGGCTCCGAAGTCTGTGCGTATTTCGCGCGCGAACTTGGCTACACCGTTCACGGCGTGGACAACAACCAGCGCGCCGTCTTCTTCGGGCCGCAGGGCGACACGCGGTGGAACCAGCACCGGCTCCTGCGCGAGCTGCCGGGATTCGTTCACCACGAACTGGACATCCGCGATCGCGCCGGCGTGCTGGCGCTCGTGCGCCAGGTACGACCGGGCGTCATCGTTCACACCGCCGCGCAGCCCAGCCACGATCGCGCGGCCGCGATTCCGTTCGACGATTTCGACACGAATGCGGTCGGCACGCTCAACCTGCTCGAATCCGCACGGCAGGCCGCCCCCGAGGCGCCATTTGTGCACATGAGCACCAACAAGGTGTACGGCGACGCACCCAACCGGATTCCGCTGCGCGAACTCGAGACGCGCTGGGATTATGCCGACCCGAAGTACGAACACGGGATCGCGGAGACGTTCACGATCGATCAGTCAAAGCACTCGCTCTTCGGCGCCTCGAAAGTGGCCGCCGATGTGATGGTCCAGGAATACGGCCGCTATTTCAACCTGCCAACCTGCGCGCTGCGCGGCGGCTGCCTCACCGGCCCGAACCACACCGGTGTCGAACTCCACGGGTTCCTGAGCTACCTCGTGAAGTGCAATCTCGAGGGGCGGGAGTACAAAATTTTCGGCTACAAGGGAAAACAGGTGCGGGACAACATCCATTCGCTCGACGTGGCGCGGTTCATGGCGGCGTTTGTGGCGGCGCCGCGGGCCGGCGAGGTCTACAACCTCGGCGGCGGCCGGGCGAATTCCTGCTCCGTTCTCGAGGCATTTGGAATCGCGGAAAAGTTTTCCGGCCGCGCGCAAAAGTACACGTACCTCGACCAGGCCCGCGCCGGCGATCACATCTGCTACTACAGCGACTTGCGGAAAATGCGCGCGCACTACCCTGCGTGGGATCTTACCCAGAGCCTCGAGGAGACAATCCGCCAGATTGTCGAAGCGTGGCAGCGCCGGAACGTGCCGCCGACGGCAAACCCGCCTGGAAGCCGGCGACTCCATTGACGTCTTTCTCGATGATTTCCCCTCGGTGCAACGCGCCCAGGTGATCGAGTTTCTGGAAGAGGCGCGGGCTCAGCTCACGGCGAGCGCCTAATCGTATCGATGCATTGAGGAACCGCGAATGGACGCGAATGCACGCGAATTTCGGAGAAGGCGTAGCAAAGGAAGCGACTGCAAGCGCCGGTCACCATCCGGTGAGTCTTCCCACAAATCCGTCACTGGCTGTTTTCATTCGCGTCCCTTGGCGTCCATTCGCGGTTACCTCTGCGAAGCACGCGTGCTGTTTCCCATTCTCTGCAATTCGCGTCCATTCGCGTCCATTCGCGGTTGAACCGAATGGGTTGGTCTAGGCATTTTTGATGCGACGCTTCCAATAGTGCGGTGGCTTTCTGTTTGGAGCGATCGCAACGATGTACAAAAAACTACCATGCGTGAAATAAATCAGCCCATAGCGGTAGGGCGTGAGCAGAATCTTTCTTGACCGCTTACCGACAAGAAAACCAGCCGATGTCGGATATTCCATCGCATGCTGGATCGCTTCGTGGACCGTTGTACGAAAGCCCTCAGCAGCTCGCTCTGAACGTTGCGCGTACCAGTCGAAAGCCTCCTCAAACTCCTTGGCTGCGGGAAGGAGGAATTCGAACGTTATTTCCGAGCTCGATACTTCAGAACCTTCTCGCCGCTTATCGTCCCAATTTTGCCGGCCAGAAAAGCATCAATTCGTGCTTCAGATTCCTGAGCCCATAGGCGATCTAGATGCCGTTTGCTTGGTGACTTGATGCTTTCGAGGAGCGCCTCAGCGACCTTCTCACGTTTTCGTGTCGGAAGTTTAAGAGCGGCTGTAAGTAGCTCAGTGTCGTTCATCGGAGCAAAACTGCACTTGGAACTTCGTAGGGCAAGCGTTTCCCCCTTGCCTTGCCGGCCCCACCAAGAAGCGGTTTCGCGGCCCGCTCCGCCCATGGTTTCCCGCCGCCACCACCCCAACCGCCGCTGCGATGCCTCCCGGCCTCGACCCAACCCCGCCCGTGCCGCTGCCGCCCCGAGGTTACCACGCCCCAGGCGGGTAAACTTTCGCTTTATATATATCATCCGCTGATCCGTCCGGCCGACATCTTCGTCCAACCCTCCAGAGGCGGGCAAGCCGTGATGGTGATCGCTCGATACCGTTATAACACCTGCTCCGCTCCGTCCGCTCGCGACCTACTTCACTTCTGGGTTTGGGCCTATTTCTGTGGACGGCTTTCGTAGGCCTCTTTTCTCATCGCGCGCTAAGACTTCCACAGCTTGCGGATCGTGCATACAGCAAGGAGAATGGGAGCAGCGAGCATCAGACCAATTACTGCGATAGGAACCGCGATCAGTGTGAGCAATCTATCGAGATTCTTCGCAACAGGACCGAGCGACATTCTCCGATCTTCTTTTTTTGCGTCGGACGGCAACGAACCACGTCGATTTGCGGCGAGCAATGGAGTAGGTGGGAAAACCCGCAGGATTACCAAATACGATAAAAGGCCGATCGCGCACCAGACGCCGGCTATCTTAATCGCGAGTGACATGGCTTGCTTCGCCCAACGTCCTAGCGCGGCTGACGCCGCAACCCAAGTGATAAAGATTGGGCTTTTTCCTATTCACCTGGCGAAGACGATCTGATCGGGATGATGAGGGCGGCGGGCGGAAGCACGATGCTGAATACAATCGTGGAATAGAACCCGACACGAAGCCCGCCAATCCAAAGCGTGAAGAGGGAAAGACCGATAAACAGGACGCCTGCGAGCGTGCCGCAAACCGCAAGCTCTGACGTCTTCTTCTTCAAGTGCGACGGACCGATATCGAAGAAATGGAAACCGGTAGATGCCATGAGCGACAACATTAAGCCGGTGATAAGGAGACCGAACGAACGCAGAGCGAATCCGCTGTCTGCAATGTCGAACAGTAACAGCGCGAGCGCAGTCGGAGCGCCATAGCTCAGAATAAACACGGCGAGTTTCATCATTCTTCGCCCAGACATCGAAGGTCAGCCACGACGGGAGCTGGCGCGCCGCGTGCAGCCTTCGGTTTTGGATTTCGTGGTGGGCATTCGGTCACTCATTCGATCGCACGCGGCGTGACAGATCCCGGCGTGGCTGTACCGACTTTTTCGGCCATTTTTCCACTCACCCGAGCAGTCTCTTGGCGGCTGCGGTGGCGGCTCTGATGACAACTTCCGCTATTACCTCTTGTAGCGCTTTCTTTCGCTGCTTCTCATTTCGTGTCTCCTCTAAAGCGGAAATCTTTTCCTTAGCAGCCGCTTCTTCATTTTCGACCATCCTAACCTCGCTAGCTGTGAACCGAAGCTCGTCCGGTATCTCAGCTCCGCACCACGAACACAGCTTCGCCATGCGAGACATGAGCGGCTTCGCGCATATTGGACACTTCGGTGAATCGGTTGGCGGCGTGGACATGCTTCTTCTGCCAACGTCCTAGCGCGGCTGCGGCCGCAACCGCAGAGAGGAAGATTGGGACACGGAGGGCACGGAGATTCGAGCCGAGGTCACGGAGGAGTAGCCGCGGAACCCATGCCGGGGTTTGCCGGTTTGGAGTAGCGTGACGGGATAAAAACCAAATCGTCTCTTCATCATGGCCGCGGCGTGGAGCAGTTTCTGGCCGGGCACGGCGCGGATGTCACGGGCGTAATCTCCGGCTTCGACCGGCTCCGGCTGCGCGCGAGCCTGCGCTGGAATTATCAGCCAGGTTTCATGAAACGTTACCTCCGCGAAGCGCGCGTGCTGTTTCCCATTCTCCGCCATTCGCGTTCATTTGCGTCCATTCGCGGTTGAACCGAATGGCTGGTCTATCTTGACCGTGGATAATGCTCATCTCGCAGATACCTTCTGGGCTTTTTCGTCAGGTCGCAGAGCACGCGGATAATCGCATCAGCATCCGAATAGTCGCGAAAAGTATGCTGGACCCCTAATTCTCGCAATCGCTCAATCCGGCGACCGATTCCGATCATAGGAACACCGAGGATGCCGCTCACTCGGACATCCCAGGGAGCATCGCCGAAATAGACCACCGAGGAAACGGGGAAACCGGCTCGGTGCGCTGCGAGCGGAATGATGTCCCTTCTTCGTGGTGTATCGCTGGAGGTGGCGTGCGGAAACTCGCCGAGGGCAATGCCACAGCACTCGAGCTTATACCTTGCGCTGGTATCGAAACATCCGGTGACGATCGCGACGGAGCAAATCGGCTCTTCCTTCAGGCGGGTGATGAACTCCACTGCGCCCGGCAAAGGCGTGAAATCGCCGGGAAATCTCAGACGCTCTTGCTTGAGCAGTCGAACAAACTCGCGCTTGATCTCTTCTTCCTTCGTGAGCGCAGCCGGATCGCCGGCGAGAAGATCCCGAACGATCGCGCTACTGGTAGGCTCTTCGTAGGTCGTCCAATCCAGCGTCGAAAGCGATCGTCCAGTGACACGCTCGATGGCTCTCCCATAACATGCGCCCTCGACATCCTGCGTGTCGCAAATCGTCCCGTCGTTATCGAATATCGCAAGTAGGTTCATTCTTAGCCCAACAGTGTTATTGGAACCAACTGAGTTTGACTTTGGCGGGGACGGGACGGGCGCTCATAGGCGGGCGGACGGGACGGCATAGGGCGTTTCACAAGGGATTAAACGACAAAACCTCGCCACCAGCCATACCCATCTTGGGGTACTCGGGACGCTTTTCTTCCACACCGACAAAAGCCAACCCGGCGACGGTCGAAGATTTTCGGCGCGACTTCGGGGCCGTTCACCGGGCAATACGGGACTCGTCCCGCTTCACTCATGCCGTTGTCCGTTCCGCGCCCTTATGCCGAGCTGCTGCGCCAGGTGCAGGCCACGCTCTTCGCGGGGCAGCGCGACATCGAGATCGCGTGGGTGCGGACGTATCATGAGACCGGCCGGCTCATCCATTGCCACGTGCCGGAGCACGATCGCGCGGACACCGGAGCAGCGCCACGCATTCGAGCACAGCAGCCGCGCGCATTGACGAAGACTCCCTCGGTTAGCCACCGCTTCTCGTACGTCAAATCGTCGTAGCCACCGGGCCGGCGGGCTTTGCGGAGGCGCATGAAACCAGCCCGAATTCTCAGCGTCCAACTTGCACGGCCGCCTCGCCGCCATCCTGTGTCGCGTTTCATGCACCTGCGTTTCGCCGCCCTGTTTCTCCTCGTGCTCGCGCCCTTCGCCCGGGCCACGAGCGTGGTTCCGCCTGACTTCCCGGCACTGGTCGCGGAAGCGGATGCCATCTATCGCGGCCGGGTGACGACGGTCGAGGCGCGGCGGGTCGAGCGGCCCGACGGCGGTTCGGTGATCAAGACGTTTGTCACCCTCGCGGTGCAGCGGACGCTGAAGGGCACCGAGCAAAAGGACGTGACGCTCGAATTCCTCGGCGGCGTGATTGGCGACGAGACTCTCGAGGTCAGCGGCGTGCCAAAGTTCACCGTCGGCCAGCAGGGAATCGTTTTCGTGCAGCAGAATGGGCGGCAGTTTTGCCCTTTGGTCCGCCTGGCGCATGGCAGTTATCGGATCGCGCACGATGCGTCCGCGCAAAAGGACTACGTACAGCGGGACAACGGACTGCCGCTGAATGACGTCGACGAGGTTGAGCTTCCAATCTCCGAAACGCCGCTGGCCTCGGCGCTGCGAGCCGATGCCTCGCGCGCGCTGTCGCCCGCGGACTTCGAAGCGAAGATTGTCACTGAAATCCGGCGGCCGTCACCGTCCCGCGTATTGCTGAGGTAGCACGCGGCCCTGCGCGACCACGACGTCCATGACCACTTTCGTTTCGCGGGTCTCCCTCGCGCTGACCGCCTTCGCCCTGGTGGCCGGCGTTCCCGCCGCGCACGCGTATCTCACCTTTGGCCGCACGTGGGCCGCCGGTGATGTCATCATGCAACTCCAACTCGGCACGCCGACGGCACCGCTGAGCGACGGCTCCCCGACTTGGGACGTGGTGGCGGAGTCCGCCCTCGCCGACTGGAATGCTCTCATCAGTCGCAGCCGGTTCGTCGCCGTGCGGGCCTCGACCGCGTCGAAGGCGCAGGGCAACCGGATCAACAACGTGTTCTTCACGTCCAACGTATACGGCGAGGCGTTTGGCACCGGCGTACTCGCCATCACGCTGTCGTATCGCAACTCGCGGAACACGACCGAAAGCGACGTCGTCTTCAATTCCGCGAAGGCGTGGGATTCGTATCGCGGCGTATTGCGGCGCAACACCACCGATTTCCGCCGTGTGGCGCTGCACGAATTCGGCCACGTGCTCGGGCTCGACCACCCCGATGAAGCGACGCCGCCGCAACTGCTCGATGCCGTGATGAACAGCCACGTGAGCAACACCGAAAACCTGACCGCGGACGACATGGGGGGGATTCTTTCACTTTACCCATCGAGCGCGGCGGCGAACGGCGCGCCTTTGATCATCGCGCAGCCCAGCAGCCAGACCGTGCAGGTGAGCGGAAACTATACGTTGAACGTCGCCGCGACCGGCGCCAGCGCGCTTTCCTACGCGTGGCGGTTCCGCGCCGCGGGCACGGGTACGAGCGAGCCCTTCCTCCTCGCCATCGGCCCGAGCTACACCATCGGCTCGGTTCAACCGGCTGACGCGGGGACCTACACCGCAACGGTCACCAACGGGTCCGGGACGGTCACGAGCAATTCGGCCACCCTCACCGTGACACCGCTGGCCACCACGCCGGACACGACGCTCGTGAACATCTCAACGCGTGGCGTGGTCGGCACGGGTGCCGACATGCTCATCGCCGGGCTCGTGATTCGCGGCAGCACGCCAAAAGACGTGGTCGTGCGCGCCGTCGGCCCCGCCCTCGCGGACTTCGGCGTCGGTGGCGCGCTCGCCGATCCGGAGTTGAAGATCATCAATGCGTCGGGCGATCTCGTCGCCCAAAACGACAACTGGGAATCCACCGCCAATGCCAGCAATGCCGCGGCGACGTTCACGCGGCTCGGGGCTTTTCAGTTCAGCCCTGGCAGCCGCGACGCGCTCGTGATGACCAGCCTGCCGCCAGGAAACTATACTGCGCAGGTGAGCGGGGTCGGCGGCACGACGGGAGTGGCGCTGGTCGAGGCCTACGACGCGGATCCCGACGCGGCGACCTCACGTTCGCGGCGGCTCGTGAATATCGCCACCCGCGGACAAATCGGTTCGGGCGAGAATGTCCTGATCGCCGGCCTCGTCGTCAGCGGGCCCGGACCGCGAACCTACCTCATCCGCGCGGCTGGACCGACGCTGGGAAATCTCGGCGTGCCGGGTGCGATCAACGACCCGTTCCTGCAAATTTACAAAGGGGAGACCTTGCTGCGGGAAAACGACGACTGGGACGCACCGCTGAGCGCGCAGCCGGCGCTGCGCGAAGCGGCAAGTCAGGTCGGCGCGTTCCCGCTCCAGATTCGCCGCGACGCCGCGATGATCATCACGCTGCAACCCGGCAGCTACACCGCAAAGGTCAGCGGTTTCCAGGGCGCCACCGGCGTCGGGCTGGTGGAGATTTACGAGATGCAGTAGCGACGATCGCGCCGTCGAAGTAACGGTTCCGTGGCAGCGGAACGCGTAAGCCCGCCGAAGGCGGGTAAACGCTTGCCCGCCTCTGGCGGGTTTCGCCTTTCGGAATGCCATTTGGCGAAACGCTCACGCGTTCCGCTACGGAAGTCGTTCATTTGTGAAGTCCGAACGCGTCATTGCGCGGCGCAGCCACCTTTGGATTGCGCCGGTCCGGCGGGCGCGGCAGCGTTCGCCCCGCCATGACAACCCTGCCCCGCGCGGTGCTATTATTCGTCGCGCTCCTCGTGGCCGGCGCCGTTCGCGCGACCACGGTCGCCCCGCCCACCTTTCCCCAGCTCGTCCAGCGCGCCGAGATAATCGTGCGCGGCATCGTCACGGACGTGCGGTGTGAGGAATTCGATTCCCCGCAGGGTCGCGGTATTCAGACTTTTGTCACATTGCGGGTGGAACGCGCGCTCAAGGGCTCGCCCGGCGCGACGGTGACGTTGAACCTACTGGGCGGGAAAGTCGGCCAGCGGCATTTGAACATTCTCGGCGTCCCTGAATTCAAGGTCGGCGACCGCCAGATCGTGTTTGTGTCAAACAATGGCCGTGTCGTCTGCCCGCTCGTGGGACTCGGCCACGGCCGGTTTCATGTCCGCCGCGCCGCGACTGGTCGCGAGTTCATCGCCCGCGACAACGGCGTGCCATTGGCTTCAGAGGACGAAGTGAGCGTTCCCCTGGGCGCGGGCGCAGTGCTCGCGGCCATGAAGAATCCGGAGCGCGCGCTCACCCCATCCGATTTCGAGTCGAGGATCGCGGCCCTCGCGGTCTTGCCATGATCCCGACGCTGCGCCCCCTTCTCGTCGCGGCCGCACTCGCGCTCACATCGTCGCTGCACGCGTACTCGTTCATCGGGCCGTCGTGGCCCTCCGGCACGATTCCGATCCAGCTGCAACTTGACGCCACGACTACCTCGGACGTCAGTCTGCCCCTGAACGACGGTTCCAGCTCGTGGAACGCCGTGGCGCAATCCGCCCTCGAAGAATGGAACATGAACCCGGGCCGTTCGCGTTTCACCTGGACGACCGTGCCGACCGGCACCGCGCGCCTTGGCGACAGCGTCAATAGTGTCACCTTCGGCAGCACGCTCTACGGTCGCGATTTCGGCGATGCCCTGGCCATCACGCTGGTTCGCCCGTTGGACGATGACAACGACGCGATTCGCACGATCGAGGCCGACGTGATCGTCAACAACAAGTATTCGTGGAATTCCTACCGGGGAAACTTGCGCATCACGCCCTACGACGTCCGGCGCGTACTGCTGCACGAGTTGGGGCATGTGCTCGGCCTGGGTCATCCGGACGAGGCCACGCCGCTGCAGGTCGTCGCCGCCATCATGAACAGCCGCGCGAGCAACACGGAAACCGCACAGGCAGATGACATCGCGGGCGTCAATTTCCTCTACCTTACGCCGTTTGCGCGGCCCGTGATCACGACGCAGCCAACCAGCCAGACGGTCAACGCCGGTTCCGGCACCGCGCTCAACGTGGCGGTGAACGGCGAAAGCAAACCGAAGGCCGACCAGTTTCATAGTTACGCGTGGCTCTTCAAGGCGACCGGCGCCCGGGACTACGAGGTGCTGTTCACCTTGAACAATCCCGGCACCCTCGACTTCAGCCTCGCGCAAACCCTCGACGCCGGGAGCTATTACTATCGCGCGCTCACGCCCGACGACACCGTCGAAAGTGCAATCGTCAACCTCACCGTGAATCCCGTCGCGTCGTCGCCGGGCACGACGCTGACAAACTTGTCGACGCGCGGGACGGCCGGCAGCGGCTCCAATGCCATGATCGTCGGCTTCGTCGTGGCGGGGCCGCGCAACAAGGTCGTCCTCCTGCGTGCGATCGGCCCCGGGCTCGCGGCGGCGCCCTTCAACCTTCCGGGCACGCTCGGCGACCCCCAGCTCACGGTTCAGGGTGCGAACGGCGTTACCGTGGCCACGAGCGCGGTCGTTTGGGACCAGAGCCCGAACGTTGCCGCGATTCGCGAAGCATCGGCACGGGTGGGCGCCTTCGGCCTGGCTCCAGGATCCCGGGACGCCGTCGTTCTCGTGACGCTCCCGCCCGGCGCTTACACCGCGTTGACCTCCAGTCCGACCGGCGCAACCGGCACGATCATCGTCGAAGCCTACGATGCCGACACCAACCGCGATCCGAGCACCCGGTTGACGAATCTCTCTACCCGCGGGTTCGTCGGCACGGATGCGAACGTGATGATCGCGGGCTTCGTCGTGACCGGCCCCGGCCCGCGCAACTACCTCATCCGCGTTGTCGGCGACACGCTGCAACCGCTTGGTGTCACCGGAACGCTCGACGACCCGTTCCTCAAGATCTTTCGCGGCGATGGCGTGAAGGTCCGCGAGTTCGACGACTGGGACTCTCCGCTCTCGGCCCAGCCGGCGTTGCGAAGCGCGTTCGAACAAGCTGGCGCGTTCCCGCTCGGCGATCGGCAGGAACCCGCGATGCTCGTCACGCTTCCGCCGGGCAGCTACACGGCGCACGTGAGCGGGCTCGATAACGGTGGCCGCACCAACCCAAGCGGAGTGGCGCTGATCGAACTGTACGAGATGCCGTAGGTTTTCGCGCCGCGAAAACCTAGCTTTTGGCGGGCAATTGCCCTTGGCTTTTGGACCAGCACAAAGCCATGCCCGAATTCAAATCCTTCTTCGGTGTCGTCCCGAGCGACCAGAATGCGCTCGACCTGTTTGCAGGCGAGTGGTCGTCGCAGCCGCCAGCGAGCCGCGCCGAACTGAAAGCAGGCGTCACGCCGTTGTTCGACGATCCACGCATCGCGTGGGCGCATCACCGGCTGATCGAAATGGGGCTCGAGGGCGGTTTTGCGAACCGCACGGTGCTCGAGTTGGGTCCGCTCGAAGGCGGTCATTCGTATGCGATCGACCGACTCGGGGCGGGATCGGTCACCTCGATTGAAGCCAATGCGCGCGCCTACCTGAAGTGCCTCATCGCAAAGGAGACGTTCGGGATGCCACGGGTTAAATTCCTGCTCGGTGACTGCCTGGAGTACCTGCGGACCACGACCGAGTCGTACGAAATCGGCGTCGCGTGCGGAATCCTCTACCACCTCACGAATCCCGTGGAACTGCTCGACCTGCTCGCGCGCCGCTGCGATGCGCTGTTCCTCTGGACCGTGTTCTACGATCCGGAATTCGTGGCGAAGAATCCTGTCCCCGGCGCCAAATTCTCCGAGGCCCTCGCGATGGAACACGCCGGGTTCCGGCATACGGTCCATCGCTTCAACTACGGTCCCTCGCTCGAGTGGAAGGGTTTCTGCGGCGGCGGCGACGTCTTCAGCTATTGGATGGAAAAGGACGATATCCTGGCCGCGCTGGGGAAGTTTGGGTTCTCGGAATTTCGAACCGAGCAACACCCCAATGTCCACGGCAGCGCGCTCATGGTGGCGGCGCGCAAAGGATGAGGAGTTTCTCTGCGCTCTTTGCGTTCCTTGCGGTTAACTCATGCTCACGGCTTCCGTGCATTTTCCGGGATAGTGTACGGCCTTTTTGAAGGTTTGCTGAGAAAACAACATTCTGAAGGATCGTGGTATGGAGGGCCGGGCTCTGCCCCGGCCGAAAACGACTCCAGCACCAATGCCATCGCCAACCGGGTAGATGCGCCCACGGAAGGGAACCCTGTCGCGGGGAGTTTGACGTATCCCAAGTCCCAAACCATCGTCTTGGAACTCATGAGTCCGCTCCTTTTCCGCACCGGCGTGCTTTGCGCGGTTGTCGCCCCGTTGGGCGCCGGCGCGCAGTCGACGTTGACGAAGCCGTCACCGTTTGCACCGGCCGGAGCGGCGGCGACCGCGACCGTCGCGTCGGAAACCCTCGAGTTTGCCGGCGTGAGTTCGGTGGGACAAAAGACCGACATCATCATCCACGACAAAACGGCGAAGCGAAAGCACTGGATTGGAATCGGCGAGACGGTGGAAGGAATTTCGGTGGTTCGCTACGATCCCCGACTCGAGCAGGCCGTGATCACGGTGAATGGCGCGCAGAAGACTTTGCCGCTGCGCAAGGCGACGTCTGCGATGCGCTCGCCGGCGGGAGTGGCTCCAATCCAGACGGGATTTGCCGTTCCGCCGCCCGTCGTGCAGACGATGCCCGCCCCCGCTCCGGCGGTGGCCGTTGCGCCAACCGTGACGGCTCCAGCGCCGGCGGCGACGGCTAATCCTGCGCCCACCACACCGGCCACGCCCGAGAACCAGGCGAAAGCCGAAACCGAGGCGCGAATGCTGGTAAGCGATTTGCTGGAGATCGGAATGGCGCAGCGGAAAGCGTATGAGGAAGCGCAGCGCAAGGCCGCGGGCGGCAACACCGATCCGCACGCTCCCGTTCCGCCGCCGCAAACGGCGCCGACCGTGCAAGGGCAGCCGTCGCCACCCCAAGGCGGTCAGCCGGCTCCTCAGCCCCCTCGCTAACGCGCTGACTGAACCTCGGCGGTTAGCCCGAAGCGTCGATCGCGAGTAGCGGGTTGGCGTCGCCGCATTGTCATCAGGATCGCCGGCCAGCGAGCGTGCTACGCAGTCGGCTTCACGCCCCAGCCGTAAACCCAGAAGTCCAGCCGGCCCGCGACGTGGACGCCGGCGAATCCCGCGCGTTTGAGAAACGTCTCGATTTCCGGCTGGGTCGAACACTTCGAAATTTGCGACGGCCGCTCGCTCGGCTTGAAATTCTTGCGGCTCTCCTCGAAAACCGCCCATCCGGCGGGCGACGCGAGGTCGACATTGTCACAGTAGAACCGCCCACCCGGTTTCAGCACGCGTTTCGCCTCGAGCACGTAGTTATACCGGTCCCACTCCTCGAGGTGCATGAACACGACCGTCGTGTACACCACATCGACCGAAGCATCTGGAATCGGCTGCAAGTCATAGCCGGAAATCTCCTGGAGCCGCGTATTATGGAGGCCGAGCAGCCGCCGACCCGCCAGCCGAAGCATGTTTGCGGATACATCGCAGCCAATCCACTCCTTGACGAACGGGGAAAGCACGCGGCCGACGCGACCGACGCCGCATCCGATTTCCAGAAACACATCCTCGGCCCTCACGCCCACCGTCTCGCGCAGAATATCGACCGTGTCCTCCGCATCGGCGTGAAACTTGTTTTCGTCCGTATAGCCGGACACCACGCGGTAGGCCGCCTCCTTGGATCCCGAAAGCGAATTCCACACCGATTTGTAATCACCGCGAAGCTGGCTCATGGGCGCGCAATTTGGCCACGGATTGGACGGATATCACGGCAAATTTATGGCGAACCCGAACGCAGCGAACCGCGAAATCGAACTTCAATGCAGGGAAAACCGCGAATGGACGCCAATGAACGCTAATTTCAGGCGAGTTCCTGAGCATTGTGGGCAAAGTCTTTGGCCGCGGATGACACCGATATCACGGATAGAGGCCGAATGCTTCCGGCCATTCGCGTCCATTGGCGTTCATTCGCGGTTGAATGTCTTGGCTGGTTTTGTTGGACGGCGCCGCACCGCCCTGATTCGCGGTTGCGGCCACAAAAATCAAACTTCCCGCGCTGAGCGAATTACTCATGCTGAGCCGAATGCGCATTCTCATGACCGGCATCTGCGGTTTCGTCGGCAGCACGCTGGCGCGTGCATTGGCCGAATCCGGCCGCGGCATGGAGATTTGCGGGTTCGACAATTTCATCCGGCCCGGCAGCGAAACGAATCGCGCCGAATTGAAACGGCTCGGGGTGAAGCTCTTTCATGGTGACGTCCGCGCGGCGAGCGATCTCGAGCCGCTGCCCGCGGTCGACTGGGTGATCGACGCAGCCGCAAATCCGAGCGTGCTGGCCGGCGTCGATGGCCGGACCAGTTCGCGACAGTTAATCGAACACAATCTCGGCGGCACGGTGAACATGCTGGAGTTCTGCAAGCGGCACCGCGCCGGATTCATCCTGCTCAGCACCAGCCGCGTTTATTCGATCACGCCGCTCGCCACGCTGCCGATGGAGGTCCACGGCGGGGCGTTTCGTCCGGCCTCCGGACCCACGCTGCCAGCTGGGATTTCGTCGGCGGGCATCAGCGAAACTTTTTCCACGCTCGCGCCAGTCTCGCTCTATGGCGCGAGCAAACTCGCGAGCGAAGCACTCGCGCTCGAGTACGGGGAAACGTTCGAGTTCCCCGTCTTCGTGAATCGCTGCGGCGTGCTGGCCGGCGCCGGCCAGTTCGGCCGGGCGGACCAGGGAATCTTTGCCTACTGGGTGAATTCATGGCTGCGGCGCCGGCCGCTGAAATACATCGGGTTCGACGGCCAGGGTCATCAGGTCCGCGACTGCCTTCATCCCCGGGACCTGATGCCGGCGCTCGAGCGCCAGTTGGCGGCCCCGAAACTGCCGGCCGAGTCGCGCATCGCCAACTTCGCCGGCGGTATCCAGTCCGCCATTTCGCTCCGGCAGCTGAGCGACTGGTGCAGCGCCCACTTGGGCGCGCATCCGGTGTCGGCCGAAGCGGCGCCGCGGCCGTTTGACATTCCATGGATGGTCCTCGATTCGGCGAAGGCGACGCGCCTGTGGGACTGGCGGCCAGCCACGCCAACCACGGCAATCCTGGAGGAAATCGCCGGCCACGCGCGCGCGCACCCCGACTGGCTGGAGACGTCGGCTCCGCTGTGATGCAGCCGCCCCTGACGCTGTTTTCCGTGGTCATCCCGGCCCGCGACGAGGAGGAGTCGCTGCCGTCCACCGTCGAGAACATATTCAAGGCACTCTCGGCCGAGGGCATTCCCCACGAAATCGTGGTGGTGGATGACGGCAGCCACGATCGCACGTGGCACGTGCTTCAGGAACTCAGGCAGACAATCCCAACGCTGGTGCCAACCCAGAACACCGGGGCGCACGGCTTTGGCCGCGCCGTCGTCTGGGGATTTGACCACAGCCGCGGCGATGCCGTCGTGGTGATGATGGCCGATGCGTCCGACTCGCCCGCCGACGCGGTGAAGTATTGGCGCTTGCTGAATGAAGGTCACGACTGCGCGTTCGGCAGCCGGTTCGTGCCCGGCAGCGAGGTGATCGATTACCCGCGGGTAAAGCTGGTCGTGAACCGGCTTGCGAACTTTCTCGTTCGAATCGGGTTCAACATCCCGCTCAACGACACGACCAATGCGTTCAAAGCGTACCGACGCACGGTGATCGATGGCTGCCGGCCTTATCTGGCACCGCACTTCAATCTCACGGTTGAACTCCCCCTCAAAGCCATGGTCCGCGGGTACAGCTATGCCACGACGCCGATTTCCTGGCACAATCGCCGCTTCGGCGTGGCCAAGTTGAAGATCAAGGAAATGGGCAGCCGCTATTTCTTCATCTGCGCCTACGTCTGGCTGGAGAAATACTTCAGCCGCGGCGATTACCGGCGAAAATGAGGCAGCCCTGCGAGGCGCAAAAGGGTTGAAACAGCGGACCTAATGAATCGGAGCTCCTCCGGACATTTTGTGAGCAACTTGTCGATAGGTGCTCCCAGCGCGTTAACACGACCCCCGGAAAATCCCGATGCGACACGCAAGCTACGGCATCACAAGCATCTGAATACAGGCAAAACGCCCGATCCCGTAGTGGCGGACTGAATATGTTCTTCACCAGTGGTGCGGCGGGCACGGGTTTTCACCTCATTTTGACGTCGGACCCGGCTTCGACCGCCGAAAACTTAGCAGCCTGTCGGTCGCCGGCCTCGCATTCGCTCGCCCAAAAATCGGCCTTCCTAAGTCCGACAGGCTGCTAATCGGAAAAAACCCTTGTTCTCGCGGTGTGCTCCTTTTCACTCGCCCCTTCCCATGATTTATCTGCTCGGAGGTTCCGGTTATGTGGGTCTGGCCTACCAGGCGCTCCTCGCGCGTAAGCACATCCCCTTTCGCAACCTCCGGCGGGCGGAGCTCGATTATACCAATGGCACGATGCTCCGGGATGCGCTGCGCCGCGACAGACCCGAGTTCCTGATCAATGCCGCCGGCTACACGGGCAAACCAAACGTCGATGCCTGCGAACTCCACCGGCACGAGTGCCTGATGGGGAACGCCGTGCTGCCGGGCGTCGTTGCCGATGCCTGCGCCGACACGGGGGTGCCGTGGGGCCATGTTTCGTCGGGATGCATCTTTACCGGCGCTCGCCCGGACGGCAGCGGGTTCACGGAGACGGATACGCCCAACTTCACCTTTCGGACGAACAACTGCTCCTTCTACAGCGGCAGCAAGGCGCTCGGCGAAGAGGTGCTGGCGGGAAAACCGGCCCTCTTTGTGTGGCGGCTGCGAATCCCATTCAACAACGTCGATAATCCGCGCAACTACATCTCGAAACTGATGCGATATCAGCGACTGCTGGAGGCGACGAACTCGATTTCGCACCTCGAGGAGTTTTGCGCCGCGACCCTCGCGTGCTGGGAAAAGCGGGTCCCGTTCGGCACCTATAACGTGACCAACCCCGGGCAGGTCACGACGCACGAGGTGGTCGACCTGATCAAGAAGAGCGGCGTCGCCAACAAACACTTCGATTTTTTCGCGAGCGAGGACGAGTTCATGCGGGTGGCGGCGAAAACTCCACGATCGAACTGCGTGATGGATTCGTCGAAGCTGGCGGCAACGGGCATCCATATGACCGAAGTCCACGAAGCGATCACCGACGCACTCAGGAACTGGGGCAAACAATGAACCTCCTCGTCACCGGCGGCGCCGGATTTATCGGCAGCAATTTTATCCGGCAGCGGCTGCTGGAAAAAGACTCGACGTTGCGGAAACTGGTGAATCTCGACGCGCTCACCTATGCCGGCAATCCGGCGAACCTGGCGGATCTTGCCGGCGACCCGCGGTATGTTTTCGCCCATGGCAGCATTGGCGATCCGGAGCTGGTCGCGCGACTCCTGGCCGAACGCGAGATCGATGCGGTGGTGAATTTTGCGGCGGAGTCCCACGTCGATCGTTCCATCGACTCGCCCGAGCCGTTCGTGCAGACGAACGTCGTCGGCACGTTGCGGCTGCTCAATTGCGCGCGGCTCCACTGGGCAAAGCTGCCCGACCCGCGCAAAGGCGCATTCCGGTTCCTCCATGTTTCGACCGACGAGGTTTACGGCACGCTTGGGGCCGACGATCCCGCGTTCACCGAAGAAACTGCATTCGCGCCGAATTCGCCGTACGCCGCGTCGAAGGCAGCGAGCGACCACCTCGTGCGCGCGTATCAGCATACCTACAAGTTTCCGACGCTGACGACGAATTGCTCGAACAACTACGGTCCGTACCATTTCCCTGAAAAACTGATCCCGTTGGTGATTCTCAACGCCCTGGAGGGGAAACCGCTGCCGGTCTATGGCGACGGCATGCAAGTCCGCGACTGGTTATATGTCGAGGATCACGCCGCAGCGATCTGGCTGGTGCTACAGCGGGGTCGCGTGGGCGAGACCTACAACGTCGGCGGGTTAAACGAGCAGCCCAACATCGCGATCGTGAAAACGATTTGTGCGCTGCTCGACCGCAAGGCGCCGCGGCCGGACGGCAAGTCGTACGCCACGCAAATCACGCACGTGACCGATCGGCCCGGCCACGATCGCCGCTATGCGATCGACTGCACGAAGCTGCAACGCGAACTGGGTTGGGCACCGCGCGAATCGTTTGCCACCGGGATTGAGAAAACGGCCGACTGGTACCTGACCCATCGCGAATGGGCCGCCGACATCACGGCCAAAAAATACCAACGCGAACGCCTCGGCGTCGGCTGATCCGGACCAATTCAGTTCAACTGGACGCCAATTCACGCGAATGGAGAGGGCGTCTTTGGGCGGCCTGGAAAGCGATCAACCAAACGTTGACCATGGTTTCGCCTGGGCAATCCTCCCTCTCCTCCTCTGAAATTTGCGTCCATTCGCGATCATTCGCGGTTGTCCACTGAATCGATACGGCTGAGGCAGGCGGACCCGCGCAATTGCGGATTGCGGATTGCGGACCCGCCAATTGCGGATTGCGGATTTCGGCTTGCGGATTGAAAAACCCGAACCGCGTCGCGTGGCCTCCCCCCGATTTCTCCCGTGCCTGCCAATCCGAAATCCGAAATCCGCAATCCGCAATCGCGCCGGGGCATCATTCTCGCCGGCGGCTCCGGCACGCGGCTCTATCCACTCACGATCGCGGTCAGCAAGCAGCTGATGCCGGTCTACGACAAGCCGATGGTCTACTATCCCCTGTCGGTGCTCATGCTGGCCGGGATTCGCGACATCCTCGTCATTTCCACGCCGCAGGATCTCCCGATGTTCCGCCGGCTGCTCGGCGACGGCTCGAACCTCGGCTTGAAATTCTCGTTTGCCGAACAACCCCGGCCCGAGGGTCTGGCCCAGGCTTTCCACATCGCCCAGGACGCCGGGTTCCTCGCTGACGAGCCCGCCGCACTCGTGCTCGGCGACAATCTGTTCTACGGGCACGACCTCGTGAAATCGCTCGAGCGCGCGAGCGCCCGGATGCATGGCGCCACGATTTTTGGCTACCACGTCGCGGATCCGAAGAGTTACGGCGTGGTCGAGTTCGCCCCCGACGGCCGGGTGCTCTCCTTGGAGGAAAAGCCGGCGCAACCAAAATCCAATTACGCGATTCCCGGCATTTATTTCTACGATCACGAAGTCGTATCGCTCTCGCGGTCACTGAAACCTTCCGTTCGCGGCGAGCTCGAAATCACCGATCTCAACCGGCTTTACCTCGAACGCGGGAACCTTCAGGTCGAACTGCTCGGCCGCGGCACCGCCTGGCTGGATACCGGCACGCACGACTCGCTGCTCGATGCCGCCCAATTCGTCCAGGTGATCGAGACGCGCCAGGGCCTGAAGATTGCCTGCATCGAGGAGATTGCGTGGCGGCAGGGTTGGATCGATCGCGCCGGCCTGGAGGCAAACATCGCGCGGCTCGGCAAGTCGAGCTATGGCGCGTATCTCCGCCGCATGGCGGACGAGTGAGAGGGAAAGGGCCGCATCAGGGCTTGAGCAATGGCTAAGGTCGAAAGTCACCGGGACCGCGGCTCGATGTCATCCCCTCCGTCCGTCACCTCCTCAATCGCCACGCCCCCCCTGCCGCAGGTCTCCATCATCATTCCGCTGTACAATTGCCTGCCGCTCACGCAGGCGATGTTCGCGAGCCTGCAGGCAACGCTGCCGTCCGGGTTGGACCACCAGATTATCTTCGTCGACGACGGCAGTACCGACGGCACCCGCGAATGGCTCGCGTCCCTCGACAATGCGCGGATTCACCTGGTCGCGAATGAGGGAAATATCGGTTATGCCCGCGCCAACAACCGCGGAGTCGCGGTCGCGCGCGGCCGGTTCCTGGTCCTCCTGAACAACGATCTCGTGCTGCTGCCGGACTGGCTCGCGCCGATGCTCGAGACGCACGCACGCCTCGGATCCGCGGCTGGGGTCGTCGGCAACATTCAACTCGACGCCCAATCCGGCGCCGTGGATCACGCCGGTATCGTGATCAATATCCAAGGGAAACCCCAGCACGTGCGGGCAGTGCCCCGCTGGCGCCCGCCCTGGCGCGCGGCATTCGTGAGCGTCCCCGCCGTAACGGGTGCGTGCCTGCTGATCGAGCGCGCATTATGGGAGCAGTTGGGCGGATTCGACGAAGGTTTCGTCAACGGCGGGGAGGATATCGATCTGTGTTTCCGCGCCCGGGCCGCCGGCCGGATGAACGCGGTGGCGCTGCGCAGCGTCGTGCGCCACCACGTCAGCGCCTCGCCCGGCCGCAAGCTGCGCGATGAGGAGAATTCGTACCGGCTGGCCCGCCGGTGGGGACGTGAGTTGGTCGCGGCAGCGGACCACGGCGCGCACGAGTGGTGCCGCATCTACCTCGCGGGCGAGTTCGCCGACCCGCAATCCGTCAATTACCGCACGGCATTGCGTGCGCTCGCGCATGCAACTCGACTTAGTTTGGCCCGGCCCCGCGAGGCGGAACTCGCGATTCAAGTGGGGCTGGCGCGCGAATTCGAGCGGTGGAAAAAGATGTTTGCCGACGGCGGCGGCCCGGCGCCCCGTCAGCGCTGATCGGCGGCGACGTCCGCCGCCTGCCGGCTCCGCGCGACTTCGCGGACCACCGATTGCGGCCGCTGGTTCACGGTCAAAAACATCCGGCCGACATATTCGCCGATCAAACCGAGCATGACCAGCTGCGAGCCCGAAAAAATCAGCATCGCCGCCATCATCCAGCCGAAGCCGTACGCCGGTCCTGCATCGCGGAACCACAACCACACCACCCAGCCGAGCGCCATCACCCCGATGAAGGCGATCAGCAGGCCCGCCAGCGTGGCGACCCGCAGGGGCAGGACGGAAAAATTAATCCACGCGCTCATCCACAGCCGCACGAGCCGGCGCAGGGTATACGTACTCTGCCCGGCCTGCCGCGGCTGATGACGCACATCGATTGAGCCAATGCGTTGGGTCACCTGGAGCAGCAGCCCGTCGATGTACGGATACGGGCCGGCGTATTGCATCACCTGTTTCGCCACGAACGCGGTGACGCAGCGAAAACTCGAGAGGTAAAAACCCGGCGGTTTATCCAGCGCCCAATCGGTCATCCGGTTGGTGAACCAGCTGCCGAAATTGCGCCAGGCCGAATGCTGCTTCTCGACGTAATGTCCAAAGACGACGTCGAGTCCCGTCGTCCGGGCGTGTTCCCACAGCCGCACCGCCTCGCCCGGCGGATGCTGCCCGTCGTCGTCCAGGTTCACGACATGGGCGCCGCGGGCATGCCGCCAGCCTGTGAGCACCGCGTTGTGTTCGCCGTAGTTGCGCGCGTGTTCGATCAGCGTGATCGGGATCTTCGCGTCGCGCACGAGGGCGCGACAGACTTCGCTGGTCGCCTCGTCGCTCCCATCGTGCACCAGCACCACCTCGTGGCCGCCCTCGGGGGTGAGCGCCTCGATTTCGCGGACGACGGTGCCGATGGTGGCGGAGCTGCGGTAAAGGGGGATGACGAAGCTGAGAGCAATGGGAGCCATGATGCCGGACCGCGCCGACGGTGAAGGGTGGCGCGCCGGTGTGCCACCTTAAATCCATACCGTCGCGGCGCATTCTTCCGCGTCTCACGGCGGCGGCTCCAGCCGCGGTTCCGTCTCGATTCCGGAGGGAAACCCTGCCACCTACCCTGGGGTGAAATCGTCGCGAGCATGGCACCGGATCGGGTTGCAACCGCTCCGGTTTCTCCTGGCCGTCGGGTTGGCGGGGATGGCCGGCGTCTTCGCGGCCGATCCGGTTCCGGGCAGGAATCCGGCCGATGATTTGCCGGCGTCGATTCGCCGCCTGACGCGCTTCGGCGAACGCGCGGACTTCTCGCCCGACGGCGGCCGAGTCGTTTTCCTGGAAAAGACATTTGGCGATGTCTACGAGGTCGAGATCGCGACGGGTTTGATTCGCCTGCTGAGCGGCCATTATCCCCACCACGGTTACACGCGCGCGTTGTATTTGAGCAATGGTGACATCCTGCTTTCCGGCCCGGAAAAGTTTGATCCGTTCAAACGCGGCGACGCCCGCACCCAGTGCGTGTTGTCCGTGCTGGATCGGCGGGTGGACCGCCCGCCCACGCCACTCGGTACGAAATGCTCCGAGGGCCCGGCGGTCTCGCGCACGCGGCTCCAGATCGCGTGGACTCACGTCAGCGCCGAGTATCCCAACGAACTGCCGCGCGGCGCATCACGGATGCTGATGGCCACGATCGTATACGAGGACGGAAAACCCCGGCTCGCCGACCAGAGCGTGGTGCTCGAGAGTCGCGAACTCCCGTTTCAATGCACGCTGGAGACGCAGAATTTCCGGCCGCCGGAGGAGCGCGAGCTGACCTTCAGCGCGTATGGATATCAGGGAACGGATGTGTTCGGCGTGCAGCTCGACACGAAAAAAGTAACCAACTACAGCAACGCACCGGGCCAGTATGACGAACCGGAAGGGATCTTCCCCGATGGACAATTCACGCTCGTCGAAAGCGACAAACAAAACCGGCAGGGCTCGACGCATGTTGACCTGTGGAAGCTGGCGCTGGATGGCAGTGGGAAGATGGAGCGGCTGACTTTCTTCGGCGATTATCCCGGCTACAAGGCGTCGAACGGTGTCGTCAGCGACGACGGTCGGTTCGTGGCGTTCCAGATGGCGAAGTCACGCGATCCGGCCGGCGTCGGGTACGGGATTTTCGTTTTGGATCTGAAGTCGGGCCGGTGAGGCGCGCGAGCGCCCTGGGAGTGCGGACGTCTCGCCCGCCATCCATACGATGCGGGCCAGAGGCCCGCGCTCCCGGGACGGACCATGCAATCCGGATACATTTCCGGTAGGCGGACAACCCATCGAATGCGGCCGGGAAGGAGGGATAATTGCACACCAGAACTTCCCGCCCCCGGATCGGTTCACGCCGCCATCCCCGCCCCGCCTTGAAGCCGCCGCCGGCTGACTTCGTCGGCTCGTGAACCGCCCCTCTTGGGGCGAGTCTACGCCAAGTGCGCGGCAAATGTGCCGGCGCGTCCGGCAGCGCTGCCCGCGTGCCCGCGTCATTATCGGCATCTGGCAGCATCGGGCGAAGCTCGAAGAACTGAGCGAGCGCGTGCAGCCGGCGCGACCGGATTCGGTCGTGACGACATTGGCCTCCGCGATCGACGAGATTGAACACGCGTTGGGCCGGACCGACGTGCCAATGAAACCTGCTCCCGGGAGGGACGCGGCCAAGCCGCCGCCGCCACCGGGCGAGACGCCGCCGCCGCATCCGGCAAAACAGAGGATGCCGTCGAAGTAGCGCCTGGCCTGGGAGCGCGGGCGTCTCGCCCGCCATGGCTCGATGCGGGCGAGACGCCCGCGCTCCCGGGAAAATTGCACCGGAATTATCCGGACGACACCACGGGGGCTCCCGCGTAGGATGGCAGGCATGAAATCCGCGACCACGTCATCGATTCGCCCTGCGCGAGCCATTGATTGCTGACGCGCGACTCCACCGCCTACGTTTGCACTCCTCACCCATGGTTGCCGACCGCTCGATCTCAACGCCCATTTCGGCGCCAAACGCCACGCCGCGCCCGCTGCGGATGAGTCACGCCCAGATGTACGCGCGGTTGCTGGCCAGCGACGCGGCCTACAACGGCCGGTTCTTCACGGGCGTGCTGACCACCGGCATTTACTGCCTGCCGTCCTGCAAGGCGCGGAAACCCAAGCCCGAGAATGTTCGTTTCTTTCCGACGTGCGAGGCCGCGCGCGCGGCCGGGCTCCGCCCGTGCCGCAAATGCCATCCGGACGATTTCGCCCGCGGCGCCGACCCCGTGCTCGAGGATGTCGAGACCCTGGTCGCGAAGGTCCGCGCCAACCCCGCGGCGTTTCCCGATACCCGCGCCATCGTGCGCCGCTCGGGCTTTGGCCCGACCCGGCTTTTTGAACTCGTGCGCCAGCATTTTCATACCACGCCGGCGGACGTGTTAGTGCGGGCGAGAATCGCGTCGGCAAAACGCCGGCTGCTCGAAACCGGGGCCGGGCTCTTGGAGATTGCCGAAGCGGCCGGCTTCGAGTCGCCGTCGGTGTTCCATGAACATTTCCGGCGCCTGAACGGTCTGACCCCCTCGGCGTATCGGGAACTTCGTGACGCGGGCACGTTCACCTTGATGCTGCCCGCCGGCTATCCGCTCGGCTACCTTCGCCGGGCCCTGAGCCGTGACGTACACAGCATCACCGAACGGCTGGAGGGTAACCGGTACACCGGCGCGGTGCAGTTGTCCACCGGCCATGCAATCCTCCAACTCGAGCTTTCGCCGGCGGCGGTTCGGGTAGAAATCTTCCAACCGTCCGCCGCTTCGCTGACCCGCGGCGCGAAACACGCGTCGGGTGCGGAAGCGCACGCGGTGGTGGTCGGGCTGCTCGGGCTGGACCAGGACGCCGCGGCGTTCGGGCGGCTCGCGAAAAAACTTGGACTTGGGCGGCTCGTGGCCGGCCGGCCCGAACTTCGAATCAGCCAGACGCCGTCCGTGTTCGACGGACTGCTGTGGTCGATCATCGGCCAGCAGATCAATTTCACGTTCGCCTGCCAGCTGAAGCGCCGTCTGATCGAGCGGTCCAGCCGGCCGCTCGCGCCCGGGCTCCATGCGCCGCCGACGCCCGCGGCGGTCGCGGCGCTTGCCGAAGCGGATCTGCTGCCGCTGCAGTTCTCGCGGCAAAAAGCGGACTACCTTCTCGCCACGTCGCGTCTCATCGCCGACGGGAAACTGCATCTCGAGCGGCTGCAGGCGATGTCGGCAACACGGGCCGAGCGGACGCTGCTCGCGATCCGCGGCCTCGGCCCGTGGTCCGTCAATTACCTCATGATGCGCTCGCTGGGCTTCGCCGATTGCGTGCCGCTCGGCGACACCGGCGTGACGAGCGGGCTGCAGTCGCTGCTGAAACTCGAGGAGCGGCCGGACGCCGATGCGACCAGGCGACTGATGGCAATCTTCTCGCCCTCTCGCAGCCTGGCGACCGCCCACCTCTGGCAGCTCAACCAGCCCGTGCCTTCGACCCCACCCATGCCATGAGACTGTTTGTATCCACAATCAAAACACCCGTCGGCCCCTTCTCGATCGCCGTCGACGCCACCGGCGCCGTCACCGCCACCGCGTTCGGCGGCCGCGATCAGCTGCGCGGCCGGATTTCCCGATGTCATCTAATAGATGACAAACTCGCCACGCGCGCCACGGCCACGCAGGTGGCCGAATATTTCGCCGGGCAAAGAACCCAATTTGACTTGCAACTTGGCTCGAGCGGCACGCCATTCCAGCAGCGCGTCTGGGCGGCGCTGCAGGAAATTCCGTTCGGCACCACGTGCAGCTATGGCAATCTCGCCCACGCGCTCAAAACCTCGCCCCGCGCGATCGGCCGCGCCAACGCCACCAATCCGATTTGTCTCCTCGTGCCGTGCCACCGTGTCATCGGCGCCGATGGTTCGCTGACCGGGTTCGCATTTGGCGAGACGATCAAGCGCCGGCTGATCGACCACGAGCGCGCCGTGCGGGCCCGTATCGGAAAACCCCCGACACGGCATCGGGCGATTATCCACATTTCGGTGTGAACAACCGGTGAGCCAGATTATGCACAAGTTATTCACCGCCGCGCGGCGTGAAGAAGTTGTTCAGAACAAACGCTGGTAACTTCGCGCGGCACCCGCACTGTTGCCCTCGTTCCTTGATAGAACAGTCGCAGCGCGGCGGCCTGAAATACGACGCCGAGAGCGCGGCTGGGATAATCCCGGGTGACCGGGGAAAGGCTGGCGACAACTGGTGTCGCCCTCCCCTCCCGATGGCGAAAGCCGGTCGGAAGGCATTTATCACCAGTTCCTCTGGCCGGAGTCGTGTCCGGTCAGTTCACACACGAATCAGGAACTGTGCGGCGAGGCGCGATTAGAAACCGTGCTCAGCCGAGTCAGGTCCACGGGGCGTTTCGACCCGTGCGCCGAGGCAGTTACCCCAGAGGGTTTTGGTTGCTACTGCGCAGACCAGAACGCAATCGCGATTCCCGGCGGGCCAACCCCGCCAAAAGGCCCGGTTCGCCGTACGAACAGGGCGCGTAAAGGAGTCGCGGCGGCGGGGAGCGAGCGGGCCTGGCAAAGTCCGCGTACCTCCTCACTGGGGCGGTCCCGCAAAACGGGGTCACCCTACTGCAAAAGCGAATGCAACCTGAGAGTTAAGAGGTCAGACCCGTAACGCGGGGCCAACGGCCGGCCAAAAGCTGGCGCCGTCCCCGTGGTAAAGGTGAAGACGCGAGAGACAGAGATTGCAGGCGTGTCTACACCACGTCCGGCGCGCCGCTCCCGGCAGGGAGCGTCCGAACCGGGCGAAGAGGCCTCACTCGATAAATCCCGACCGGTAACGGTCAGGACGGTCCCGCCATGAGACCGAAACATCCGCATGCCGCGGAGAGTGGCGTCGGGAAGCACACCGCCCGCGAAAGCGAGAGCGCCAAAGCGTGTGCCGCCGGGAAAGAGCGCGTGGCGAACGCCCACTCCCACAAATTGGCCCCGGAAGCTTAAAAACTTCCGGGGCCCTTTTGTTTTTCAGGGGTTTTCGCTGCTGCGAAAACCCAGGCTTGAGGCCACGAGCACCGGCAACTGGAATGGTGCCGATGCGCGCCTCACGTCCCCAATCTCTTTTGATGCTCGTCGCGGCGTTTGCCGGGCAAGCTGCGTTCGCGGCCAACCCGACTTCCGGTGGAACCGCCGCGATTCCTTATCCGCTCATCATGGGACCGATTCGGCTGTGGGAGGGCGATGCTCCCGCCGCGCTCGGCCAGCGTCCGCAGGATATTCCGACCCTCACGCCGTTTCCGGTCAAACCGGCGAACCGCACGGGCGCATCGATTCTCATCCTGCCCGGCGGCGGCTACGGCAATCTCGCCGAACACGAAGGCACCGGCTACGCCGAGTTTTTTGTCCAGCATGGCATCACCGCGTACGTGCTGAAATACCGGCTTGGGTCCAACCGCTACCGCCACCCGGTTATGCTCAACGACGCCGCCCGCGCGTTGCGGATGGTCCGGGCCTTTGCCCGCCGCGACGGGCTCGATCCCAGGCGAATTGGAGTCATCGGCTCCTCCGCCGGCGGTCACCTGGCTTCAACCCTCGCAACGCATTTCGATGCCGGAAAACCCGGCGACACGGATTCGATCGAGCGCGAAAGCTCGCGGCCTGATCTCGCCATCCTTTGCTACCCCGTGATCTCGCTGGTCGAATTCCCGCATGTGGGCTCGCGCCGCACCCTGCTCGGTGAGAATCCCGCGCCAGAATTAGTGAAGTACCTTTCGAACGAACTTCAGGTGACGAAAGATACCCCGCCCTGTTTCCTCTGGCACACAGTGGAGGACAAAACCGTACCGGTGGAAAACTCGCTGATGTTCGCGGCGGCCTTGCGACGCAACGGGGTGCCGTTCGGGCTGCACATCTACGAAAAAGGTGCGCACGGCCTCGGCTTCGGGCGGCCGGGAAAGCCGGCCCCGCCGTGGGCGGAGCAACTTCTGCACTGGTTCGGCGAGCGAGGGTTTCTCGAGTAAAACGTCACGGCTGTCACAGCTGCGCGCGCCGCCGTTGCAGCGATACCAATTCCCACTGGCAAACGATAGCTGCAGCTCGCGATTGAGGTGAGCGGAGCAACTGCCCCTCCCCCTCAACATGGAAATGTCCAACGCAATCGGGCGCTCCTTGGGGCATGCGTGTTTTTTCGCCACCAATTAGCCTTAAAATGGATCGCTAAATCCATTGCACCCAGTTTCATAACCGCCACGGGACCGTTTACATGGCGACCTCCAGCACGGTATTGGTCGTGGACGATGACGATGTTAGCCGGCAACTCTTAAGAAGCCTGCTGGCCACGGATGGTTATACCGTGGTTTTCGCGGAGAATGGCGTGCAGGCATTGGAGGCTGCCCGTCGAACGCCGCCGGATGTAGTGCTGCTCGACATCGTCATGCCGGAACTCGACGGGTTCGAAGTCTGCCGTCAGCTCCGCGCGAACCCCATCCTGCACCAGGTTCCGATCATCCTGCTGACCGCGCTCGAGGGCCGCGCCACGCGGCTGCGCGGGCTCGCCGCCGGCGCGGACGAATTTCTCAACAAACCTTTCGACCCGGCGGAATTGCGCACGCGCGTGCGGACCATCACGCGGCTGAATCGTTTCCGCCAGCTTTCCGACGAACGCGCGCGATTCGAAGCAGCGGTGGCGCACTCTCCCGATGGCATTGTTCTCACCGATCGCACCGGCCGCATCCTCCATGCGAATTCGGCTTTCACGCAGCTCATCGGCAGCGTGCCGACGCACGTGCTCGATTGTTTCCCACCGGCAATCTCGCAACCGCTCCAGAAGCGCCTGCTCGAGTTGGACCAGCCGGGAAAACGGATTGAGTCGTTCGAGACCACGTTGTCGATTGCTTCGGCGCCGGGCGCCACGGCCGAGGTGACGATTGTGCGATTGCCGTCGACCGATGGCGTGTTGCTGGAGTTCATCCTCCGTGACATCACCGACCGGAAGCACCTCGAGGCCCAGGTCCTTCGGCTGCAGCGCATCGAAGTGCTCGGCCAGCTCGCGGGTGGCGTCGTCCACGACGTCAACAACCTCCTCATGTCGGTGCTCGGCAACGCCGAGATGCTCGAACAGTCGGCCGGGCCCGCGGATCGCGATCGCGCGCGTATCATCCGGCAGAGCGCCGAGCGTGGCGCCGCGTTGTTACGGCGTATTCTCATGTTCGCGCGCGGCGGCGATCAAGCGCTCGCCCCGATGTCCGTCCTGCCGGTCCTCCGGGAGACAGCCGCGATTGCGCTGAAGCTGATGGGCGAAAAGGTCACGCTCGAGGTCGAGGCGCCCGATGCGTTGCCGCCAATCCTTGGTGACGCGAGCCAGCTTCATCAGGTCATTATGAACCTGTGCATGAACGCGCGCGACGCCATGCCGGTCGGAGGCGTGGCCACCCTGGCGGCGCGTCACGTTTCCCTCGACGCCGCGGAGGCGCGCGCGATCGGGCCCGATGCGGCCCCCGGGGATTTTGTCGCCATCAGCGTGCGCGACACCGGCACCGGTGTGCCACTGGAGGATCGCGACCGGCTGTTCGATCCATTTTTCACCACCAAGCCTCGCGAAACCGCCACCGGACTCGGGCTGGCGACGGTGCTGCGCGTCGTTCGCCGGCACAAGGGGTTCATCGGTTTCGAGACGCAGCTGCAAAGCGGGACGTGTTTTACCTGCTATTTTCCCGTCGGTGTGGCGGTGAATGCCTGCGATTAACCCCGCTTCCGTCGCATAACGCGGCGTTTACGTCCGCCCCGGGTTCGGCCTTGCTTTCACCGGGCGTGCCACGCACGTTGGACCCCTTTTTTCCACGTTCCACACGCCCGCTCCATGAACCAGAGTATCCGCAACATCGCCATCATCGCCCACGTCGACCACGGGAAGACCACGCTCGTCGACAAACTGCTGAAGGAGGGCGGCGTGTTTCGCGCCAATCAGCAGATCGAGGAGCGCGCCATGGACTCCATGGACCTCGAGAAGGAGAAGGGCATCACGATTAAGGCGAAGAACACCTCGGTCCACTGGAAGGACAAAATCATCAACATCGTCGACACTCCGGGGCACGCGGACTTCGGCGGTGAAGTCGAGCGCGCGCTGCGCATGGTCGACGGCGTGCTGCTGGTGGTCGACGCGTATGACGGTCCGCAGGCCCAGACGCGCTTCGTGCTGCGCAAGGCGCTCCAGCACGGACTGAAGGTCATCATCGTGATCAACAAGATCGATCGCGAAAACGCCGAGCCCGCCAAGATGTACGAGAAGGTGCTCGAGCTCCTCATGGAGCTCAATGCCAGCGAGGAACAGTTCGACGCGCCCGTCGTTTACGGCTCGGGTCGCGACGGCTACATGATGAAACACCTCGGCGAACCGAAGAAGGACATGGCGCCGCTCTTCGAGACCATACTCGACCATATTCCGCCGCCGTTCGCCAAACCCGAGGAGCCGTTCCACATGCTGGTTTCCAACATCGACTGGAGCGACTACGTCGGCCGCATCGCCATCGGCAAGATTCTCGGTGGCAAAGTCTCGGTCGGCGATCCGGTGTTCGCGATTCGCCACGCCGACGGCAAACGCGTCCGCGCGAAAATCACCCGGGTCTTCGAATACTCCGGCCTTGGCACCCACGAGACCGAAGCCGGCGTCGCCGGCAACATCGTCGGCGTCTCCGGTTTCGAAGAGGCCGACATTGGCGACACCCTCACCGCCAACGAAGACGGCCACGCCCTGCCCTTCACGCAAATCGATCCACCCACCCTCGAGATGCAGTTTTGCGTCAACGACGGTCCGCTCGTCGGCACCGAGGGCAAACTCGTCACGTCGCGCCAGCTGGGCGAGCGGCTCTTCCGTGAACTGAAGACGAATGTCTCGATCAAGGTCGAGGAAACTGACAAGGCCGGCATCTTCAACGTCAAGGCCCGCGGCGCCATGCAAGTCGCCGTGCTCGTCGAGACCATGCGCCGCGAAGGGTTCGAGTTGCTCGTGTCGCGTCCGACCGTAATCGAGAAGATCGTCGACGGAAAACGCCACGAGCCCTACGAAAACGTCTGGATTGAGGTTCCCGACGAATGCGTCGGCGCCGTCATGCAAAATCTGGCGAACCGCAAGGGCCAGATGACGAACATGGAGAAGCACCCGCACTCCACGATGATCGAGGCGACCATTACCACGCGCGGCCTCATCGGCATGGAAATCGACGTGGTCAACATCACGAGCGGCCGCGGCGTGATGAGCCATCTCTTCAAGGAATACGGCCCCTACGCGGGTGAAGTGCTCACCCGCATCACCGGCACCCTGATGGCGACCGAGGCCGGCGTGACCACCTCCTACGCGCTCGTGATGGTGCAGGAGCGAGGCAAACTTTTCGTCAGTCCGGGCGAACTGGTCTACGAAGGCATGATCGTCGGCGAAAATCCCCGGAACGAGGACATTGCCTGCAACGCCGTCCGCGCAAAAAAACTGACCAACTTCCGCTCGCAAGGTGAAGGCGTGGCGGCCGGGCTGACCCCCGCGACGAAATTCTCGCTCGAGCGCGCGATCGAATACATCGCCCACGATGAGTACGTCGAGGTGACTCCGAAAAACCTCCGGCTCCGCAAACGGATCCTGAGGGAAGTCGAGCGGCGCAAGGTCCAGCGCGCGGCCAAGTCAGCCGTGGCGTAAGCCGGGAACCTTCACCCTTTCCTCTGTGCCGAAGGGCGCAGAGTGTTTGCTCGCTATTGCCGCTGGTGCTCTTCGCGATTTCCCGGCTTATGGCAAGACCGCTTCCAGCGGTTTTGCGTTTTAGCCCGCACGAACGCGGGACTTGCCGTGGCGAAATGGCCATCGAACAGGAAAAAAGATCGAGCGCCTGATTGAGGGGAGGTGTGCGGACCAGCTACTGCAATTCCTTCGGCAGCTGCTGGACGATCTTCTTGATGTCCTGGACCGCATCACGGTGGCAGACCAGCACGGCATCCGGCGTCTCGACCACGACGAGATCCTTCACGCCGCAAAGCGCAATGGTGCGGCCGTTGCTCACGGCGATGTTGTTCGTCGCGCCGATCGCGACCACCTGGCCGCGAACCGCGTTGCCGGAGCCGTCGGACGGCATGTGCTTCGGCACCGCCGTCCACAGCCCCACGTCATCCCAGTCGAACTGCGCCACCAGCGTCTCCACCATCCGCGCCTTCTCCATGATGGCGTAGTCGATGGAAATCTTGGGCAGCTGCGGAAAGCGCTCGGCGAGATAGGTGCCCCAGGCATCGCGCGGGAATTCGCGAACGAACGTGGCCAGCTCCGGGGCGTTTCGCGCCGCTTCCTCGAGAAACGTGCCGACCCGCCAGAAAAACATGCCGGCGTTCCACGCAAACTGGCCATTCGCGACGTATTTCTGCGCCGTGATCAGATCGGGCTTTTCGACAAAGCGCCGCACCTCGCGAATCACGCCGCCGGGTGTGTTCTCCAGCTCGTCCCCAAGTTCAAGATACCCGAATCCCGTCGCCGGGTGATCCGGCTTGATCGCGATCGTGATGATGGCGCCGGATTGCGAGGCGCGCGGCAGGGCGGCGCCGAGCTGGCGGGCAAACGTCGCCGAGTCGGCGATGAACGCATCGGCCGGCAGCAAAGCGAGTGTGGCCATGTCACCGCCGCGCGCGCGTACCAGCGCCGTGGCGAGCGCGGCGGCGGGCGCCGTGTCGCGCTTCGCCGGTTCAGCGATGATCTGCTGCGATGGCACCAGCCCCTCGAGCGCCGCGCGCGTCGCTGGCAGCTGGACCTCGTTGGTGAGCACAAAAATATTTTCCCGGGGCACGACGGTGCCGATCCGCCGCACCGTTTCCTCCAGCAGCGTCCGATCGGAAAACAACTTCAGCAGGTGCTTCGGCAGCCGCCTGCGACTCATCGGCCAGAATCGCTCACCACTGCCACCAGCCATGATACAGGCGAACAAACGGGGAGCTTCGCTCATCGCCCACGTTCTCCGCGCGTCGAGCGGCCACGCCAAGCCGAAAGCATTCCCGGTAGGTATGGACCTACCCTGACGCGGCGCGGTTTCAGCGCCACCGGTGGGTTGGCTCGTAGCCGATGCTCCGAGACGTGCTGGCGGTTCGCCGCGCTCAGCGCCTCGTCAGTAGCGTCCGCTGCGCGGACGATCGATTCGGAGGGCTCGAGCCGTGTCCCGTCCGTGAGATCCATGGTCAAGTGATTTGAGCAAAGGTCGACCCCTTCAATTCGGTTCGTGTCACCGCGCGGGCTGACAGCTCAGGTTTTGACCACGATCTTGCCGAACTGCTCACCGCGCTCCATCAGGCCGAATGCCTCCGCGGCGCGGGCCAATGGAAACACCTCGCTCACGACCGGTCGCAGGTGTTGGCGCGTAACGAATGCGACCATCGTCTCCCAGTCCGACGGCGAACCCATCGTCGTTCCGAGCAGCGCAAGCTGCCGCCAGAAAACCTTTCGCATCGGCAGCACCGGCGGGTCACCGCGCGTCGCGCCAAAGAACACGATCCGGCCGCCGGACGCGGCCGCATCGATCAATTTGGTGAAACCCTCACCACCCGCGCTGTCGATGATGACATCGAACCCGCCAGGCGCCTTTGCCGCCGCGGCCACCCAGCCGTCGTCGCGATAATTGAATCCGCCCTTCGCGCCCAGTTCGACCGCACGCGCGATCTTTTCCGGCGAACTCGACGTCACCCACACGTCCGCCTTCGCCGCGACCGCAAACTGCATCGCGAACAGGGCGACGCCACCGCCGACGCCGCTGATGAGAACACGTTCGCCGGCCTGCAGCCTGCCGCGCGAGAAAACGGCACGATACGCCGTGAGTCCGGCGAGTGGCAGCGCCGCGGCATCCTCCCAGGTCAGGTGGCCCGGTTTGGCCGACACTTGCCCGACCGGAACGCTCACCTTCTCCGCGAGCGTGCCGTCGCGTGGCAGACCGAGAATGCTGAACTGCGCGCCCTGCGCCGTTTCGCGATCACCCCAGTTGAAACCTGCATTGATGATGACCTCGCGGCCGCGCCATGACGGATCCACGCCTTCGCCACATTCCGCCACGATTCCCGCGCCATCCGAGCCCGGCGTAATCGGGAACTTCAAACCCGCATACTGGCCGGACTTGATCCAGACATCGCGGTGGTTGAGCGCTGCGGCCCGGAGCGCGACGACAACTTCGCCGCGCTGCGGCGCGGGGTCGGGCACGTCGACGACCGCGAGTTGATTTACGCCTGCAAGTTGTACTGCGCGCATGGTGGGAAAGGAGTGACGAGTGACGAATGACAAGTGACGGGAATGGAAAATCGTGACAAGCGGCGAGTGACGGGACAAGGACCGAGCAGTTGCGGGCGAGACGCCCGCGCTCCCAGGGTTAACCACGCCGGGCACTTGTCACTCGTCACTTCTGCCTGCGGCTCTACTTGTCACTCGTCACTGGCCCTTGTGGCCGTGGTCACTTCCCCTTGTCACTCGTCACTTCTGCCTGCGGCTCTACTTGTCACTCGTCACATGTCACTCGTCACTGCGCTTGTCGTCACTTCCGCCGTGCTGCTCGTCTTTCACAAGCCCTACGGCGTGCTTTCGCAATTCACGCCCGAGCCCGGATCACACTGGCGCACGCTCGCGGAGTTCGATCTGCCGGCGAACGTTTACCCGCTCGGCCGGCTCGACGCCGATTCCGAAGGCTTGCTCCTGTTGAGCGATGAACCGGGGCTGAACACCCGGCTGCTCGATCCGCAGCATGCGCACCAGCGGGAATATTGGGCGCAAGTGGAACGTGTACCGCCGGCCGAAGCGCTCGCGCAACTGGAGCGCGGCGACATTGCGCTCGGGGATTATCGGATGCGTCCGTGCCGGGCGCGCCTGCTTGACCCACCGCCTGACATTCCGCCGCGTGATCCCCCGATCCGATTCCGCAAAAACGTGCCGGACTGCTGGCTCTCGCTCGAACTCGTGGAAGGAAAGAACCGGCAGGTGCGCCGGATGACCGCCGCGATCGGGCATCCGACGCTGCGACTGATACGGGTGCGGATCGGCGACTTTCCGCTCGGCGATCTTGCCGCCGGAAAATGGCGCGAACTCAGCGCGAAACAACGCGCGTCCGTGTTCGCTTAAGTCCTGGGAGCGCAGGCGTCTCGCCCGCATCGGAGGCGGGCGGGACGCCCGCGCTCCCGGGCTACAGATGACCACGCACCTCGGCCGGACCGAGCACCTCGGGCGAAAGGTTCTGGGCCGAGTCTGCGCTGAAAGTGGCTGCGGCTTCCAGCCGCAGACTGGAGTTTGGCCAATTTCCAGCACCGACGGCGCGAGAATTCCTTAGCCCAGGCCAACGGCCTGGGGTAATATGGGGTCAGCGACGCGGCCTGAAAGGCTGCGACCACGCCTCATCAATGCCCCAATCACTATCTCGAGTCCTGATTCACCTTATCTTCAGTACCAAGCACAGAGTTCCAGCCTTGTCGCCGGAAGTCCGGCCTGAACTGCACGCCTATTTTGTCGGCATTCTAAAAGGTATCGACTGCCCGGCATTGCAGGCGGGAGGTG
>JAUSID010000013.1 GCA_030648295.1 Opitutaceae bacterium | reverse complement strand
GTCGTCCGGTGCGCCTCGACGTGATCGCGTTGTCTCTGCGACCTCTGCTACCTCCTGTTAAACGTCTGGGGCTGGCCCAATCCTCTTTGCCCCTTGCGGCGCGTTGCACGCCCAACCGCCTCACCCACCTTCGCCAAGCCTGCGGTGGGCAGGCCACCTCACCGCTTCCGCCCCACCGACCCCAAACCCCAAAACATGACCCCGTTCGAAAAAAATGCTTCCCCAGAAAGTGCCGTGACGCGTGCTGCGCGAAACAGTGGAAGCAAGCTCATCCGATTTCGAACGGCTCCAGAAGCCGCTGAAATAGTCTGAGGTTTCTATCGTTCGCGAACTCTTGTCCCCATCGCTCGCTTGACTCCCGAAATACCACGCGTAATTTTCAAGCATGATCCCTTCTCACGTTAGCGAAAGCGCTCTTTCCTTACCGGATCATGATCGCTTGGAGCTCGCTCGCCGATTGATCGAAAGTGTTTCGTCCGACAGACAAGTCATGGAGCTGATCGAGCAAGGCGTGCAGCGCATGGAAGACGTAGTTCTCGGTCGTGCGACTCCTCTATCCGAGGAGGAGTTTCGTGCAGCCCTCAAATGAGGGTCGAGTACCACGCTGAATTTGCGGGCGACATCAATCGATTCGCAGCCCAATACGCGGACATTTCAGAGCGACTGAAAAGTCGCTTCCGCGTCGAAGTAGACGTGGCGATTGCAAAGATCCGGGAATCACCGACCAGCGCAGGACACTTCGTGAGCACTGGCTCTGCGATTATAAGAGAGGCACGGCGCCGGAATCTCCCTTCCTTTCCGTTCTTCGTCCTTTATAGTATAGACACCGGGCGTCTCCTTTATGGCGCTTTGATCCCGAAGGCTTCGGACCCCCTGACATGGCTACGGCGCTTAGAAATTTAGAAACACGTCAACTCCGAGCAGCAATGGTTGGAAACAATCGCGAAAATCATGCCCGCAGGAACGTCCGCCAAAGCACCGTCGAAGGCGTCGGTCCCGCCGCTTGACGACACAGACGGTCTGTGGCAGTTTCGAAGGCGTGCCGTCAAAAACGATATCCCTCGAAGTGGATGCTTACGAGCGTCTGAAGGCATCACGCCGGCCCGGTGAGTCCTTCACTGAAACGGTGCGACGCATCACCCTTCCACCTCCCAAGGCTACCGCCGCAGATCTTCTTTCCGACATGAAGTCCGGACGGTTCGGTCAGGGAGTAGAATGGAAGACCATCAAGCGAGCCGTTTCAGGCCGTCGTCGTTCTCGTGATCTGCGCAGCGCGTGAGGGGCTCGCGTGCCACCGTGCTGTCGCGGAATAATGTGTTAGATGTGGAAACGAAGCTGCGATGCGTCCTGCGGGAGGCGGCAATACTCGCACCTATAGCCGGCGCGCTGGCGAACAAACTCCCGCGCCGGTGTCCCCATTAGTCCGTGCCGGTCCTCGCGAGAACCGCCCGTGCCTCGAGCTTGAGCACGCCCAGAAACGAGTTTGCCCGCACCAACGATTCGAGTTCGGACTGCTCTTCGGCGTTGAGGTTTCCGGCCGTGTTTTTCCCGGCCAGTTCTTCATATCGCGCCTGCACTTGTTCATCCGCTTGCAGACGCGCCAAGGCGGTGGCCAGCTCGTGGCTCAATTCGCGTCGCAGCGGACGGAGGAGTCGCTCGAACGCGGCAACATCATTTCAGCTCATCACCGGATGAACATAGTCATGGTTGCGCCCGGGACAAGCGGCAACTGCTTCGGGAGCCCACCCGGGTCAAACCTGAATGCGTGAAACCCGCCGCAGGAGTTTCGCGGCTTCCGGGCGCTTTCCTTGCCGCAGTTCGCTCACATACCGGCTGACCCCATCCGGATCGCCCATGTGCAACTTCTCCGCCAGCCAGGGATTCTTCACGGTCGATATCGCCCGCAGATGCGCGGCGATGGCCACTTTCCATGCCACCGCCTTCGGCTCGCTGACCGCCTCGGTCAACGATCGACCCAGCCGCTCCAGGCAGGCAGTCAGCAGGCGCTCCCCCGCCCGCTCGCGGACTTCCGCGACGTCGGACCCCGTCAATTCCAAGTCTCTCAACGCCTCCTTGTGCTCTTCAATTAATGCAACCTTGAATTCCTTCGAACCCATCGCCCACCCCTCGCACATCCGGTCGAACGCAAACCCCTTCTGTGCCGGCTCGTCCTCGGCCAGCCAGGCGAGAAAATCCAGGTAGGCGGCGTGGCCGCCGGCCGTGTCGGGCAATCCTCCGGCCGCACTCAGCGCTTCGTCCATTCGCAGCCATCGTGGCCGCGCCTTTCGCTTCGGGAGCAAATGCAGGCTGCTCCAGCGGTTGCCGCTCAACTCGCGGATGGACACAATGTGGGCCCGCACTGGATTCAAATGAATGTAATGCGCCACCGCGCCCAAATGCGCTCCATCCTCCACGACAATGGCGTGATACCGCCCCTGAAAAACATGACCATGCTCGCCGTGAAAACGATTGAACCGGTTCGCGTAGGTCGACTGCAGCCACTGCATCCCCTCCACCAGATTCGGGTCCGGCGTTTCCAACGCCAGGTGGTAGTGGTTCCGCATGACAATAAAGCCATGTACGTGCCAACCGGTCTTTTCGCACGCCTCGCCCAAACAATCGAGAAACGCTTCCTTTGCACCGTCGGTCTTGAACACGTCGGACCGGTAGTTCCCTCGATTGATCACGTGGTACAACGCTCCCGCGTACTGGAGCCTGAACTTCCGAGCCATGCCTCACCGCTTCACCGCTTCACCGATTCACCGATTCACCTATTCACCTATTCACCTATCACTCCGGTTCGAACCACGCGCCCTTCTTCCAACCGGAGCTTCCGCCGCATAACCAAGACGCCTGCCCCCAGCCGCACAACCCGATTGCAAAGTGCAAAGTTTGACCCCTTTTTTCTGACACGATCTCACGGGCCAGTCATATACCGCGCTCAATCCGTGAGGCCAGATATTCCTCCGGAGATAGGACCTGCATCCGCCCGCCCGCAAAGTCGCGCGCATTTCGCGAAACCAGGACTCCACTGCGTTGCATAGTGCTGGCGGATTCAAGCTGCACCGCATCCTCGAAGTCGTTGAACCCGGAGCCGAGAGCGGCTCGGACTTCCCGATCGCCAACCGGCGTCACCTGCACCAGCATTGCAAGCTTCGCGAGCAGCGCTACGGTTACCTCGTGACCTTGGAGTTTCCGCAACAGGTAGTAGAGGTTGCAGAACGAAAGCGCTGAAATGTGCAGTTCCAGGCTTCCGAATTCCGCCAAAGCAAAGATGCGGTGTGCATTTTCGGAAAATGGCTGCCGATCCGCCAGGTGGTCCAGGACCACGTTTGTGTCCAGGAAGATCGAATCCCGTTCAACTTCCATGCTTCCGCGCCAGTTGTTTGGTCAACTCGTCGCGGGCATCAAACTGGGGCGGCAGCGAAATCGCGCCCCGCAACTCGTCCGTCAGAGGAGTTTTGCCCGCCTCACTGTCCTGCCAATTAAGGGCCATTACCTGCAATTGCCTCGCCACCACTTCAGCGACGGTCGTGCGCCGACGCCGGGCTTCCTGTTCGGCATGCTCGAGCACGCGTGGATCAAGTGTCACCTGGAGTGTAGCAGTCATGATTCCACATTGTGATGATTCGCCAGCTCTGCAAGATCGGTGAAGCAGTGCCCTCGACCGCTTCCCTTCCGGAGAAGGGACGTTCATGCGAACCCGCGACGTCACAAAGTCACAGCCGTGGCACCGGCTGCCGGTGCAAACTGCGCTCGTTGGGATGATCCAGCAGCGCCCGCTTCAGCGCCACGGCACGCGCCAATCTCACCGCGGCTGCAGATACGATGAGAACTGAAGCTGGAATAACCGAGGGTGTACTCCGTTAGTTTCGGCCGCCGCAGACCCCACTTGAGAGTTAAGCGTTAAACGTTAAGCGTTAAGCGTTGCCTTGGTCTTGCATCACTCCGCACGCCTCGCCCAACGGAAGTCAGTGTTCAGATTCAGTTCCTGGCCAGAAGAACCGCGACGATCAACGACCGCGTACGCAGATCGCAAACAGCCAAGCCTGACCCTGCCCTTTCCGCCTGGCCAGCCTGGCCTTGTCCCTCGTCCCTGGTCTTGATTCACGACGCAGTCGCCGTTGTCTGCGGTTGACGATTTCAACCTTTGTGCGAACTTTTTAGACCATGAGCACGAATGAGATCATCGCCGAACAGCCGCGCCTGTCCCCGGACGAGCTCGTTCTGATTAAGAACAAGGTGGATGAAGTGCTGAAGGATCGGGGTTCGCTCGAACTCGATTCGTTCTTTGTCTCATGTCTGCAAGCCGCGAAGTCAGCGCCGGATATTCCAGCGGACTTTTCGGAGAACATCGATGCCTATTTGTACGGTGGCAAGCCCGTGCCTCACGGGTAATGGGTGGCCCAATCCTTTTACAGGAGGCCGCAGAGGAAGCAGAGGCGATCGACCCGCCACGTTTCGTCAATCGTCATCCGCCATCCATCGTCCGCCATCTGGTTGTCCGGAGCCTCCGTTTCCTCCTGTGAAAATCAGGGCCTGCAGCACAGCCTGAATTGCCTGTCACCTAGGCAGAACGACGAATTCGACCTCAGGCACCCGTTCGCGAAAATCATCGACCAGGTCCTGCGCCCAGTCCTTGGGAACCGCGAGGTCGAGCAGGAAGTTCGTATCAACGGCGACGAGAGTGGACCGTCTTGCCATTGGGTTTTCCGTCAATCAGACTCATCGCCCGAGCGCGATGCTGCCGGCGCTCCTCGTCCGTCAGTGCGTTGGCACGCGAACGATACTTGGCCGCGAGAACTGCTCCTTTGGTCGGAGTTTCCTTTGCGGCTCGAACTCGTTTCCGTGTCGCCATGGGTGAAACAGTCCGCCCGGCGTCACCCGGCGTCAAGGTGGTTTCCAATTTCATCCTACTGCGCCAATGTGCCAGAGGCGCTGGTTCGGTCCGGGATTGCTCCGCGCTCTTTCCCGGAGGCCTTCTGGCCACGCGATCCGTCCGCCACCAGTCTCATTTTCGAGTCCGACCCCTGCCTCTCCCGCTTGACGCCCTAATTCATTGCGTTCATGTTTTCGGCTGTGACTGCAACCGCTCAACTCGCTCCGGGTGGACAATTGTCGCTTCCTCCCGGTATCGTCAGCCGCCTGCGGCTGCGCGACGGCCGGCCCGCATCATTGTTGCGAGCCGAATTGCGAGAGGACGGTGTGCTCTTGCGGCCGTTGGAGCCGCGCGACATACCGTCTGAGACGCTGCGGGCGTGGATTGCTGAAGGCGAGGCGGAGATGGAAGCCTTTCACCGAGACGCGACTTGAGGATCTTCCTCGATACTTCCTTCATTATCGCCGCAGCCGGCAGTCGAACGGGGCTGCCTCGTTACATCCTCGAGCACGGGCAGCGGTCGCAATGGGTATTTATCACGAGCCTATATTGTGAGGAGGAAGTTGCTCGAAACATTCACAAGGTTGGCGGCGAAGCGTTTTGGCTTTCCGTGATTCGTCCGGATTTGCGGATCCATACGACCGAGGTTGTTCTGGATTATCCCTTGGTGTTCGATGCATCGAAAGATCGCCCCGTCATCATTTCAGCCCTGGGTTCCGGCGCCGATTACCTGCTCACCTTGGACTCGGCCGATTTCGCTCCTCTACTGAACACCGAGGTTTACGGAATGCGGGTGCGGTTGCCCCTCGCCTTCGCCCGCGAGATTAAACTCCCGATTGCCGACGCACCGCGCGAGAGTGGAGCGCAGCACTGACCCCGGGAACCACGACGCAAAAAGACCGAGTTGTTCTTCGCTAATACGGCGCTCGTCCACTCGGTCAAGTAGATGCTGGAATAAGCTGGGAGGAAGGTCCTTGCGCCGAATCTTAGGCATTGGCTTGTGTGCCGTAAAATCCACGAGTGATTTGTTCGCGGATTTTTGCCTTTTCGAGAGGGTCTGTTGTCGCGACCATCTTCTTGGCCAGCGCGGTTATTTCGTCTCCAGAGAGCTGTCGCTCGGCATCGAGTTTATATGCGAACTGGACGACCGTTGCTTGCTCGTCGGGTTTGAGATTCTTGATCTCTTGCATGATTTGGGTGGTCGTCATGGGGTTGAACTTCGAGGTCGTATGTTGGTTTGTCAATCGGCTTCAAATTCAGTCAAGTGCATACCTCGTAAAAACCAGACAATTGCCTCAGACCTTAACCGCAGATTTCGCAGAGGACGCAGATATAGGCCGGGGCGGAAGAAAGGCATCAAGCTGGTGGTTTGGCATCTGCGTTCATCTGCGTCATCTGCGGTTAAAAGGATTGGTTCCGCCATCATGCCACCAGCGCCTCGTTGAGGCCCGGCGTTCAGCCGAGCCAAGCTCGATATTTAACCGCAGATATAGGCGCCGAGGTGCGCTCGCTCGCCGCATTCTGCTGGCCAGCAGAACGCCTCTTTGCGGCCCAATGCCTCGAACCCAAGCCTTTGAACAGGAGGAAACAGAGGCCACGGAGAGGCAGGCTGGCTGTTCCGTCAACGCGTCAACGACGACGATTTGCCCACGGCCCGGCCATCGTCGACTCCGGGGTCGCCACGCCTGCGGCTGCGCACAGCCTTGCCCCTTCGCGCCCATGAGCGCGAACCCCCAACACATCGACTTTCCGACGGACCCCTTCGGGTCGGTTGTCGGTTGTCGGTGATCGGCGGCCGGTTGTCGGTCGGTGACGATCACCGATCACCGATAACTGACCACCGACCACCGATTCACGGCGTTGCCCGTCAATCCCGTCGAGAAAACAAGCAACGCAGGGGCGGCTTGACGGACACAATGGCTGAAAATACTCTGCGCCATGAGTGCGTCGTTACTTTCGAGAATTACGATTAATCCGGAAATCTGCCACGGCAAGCCAGTGATCCGCAACCTGCGCTATCCGGTCGAGGCCATGCTCGAATACCTTGCGGCAGGCGACACGATTGACGACTTGCTCGCGGAGTTTCCGGATCTGGAGCGGGAGGATCTGCTGGCATGCCTGGAGTTCGCAGCAGTGTCACTGAAGCTGAAGAGCCAGCACCTGATCCTGGCGTGAAATTCCTGGTGGACGCGCATCTGCCCGCCAGCCTCGCCAAGGTTCTGGTGGCGGACGGACATGAAGTCATTCACACAACCCAGTTGCCTGCCCAAAACGCAACTACCGATACTGTAATCAACGACATTTCAATGCGGGACCACCGCGTGGTTATAACCAAGGAACCGCATTCATCATCTGCGCCATCTGCGTTATCTGCGGTTGTATAGGCGCCGAAGGGCGCTGGCACGCCGCATTCTGCTGGCCAGCAGAATGCCTCTTTGCGGCCCAATGGCTCGAACCCAATCCCTTTGAACAAGAGGAAACAGAGGTCGCGGAGAAACCGTTCGCCATGAACTCCGTTGTCTCCGTTTCCTCCTGTAAAACCCAGCGAGGCGCCGCCTCAGACCAATTCAGGCCACGGATAGCACAGATGAACACAGATGAGGTAATTCGTCTTATCAGTACACATCTGTGTAATCTGTGGCAGAGGCTTGTTTGAGAAACTTGACCTGGCCGCAATGAGTTTTGGCTTTCAAGGATTCCAGCGAGGCCCGCCTCAGACTTTAACCGCAGTTTACCCGCCTACGGCGGCGCCGAAGGCGACCAGGGATTTCGCAGAGGACGCAGATATAGGCCAGGGCGGAAGAAAGGCATCAAGCTGGTGGTTTGGCATCTGCGCTCATCTGCGTCATCTGCGGTTAAATGGATTGGTTCCGCCAACCGCCTCACCCACCTTCGCCAAGCCTACGGTGGGCAGGCCACCTCACCGCTTCCGCCCCACCGACCCCAAACCCCAAAACATGACCCCTTCCGCCGTCCCCGGTCCGGTGCAAATCAAACCAATCGGATTTTACCGGAGGCAATCCGAGGTCGGGCAAAGGTGAACCCAGCCTGCACGAGCCTAACCACAATTGTTTAAACCTGACCCCTGCTCGGCCCTCTCCGTCATCCGCCGTCCGGCGTCTGGTGTGAGGGCACCTCCGCGGCCTCTGCCACCTCCTGTTAGATGTCTCGGGTGGGCCCAATCTTTTTACAGGAGGCCACAGAGGAAGCAGAGGCGATCGACCCGCCACGTTTCGTCAATCGTCATCCGTCATCCATCGTCCGCCATCTGGTTGTCCGGAGCCTCCGTTTCCTCCTGTGAAAGGGTTTGGGTGGGATTGAGGCCTCGAATGAAGTCATCAAATCGAGTCGTCCGGTGCGCCTCGACGTGATCGCGTTGTCTCTGCGACCTCTGCTACCTCCTGTTAAACGTCTGGGGCTGGCCCAATCCTCTTTGCCCCTTGCGGCGCGTTGCACGCCCAACCGCCTCACCCACCTTCGCCAAGCCT
>JAUSID010000010.1 GCA_030648295.1 Opitutaceae bacterium | reverse complement strand
CGCCACCGCGGCCACGAGCGCGGCGGCGAGGACAGGCGGGCGCAGGAAAGCGGGCGGGCGTTTGGTTTCGGTCATGGCGGCGTGCGCTCGACTGGCTCCGGCCACGCGAGTCACGCGGGGTGGATTGCTTCGCTGGCGACGGCCACGCGCAACGACAAAAAAGCGCCAGCCCTTCGGCTGGCGCTTTATTCGCATTTATCAGGGACGGTGACTAAAAGGTTCCCCGGACACCGAAAACCCAGTTGGCACCGTATTCCTGGAACTGTCGCAACGCCGGGGATTGACCCTCCAAGACCCCCGGGGGCGACTCCATCCACTTCACCGGCTGCCTGGTGATGTTGCGGCCCTGGACGTAGAGCGACACCTGGCTGGTCAGCTTCCACGTCAGCGAAAGATCGAACTGCGTCTGCTCGGGACGGAAGCGGCCATAGATGCCATCGGGCCGGTCATCGAACCAGACCATGCCGAGCGAACCGTTGAAGCGGCGGTAGGCGTAGCCGAGCCGCGACGTGATGCGATGCGGCGCGAGACCATTGCGGCGGGCGCTTTGATACGAGCGGGTATAGGCCACGTTGACGCTGGTGCCGCGGAAGAGATCAGGCAGGAAGCCGAGGGTCTGCCGGTAGGAGAACTCCATGTTGCGGAGCCGCCGGACATTCTCGCTGTTGCGGCGGGAGCGAAACGTATAATCCGCCAACTCCGGATCATTCACGCCGAACTCCTCCGCGGTGTAGTCGTAGGTCTCGAACAGATTCGCAATATCGGCCTGCGAAACGGCAACGGAGACCTCTCCTGGCGTCCGCCCGCCAAAGTAGTAGGCCAGGCGGGCATCGTATTTCTTGATGTGCTCGGGCAGCAGCGCGGGGTTCGGCGCGTCGACGCGCTGGGTGACCCCGTTGGCGTCCTCGATGACGTTCCACAAGCCGGTGAGGTGGTCGATCGGCGGCCGGCCAATCGCCTTGGTGTAGCCCGCCTGGAACTCGAAGTTTCGCAGGATGTAGTATTTCAGGCTGGCCGACGGGAACATGTTGTCGTACCTCGATTCGCGGTCGACCCGCGGCTGGCTCTGATACTGGTATCGCAACCCGTCGAACGTGGTCGCCCGGCCGGACGTGTTGACCGGAAAGCCGGCGGCCACCACCTCGTCGCGCAGGCGCGGGTCCCATTCGGTAAGGGTGTTCTCGGTGCGTTCCCAGCGCACGCCGCCGCGCAGCTGCAGCTTGGGCGTGACTCGCACGTCAGCCTGGGTGTAGCCCGCGGTGACCGTCTGGACGAAGTCGCGCTTGGGCGCGATGAACGAGTTGTAGTAATTGTCGGGCGTGCCCACGTTGACGAAAAGATCCGGGCTCGACTTGAAGAGTTGCGCGATGCGGTTGCGGTCCGCGCGGGGTGGCATGCCCTGAACGCCGTTGATATTGAAAACGGTCATCCCGTTGGTCGTGCCGGTGTCGAATTCGTGCGGCGCGACGAAACCAAGGTTCGCCCAGTTGCCGCTGGTCGTGATGGTGGGCACGCCGGTGGTCGCATTGCTGCCGGTCATCACATCGCCGCCCGGACCGATATAACGCCAGATGCTCATCGCATCCTCGTTATTATTATCGCGGCTCTCCTCGTTCCACTTGCCGCCGAACTTGATGGCGGTCGGGAAGCGGCGGAGGAAGGGCAGCACCCACCGGGCGTTCAGCTGGGCATTCCAGATTTCGGTGGCCCATTCGCGGGCGGAATTCTCCACCCGCGTGCCGCCGGTCCAGTTCGCGAGATCATACCAGTCCGGCCCCGAGGTCTGCCGAATGTTCCATTCCCACGACTCGGGATGCGGCCGCGTGGCGATAAAGCTGCTCGGGAGATTCAAGGACTCCGCCTCCGTGAAGCCGCGCTCGAGCGCCTCGTAGTTGTTGACCGACCTCGAGAACGCGATCGCACCGTCAAACGTCCACGCATCGAGCTTGTATTCAAACTTTGGCGCAAAGGTGCGCGTGTAGGTGAGCTTCGAGGAGCTGCCGCTGCCGTTGTTGATTCGCGCCACGTTGTTCACGTTCCCCGTGGGCGCGCGCGTCCCGATGACGGTGAGCAGGCCATCTCCGCCGACGGTCGAGCGGCCGTTGTTCACGTTGGCATTGTCGTTCGCCGCGACAAAGTCGAAGGTGCGATTCCAGAACTCGCCTTCCGTGTAGGTATAGATGGCGTTGAAAGACAGGACCAGTCGCGGGGTGGCCTTGAAATCGGCGGTGAGCATCATCGCATCCTTCTGGATTTCCTTCGGGCCGTCCTTGAAGCCGACCTGACGGATGACGTGGCGGCGCGGATCGGCGGCGGTGGCGTTGCGATTGTAGGAGTTCGAGAACGAATACTGCTCCGTGTACGAATTTGCGCGGCTGGCGCTCAGCAGAATGCCAAGCCGCTGGTTCAGGAAGGACTCGGAATACTCGAGCGAAAGATTGGGCTTCCACTTGTAGTTCTGGTTTTCGTCCGGGCCCCACCGCTTGTGGATCGTGAATTCCTCGGCGTTGAAGTTGAGGCTGAAATTGGCGCCCATCCGGCGCCCCTTCCGATCGAACGCCCGGCGCGTCTTCATGTTGATCGTGCCCGCCGGCGAACTGGCATCGGCATCCGCGCCCCGGGTGCGATTGATCTCAATCGACTCGATCGACGTGATCGAGAAACCCTCGAAGCTGGTCGCGCGGGAGGCGTCGCCGCCGCCGCGGTTGGCATCGGCGCTGGCCGTCTTGATGCCGTCGAAGGACACGCCGACGTATTGACCCTCCATGCCGCCGAGCTTGGGCCCGCGTGCCTCCGACTCGACATAGTCGAGATCAACGCCGGGGAGATATTTCAGGAACTCGCCGACATTGCCGTCGGTGACGTCGCCGAAGATGTCGGACGACACCGAGGTGATGATATCCATGCTCCGCCGCTGCTCCATGATCGCCTTGGCGTTGCCCTCGCGTTCGGTCGAGACGGTGAACGCGGAGAGCTGCACGACGCCGTCCTTGGACTTCGCCTCGCCGGCCGTGCTGGTGAGGTTGATTTCGCGCACTACGGTCTGTCCGGGCGTGACCGTGAACGACTCCTTCACCGGATTGTAGCCGGTGAAATTGACCGAGAGTGCGGCCTCGCCGCCGGCCACATTGTTGAACCGGAACGAGCCGTCGTTCTCGGTGTAAGTCGCCTGGTTGGTGCCCTCGAGCCGGACTTCGGCGTTGCGGACGTATTCCTTTGTGACGGGGTTGTAGACGCGGCCCTGGATGGTGCCGGTGGCGCTCGCTTGAGCGTGGGCCGCGAGCGTCAAGCCGGTGGCGCCGATGATCAGTGCGCCCAGCTTGAGCCAGAACGGAAGGAGACGTACTTCGAATTGCATGATGGTTGGTGTGTTTGGGTCAATCACACACCCCGCCCGGCAAATCCGGTGAGGACCAAAACAGGGTAATCGGGGTGTGGCAGCGGTCGAAACCGTGGGAGAACGCAGCAGTTGGAGGCAAGCCGCTACAGACTGACAAAAATGTCAGGAAAAAAACGCCCGCGGTCGAGGCTGGCGCTCATCGGACAGCCCGATTACCGCGCCCTGATTCTACCGCAAGGGCAGCTCGGGGATTTTCGGATTGAGCCGTCGGGCCGCTTGATAGTGCTCCATCGCCTCCTCGTCCCGCCCCACGAGGGAGAGGCACAGCGCGAGGTTGAGGTGGGCCGGGGCCGAGGAGGGGTCGGCTTTGATGGCGCGCTCGAATTGCACGACCGCTTCCGGCATTCGGCCGATGTCCCGCAGCACCATGCCAAGATTGTTGCGGGCGTCGGGATAGTCCGGGTCGAGCCGGACGGCTCGGAGCAGATATTCGAGCGCTGCCTCCTTCTGACCCATCTCACGCAGGAGCCGGCCGGCGTTGTTGAGCGCCTCGACGTAATTCGCGTCGAACTCGAGCGCTCGCTGGTAGTGCGTCAATGCCTCGCGCGGCCGCTTCAGGTCCCGCAGGCAGTTCGCGAGATTGTTGTGCACCTTCACGAGGTCGGGCCGCACGCGCAACGCCGCCTCCAGGTGAGCGACGGCCTCTTCGTGCCGGCCGTCTTCGCGCAAGAGGTTGCCGAGATTGTTGTGGGCCATCCACGCGCCGGGATTTCGGTCCAGCGTGGTGCGGTAGAACGTCCGGATGTCGGCATACATCCGACTCTGGTGAAAGCTCAGGAGCCCGAGCGTCGCTACCAGCAACGCGGGAATGCCGCGGCGAACCACGGGCGGGCGTTCCGCCAGCAGCCGCGTTAACCCGGCGGCGCCGAAGACGACCAGCCCGATACTCGGCAAATACTGCCAGTGATCCGCGACGAACGAGAAGAGGAAGGCGTAGACGTTGAAGAAACCCAGCACCGGGAACAGCGAGCCGCCGAAAAACAGCGTCGCCGCCAGCGGCGCCCGTGATCGGCGGCGGAGCGCCCAGAGCACCACCACACCGCCGACCGCCGCGATCGGGAAAAGCCATTGGAGAGGATCGGAGGGATCAATCGTCCACCGCGGATAAATAAAGATCAGTTCTCCGGGCCACACCAGTTTCCCGACGTAGAACCACGCAATCCTGCCCGCGAGCAGCGTCCGCTGGACGCCGTCGAGCGCGAACTCGGATCCTTTGGCACCGATGTATTCCCGTTCGACGTACGCGGAGAGCAGCCCCATCGCCGCCCCAAGGATGAACCACGGCAGCAGCGGCATCACATCGCGCCGCCAATCGATCCGACCGCGTTGCCACCAGAACACCACGAGGAGCGCCGGGGGCAGCGTCGCCGTGGTCGACTTGCTGAACAGCGCCAGGACGAACAGTGCGGTGGCGCCAAGATAAGTTCCGTGCCGGCGGCTGTCATCGAACCGCAGATACAGCAGCGCCGCCATCAGGTAATACACGAGCGAGAGCGTGTTCTTCTGCTCCGAAATCCAGGCGACCGATTCGACGCCCACCGGGTGCAGCGCGAAAACGAACGCCGCGAGCCACTCGGTCCCGCGGTAACGTTCCATTCGACCGATGGCGGGTAAAGGAGTTACCTGGCCCGCCGCCGGTCGCGCGCTCGCGGATTCCGGTCCGTTCAGCAGAGTCCGCACGATTGCCGCCAGCAGACAGGCCGCAGTCGCGTGCAGCAGGATGTTAATCACGTGATAGCCCGCGGGCGAATCGCCCCACAGCCGGTGCTCGAGCCAAAACGCACTGTGCAAGACCGGATAATATTGCTCGGTCGCACCGAGCTCGAACCAGATTCGCCCGAGTCCGGCGGGCGAACGCAGCGCCGGCGCGGTGACGTAATCGCTGTCGTTCCAAATGAAGTCCGCCTTCAGCGCCGGCAGGTACGCGAGAAAAGTGGCGGCGAACAACGAGAGCGCCATCCACGTATCGCGGAATTCGCGTCGCACCGCGACAGGGTCGGGAGCGTGGGTTGGGACGTTCGGTCGGGCCATTGCCAGGTAACCCGCATTGCCACCACGCACCGCCACGCTCGCAACGCCAAAGTCGTGCCTGGGCGCGGGCGGCCCGCCCGCAGGTTCCATCAGGCGACGATGCCGGGAAGACGCGCGTTCGAGTCGGTCGTGGCCTTTTGCTCTGGCGTGGCACGGGCGGCCTGCCCGCCGCAGCCCTTGCGCGAAGGCTGGGTCGCGCCCGTGACCTTTCCATGGCATGGCCGGCTCCCTCGACAGGCTCGGGACCCTGAGCCGTTTCGACAGGCTCACGGCCATCGTGTCCTTCGAGCGAAAGGCCTCGAGCCGATTCGACGAGCTCACGGCCATCGGCTGGTTCGACTGAAAGGCCTTGAGCTTGTCGAAAGGCTTGTCGAGAGGCTTGTCGAACGGGCCGCCGTGATGCGTTGCTCAGATCACCGGCAAGATGCCCGTGCCACTCCCAAACCCACGGGCGAGAAAACCGTGCCACACTAAGCGAACGGTCACGCTTGCCTCCGCGCGGCCGGCCACTGTTGCTTCAGGCATGCGTGCATCCTTGTTGCTCTTCGCATTACTGGCGCTGGTCGCTCGCGCCGCCGAAATCACGCCGCCGCGAACCGGCCACATGCCCACACCGTGGACCGCCGACGCCTCGGCTGGCCGCGCGTGGCAGGAATATCCGCGGCCACAGCTCGTCCGTGAGCGCTGGCTGAATCTCAACGGACTCTGGGACTACGCCATCACGCCGCTCGCGACGGCCGCACCCGCGGGCCAGGCCTACGACGGAAAGATTCGCGTGCCTTACGCGGTTGAATCGACGCTCTCCGGCGTCGGCCGCTCGCTCGCACCGAATCAGCGGCTGTGGTACCACCGGACCTTCGAGATTCCCGCCGACTGGCGCGGTGCGCGGGTCGCGGTGCACTTCGGTGCGGTCGATTACGAATGCCAGCTCTACGTCAACGGCGCCCCGGCCGGCAGCCACCGCGGTGGCTTCGATCCGTTCAGCTTCGACATCACGGATCTGCTCAAGCCGCAGGGCCCACAGGAACTCGTTCTCGCCGTCACCGATCCGTCCAGCGAAGGCGATCAGCCGCGCGGCAAACAAAGGCTGAATCAAACCGGAATCTGGTACACGCCCGCGTCGGGCATCTGGCAGACGGCCTGGCTCGAACCGCTGCCGGCCGAGAACGCGATTGCGGAGATCCGCGCGACGCCCGACGTCGATGCCGGCTCGGTGCGAGTCGCCGTTCTTGGCACCGTTCCCGTCGCCGCGCAAGTGCATGCGTTTCGCGTGCAGGTGCTCGACGGCGGCAAGGTCGTGGCCGAGGCATCGCACCGCATCGATCGCGAAGTGACGATTTCGATTCCCCAGCCGCGGCTGTGGTCGCCCCACCAGCCCCACCTCTACGATCTGCGGGTGGAGCTCTTTCGCGTGAAGAATCCCGTTCCGGCCGGACCGCCGCGGATGGGGTACTTCGGCGCCGCCGAGAAAAATGCCTTCGCGCAAATTCCGGCTGACGCCGTGCCGCTCGACTCGGTCAAGAGTTACTTCGCGATGCGGAAGGTTTCGCTGATGCCGGGTGCGCACGGCCCCGTCTTCGCGCTGAACAATCAGCCGCTATTTCATGTGGGGACCCTGGATCAGGGTTACTGGCCGGACGGACTGCTCACGCCGCCGAGTGAAGCCGGCATGCGCCACGACGTCGATTTCCTGAAGCGCGCCGGATTCAACATGCTCCGCAAACACATCAAGGTGGAGCCCGCGCTTTATTACGCGCACTGCGATCGCATCGGGCTTCTCGTGTGGCAGGACATGCCGTCCGCAATGCGCGTCCTCACCACGCCACCGCCCGGCACCGACAGCCAGCACGTCCGTCGCGATGACCAGGGTTTCATCATCAAGCGCTCGGATGCCGCCACGCAGTATGAGTTGGAGCTGCGCCGGATGATAGACACGCTGCGTCATCACCCAAGCATCGTGATGTGGGTGCCGTTCAACGAAGGCTGGGGGCAATACGACACGACGCGGATCGCCGCCGCCGTAAAGGCGCTCGATCCGACCCGGCTCGTGAACGCCGTCAGCGGCTGGACCGATGTGCCCGGCGCCGGCGACGTGTTCGACGTCCACACTTACCGTGAAAAACTGGAAATCGCCCGCTCGCCGGACGCGGGTCGCGCCCTGGTCGTGGGGGAATTCGGCGGACTCGGTCTGCCGGTAAGCGATCACCTCTGGTGGACCGACAAACGCAATTGGGGATACCAGACCTACAAGACGCCCGCGGAACTCACCGCCCAATACGTGAATCGCTTCGATCAAATCGTCGCGGCGAAACGTGAGCTCGGCGTGTGCGCTTCCATTTACACGCAGACGACCGACGTCGAGGGCGAGGTGAACGGCCTGCTGACGTACGACCGCCGCGTGGAAAAGATTCCCGCCGCCGAGCTGGCGAAGATCCACGCGAAGGTGTTCGCAAACTAAGCGATGGTCCTGGGAGCGCGGGCGTCTCGCCCGCATTTGTCTTCGTCCGGCTCGGTTGCGGGCGAGACGCCCGCGCTCCCAGGAAAGACCGGCCGCTCACGCCCCCGCCATCTCGAGCCCGCGCATCGAGCCGGTCGACGACGCGAACTTGTCCGCTTCGATGCCCATCCGCTGGAGCATCGAAACGAAGAGATTCGGCAGCGGATAATTGTACATCGGATCAAACCCGAGGTGCTGACCGTGGCGGAAACCGCCGCCTGCGAACAGCGTCGGCAGGTTCGTCGTCACGTGGGTGTTGGCGTTGCCGAGGTTCGAGCCGTAAAGAACCATCGTGCGGTCGAAGAGCGTCTCGCCGTCCTCGCGCACCGCCTTCAAATCGGTGAACAGCTCCGCCAGCAGCTTCATGTGCCACTGATCGATCGCCTTCAGCTGCGCGATCTTCGCGTCCGAGCGGCCGTGGTGCGAAAGGTTGTGATAGCCGTCGGTGATTGTGACCTCGTCACCGAGGTCGATGGCCGGCGAGTTGACGCTGTCGAGCAGGAGTGAAATCGAGCGCGTCGAATCGGTTTCGAAGGCCAGTCGCACCATGTCGTACATGAGTTTCACCTTCTGCATGTATTCGCGCGGGCTGGACGGATCGAGCGGCACCGGCGCGTCCACGCGCGGCTTCGGCCGCCTCTCCCACTCCTTCGCCATCTCCATTTGCTGCTCGAGCTGCCGCACGCTCGTGAAATATTGATCCAGCCGATCGCGATCGCGCGCACCGACGCTGCGTTGAAGGTCCTTCGCCTGACCCGCCACCGCGTCGAGGATGCTCTGGCCCTGCGCGAGCTTGCGCATCTGCGCCTCGACCTCGGCCGGCGAGCCCTGCACGAAAAGCCGCCGGAAAACTTCGGACGGTTTCTCCTCGCACGGAATCAGCACGCCGGATCCCGTCCACGAAAGGCTGCGCGCTCCCTGCTGCACGTTGACGCCGAGCGTGAGCGACGGAAAGCGCGTCTGATGCCCAATCCGCTCCGCGATGTATTGGTCGAGCGAGATCGTGTTGCGGAAGCCGCCGCTGCCGGGATGCGGCGCCGCGGTGAGAAAACAGATGTCGGCCGGATGTCCACCGTCGACGTCAGGATGCGAGACACCGCTGAAAACGGTGAAGTCGTCGCGATGCTCCCTGAGATGCTCGAGGTACGGCGAGAGCGCGTAGCCGCGGCCCGTCTGCTTCGGAAAGAATTGATCCGGCAGCAGCCCGAGGTTGTTGCAGATCGCGAGCATCCGGCGCGGCTTCGCACCGGCAGCCGAGCCCGCCGCTTCCGCCGCAGTCGCGAACGCCGGCAGCATCGACTCGAGCATCGGCAGCGACAGCACAATGCCGGCGCCGCGGAGGAATTGCCGCCGTGACAACCGGCGCGGCATGCCGGCAAACGTTCCGGTGGGGCGGCGAAGGGGGAGAGTTTTCATGGGAGTCGTGGGCCGTGAAATCATAGCTACTTGGTCAGGAAGATGTCGCTCTGCACGATTTCGTGAATCAGCGAACGCACGCCATGTCCGCCCGCGGTGGTGCGCTGCAGGATTTTCTCGAGGGCCGCGCGATCGCTGAAACGGACCGGGGCACCGGTCGCATACACGATGAACTGCCGCCCTAGATTTCGCGCCACCTGGGTTTCGCGATCGAGCAGCAGCTGCTTGAATTCACGGATGTCGCTGAACTTTCGCCCGTCGGGCAGCTGCCCCGTGGCGTCCACCGGTTGCGCGAGGTGAAAGGCGAATTTCTGTCCACCCCGACCGATGCCCGACTGAGGCACGGTGCCATCCGCGATGGCACGATAATGATCACGCCAGCCGCCCATCACATCGAAGCTTTCCAGCGCGAAGCCGGGTGGATCGATCTTCACGTGGCAAACGGCGCAGCTTTGTTCGGTGCGATGCCGCTCGAGCTGTTGGCGCAATGTCGTCGTGCCGCGGATATCCGGCTCAATCGCGGGCGTGCTCGCGGGCGGCGGCGGCACCGTTTCGCCGAGAATCCGCTCCATCACCCACACGCCGCGCAGGACCGGCGACGTCGTCGTGCCGTTCGCCGTCACCTTCAACACGGCCGCCTGCGTCAACAATCCACCGCGCGGATTGCCTGGCGGCACCGGCACACGGCGCATGCCGACGCCCTCGATCGGTGGGAGTTCGTAGTGCGCCGCGAGCCGCTCGTTCACGATGGCGAAATCTGCGGTGATGATGTTGCGCGCCGGCAAATCGCGACGGACCAGCTCGGCGAAAAACTGCTGCGTCTCCTCGAGCGCCGACTCCGCGAGCAGGTCGTCGAGATAATAATCCGGATACAGTGTCGAGTCCGGCGCGGTTGAGACGATCCGCCGCAAATCCAGCCAGTAATCGAGAAAAGCGTCGACGAAGCGCCGCGACTTCGCGTGGTTCAGCAGCCGCTCCGTTTGGGCGCGCAGCACCTCGGGTCGGTGCAACTTTCCCTTCGCCGCCAGGGTTCTCAGTTCAGCGTCCGGCGCCGAATTCCAAAGAAAAAAGGAGAGCCGCGATGCGATCGCGTAATCGTCGAGCCTCCCCGGTTTTTCCGCGACACAGATAAACTCCGGCGAGCACAAGACCGAGGTGTAGCCGCCAATCATCGCATCGGCGAAACCCGAGCCGGATTTGAGAATCGCATTCACCACCGGCACAAAACGATTCACCTCCGCCTCGGCGACTGGCCGGCGATAGGCATGCTGCATGAAGCCGAGGAGCAACCGGTGAGTGTCCTTCGACGGGTCAGCGCTGACGACGTCCACGCCGGCGTCGGATTGCGTCACCGGCAAATCGCCAAAGAGCAACCGGTGGCCCTTCGTCGGCCACTCGTCGTAAAGCGGTCCTTCGACCTCGAGCCAGCGGAAGGCAACGCCGGGTTGGCCATCTTTAACGGCAAGAGGATTCTGCCAGCGACCGGCGCCGGGACGGGAGCGGAAGAGCCGCGCGGCGTCGGGCCGGATCGTTTCACCGGCGAGCAGCCACACGTCGAGTTCGTTGACGGTCGGATCGGGACCAACGTCGAATTTCCCCAGGTGTCGCAGCTGTCGCGGCGGCGTTTCCGAATACACCGTGATCGGCTCGGAACGGCGGCCGCGCGTGACATCCTCCAAATCTGGAATCCACCACCGATCGGGCTTTCCCTTCACCGGCTTGCCTGGCCCGACCCAGATGGAAAACGCGTTAATCCGAATTCGATAGTGACCCGCGACCGGCGCCTTGAATTGGTTGAACTTCGGCTCCAGCGGCTCGTAAGTGCTCGCCACCAGTCCGACCCCCTCGAGCTCGCGTTTCTCCGGATCCGCCGCGCCCACGGTCATCGGCGCTTTCGCGGCGCGAACCTCCGGCTGCGCCGCCACCCCGAAGACGGGAAATGTGGCGCGCTCGGGCGCCGTGTTGAACGCGCTGAATTTCATCGGCCCGACGAAGCTGCGCTGTTCGCGCGCGTAATACCGCGTCGTCGCGGTCGCGGGCCGCTGCACCTGTTTCGCCATCACCTGCCGCAGCGCATAATCCGCCGCCGCCATGTAGCGCGCCATCTGCACGTGCGAGATGTCGAGCGCGTCACCGACCTTGTTGAAACGAAACGCCTCGCCGTCCTCGGGCAGCGAGTCGCGGACCTGAAGCCATGGCGCGTCGAGCAAGTCGCGCAGCGCGTTTTCATACTCGTAACGGTTCAGCCGGCGCTGCGTGGCCCGACCCTCGCGGGCGATGCCCTGTTGCTCGGCCTGCGTGAGGTTCGACGAAAGGGTGGCGAGAAAAGTCTGGAGCTCCGCTGGCTCGGGCCGCTCGCGCTTCTTCGGCGGCATTTCTCCAGCGCTGGCGCGGTCGTGGATCTTGACCCACGTGCTGAAGTTCTTCGGATCGTCCGGCGCGAACGCGAGCGCGGCAAAATCGAGACCGCCCTTCTCCTCGTCGCCATCGTGGCAATCGGCACAGTGAAACTCGATGAACTGCGCGATCGGCTTGGGGGGTGGAGCGGCGGAAACGCCAAGCGCCGCCGCGCCAGCAAGCACGGCGGCACGCACGTGCCGGGAGGAAATCTTGATCATGCCACGGTGGGTAAGTCGGCGGGTGGGAAAGCCGATCGGAAGCATGCTACTCTGTCGTCATTTTCCCGAGGCCGTCAATCCGCGGGTCGCTTTAACCCGCATTGCATAATCCGCGCCCAATGCCCTGTCTGCCCGATTCGTGTGAAGGTCGGATCATACTTCCTCTTTCTCGTTATCTTAATCTTTCTCTTTCTCCAGCTTGGCCGACCTATGAGCCTGTCGAACGGCAGGCCGCTCCACCCTTCAAGTGCATCGATCCGGCCGGGAACCCGATGCCGCCGCGGGCCGCGCTCAACCGAACTCAATTCCCTGTGCCAGCGGCAATTCCTTGGAATGATTCACGGTCGCGGTTTGACGTCGCATGTAGACGCGCCACGCATCGCTGCCGCTCTCCCGGCCGCCGCCGGTTTCCTTCTCGCCGCCAAACGCACCGCCGATTTCCGCGCCACTGGTGCCGATGTTCACGTTCGCAATGCCACAATCGCTTCCGCGCGCACCCAGGAAAATTTCCGCCTCCCGCAGGTCGTTCGTGAATATGGCGGAGCTCAGCCCTTGCGGCACGCCGTTCTGGAGCGCGATGGCTTCATCAAGGGTCCGATATGGCATCACGTAGAGAATCGGGCCAAAAGTTTCGTGCTGCACGATTGACCACGAGTTTTCCGCCTCGGCGATGCAGGGCGTCACGTAAAGCCCGCCCGGATACGCATCGCCCGCGAGCCGCTTGCCGCCACAGAGCACGCGTCCGCCGTGCTGCTTCACCGCCGCGATCGCGCTCGTGAAATTCTCCACCGCCGCGATGTCGATCAACGGGCCCATCAGCACGGCGGGATCGAGCGGATTGCCGATCCGCACCTGCTGGTATGCTTCCTCCAGGGTCCGCGTGAGCTTGGTGTAGACCGATTCGTGGACAATCAACCGGCGGGTCGTCGTGCAACGCTGCCCGGCCGTACCCACCGCGCCGAAGAGGATGCCGCGGACGGCCAGCTTCAAATCCGCTGATGGAGTCACGATGATCTCGTTGTTGCCGCCGAGTTCCAGCAGCGTGCGGCCAAAACGTTTGGCCACAACCTCGGCCACGCGCCGGCCCATTCGCGTCGAGCCGGTCGCGGACACCACCGCAACCTCGCGGCTGGCCACGAGCGGTTCCCCGACATTGGTCCCGTCGCCACACACAAGCGAAAAAATCGCGGGGTCGACGCTCGATTCGCGACCGGCGCGCTCGGCGAGCTTGATGCAGGCGACCGCGGTCAGCGGCGTTTTCTCGGATGGTTTCCAGACCGTGCTGTCGCCGCACACGGCGGCGAGGGCGGAATTCCATGACCACACCGCCACGGGAAAATTGAACGCGGAGATGATCCCGACGACGCCCATCGGATGCCACTGCTCCATCATCCGGTGCCCCGGTCGCTCGCTCGCAATCGTGAGCCCGTGCAGCTGCCGTGACAGCCCCACGGCGAAATCGCAGATGTCGATCATCTCCTGCACTTCCCCCTCGCCTTCGGGGATGATCTTGCCGGCCTCGAGCGAAACCAGCCGCCCGAGGTCGCGCTTGTGAGTGCGCAGGAGTTCGCCAAAACGGCGGACGACTTCACCGCGTTTCGGCGCGGGCAAATCGCGCCACCCAGCGAACGCGCGCTGCGCGGCGCGGACGACGCGATCGATCTCCGCCGGCGTCGCCGTGCCGACGCGCCCGAGCAACGAGCCATCGATGGGAGAGTGTTTTTCAAGCGCCGGTCCGGAGCCGAACCACTCGCCGGCGAATACTCCCGCGTTGTTCGCCTTCAATCCAAGGCGCGGAAAGATTTCGGCCACGACACTCTTGACGGATGTGGAATCGCTCCGCGTGCGCATGACTGGAGTGTACCACTTCCCGTCAGCGCGCCCAGATCTTTGTCGTTGCCGGCACGCAGCACCGCCCCCGCGGTAGGCGGGCGGTTGGCCGTGGCGCAGATCGCTCTACCCGGGATGGCGAGGAAATCACAGCGAGGGGCGGGCGTAAACCCGGCCGCCCCATTGGGGGCGGAGAAATTCCTCCAGCGTGCTCCAGCTCAGGTAATATTTCATCTGGTTGCTCGCGAACTGCGGCAACGCGCCGACCCGCATCTCGACCGCCCGCGTCGAATCGAGCGACGATGCCAGACTTCCGCCGACAATGTTGATCGCACCGGGAGCAAGCCCGCACTGCGGCATGAAGGTGGCGCGGCGGGTCTGGCGCGCAAGTTGCCGGATGTACGCGGTCGTCCCCACATCCTCCGTGAGGTCGAAATAAGCAACGCGAGCACGCGCGCACGCCTCGGCGATGGGACGGTTCAGGTAATAGAGCGGCCAGTCGAATTCGGCGGCGGGCGGCGCCGGCGGGTGGGCAGGGGTAACCATGGGGAACTGGTTCCGTGCAGCGTGCCGGGGTTCCCTTTGGGGATGAAGCGAAAAGCGTCGAAACGGCCGGCGCATACGGGTCTTTACCCGCGGCTTCTTTGCTCCAGAGTTCCGCGCCATGGCCGATGATCCCGATCCGCCGCGGAAGTTCTACGGATTCAAGCCCCGTGAGTTCGACCGCGCGAATCCGCCGCCCTCGCCAGCCGCCGATATTCCGATCCAGCCCGACGCCGGCCCGCAGCCGATGGCCAACACGCGGATCGATGTTCGCGAGTTGAACCAGATCGCGAGCGGCGCCGGGTCACAGTTCGGGACCAACGCCGTGGGCAATCGTGCGAACGAAGTACACGACATGCTCCAGCTGAACCTCGACCGCGACCGCGCGGCGGGTTTGTTCACCGTCACTGCCACGGAGGACAAAAAGCGCAAGCGCCGTATCCGGAACTACTGGACGCTCTTGATCATCGTCGATGTTCCCCTCGGCGGTTTCGCCGCGCTGGTCGGACCGGGCGCGGCCATCCCGTTCGTCTGCGCCATCGCCGGCGTGGGCATGTTCACCGCGTGGTGGACGTGGGAGAACTGGTTTCTGCGAACCGATTAGCTTCGGCGCAAAGCAGCTTCACCGCGCCTGCAATCGTAGCGCAGTGCTTCCGTCCGCGCTCGGAACCGGAGCCCGTCTAGCCGGGAGCGCGACCGCCCCCGCTCGCTTTCTCACAAGCGACCGAGGGCGGTCGCGCTCCCAAACTCCTACGGCACCTCGTAGACTTCGATCAACGCCACGCCGGTGTCGTTGTTCACGCCGGAGACCTGCGCGGTGTAATTGCCGGGCGGAAGCATCATGAGCATGGCGGCGTCGAGGCTGCCGTTCGGAAGCGCAAATGCGCCCACCGCGGATCCCACCGCCTCCACGGCCGCGGCATTGGTCGCCACGCTCCAATTATCGTTCTCCGCCACCAGTTGCGCCCCTTGGAATATTTTCAACTGCGGATTCGCCAGCGTGCTCGGGACGCCAAACGGGGCGAGCCCGGGGCCGACCGCGCGGATCAATACGGCGCGCGTATCCTGCCGGACGACGAAGCCCGCAATCGATATGCCCGTCCCGGTGCCGACGGCGCTGCGCGCAGAGATGTTGACCAGCCGGGCGCCCGTGCCGCCCGATGCGTCATATGCTTCCATCAGCGCGATGCCCGTGGTCCCGCCCGCGCCCGCGACCTGCACGGTGTAGGGCCCGGCGGAAAACGATCTTAACAACGCTGCATCGAGGCTGCCCTCCGGCAGCGCAAAAGCTCCCACGGCTGCCGCCGTCGTTCGAATCGTGCCCACGTTGTCCGCCGCGCCCCAGTTGTCGTTCGCCGCCACGACCGCGTTTTCGTTAAACGCCGTAATCCAGGGATCACCGAGCTCACCCGTCACGCCAAACTGGGTAAGCGTCGGGCCGATGCCGCGCACAAGCAGCGAGCGGGTACCCGTTCCGCTGACAGCAAAGCCGACAATCAAGGTGTTTTCGTCGGCCCCGGCCGTGGTGCGCACCGAGAGATTGATCAACTGGCCGCTCGTTCCAGGCGTCGTGCCCAGCGGCTGCCACCCGGTGCGCCGGGCTTCGCGGTGAAACTGCGGCCAGTCGGTCGCAAGCGCACCACTGGTGCTGTTCAGCGCGTAAAGTTTCTTGTCGGCTGCACCGATGTAGATCGTGTCGCCGGTGACCACGGGCGACGAATCGCTCCAGTCGCCAATCGTCGTCCGCCAGAGCAGCGTTCCGTCGGCGCGCACCGCATACACGGCATTATTGCTCGAACCAAATACGACTGAGCCGTCGGCTCGTACCGCCGGCGACGAGTAGATCGCACTCAGCGCCGCCGCCGCTGCGGCGGGATAACGCCACTTTTCCGTGCCGTCGCGATTGAACGCCAGCAGCCGGCCTCCCGTCGTCGTCACGTACACCGTGCCATCGGGCGCGAGCACGGGCGAAGCCTCGACGGTGTCGCGCGTATCAAACCGCCATTTCAACGCGCCCGCCGGCGTCAGCGCGTAGAGGTAGGCGTCACGAGAACCTGCATACACGGTTCCGTCCGCGGCCACCGCCGGCGAACTCACCACCTCGTCACCGGTCGTGTAATTCCATTTCTTCGTCCCGTCGGGGCGCAGCGCATAGATGTTGCCGTCCCACGAGCCGAAATAAATCGTGCCGTCGGGGCCGACTGCGGGCGACGAGTCCACCCAGTCGACGGCCGGAAACGACCATTTCAGACTGCCGTCGCCGGGATTCACGGCGACGAGATCACTTCCGGCCCCGACATAAATTGTACCGTCGGTGCCAATTGCGGGCGATGACGCGATGAACGAGCCGGCGGCATACGTCCAGCGCACCGTGCCGTCCGGCCGCAGCGCATACAACTTACCGTCCCAGCAGCCGAAGTAGATCGTTCCATCCGCGGCGATCGCCGGAGCGGAGTCGATCCAGTCGGGCGCGGAGTAGACCCATTTTTGTGTGCCGCTCGGGTTGAGCGCAAAAAGCCGGCCGGACGCGCTCGAGCTGGTGGACGTGCCGACCTCGACCCCAATGTAGATCGTTCCGTCGGGCGCCACGGCCGGTGATGAAACAATCGAACCGGCCGTTGCCGTCGATAACGTGGTGAACGCCCATCGCTGCGTTCCATCCGCCTGGGCGCGCAGCGATGCGGTGGCGAGCAGCGTGAAAGTGAGAACGAAAAGGCTGGTTCCAAAACGGATCAAACGGATGAACATGACGGCGGGCAAAAGGTGAGGAGGGTTGTCGAGCGCGCAACTCGACGAAAGTCTCGCGGTGGTCCGGGCCGCAAAATCACACGGCGTTTACCGTCGCGACGACGGTGGGAACAATCAGACGAAAAGTGGTGCCTTGCTGGCCGCTGCGCACGAGCTGCAAATCGCCGCCCGCGTGCTTCGCGAGCCGGTGACTGATGGCCAGACCCATGCCGCCGCCGCCACGCTTTGCGCTTCGCACCGGCCGGAACAGCGCATCCTTCACTGCATGCGGCAGGCCCGGACCGCTGTCAGACACGAGGAACTCGGCGCCCGCCTCGACTCGCCGGGCCTCGAGGTTGACGTGGCCGCGGCGCGGCAGGGCCTCGATGGCGTTCGCCAGCAAATTGGAGAGAACGAGTCCGGCGAGATTTGCCGCCCGTCCGGTGATCTCCACGCCGGGCTCCGCCGTGGCCGTCAGCGTCACGCCGGTCTGCTCGGCGAGCGGGACCGCGCGGCGCCGTGCCGCTTCGATCACCTCCGCCACCGGCACGCCATAGTCACCGCCGCCCTCGGTTTCATCGCGCAGCACGGCGATGACTTCGTTGACCAGCAACCGCAGTCGCCTCGTCGTCTCGACCGCGGCGCGGCAGGCATCGCCGCCAACCGCTTCGGTCCCGCCCGCAGCCGTTTCCGTAACAAAACCCTCGATACCAGCGAGCGGGTTCTTCAAGCCATGGATCAGGTGGGCGCTGATGGCGCCGAGCGCGCCCGTTTTGGCCGCGAAATCGAGTTCCTGGTTGGCGCGCAGCAGATCCGCGCTCTGCTCGACCAGCTGCCGGTTGGCCTCCGCCAGCCGCGAGGAGGCCCACGCAACGACGAGTCCCACGAGGAGCGAGCCGCCGAGAAATGCGATTCCGGAGGGAAGCGCGAGGCTGCGATCGATCCCGGCAAGCTCCGCCGCGACCGGCGTCCCGTCGATCCAGTAGCGCGCCACGCCCACCGGCGACGCCGACGGTTCCCCCACTCGCAGCGGCACAGCGATGTCGAGCAGCGGCACCCGGACGTTTCGCGTCTTGCGCGTTACCAGCAGCGGCGAAATCAAACCGAGCGATCCGCGCGGGATAAACCGCGCCTCCGGCCGGTCCGGCGCGGCGGGCCACCAATGGGGGCCGACGGATTCCTCGATCGCGGGAGGTAACGCTTCGCGCAACTCCCCTTTCGCATCGAACAACTGCACGGCCATGACTCCGCGGAGCCGCGAAGACTCCAGCACCGCCGCGAACAGCGACTCGGTGCCGTCCTCGCCCTCGAGCGCAGCAAACCGGTCGCGGGCGCCCATCTGCATCAGGGCGACAGCGTGAATCGCCTCCGCCTCCCGCCGCAGCACCTGTTCACGCAGCCGCTCGCGCAGCTTCAGCGTGATGCCGAGCACGAGCCCGCCGAAAATGGTCAGCGTCGCCAGCAGCACCGCCAGCAGCACGCGGCCCGGTTTGGGATGGGAGGCCAGCATGACCGGCAACCTAAAAGCTCCGCTGCACTCCCGCCAGCGCCGTGTTGGCCCGGTAGCTGAATTCAGCTTCGTTTGACCGGCTGCGCTCCCAGCGGTGTTCGGCAAAAATCGTCCAGCGTTCGTTGAATTCGCGCTGAAGCCGCAGGCTGACGTCGTGATCATCGGCGATGCGCGGCGGCGGCGCGATCCCGGCGCCGACGGTCTGGACGAGATATTCCATCCGTTTCGTTTCTGCATCCAGCGTCACGCGCCATGCAGCCCGCGCCCACCCGACCTCGAGCCGGGCGCGATCCTGGTCGTAATCGAAATACCCGGACGCCTGATCGCGGTTCTCGAGCCGGCCCACGGTGGCCGCGATGTCCCAATCCCCACCGCCCTTCCAACCGGTGCCGGCCTTGAGTTCACCGACGCGCTGTTGAAAGCGCAGCCGGGTGCCAGGCAGGGCGCGACCTCCCGCCGTGTATTGAACGCGCGTCGCATACCGACGTTGAGTTTCGAATACGGCCGCGGAAATCAATGACTGGCCGCGCCTCCAGTCCAGCCGGGCGCCGACCATGCCTTCGTCATAGTCGCCGGCGAATTCGCGGTAATCGGTCCGCTTGATCCGGCCGATGGGTTCAAAGGTGAATCCCGCCGGCAGGGTGAACCGCGTGACCGCGGCGAGATATGCGCCGCGTACCGTGGTCGGTGCGACGACCCGCGTCGCTTCGGTTTCGGAGAGATCGATCACCATGTCGTTCAAATAACCCGTGGCTTTGAGCGAAACGCGCAACGCGTCGGCGGCGCGCCAGCGTTCCTCGAGGTGAAGCGACCATTGCTGCTCGCCGCCCGTCTCGGCCGGCGGCGAGAAATACCGCAGCACGTCGCCGTTAAGAAACGAGAGGAACTCGAAGCGGTCCCGCATCGGCTGCCAGAGCATCGCCTCGAGTTCACCGCGACCAAACGCCCGCTCGATGGGAGCAAAGGGCGACAACAGCACATTGTTGCGCCAGCCGACCGAGGCGCGCGCCTGGATCGTCGGCCGCCAGGCGCCGGATTGCAGCGCGTCGAGCTCCGCCTGCAATTCCGGCGGCAGCGTCGACGCCGTGGCAGTGGCCGGGGCGGCGTCCTGCGCCGCCACTGGAAGCGCAAAGGCGAACACCATGGCACAAATCAGCAACAATCGGTCGGCAATGGGCATAAGTGGGAGAGATCGTCCACGGACCAAGACAGAACGCGTAAGATGACCAGGTCGCGCGAGAGTTCCATTCCGTTCTCGGTGACGGCCAGGCGCGCGCGGCCCGCTTGGTTGTGTGATTGTTCGTTCGCGAAGAGCCGCGATCGGTGCCGCCAGCATTCACCACAAAAAGGGGCAGGGCAAAGTTCCGCAACTTTGCCCTGCCTTGGCTCTTTGGCCGCATTCCGGCCAATGGGGGGGGAAAATCAGCTTCCGCCGCCTTTGCCGCCCTTGCGGAGGTCCTTCAGCTCTTCGCGAATCTGCTTGCCGAGCGACCGCTCTTCGTCGTCGCGAGCGGCTTTGTCCGCGCGCAGCTCGTCGAGGATGGCCTTCTTTTGGGCTTCGGTCGCCGTCTCGAGCTTCGCGAGCAACTCTTTGCGATGCGCGAGATACGTTTCACGCTGGAGCTGGAACTGGGCGATCACCTCGTGCACAGCCTTCGCATTCGCGGAGGCATTCTCGTTCGGCCCCTTGGCTTTGCCATTGGCTTTGCCGCCGGTGGTTGTGGTGGTCGTCGTCGTTGTGCTGGTGCCGGTTTTCGTTCCGGTCGTCGTGCCGCCCGTGCTGGTCGTGGTTCCAGTGCCCGTCGTCGTGCCCGTTCCAGTCGTGGTGCCCGTCGTGTTGCCGGAGCCGGTGCCAGGGGTAGCGGTGGTACCCGTGGTGGTACCAGTCGCCGTGCCGGTGCCCGTGCCCGTTGTGGTGCCGGTCGTCTGGGCGCGCAGGCCCGCAGAAGCAACCAGTGCCATGGTGGTGAGAAGAAGAATGCGTTGGGTTTTATTCATTGAGGTAGTGATGTGTGTGACGAGCCGTCCTATTGCAGCGGCCGTGCCAAGCGTGCCATTTGCATTCTTGTCGCTGTCGCTACGCGATTTACGCGTGAACGGCACGATCGCACTTATGGGCCGATTGGGAACTTAGGCCCAGGAATCGACCTGTTTTCGCTGGGTGTAGGCAACCAACGCGAGCTGCGGTCATGACGCGGCGTGCCACCGGCTCGCCGGCAGCGCTACCCTTTGCTTTCACTGCTCTCGCTACTGCTCTGGTCGCGGTCCTCTTTCAGCCGATAGCGAATATAGTCGCGCGTCACGCCGAGCAGCCGGGCCGCCGCCGAGACATTTTCCTCCGTCTGCGAAAGTGCCCGCTTGATCATCGCGTCGATCGCCGCCTCCAGATTGAAACCCGCATCCGGAATCTTGAATTCCGGACTCACCCAGGCTTTGGCCGCCGTGTCCGAAACCTCGGAGATCCGCAGCGACGAGAACGTGAGTTGATCGTCGTCGAACACGAGCGAGCGTTCGATTTCGTGCGCGAGCTCGCGGACATTTCCCGGCCACCGATACCCGCGCAGTCGCTTCTGGCCGAGCGGCGGAATTTTGCGCGGCGGCAATCCATAATTTTTCGCAATCCTTACCGCCAGGGCCTCGGCGAGCGGCACGATGTCCTCGCCGCGCTCGCGCAGCGGCGGGATGCGCACGCGAAAAAGATCCAGTCGTTGCAACAGGTCCTCGCGAAACCGTCCCTCTGTCACCATCACGCGTAAATCCGCGTTGGTCGCCGCAATGATCCGGCCGTCAATCGCGAGGGTGCGGTTCCCGCCGACGCGGCGAATCGTGCGATCCTCGATCGCCTTCAGCAGTTTCGCCTGCACGCCCAGCGAGAGACTCGGCAGTTCATCCAGGAAAACCGTGCCGCCCTCGGCCGCTTCGAGCAGACCGATCCGCGCCTCCTTGGCGTCGGTGAACGCGCCGCGCTCGTGGCCGAACAATTCCGACTCGGCGAGCGTCTCGGGCAATGCAGAGCAATTCACCTCGATCAACGGACCGTCGGACCGCGGCCCGCGCTGATGGAGCCAGCGCGCCAGCGTCGTCTTGCCGGTGCCAGTCTCCCCTTCGATCAGCACGGGCGGCAGCGCCCCCTGCACGCGCCGATCGGCGCCGAGGATTTTTTCGAGTTGCTGCTCCAGTGGCTTCAGCGCGGAACCGAAAAAGAACGAGTCCGCGGCCGTACCCTGGGTTTCCTTGCGGTGCTGTTCGCCGCGCTGGGTGCCCCGATCGCGCCGCGCCCGCGCCAGCCGCACGCTCAGTTCGTCGAGATCGAACGGCTTGACGAGATAATCGGCGGCGCCTCGTCGCATCGCCTCGACCGCACCCGCGACACCACCCTCGGCCGTCATGACGACGGCGACCACGCTCGCCGGCACGGATTTCTCCTCGAACAGCGTGAGGCTGCGCCCGTCCGGCAGATTCACATCGAACAGGGCAAAATCGAAACTGAGGTTGCGCAGCGCTTCACGGGCTTCCGCGATGGTTTCCGCCGCGGTCACCTCCACGCCGAGCTTTTCCAGATGCGATTTCACCCGGCGCCGCAACAACGGCTCGTCTTCGAGCAACAACAGACTGGTTCCGGAGAGTTTCATCGTGCCGAGTGGTCACGTTCGGCGTCTGTCCCGCCGGCGCAACGTGGAAATTTGCCGCGGGACCGCCGGCCGTTCGCGTGACGCACCTGCATCACCTGAATGGCACGGCGGATACAGTGCGCCGATGTGGGTCCGCGTTGCAGTTACCTTCCCGCTCGTGCGATCAGCTCCCACATCAGGATCGCGGCGGCGACGGAAACGTTCAGCGACTCCACGTTTCCACGCGCGGGAATCGTCACCAGCCGCGTGCAGGCCTTCGCCACCGGTTCCGCGATGCCATGCTCCTCGCTGCCGAGCACGAGCGCGATCGGTTTGCGCTGCGATTCGCCGCCGCGGCGCGCGGAATCGAAACCGCGCAGCGAAGCGGCGCCTCGCGTGGCCGCGCCGATCACCTCGTAGCCCGCGGTCGCGAGTTCGCGCGCAAATTTCGCCAGGTCCGGAACCCGAAATATCTCCACCGCCTCCAGCCCGCCCTCGGCGACCCGATACGCCGCGTCGCCTGGCAGCGCCGCACCAGGGTGCTCGGGAAGAACCAGTCGCGAGACGCCCAGAAAACCCGCGGTGCGCACGATGGCACCAAGATTGTGGGCGTTGCCGATGCGATCGAGCAGCAGCAATGGCTGGTGCCGCGCCGCCCACGTGGCAACCTCGCTGGCGAGCGGCGCGCGCAAAGTCGGCGCGGGTACGACCGCCACGATTCCGCCGTGATGAACGGTGCCGGCGATCTTCTCGAGCTCCGCCGGCTCGACACAGCGGTAGATTTTTTTCGCGGCCGCGAGCGCCTTGCACATGACGCCGATTTTTCGGCCGGTGGCGTAATCGAAATACAGCCGCTGAATCGACGCGGCATCACGCGCAAACCGCGCCCGGACGGCCGCGAGCCCGCAAAGTTTCAGTTCCTCCGGCCGTGCCACGTCGTGGATCGCTCGCGGATTGCCCAACTCAGCGCGCGAAAACCTTTGCCGCGGCGATCGCGAGTTCTGGGAGCAGCTCTGAACTGAGCGTCGATTCCACGCCCCAAACCCGTGCGGGGTGCTCAACCGAGCGCGGAAGCTCGAAGACGTCGATGCGCTGCGGTTCCGGATCGATAATCCAAAGCTCTTTCACGCCGGCTCGCGCATATACCTTCTTCTTTGGATCAAGATCAATCCGCCGCGTCTTTGGCGAAAGAATCTCCACAATGAGATCCGGCGCGCCTTCCGTTCCCGCATCGTTGAGGATGCCGCGATTCGCGTTCAGGATTACCGCAATGTCCGGTTGGAAAACATTGATGTCGTCGAGATACACATCGAACGGTGCATGATAGAGAATGCCGAACGGATGGGACTCGAGATAGCGCAGCAGCTGGTATTCGAGGTTGCGCGAGATGTCCTGATGATAACGGTTCGGCGCAGGTGACATGAGCAAGTCTCCTTCCACAAGCTGGTAGCGCGGACCCGTCTCCGGCATCAACTTGTAGTCCTCGACCGTGCAAACGGGAAGTTTGGAAGGCACCGTGGACATCGGCGGAAAGGAATCACACCCCGACAGAGCGGTCAAGGCAGCCGGCCGACCACGGTGAACTCTTCGCGGTCGTGATAAAGGTGATGGATGCGAAATTCCGCCGCGTGCGCGCGCAGCGGTGACGACGGCGAGCGTAGCTCACGGAGGAGCGCCACGGGGTCGACGCGGCCAAATTTCAGGTTCACGACGAAATGCCGGCACCAGCGATGCGCGAGCCACGGCTCGACGATATCACGCACGACGTGGTGCGGCTCCTCGACGAGGTCGCAGAGCAGCCAGTCGAACGATTGCCCGCCGGCCGGCGCGAACTTGAATGCGTCCTCACGCCGGTGCTCGATCTGCGGGTGATCGAGCGCCCCGCCCTTCAGCGGGCCGTTGTCGATCGCGAGCACGCTCGCGCCATGCCGTGCGGCACTGTAGCTCCAGCCACCCGGCGCCGCGCCGAGGTCGCAAACGGTCTCGCCCGCCGCCGGCTCGCGACCCAGCACCACATACGCCTCTTCGACCTTCAAATAGGAACGCGAGGGCGCCTGCGGATCGTCGGCCATGCGGCGCGGCCCATGGATCCACGCGGTGCGGGAAACAAGCGCGCGGTCGAAATCGGCAAAGAACACAAAAAGCCCGCGCGCCGCGCCCGCTCCGCGGGGCGGACCCGGATCGGCCAGCTTCGCCACCCGCGACAGTTTCTTCTTCAGCTGCTCCGCAAACGCGTTCTCCACCGCGCTGATTCGCCGGCCGAGACCAACCATCTCGGCCGGACCGAGCCACACGTTCGGCCACGGCGCATCGATCCGCTCGTTCCGCAACGAGTTGAGAAATAACTCCGCCACGCGCGATGCGAGCGCGTTGACCGATTCGCCGCGGACCTCCACCGGCTCGAGCAACGCCAGGTGGGCGAACGCGAGATCCGCGTGCGGCGGGGTATCCGTTTCACCGATGCGCATCCAGCCGGGGCCTTTTTCGCCCGCCGTGACGCCGTGCAGCTCCGTCAGCTCGCGCGCGAGCAGCGGTTCATAACCGGCCTGGCAGGTGAGTAGCACGCCCGCGAAAGTGCGCAGGTTTTCGCGACCCGAAAACTTAATTCGTCCGAGCGACAAGCGAACCACGGATCTCTCATCCGCCGGCGTCAAATATCCCGGCTTTAATCCAGGTTTTCGCAGCAGCGAAAACCTCTCAGATAATCTCACACGCGCCGCCCGCGCAGGCGACCGTCTGCTTCAACTGTGTTTCGTCGGAGTGCTCGCGCATCTGGGTGTAGTCGACGCGACACGGACGCAGCGAATTCCACTTCACCACGTCGGCCTCGGTCGACACCTCCTCGCGCGGGGCCTGGGCATACGCCTTGTCGCCCGCGTCCTGGAGCAGCGAGATGCCGGTGAAGAACCGACGGTTGGCCCAGATGAATTCCGCCACCTCGTCCCATTCGTCGGGACGGACCGTGCACGTATTCGAAACATTGTGATGCAGGTCCGGCGACCGCGACTGGGGGTCCCCGCCCGGAATCACCCATGATTGCTGCACCAGTTTCACCAGTTCCAGGAACTGGATCGCGGTGAGATCCTTGCGCAGAATCGCCTTCTTCGGGGCCTCGACGGGAAACGTGATCACGTCGTCCGTGTCGGGATTGTAGACCGACGTTTCGGCCATCTGCGCGTTCGCGGTCTTGAAAAAGGCGTACACGGGCTCCTTTCGGTTCGCCTGTACGCGGCGGAAGTAACGGCGCGAGTGGTGCGGATGAATGCCGGAGGCGGCATTGAGGATCAAGCTGGCGGTACCTTCCGGTTTGCAGGTCGCGATCTTCGCCGCCGGTCGGATCCCGATCAGTGCGGCCACGAGTTTGTTTGTCGCGCGGCAGAGCCGGGCCCCGCGCGTGAGGATTTCCTGGTCGAACAGAACGTTGGGATTGTCCATGAACCCGCAAATCGAAACCCCCAGCAGCGCATCATGCTCGTTGAGCAGCCGTGTCACCGCCCCGAGATACGGCATGGCGGTGTAGGCGGCCTGCAGCGTTCCGATCACCGCCGCGGCAATGGCCGCCTGGTGAAACGCCGTCTCGGTGGTGGCGGCGTGCCCGTTGATCGTGGTGAGATTGCAGTGCTGGAAACCGGACAGCCGCGTCGTGCCGGGGAGGTCGCCCTTGTAACCGCAGGAGAAGAGCCGGCTCAGCTCGTCCGGCGAAAGCTCCCAGTCCACCACCGGCAGAAGGCTGATTTCGGCGCAGGGATTGCACCCGGCATCCGGGTGATCGCAGAAGAAGAAGCCCGGCTCGCCGAATTCCTTCTGGGCCCGAAACAGTTTCCGGAAATGCTCCGCGTTGCGATCGCTCCGGGACAGCACGGCCGAGTTGTTGGAGGCCGAGCGCTGTGGGTGCCGGTCAAACCACTTGCCGGTCTTGGCGTTCATCATCTCCTCGTCATCCGGGGAGAACAGGCAGATCGTCGCCGAACGGCGGATACCGCCGGCGAGCACGGCCTTCGCGATGAACATGTTGATGTCGTACACCTCGATCGGGCGCAGCGCGCGGCCGACGGCCTGCTCGAGGATTTCCTCGACCCGCAGCAGCGCCTTCTTCAGCGGCAGGTGCCCGGGCGCTTTGCCGCCGGAGGTCTTCAAGGGCACGCCCCGAGGACGAACGGCAGAGTAGTCGAACTCCACCTTGTGGCCCTCGTAGAACGACTGGAAAAGCGCGTGCAGCGCGTCAGACCACCCTTCGATCGTGTCGGCTACATGGTGGTGCGTGACCGGCAGATCGCTGTCGGCGCCGCGGGACGGCAGCGGCGGCAGCATGGCGATGTGGTGTTTCTGGACGGAAAAGCCCACGCCGCAACCGCTCAGCAACAGGAAAAAATATTCGCGGAAGAATTCGAGCCGGTCGACGTTCCCAAAGCTGCAGTTGAACATCCGGCTGTGGTTCTTGAGGATCGCTTCGCCCCCGAATTGCATCGAACGCATGCTCGGCAGGACCTTCTTCGCCGTGACCTGCGCGAAGGCGTCGCGGATGATCTGATCGAGCCGCTGGCCGCCCAGGCTGCGGAGCAGGAGTTCGGCGCGTTCGCCGGCAAGTTCCGCCACGTCGGCGGGTAGAGTTGTCGGCACGTGATGCTCGAGCTTGGCGGCAAAGAAACCGAGGTGCATGTCGCGAACGCGCTCCACGCCCTCGGAAAAAACTTCGCGCCGCCCCAGCTCGGGCCGGTAGCGCGCGTATTTCGCCATCGCGATGTAATCGGCCATGCCGTTGTCCGAGTAATGGACCAGCCGGCGCTCCGATTGCCGGGCGCGGTAAAGCACGAAAGCCCGCGCGACCTCCCAATGCCCGGCCGCGGCGATCGCCTTTTCGGCCGCATCCTGCACCTGTTCGATCGACGGGTGACGGCCGTCGCGATAATAAAGCTCCAGCATCTGCGACACCGCGGCCGCAATCTTCGTCACTTCGATGAACGATTCGCCCTCCAGGCCAAAACAAGCGAGCATGTCATCGCGGTAGGGATTCGGTGCGTTTTCGGTCCGCACCTCGTGAAACGCGAGCGCGATGGCGCGGGTGACCTTGTTCAGGTCAAAGCGCGCCTTGGACCCGTCACGTTTCAAGACCATGCGGCCATCCGCTGGAATGGCACGATTGAGCAGTTGCGCGCCGTGCACACGTTCGGGAAAAATGCGGGTCGTCAACGACGCGTGGGCGGACGAATGGGAGGCCGCGGCGCGCGACGACGTGGAGGCGGCCGGTGGGGTTGAATCGGTGGACGGAAGGGGTAGCAACGTGGCAGACATGGGCAAAAAAATAAACCGGTTGAAGCGGGCTAGGCCGGCGCGCAGGCAAATTGCGAGAACGCCAAAAGTTCGACGGGACGCCACTACGGCTAGTGTCCCTTTTCCGGTCAACCACTACCTGTTGTGGTCCTGAAACTATTACGTGAGGTCATCGGGGAAACCCGCCCCCGCGCGGGGCATTCCCTCGGCGAAATTTGGCCGCGAATCGCAATAAGTGCACAGCAAGAAACGCGCAGTCGCGGATTGCGCCCCCGGCGGAACTGCCTTGGCGTGAGGACCGGCGAAAGTCCTACCCTTCAGTGCCGTCATGCGCGACCAGGCACCGTTGCGACGCTGCAGGGCTCGGCGTGGGGGGGGCCAAACCCGGCAACAGGCCGCGCGCGTCGCGGTCGCTTGCGCCATGATCGCGACCCTAGCGGAACCGATGACCGCCGAACCATTCCTGCCCCGATCGGCTGTCGCTCAAATCGCTGCGTGAGGCCGCGCAGTCCTGCCGGGGTTGCCCGTAGTGGCGCCGCGGCACGCAGACCGTTTTCGGCGAAGGTCCGGCGCGCGCGCGCGTCCTCATGGTCGGCGAACAGCCGGGCGATCGCGAAGACCTCGAGGGCCAGCCGTTCGTTGGGCCCGCCGGCCGGTTGCTCGATCAGACGCTCGTCGCCGTGGGCATCGCTCGCGGCCAGGTTTACGTGACAACGCGGTCAAGCACTCAAATGGGAACCCGCGGGCAAGCGTCGCCTGCATAAGAAACCCAGCGCCCGCGAAATCGCCGCCTGCCGGCCCTGGCTCGAGGCGGAAATGCAGGTGCTCCATCCGTAGGTGCTGATCGCCCTCGGGGCGAGCGCCGCCCAAACGCTCATGGGGGCGCAATTTCGCGTCACGCGCGAACGCGGCAAGGTGTTCCGCGACGTCCCGTGGGCCGCCGCGTTTGTCGCCACGGTTCACCCGTCGTCGATCTTGCGGATGGACGCGGACGACCGCCCCGCGGGCATCGCGGGATTGGTCGCCGATCTCACGGTCGTCGCGAAGCTGTTGAAATAGCTCGCGTATCCACACTCTGGATCGACGGCGCCACCGGTCGTTCACCTCCGCGCCTGCCCGCGGCCGGCCGGTGATCACAACCGGTGCAGATGGAAGCCACCGTCGACGTCGAACACGGCGCCGGTGGAGAAAGGGAACCGATCCTCGCTGATGGCGCGGACGGCGCGGCCGATGTCCTCGGGTTTCCCCCATCGGCGGATGGGGGTGATTCCCTGCTCGAGAATCAGCTTGTCGTATTTCTCTTTCACTCCGCCGGTCATGTCGGTGGCGATTACACCCGGCCGGATTTCGTAAACGTTGATGCCGTCGTTCGCGAGCCGATCGGCGAAGAGCTTGGTCATCATCGCCAAGCCCGCCTTTACCATGCAATAATCACCACGATTTATCGACGCTGTATATACGGAGATCGACGTTATATTGACGATGCGGCCGCGGAAGCCCTCCCCATCGCGCTCCTGCTGGAGCATTTGCCGCGCGACCAGTTGGGAGAGGAAGTAGGGTCCCTTCAAGTTGATGGCAAACAAGCGGTCGAAGCTTTCCTCGCCCGCTTCGAGCACGTCGGCGCGCACCTTGGGCGCGACGCCGGCGTTGTTGACGAGCAGATCGATCCGGCCGAATCGCGCCACCGTTTCGCGCACCAGCCGTTCGCGATCGACGGCTACCGCCACGTCGCCCTGGACGACAAATCCATCACCACCCGCGGTTTTCACCAGGGCGAGCGCCTTCTGGGCCGCGTCGAGGTTGCCGGCATAGTTGATCGCGACCCGGCATCCGGTGCGGGCGAGCTCGATGGCGATACCGCGGCCAATGCCGCGGGAGGCGCCGGTGACAAGGGCAGATTTCGTGGCCATGGGCACACAGGAGAAATCATGCGGAACGCACGAAGCCAGAAAAATACCCCGTGAACCGGTCGGCGCCGCGGCGGTCAGTCGCGAGGCAACTCAAATTCACTTATGAAAAAGTCTCTCTTGTTTACGACTCTGGTCATCGGTCTCGCCCTGACCGGCTGCAACAAATCCACCCGCACATCGACCGCCGCGACGGATTCGACGACGACGCCACCGCCGGCTGACACCACCGTCGCCGCGCGCACCGAAGCCGCCAGTCGTGAAGTCGCGGCTGACGTTCGACGCGGCGCGAGCAACGCGGCCGAGGCTACGCGCGAAGCCGGTCGTGACGTGCGCGACGCCACTCGTTCCGCTGGTAGCGAAATCCGCGAAGCAGGCCGCGACGCGTCCGCCGCACTTGCGAACGCCGGCGACAAGCTGCATGCGAAGTACACCGAGTGGAAGTTGAACGCGCAGGATCTCGACGCGGACATCGCGGCGAAGCGCCCGATCGTTCGGACGAAGGACATCGCGGGTGCGCCCACCGGCACGATGGACAAGTCGACGCTGCAGAGCGCGGTCGAAGGCCGGATCAAAGCGGACGCCGAGCTGGCCAACCTGAAACTCGACATCAATGCCGACCGCAAGGGTGAGATTCAGCTCGAGGGCAAGGCGCAGAACGCCGGCCAGATCGCCCACGCCATGGCGCTCGCACTCGACACTGACGGCGTGTACAAAGTCACGTCGAAGATCCGGATCGACGACGACGCGGTAAAGAATCCCTAATCCGATCATCGTTTACTGAACTCGAGTTTTCTCGCCGCCCAACCGGCGGCCTCCGCTGGCGAAACGCTTCCCGCGTTTCGCCAGCGTTTTTTTGTATCATCGCGGAAATGCCGGTGCCGAAATTCGCGCGGGAGCGGAATATCTTCCCGGACGACGCGACACGCCGGGAACACGCATGGCGAGCCCAAGTTCCGCGCCTGTAGACAGGTTGGCCTCAAGCATCTTTGTATCGCACCCAACGCCCGGAAAAAAATCGGTGCTCCACTTGATGCGTCGGGACCGTTTGGCGAACCGATCGATGTGAGCGCGGTCAGTCGCAGAGCAACTCAATCCGCCTATGAAAAACACAGTCTTAATTGCAGCACTGCTGGGGTTGATCCTCAGTGGCTGCAGTCACACCACACGATCCTCAACTTATCCGGAGACGGGCGTGTCGACCACGACATCGTCCACCACGGTAAGTCCAAGCACGTCGACTGAGACGACCTACGGGGCCGCTCAGACGAGCTCCCCCAGTACTGACACCAGCGTGGCCGCGAACCAGTCCGCGAGCACGTCGGGCAACCTGAGCGCGACCGGCAGCACGTCGGACACCGCGAATCAAAATACCACCTACGGTTCGAGCACGAGCTCGTCGCCGTCCTCGAGCGCCAGCACGTCGTCGACCATGCCGAGCACGTCGAGCACCTCGACCACGCCGAGCACCGACAACACTTCGTTCGGTGGCTCCACTGCGGTGGCGGGCTCCGCCGCGGCGACGGGCTCGACCTACGGATCGACCGCCACGAGCAGCGCCGGCTCGAGCACGGACACGGCCAACCAACGTTCGGGCGTATCGAGCGATTCGACGTTCGGCTCCACGAGCAGCCAGACCCCGAGCAGCACCACGAGCATCAACACGCAGGACCAGGCGGGGCAGCAGGAGAGCAGTACCTCGACTGACACGTCGGTGACTTCGCCGAGCAGCACCAGCAGCACGACCTCCACGTCGCCGAGCACCGGCTCGAGCACCTATGGCTCGACGAGCTCAACGTCCGGCTCGACCAGCGCCGCGACCGACACGAGCAAGAAGACCGAGGATACCAGCGTGGCCGCGACGGACACGACGTCCAGCTCGACGGCTTCCACGCCATCGAAGGATAGCTCGACCACCATCGCCGGAACGACCGGCAGCACGACGCCGAGCACGGATACGACGTCTTCGACCAGCACGACCACGCCGAGCAGCACGGACACATCCTCCTCGACCAGCATCGCGACTGATATCAGCAGCACCCAGGCTCCGAGCACCGACACCACGTCCTCCATGAGTATCGCGGGCACGACCAGCTCGACCAGCAGCTCGACCGAGGTCGCCGCTGCCAGCACGGACGTGACCACGCGGATCACCGAGTGGCGGCTCTCGCCGGCAGAAATCCAGACCGATCTCGACGGTGGCGTCGCGATCGTGCGGACGAAGGAAACCACCGTGGGTGCGCCGACCGGCTCGACCGACGACTCCGTCATCGAAACGATGGTCAAGGGCAAGCTCCAGGCTGACCCGGAGACCGCCAAGGCGATGATCGATGTCAAGGCCAAGAGCGGTGAGGTGAGCCTCAAGGGTTCGGCCGACAGCGCCTCCGTGGTGGGTCGCGCCATCGCCCTAGCTCTCGACACGCAGGGCGTGACCAAGGTCTCCTCCGAGATCAAGGTGTCCGCCCAGGCGAACAAGTAAGCCAGGACAGTTTCTCTCCCGAGCCTCCGCCGTTTCGGCGGAGGCTTTTTTTATGCGCCCAGATCGACCCCGTGGCCCGCGGTGATGGCCGCCAGGGACAGCATGCCGCCGCGCGCGGAGAACCCGCCGGCAAATGGATTTGCGGCCATGAACCACTGCGTATCCAGATCGGCATAACGAAAGCCGCCGAGTCCGGCGGCGAAACACGCCGACGTGGTCAGGCCCAGGATGGATTCGACGTTGCCGCCGATCATGAGTTCCAGCCCGCGGGCGCGCGCCGCCTGGGCAACGTCGAGCGCGGCACCAATTCCGGCTTTCATCAGCTTGATATTAACGATCTGCGCGGCGCCGGCGTCCGCGATTCGCGCGACATCCTCCACTGTCCGGACACTTTCGTCGGCCGCGACGGCCCAACCCGATTCGCGGGCAAGGGCACTCATGCCGGCGAGATCGTCCTTCGGCAGCCACTGCTCCAGCAACGCAGGCGCAATGCCTGCGGCTTTGAGCGCCGTCACCAGCTCCGTGGCGCCGTCGCGGGTAAGGCCGGCATTGCCGTCGAGAATCAGGGGCGCATCCGGCGCCGCCTCCCGGATGGCGCGCAGCCTCGCCATATCCGCGGCGATGCCCTCGGCGCCGCCGATCTTCACCTTGATCACGCGGATGCCGCGCTGGCGGATTTCCGCCGCGCCAGCCCGCGCCTCCCCGGCCGTTCCCGTGGTGATGGTCATGTCGGTCTCGAGCCCGGTGCCGGCGCCGCCGAAAAACTTCCACATCGGCACGCGATCATGCCGGCACATCGCGTCGAGCAGCGCCGTCTCGAGCGCGCAACGCGCGGAGCCGCATGTCGGGCCGGGGTGCATCGCGAAATCGGTGCCGATCTCGCGCCACGCGCGGATATCGCGGCCGACCACGCGGTCGTTCGCGGCGAGCAACAGGTCGAACGCCTGTTGCTGCGTCTCCCCGTTGTAGGCGGGCAGCGGCGCTGCTTCGCCGAGCCCGCGCGTTCCGTCCGCCAGCATGACGGTGACCAGCACGTTGTTGGCGGCAGCTTGCACGCCGCCCGCGATGCCAAACGGCACGTGCAACGGGATGTCGAGCCGGGTGACATTGATACCTTTGATCGTGGAGGGCGCACTGCTCACGCGAGCAACACAACGCCCCGGGCCAGACACCGCAATCGTATCCGCGCTCGGGCAGAGCGCGGCCGGCAGACGATTCGTTCGCGTAACGGCGCCGCGCGCCTGGCAATCGATTTGTGTTTGCGCCTCGCGATTCAACGGCGCAATCAGTCCGCGATCGGCAGCTCACCGCTCGCTGCGCGGCGCGGGCGCCACGACACGTTGCAACGAATCCCGGCCGTCACCCGCGCATCCATTTCCAATCATCCTCTCGACATTTTCCATGGCTAAATCGAAAGACGTTTTCCTGGTCGCCAGCGGCGATCTGCGCTCATCCGCCAATGAAGTCTGCTGGCCGGCCCAGCACGCGATGGAGCAGGCGCTCACCGCCGCGGTGGCCGAACTGGGTCACCGGCTCGTCCGCGCCCATCCCTACCAGCCCGCGCAAAAACATGGATTCATCGGTTCGCAAAAAGAGGGCATGGCGGTGTTCGCCCAAATCGATCCCACGGCGCCGCTCGTCGTGGCCGAGGCGGTCTGGCAATACTCCCATCATGTGCTCGCCGGGCTGATCTCGCACCAGGGCCCCATTCTCACGGTCGCCAACTGGAGCGGCACGTGGCCCGGCCTCGTCGGGATGCTGAACCTCAACGGCTCGCTCACCAAGGCGGGTGTGCGCTACTCCACCCTCTGGAGCGAGAAGTTCGACGACGACTTCTTCCGCCGGGGCCTCGCGACGTGGTTGAAAACCGGAGTCCTGAAACATCGGATACCGCACGTCACACCGCTGGCCGGCGCCAGTGTTCCTCCCCGGGCGCGCGCCACGGCGAAGCGGCTGGCCGCCGATTTGCGCGGGCGGAAATCCATCATGGGCGTGTTCGACGAGGGCTGCATGGGCATGTACAACGCCATCATCCCCGACGAACTGCTGTTCCCGACCGGCGTCTACAAGGAGCGCCTTTCACAGTCCGCGCTTTATGCCGCGGCGACGGGCGTGAGCGAGCCGGAGGCCCGCGAGGTGTACGACTGGCTGCGGCGCAAGGGCATGAAATTCCACCTGGGCACCGATGAGGCGACGGAGCTCACCGAGCGGCAGGTACTGTGGCAGTGCAAGACCTATATCGCCGCATTGCGCATCGCGGACGAGTTCGGCTGCGAGACCATTGGCATCCAATACCAGCAGGGGTTGAAGGACCTCCTGCCGGCGAGCGATCTGGTGGAAGGCCTGCTCAACAACAGCGATCGGCCGCCGGTGAAGAACGCGGCCGGCCGGGTGATCCGCAAGGGCGAGCCGTTGACCCATTTCAACGAGGTCGACGAGTGCGCCGGACTCGACGGCCTTTTTACGAACCGCGTCCACGCCGCGCTCGGCCAGCCGGTCGAGAACACGCTGCACGATCTGCGCTGGGGTGATTGGGACCGCAGCGGCACCACCGCGGATTATGTCTGGGTATTCCTCATCTCCGGCAGCGCGCCCCCCGCGCATCATATTGGCGGATACAAGGGTACCGACTCGATGCGGCAGCCGCCGATGTATTTCCGGCTGGGCGGAGGCACCGTGCGCGGCATCGCCAAGCCCGGTGAAATCGTCTGGAGCCGCGTCTTCGTCGAGAACGGCCGGCTGCGGATGGATCTCGGCCGCGCGAAGGTGGTGAGCCTGCCCGCCGCGGAGACGGAGCGCCGCTGGAGGGAGACGACCGTGCAATGGCCAATCATGCACGCGGTGACCTACGGCGTGACGCGCGACCAGATGATGGCGCGGCACAAGGCGAACCACATCCAGGTCGCGTACGCACATTCGGCGAAGGAAGCCGATCTCGCGCTCTACACCAAGGCGGCGCTCGCGGCCGAGCTGGGCCTCGACGTCAGCGTCTGCGGCACCAAGGCGGACGGCGGCGCGTTTTGATCGGGAGCGGCAGCCGAACGTGATGGCGTCCTGCGGCGGGCCGCGGCGCGGGCGCCGTGACTCCAGTGCCGCGTGTGCATTGGCGCGTCCGCTGCTGCCGCACGCACATCAGCGTGACAAGAGGGAGCACCGGTGGCATCGATTAACGACATAACCAAAAAAGTTCGCGTGACTTCCGGATCGTTCGCATTCGCTCCCGCCCGACTCGACACCCTGACCCCGGCCGTCCCGACCTGCGGCCCTTTTGACCCATGAACACCCGTCTAAATCCCGTCTTTTTTTGCGCGCTCGCCACGACCATGGCGCTCGTCGCGGCGCTTCCGCTCCGCGCCCAAACCTCCCTCCCCCATGCCGCCAGCGTCTCCGCCGCGACGCTCGCGCGTTACGACAAGAACGGCAACGGTCAGCTCGACCCCGGGGAAATGGCGGCGATGCAGGCCGATCAGGGGCAGCAGTCGGGCGTCGTCCTGCTGAATCCTTTCGAGGTGAGCACGGACAAGGACACCAGTTATGGCGCGGTGAATTCGAATTCGATCAGCGCGTTCAACATGCCGTTGCTCAAGGCGCCCGTCGCCGCCGATATTTTCACCGAGCAGTTCATGCAGGATGTCGCGACCACCAGCGTGGAGGAACTGCTCAACAACTACGGCGCCGGCGTCGGACAGGTGCTCGCAACGCCTGATAGCGATTCAAACAACAACCAGCCCGGCGATCGCTTCAGCGTCGCGCAGGTCGGCTCACGCGGGCTCACGGCCGGCGTCACGCGGCGCGATGGATTTATCGCGAGCTCAACGCGGACAAGCATCAACGACACGTTCGACACCGAGCGCGTCGAGGTGATCAAGGGCGCGAACGCGTTGCTCTACGGCGCGAGCGGCGCCGGCGGCTTTGCCAACACGCAGTCCAAGCGCGCCAAGTTTGGCTCGGACGGACGCCCCAACCGCGCGGGCAGCGGCAGCCTGCGGATCGATCAATACGGCTCGAAGCGGTGGGAGTTCGACGCGAACTACGGATTGAAGAACGTCGCCGTGCGCTTCGTCGCGTTGAGCGAGGATCAGAGCTACCGCCGGCTGTTCATCAGCAGCAAGACCGATGCTTATTACGCCGCGTTTGCCGCGCGGCTGCCGTTCAACACCACGCTGCGCGTCACGGGCCGGAAGGCGGACAACGATCGGATCATCTCGACGCGCGGCGACAGCCTGAGTTTTGGCAACGCGACGCGCGACCCGCGCCACAATTATTCGCTGTTGTACCTGCTCGCGACCGATCAGGCCGGAGCGACCAACCCGCGAACCGGCCAGCCGTATCCCGCCGGGCCGATCGTCAACGGCCGGCTGAGTTACGACAACGCGTCGTCGTGGTCGGGCTGGACGCAATCCGAGGACATTGCGTCGGAAACCTACACGGGCAGCGTCGAGACGGTCTGGACCAGGTGGCTCGCGACCTCCTTCGGCGCGATTTACGATCTTTCGGTGAACCAGCGCGGGCCGGACGGCGGCTCGTTGCTCGCACCGCGCGCGTTCAACACCAGCAATCCGCTCGAGACGTGGGCGAACAGTTCGTCCTTCCGGATGGATCGCAACGCGGGCAAACGGCGCGCGTATCGCGCGAACGCCGTGATCACGAACGAGCTCTTCAACGGCAAGGCCAGCAGCCAGACCGTGATCGGCTACGACTATAATTTCAGCTCCGGCGGCAACGTGAATTACCGCTACTACGAGGCCGACGCGAATTTTCAGCTCTACGATCTCTCGAATCCGCGACCGGCGGCGGCAGGCGGAACCACGGGCACAAACCAGCTCGGCCGCGCCGAGCTGCCGACCGTGTATTGGTCCGTCCAGGACGGCCCGATCAAGAAGCCTGGCTTCCGCATCGGCACGCGCCAAATCACGATGAACGGGAAAAACTACGTCCTGCTCCAGCAGAACGTGCGGAACCCGAACTTTGCCAGCGCCAACAATCCGCTGGGCCTCGTTTCGCTCGTGCCCGGCTTCACCGGCGTCGGCGGCGCGAACGTGGGCAACTACGCGGAGGAAAACGACAACTCGGGCGTCTACCTCGCGAACTACACCCGCTGGCTCAACGAACGGCTGACGACGCTGATGGGTTACCGGATGTCGAAGACATGGAGCCTGCGCCCCAACACGAACGCCACAGGCACGCAGCCGTGGACCGAGGTGGAAAAGGACAACCATAGCTACAACCTCGGCCTCAACTACCGGTTCAAACCCTGGCTGTATGGATACTACAATATCGGCCAGACTTTTGATCCCGCGAAGGGTTCGAACGATCCGTATGGCAATGCGCCAAAGGACACGGAGGGATTCAGCCAGGAAATCGGATTCAAATACGAGCTGATGGGCGGACGTTTCTCGGGCTCGGTCGCTTATTACCGCGCGGAGTCGAAGAACGAGAATTTCAACTACGGCACCGGCAACCGCGACATCATCAATCCCGTCGGCATCAACGATGCCTACAATCCCTCGCAGCGGAACCAGTGGGTGAGCCTCGATAAGAAGTCGAGCGGCCTGGAGGTGATCCTCACGGCCGCGCCGACGAAGAACTGGCGCTCGCGGCTCGGGTTCACCCAGCAGGACGGCAAAATTCTGACCGCGTCATCGTTTCCGCTGCTGTGGAACGACGAGTTCCACTACAACCGGACGACCGGCGGCGTGACCTATGCGGACGGGACACCATTCCTCGTTCCGACCGATCCCGCGGGCATCACGGCCGTGAACCAGACGAGTGCGCTGCGCACTGCCGTCGTCGGCGCCACGAACACGCAGCTGACGGTCGGCATGATGAGCGATCGGACGAATCCGTATTATGCCTACGGCACCGGCTCGACCCAGCAGGTGAACGGGCGGATCACGAACAACAGCACGGTCTTTCGCGCGCTGCGCTGGTTCCAGACCGCGTCGGGCCAGCAGGCCCGGACGCTGCGCGCCGGCGTGCCGGTCTCGGAAATCCCCTACGCCTACGACGACCCCGCGCACCTGGACGGCGTACTCGTGCTGTCGGAATCGGGCGAGCCGACCATCGGGCATCCGCTGTACCGTTTCGTGTTCACCAACTCCTATGATTTCAGCGAAGGCGTCATGAAAGGCGTCACCATCGGCGGGACCATCCGGTGGGATATCGACAAGCGGACGTACTGGTACCAGGAGCCGGGCGACGGCGGCGGCAACGTTCGCAAGCTCTATCAGGAGGTCGACATCAACCCACAGGTGAGCCCGTTCATCAGTTATCGCCGGAAGATCGGGCGTTACCTTTACAGCACGCAGCTGAACGTGAACAACGCCTTCAACAGGTACAACGTGGATCTGCGTCCGTCCGCCACCACCGGGTTCACGCGCGAAGAGGATATCGGCGCGACGTTCGTCGGCGAACCGCGCCAATACGTCTGGACGAACCGGATCAGTTTCTAAACCGGGCGCCGAGACCGGCCGAGTGGCGGGGGGGGCGAGCTGATGGATCAAAAGCTCGTGGTCGCGAACCGACGTCGCATTGACCTTCATCGCTCCTTCGCCTCCGCCAATGCGAAATCCGTCCCTTATTGTTTGCGGCGTCCTCGCGTTCCTCTGCGCGGCGCCGGTCATCCGAGCGTGGAATTCCACGCTCGTGACCGTCGATGCCTCGGGCCGGCTCACCTTCCCCGCCGACGCGAACGGCAACCGGATTCCTGATTTTTCGCACGCCGGCTATCGCGGCGGCGGGGTGCCGCTGCCAGTCGTGCCCATCGTCCGCACCCTTGCACCCGCCGCCGGTGACCAGACGGCGCGGATTCAAGCCGCACTCGACGAAGTCGGCGCGCTGCCGGTTCAGGCCGATGGCTATCGCGGCACGCTTCAACTCGCGGCGGGAACCTGGGAGGTGCTTGGGACGATTCGGCTCAATCGGAGCGGCGTCGTATTGGCCGGCGCCGGCAACGGTGACGATCCGGCATCGAACACGATCTTGCGCCGCACCGGAATCTCGCCGGCCGCCATCATCCAGGCCGGGACGCGCGACGACTCGTTTCGCAGCGAGGTTCCAAACACCCGCAGCCAGGTCACCACCTCGCGCGTGACGGTCGGCTCACGCAGCTTCGAAGTCGATCATCCCGAGTATTACCGCGTGGGCGACGCGGTCATTCTCTGGATCCCCGGATCGAAGTCTACGCGGGTTCGACGCTCATCGGCGCAAACGACAACTGGGCCGGCACCCGCGAGCTCGCGGCGGCGTTCAATGCCGTGGGCGCGTTCACGCTCGAAAACGACTCCAAGGATGCCGCCTTGCTCGTCACGCTCGCGCCCGGCAGCTACACCGTTCACGTCGGCGGAAACGGCACTCCCACCGGCGTGGGTCTGGTGGAGGTATATACCGTCAATCCATGAACGTTCGGGACCCATCGGCTGACCCTGGGGGCCCCCGGCCCCTTGGCCGTTGCTGAGGTTGAGACCGCAGCGCGGGGGCTCCGGTGCATCGCAAAAAAGAGGCCGTCGTGAGACGGCCTCGGGATCACAGCGCTTGCTGTCAGGTCTTCATGATGTTCCGACCTGCGGGGCGCTTCGCGACGCGGCCTTTGCCGCCCGTCGATTTAGCGGCCCGGTTCTTTGCTGCGGTCATACGGCCGCCTCTGCTTTTTTTGCCATAATAGGTTCCTGTGTTCACAGCCGCCATCAACGGCAGATCTTACGGCATTTGCCGGCCGCAAACGATAAGGTGTTCAGCGTAGGTGCCGGCGGCGCCATCACGCTGCAACCGCAGTGCGGTTGAGTTCGAATTTTACCCGCCTCGGGCGCGTCTGGCGCCGGTGGCCCGAGGCGGGGTTTTGGCGTGCGTCTCCAGGCACAACGCTGCAATAGCACGGCGACGCGGCCCGCGCCCATCACCCAAACTACCGGAATTCCGGTAGACGCGTGGGATGGGATGCGAGGTGCGGGAGGCGGGATGTGAGAGGCGGGATGCGGGGCCGTCATTCATGATTGGTCACCTCTGGGCAGCGGCTGCGGCTGTTCCAGCCGCGGAATCCAATGAAGACGTTCCCCGGGGCAACCCCTAACCCGGATAATTCGCACCGTAGCAGAAGCCGTGAGGCTTTTGCGACCGAGTTCGGCGAAACGCTCACGCGTTCCGCTACGACAGCGCGTTCGACCGGTCATTCGGGGTGTGAAATATCCGGGTTAACGAGTCGCGGAAATTGCGAGGAAATTATGGGCTGAAAGGTCAGGCGTTTGGTAATCCGCCATCCGCAATCCGCCATCCGCGATCCGAAATCCGAAATCGCGTTCATTCCGCTCGCAGTGCGATCATCGGATCCACGCGCGTCGCCCGGCGCGCCGGCACGAGCGTGGCGACGAGTGATACGAGCGCGAGCAGGACCGCGACCGCCGCGTAGGTGAGCGGATCCATTGGATCGGTGCGGAAAAGCTGCTGCCGGATGCCCGCGGCCCCGAAGGTCGCGATGGCCGCAGCGAGCCCGAGTCCCAGCACCAGGCCCACCGCGAGCTGCACGAATCCCTGGCGCATCACCATCCCGAGGATTCGGTTGTTGTCGGCGCCGAGCGCCATGCGGATGCCGAACTCCGACGTGCGCTGGTTGACGGAGAAACTCGTGACGCCGTAGAGCCCGACCGAGGCGAGCACCATGGCGACCAAGCCGAACACGGAAAACATTCCGGCGATGATCCGATTGGTGCCGAGAAACGCGTCGAGGTTCTCCGCGGGTGTGCCGATGAAATAGAGCGGCAGGTTGGGATCCACGCGGTTGACCATCCGGCGAAGATTGTTCGCGAACGCGGCGGCGCTGCCGCCCACCGCGACCGACCGCGGCTTCACGACGATGGTGCAGAATTGCGGTGCGACTGCGCCGCGCGGTGGCCCGAACGCGCCCGAGGTCAGCGGCAGGTAGAAACCGTATTCCTCCGCATTCGGGTTGTTGAACGGCCCCAGCATCCTGACGTCGGATACGACGCCCACGATGGACCGCCACGGGCCGAAGAGCTGGCCGTTGCTGGCCACGGTGCGGAAGCGGCGGCCAATCGCGCTCTCGTGGCCAAAATGTTTCCGGGCGAAGGTCGCGTTCACGATCGCCACCGGTTGTTTGGAATCGACGTCCTCCTCCGTGAAGTCGCGGCCCTCGTGCAGCTTCATCCCGAGCGCGGCAAAATACCCGTCGCTCACGAGCTCGATGTTAACGTTCGGCCGATCGCGATCCTCCTTGTACTCCCGGCCGTCGAGCTCGATTCGGCCGGGCCCCGTCGTGGTGAACGCCATGCGCAGCCGGTTGGTCAGCGCCACGTGCTCGACCTCGGAATTCGAACGCAGCTCGCGCAGCAGCCGGGAATAGAAGAGCCGCCGGGCGTCGGACGTCGGATAGTCCCCCTCCATCAGCCCCATCCGGGCGGTAATCAGTCCGACGGTGTCGTAGCCGTGGTCGATCTTCTGCTGACGGAGGATGGACTGTACCTGGAGCAGCGACGCGATAAGGATGATGCAGGTCAGGACGATTTGCGTCACCACGAGGCCCCGGGTGACGAAGCTGACCGCGCGGCTGGTGTTGCCGCGTCCGGCTTCCTTCAACACCTCGACCGGGCTGGCGCGGGACGCCATCCATGCCGGCAGCACGCCGGAAATGACCGCGGAGAGCATCGTTGCGGCGACGACGAATACGAGGACGGGCGCATCGATTTCGAAGCTGATGTGCGACGGGATCGGGGCCTGCAGGTTTTTGACCGTGGCCTGGAGAAAATCCGTCGCCCAATACGCGAGTCCGACCCCGGCGATGGCGCCGATGATGGCGAGCAGCAGGCTTTCGGTCAGCATTTGCCGGATGAGCCGCGCGCGCGTGGCGCCGAGGGAGGAGCGAACGGCGAGCTCCTTCGCCCGCAAGGTGGCGCGGGCAAACTGCATGTTCATGACGTTGGCGCAGGCAAGCAGCAGCACGGCGACGCACACGCCGAGCATCGAGAGGAGCAGGCCTTGAATCTGTCGCGGGGTGAACGCCTTGATCAGCGGCTCGACCTTGCCGGTGTTGAACTGCTTGTTCGTCTCGACGAACTCCGCCGCGAGCCGGCGGGCAAAGGACGTGATTTCGCTCTCAGCCTGTTCCAAGGTGACGTCGCGTCGCAGTGTTCCCAATACCGAGGGCGAACCGCCGGGCAGGCCGCGCTCGGAGCGCGGCCGGGCCGGGTACTCGTTGAAGAACGGAATCCAGATTTCCTCGGTGAGAGGAAACGCGAACCTCGGCGGCGTGACGCCGATCACCGTCGCTGGCTTGCCATTCAGGCGGACGGCCGTGCCCACGACATTCGGGTTACCGGCGAAGTCGCGCTGCCACAGCTTGTGGCTGATCAGGGTGACCTTTTCGGCGCCGGGCACGTTGTCGGCCGCGGTAAAGTCGCGGCCGAGAATCGGCGCGACGCCGAGCGCCTTCAGGAAATTCTCCGTCACGTAAGCGCCGGTGTACCGCTGCGGATTTTCGTTGTAGCTGAGATTGACCGTGGCCTGGGCGGTGTAGGCCGCGACGAATTCGAACGAGCGCTGGGTGGCGGCGAGTTCCTGGTAATCCAGCGCGAGGATCTGACTGGACACGCCGCCGAAGGGATTCGGCTGCGCGGTCGGCGACGGGTCGATAAACTGGATGCTCGTCAGCCGGCTGGCGTTCGGAAACGAGAACCCGCGCAGCATGACGCCATTCACGATGCTGAACTGCGTGGTGACCGCACAAATGCCGAGCGCGAGGACAAAGACGGCGAGCGCGCAGAAACTCTTTTCCTTGATCAGGACACGGAGCCCGATGCGGACATCCTGGAGAAAGCTTTCGAAAAACATGGTGGCGAAAAAGGTGGAATGGTGCGGATCCGCCGCGGCGCAGGGGGACGCCAGCGGGCGCGTGGGACCGGGGGATTGCAGGCGGAGTGCCAGCGCGGTCACCCGGCCGATACCCGCTGTCGATCAACGGATTAAAATGATCGCCCCTTCGCGGATCTCCGTCCCCTGGCCAGAATTGAAACACCCCCGTCCCACGAATGGGACGCCCCGGTCTTCGGGGTCTTCACCCTCTCCTGTCTTCCCCGTCTTCCCGTCTTCCCGTCTTCCGCGTCTTCCGCGTCTTCCAAGTCTCCCGAGTCTTCTGCGTCTTTCACGTCTTCGACAGGGTTTGCACTCGGCCTCGCGGACCTTTGAATCCGGCCGGATTGAAAACCCACCGGATCGCCCTCTACCCCGGGGACGGCATTGGAGTCGACGTGACGGACGCGGCCGTCGCGGTGCTTCGCGCCCTCGAACCGTCCATCGAAAGTTCCCGTTTCGAACTCACGCGGTTCGATTGGGGCTGTCGCTATTACGACCAACATGGGGTGGTCGCGCCGCCGGATTTCATCGCGACGCTGCGGCCCTTTGACGCGATTTTCCTGGGCGCGGTGGGATGGCCGCAGCGGTTGCCGGACTACATCACGCTGAAACCGCTGATCACGATCCGCCAGACGTTCGACCAATGGGCGTGCGTCCGGCCGGCGCGGACGTTTCCCGGCGTTCCCGGACCGCTGGCGGGCGCGCCGACGGTCGACCTCGTGGTGATTCGCGAGAATTCGGAAGGTGAATACGTCGACAACGGCGGGCGGTTCCGGATCGGCCACCCGGATGAGTTCGCGGTGCAGAGCGCGCTGCACACGCGGCGCGGCATCGAGCGCGCGTTGCGATTCGGATTCGAACTCGCCCGCAAACGCCGGCACCGGCTGACGCTGGCGACGAAATCGAACGCGCAGCGGTACGCGTTCACGCTGTGGGACGAGGTGCTCGACCTTGTGCGTGCGGAATATCGCGACGTCGAAACCGACAAGCAGCACATCGACGCGATCGCGATGAACTTTGTCCGGCGGCCCGGCTTCTTCGATGTCGTCGTGGGCTCGAATCTTTTCGGCGATATCCTCACCGATCTTTCCGGCGCGATCACCGGCGGATTGGGGCTGAATCCGTCGGCGAACCTGAATCCCGAGCGCACGGCGCCGTCGCTGTTCGAGCCGGTGCATGGTTCAGCCCCGGACATCGCGGGCAAGGGGATCGCGAATCCCACCGGTGCGATTCTGGCGCTGGCGATGATGCTCGACTGGCTGGGCGAACCCGCGGCGGCGCGCCGGGTCGAACGCGCGGTGGAGGCCGTGCTCGGCCGCGGCGAACGGACGCCCGACCTCGGCGGCAACCTCGGCACGGTGGCGTTCACCGAAAAAATAATAGGAGCGGCGACGGCATGAATCCGCCTCTCAATCCCGTGACTCCGTCGGGGCTCACGAATAGTGCGCCGGGCACCCTTGCGACCACGGACGGCGAGACGCGCACCACGGTCGAAGGCATCGTCGCGGGCGCGCCGCCGCCCAACCTGCCGGCAAAGCGCCGGCTGCAACCGTGGCGCGCGATGGTCCCGATGCTCGTCGCGATTGTCATCGCGCTATTGCCGGTGCCCGCCGGGCTCGCGCCGCATGCGTGGTACTATTTTGCGGTCTTCACCAGCGCGGTGGCGGCGCTCGTGCTCGAACCTTTGCCTGGCGGCGCGGTGGGGTTGATCAGCGTGACGATTGTCGGCGTCCTGTCGCCCTGGATACTTTTCAGCCCGGAGGAACTCGCGCGCACGGGGTTTCGCCCCGAGCAGGCGGCGTTGTCCTGGGCGCTGTCCGGTTTCTCGAACAGCACGGTGTGGCTGATCTTCGGCGCCTTCATGTTCGCGCTCGGCTACGAGAAGACCGGGCTGGGCCGGCGGCTCGCGCTCGGGCTGGTGCGCAAGATGGGCGGCCATACGCTCACGCTCGGCTATGCGATCGCGTTCGCCGATCTGCTGCTGGCGCCGTTCACCCCTTCGAACACGGCGCGCAGCGGCGGCACGATTTATCCCATCGTGCGCAACCTGCCGCCGTTGTACGACTCGCGGCCCAACGATCCCTCCGCGCGCCGGCTGGGTTCCTACCTGATGTGGGTCGCGATCGCGTCGACCTGCGTGACGAGTTCCATGTTTCTCACCGGGCTGGCGACGAACGTCCTCGCGCTCGAACTCGTGCGCAAGACGGTCGGTTTCACGCTCGAGTGGACGACCTGGTTCGTGGCCTTTCTCCCCGCGGGCGTGCTGCTGCTCGGGCTCGTGCCGGTGCTGACCTGGTGGCTGTATCCACCCGAAATCAAGCAGGGTCGGGCGGTGCAGGTCTGGGCCGCGGATGAGCTGGCGAAGCTGGGCCGGATCTCCCGCCGGGAAATCGTGCTCGCCGTGCTCGTATCGCTGGCGCTAGTACTATGGGTTTTCGGCGCCGACGCCGTTCACCCGACGATGGTCGCGCTCATCGCGATCGCCTTGATGCTGCTCACGGGCATCGTGCAATGGGAGGACATCACCGGCAATCGCGCGGCCTGGAACACGCTGGCGTGGTTCGCCACCCTGGTCGCGCTGGCGGATGGATTGAGCCGGGTCGGGTTCGTCAAGTGGCTCGCGGCAGGCGCGTCGCATGCGCTCGTGAATGTGGCGCCGGGGACGGCGACGTTCGGGCTGCTGCTGCTCTTTTTTTGCAGCCATTACCTGTTCGCGAGCACGACGGCGCACGCGACTGCCATGCTGCCGATGATGTTGGTGCTCGGTCAGGCGATTCCCGGCGTCAACCTGCCCACGTTTGCGCTGCAACTATGCCTGACGTTTGGGCTCATGGGCATCGTGACGCCCTACGCGACCGGACCCGGCCCGATTTACTACGGCTCGGGCTATCTGCCCTCGCGCGACTACTGGCGGCTTGGCGCCATCTTCGGTGCGATCTACCTGCTCGTCTTCCTCTTCGTCGTGCTGCCGTGGATGGAGTGGATTGGGAAGTGAAGGGAGTGAGAGTGAAAGTGAAGGTGAGAGTTAAAGGGGAAAGAAGAGGGAAGAAGGGAATGAGGGAGTGAGGGGAAAATGATGAAGGACCAAGGACCAAGGACCAAGGACCAAGGACCAAGGACCAAGGACCAAGGACCAAGGACCAAGGACCAAGGACCAAGGACCAAGGACCAAGGACCAAGGACCAAGGACCAAGGACCAAGGACCAAGGACCAAGGACC
>JAUSID010000002.1 GCA_030648295.1 Opitutaceae bacterium | reverse complement strand
GGGGCCGCGCTCGATCGAGCGCGGAGATGTCACTCCTATAAGTGACGAAAGCACAGGGGCCGAGGGATGACTTTGCGAGCGGCCGGGGATTCCGTACTCTTTCGGCGGCCCGGGCGCGGATGGTTTTGACATAAGGTGTTTTCACGCAGCGCGCGAGCGGCGTGCGGACGTGGGCCATCATCCTGCTGCTCGCTGCCGGTTTCGCCAAAAAAAAGCACTTGGTTTCTTCACCAATTCCAGCGCTACACCACATAGCACGGCTCGTCGAAATGATGATATGCCTGCCCAAGCGCCGTGATCTGCCGATCGCCACGACTCTCCGCCAGGCCGAGCTCGATGAATAGCACCTGATCGTCGTCGTGATGAATCACCGCCTTCAACTTGCTCTCCAACTCCACGCGTTCCGTCGCGCTCAGGTCGCATTCGAAGACCGAATACTGCAGATGGTTCCCGTAATCCTGACATACGCGAAACACCTTTCGCAGCCGTTTGGGGTCTGCGATGTCGTAGCTCACGATGTAGGTGTGGCGCATGAGAGGAATTCGCTCCGCGAATTCCTTAAATGGCCTGCGGCCATACGAAGTCGAGATCGCAGAGCAATAATAGGACCCTCCGGCCGCAGCTCACGGTTGGCGGTAGCTCGTGCAGGTGGCGCGGTTGCCGCGCCACGTTGCGCGGCGGGCGCGCCACCTACCAATACTGCGAACCGACAGATGCGCCCGGCTGCTTGGCCCGTGCGCAGCGCGGCGTCAGGAATCGCGTTGCGCGATTCCTATCGGGTCGTGAACGGCACGTATTGCTCGATCTCGCCCGTCAGCGCCTTCGCCAGCAGCCGCGCCTGCAATTCCAGCGCGCGGCGATAGCTCACCTGGTAGTCGAAAACCGGATGCACGATCGTCGCGTTGAGCCGCTGCTCATACGCGCTGAAGAAACGCTTCCGCCCTTCCGCGCTCAGGTTCACGGCGTCGCCCGCGCGCACGAAATCCGTCGGGCTGATCACGCGCGTGTTGATCAACGTCAGCGCGACCGAGTCCGCGATCAACGGGCGAAATTCCTCCATCAGGTCGAGCGCCAGCGCCGGCCGGCCGAAACGCGGCTGGTGGTAAAAACCCACATACGGGTCGAAACCCACCGCGTGCGCCGCCACGGTGCAATCGCGCGCCAGCATGCTGTAGCCGAGCGACAACAGCGCGTTCACCGCGTCGCGCGGCGGACGCCGGTTGCGGCGCGTGAAATCGAACGAGAAAAACTGCTGGCCGGGCGCGTCGCGCTTGCTGCGCACCGGCGTCGCGGCGACGGGCGCATCGGTTTTTTCCCGAGCGCCGGCGCCCTCGCCGACGATCGCTTCATCGACGTTGTTTTCGCCGAGTTTGATCATCCCCGAAAAGTTTTCGAAGTAGACGAGCGCCGCCGATCCTTCAATGCCGAGCAGTTCCTCGATCGTCTTCGCCTCGAGCGCAGCCTGCGCCGCATACTTCAAGCGCTCCGTCGCCAGCATCGGCGCGGCACTGTGATTGCGCATGATCATTTTGCGCTGGTTGCGGATCTTGCCGTTCACCATCAGCCGCGCGATCCGCAACGTTTCCATCGGATCCGCCGCCACGCCGAACTGCGCGATTCGCGTGAACACGTTTTTCAGACTCTGCCCGCGCGTCAGCCCGTAGAAAAACCCACCGCTCGAGAAGTAACTCACCGCAATGTCCTTCTCGCACAAGGTCTGGAGGAGCGCCGTCGAGACCGACGCCGCGCCGAAGATCGCCACGTGGCTCAAATCGCTGATCCGCACTTCCGCCAGCACTTCGCCTTTCTCGCGCACCTGCACGAGCTCTGCCTTGCGGCCCACGCTCACGCCGGCCGTCGCGATGTAGAGCGGCTTCTTGTCGTCGCGCGCGGCGATCAACCGCCGCGGCGGCTTTCTGGCGGGTAACGCGGCGGCGCCCGACGAGACGATGTCGCCCCCGGCCGCCCCCGCCGGCCGGCCGCGTATCGGCAATTCGCGGACGGCGCCAAACTCCAGCGCGAAACCAAACATGTCCTGCGTCGGCGGCGCATCCTCATCATCGGGATGCGACGGCGCCTCGTGGAGCAGCCGCGTCTCATCGGGCAGGCAAACGGTGACCAGCGAGCACCGCGCGCATTTCGGCGAATCGGTGAGCGGCGGCGGAATCGGCCCCAGCATCGCCCGTCGGGCCGCCGCGATCTGCGCCAGAATCCACGTCTCCAGCTCCGCGGTCGCCGCCAGCGGCACGCGCTGTTGCGTGCCGCGATAATAGATGACGCCTTCGGTGCACGTGTAGCCGTTGTCGCGCAGGATCAGGCATTGCAGTCCGAGCTGCATGCGATCCGCATCCCAGATCTCCGGCCCCGCGTCGCCTTCGCGCGGCGAGCCGATCTTGTAGTCGACCGGGCACACCGTGAGTGGACCGGGCAAGTCGCCGCCGGGGCTCGTCGCACCGCCCCGCACCTCGACCAGATCCATTTTCGCCGTGACGCCGAGCCGGTCGGACGCGAGCGAGACCGAACGAGAGTGAATCACGTCATTCTCGATTTCCGATTTCGGGTTTTCGACTTCAGCAGACTCGCCGGACGCGGCGGTCGCGGCGGATTTATTTTCGGCGGCTGGCTGCGCTGCCGGCAGTGCGCCCTTGCCCGCATCGACGCGCTTGTGCAGCGCCGCCCCGCGCCGCGTATCCGCATTGTGGACGAACACGCCCTCGACGTGCTCGTAATAGAATAATCGCGGGCAATACACGAACTCGTTGAGCATCCGCGCAGCCAGCGGTTCCACGGGCTCGTCGGAAGTGGGGAAAACGCTCATGGGCGGAACCGGACGGCGATTGATGACTACTCTGATTGGCGCGCGCCGCGAGCCAGATCACACCGTTTCTTCATGCACGGCGCGGCCGTCTTCGCGCATCGCGTGGCGGAGCCCTTCATCCCATGGCGTCGCGCCCGGCTGGCCGGCGACATTGAGATGGGCGAAGACGGAGAAGCTCACGGATCGAGAACGCAGTGCGCCCAGCTAAAAACAAAGGGCGCGGGAGAAGGCACACTGAGGTGGACGGCGCGTTCTTTTTTCATCGCGAACGTTTCTTCGGCTTCGCGCGGCCGAGTTTCATTCTACAAGCAAGCGGGCCGGCCCTGCCGGCGACGATGGTGAGAATCAGTCGTTTCGATCGGGCGCCAATGGCACGGACGGCACGACATCCGCGTAGGCCTGGGGCAGGCCAATTCTGCGCTTCAGGCCGAGATAATAAACCATGCGCCGATGGGCTTGATGCTGAGCAGGGGCCGACCACAGGGCACGGCGATATTCGTCAATGAGCGCGAACTCGTGCCTCGGATCGAAGGTGAACGAGAAGCCGCTCGTCATGTGGAGTCCGTGCACCGAAATCAGGCGGATGAAGAGCAGCCTTCTGGCGTCACTGCGGCGCACGGTTTCGGAAAACCCAACATCGATGAGGTCGATATCCGGAACACCCTTCACGAGCCGATCGCGGAGGATGAGTTTCGGCTCCCGTTCATGCACGGCGACGACTTCGAAAAGGGACGTGCGCGATTGCATTTTGGCCTGGTGCAGGTCGGCTTCCAGGCGGGTGAACTCTCCCGGCGCGAAGACGCAGCTCTCGACGACTGATTTCCCCTCGGGACGATAGTCGAAAAGGAAGTAGTCCATGAGCACGGACGACTCGGTTTCGTCTTCAAAGACAAGCGTGCGACCGTCGACGGACACCGTCAGCTTTTTCGCGGCCTTGATCACGTCGAAACGCTTCGTGGCGGGATGTCGCATGATCTTTTTGACCCACGAACTGCCGGCGGCGCGCAGCGCCCGGTAGGTTGCGACTTCAGGGCTTTCACTGGCGCGGGATCTCTCGAACGAAGAGGGCATGACGGACAATGTTGGGATGGAAAACCGGTGGGCAAAATTGGAGGCGGCGACAATCCTGCGGTCAAACCTTCCGCACGGAAATGGAATCAGAAATGAAACCACGGATTGTCACGCATCTCGGCGAAGCACTCGTGCAGGGTCAGGTCCTCGGCGATGACGATCCATTCGTTGTTATGGCGCCGGGTCCAGAGGTTGTAGCGGTCGGAGTCGAAATAGCCGAGCCGGGCGAAATGGTGATCGAAAAACGGCGCGAACGCATCGGGGCTCGGGCACGCATACCGCGCGGTGAAGCGGAGGTAGGAGCCGTGCCAGCAGACCGAAAAATCGGTGACGTAATTGAATTTCCGATTCGCGGACGGTGGCGGCAGGAATTGTTGGCGGTAGAACGTGCGCAGGAACTCCTCCGCTTCCGCCACCAGCGGCTGCTTCTGCCACCTCGTGAGTTTGCATTTCGGCGGGATGCCGGTCTTCACCCAGATCCATTGGCGGCTCATGGTGCCCTCACTTTCGCCCGCTCCGGCGCGAAGAGGAAAGCGCGAATTCCGGGGCCACGGGCGTCAGGCGGCGCATCTGCCGGTTGGCGGTGCCATCGGTTTTGGAGTGGCACGGGCGTCTCGCCCGTGATCTTTCCGTGGCATGAGCGTCTCCCTCGAAAGGCTCGGGACCCTGAGTTTACCGAACGGGCCGCCCATGATTCTAAAAAGTTCACCGGCAAGATGCCGGTGCCACTGCCAACCCACGGGCGGGACGCCCGTGCCAGATTAGCCGCCAACCGGCAGATGCGCCCGCGGTCATGTGCAGGTCGCGCAGCGAGACCACGCGGATGGTAACGAGAATGGCACCGTGAATTTACTTCAGGTCGTCCACCCGCGCATCCGGTGGCAGGTAGCCCATCCGCTTCGCCTGCGACCAGGGGAGGAGCATTCCGTTGGAAAGCTGGATCGTCGTGAAGTCTTCCAGGAACCTGCTCCGACAAAGCCCCGGCTCGCAATGCTGGCGGAGCCGGAGTGTGCGCTCGAGCTCCGTCGCCTTGCTGCCGACCGTGGTCTTGTTGGTTTGGAAGAAGCCGCAGAGGGTGTCGAAGGTCAGGTGCACCGGCTGGCTGCGGTCGAAAACGAAATTCATGCGCGCGACGACGTGGGTGACGGATGCCGCCCAAACGGACGGTTTGCCGCGCAGGCAATCGGGCGCCTTACGCCGGCAGATCCGTTTCCAAAGCTCGATTGCGAAACCGGTGAGTTCGGCGTCGAGGTGCTGAGCGCCGAACTGTTCGACCAAGGCAGCCACTTCGGCAAATCGCTCGCGGCGGTCGGACGGGATCCGGTCGGGTACGGTCATGGGCGAAGACAGGGCGCGGAATTGCTCAAGGGCATTGTCGGTCGAAATAATTCCTTGGCTTCGCCGGGGGCACTCGCGAAAACCATTTCATGAGCGACGAAGACTCCGATGGCGAGAAAGCCGCGATGGCAATTGCGGATGAGTGGTATGAAGCGTTTGCCCGCAGCCCCGCGTTTGCGCGGCTGACGGAATTGCAGCAACGCAAAGCCGTCGCCATCACCGAATTTTTCGCGCGCTATACGTATACCCATGTGGGCCTGTCGCCGCGCGAATGGGATCGCTCCGCGGTGATCGAGTGCTGCACGGAGATTCTGCCGCGAAAAATTTCGGCCGAAGCCGACTTTTTTGCCGCCACGGCCCCGGTGCTGAGTGCGTTCCTGGCGTTTCTCGGCGAGAAGGGGCATCTCCCCAACGGACGCGAGTTGTCGGAGCTGGTGGCGGAGCTGGAGGATGAAATCGTCGCCCGGGCCGAAGATCGGGGCAATTGGGGACCGTCTAAAACCTTCGTCATGGCGGCACTCGACGCCGGGGTGGACCTAAAGGACGAAGCCGCGATGAATGCCTTCATGCTGCGCTACAACATGCAACTGGCTGCGCGCATTCCGCCGGCACGTGCGGCACGCGAACCACCGTCTTTCGCCGGCTGGCCCAAGCCGGCGCAAAAATCGGCTCCCGCCGCGGGCCCGTATGATCCGTGCCCCTGTGGCAGCGGACGGAAATACAAATTCTGCTGCAAAGGGAAACGATAGCGGGTCGCTTCCGGCGGGCGTGTTGTGCCCGGAGGATCTCCATGCTCACCGGCTCGCCCTCGAACGCCATGCTCTCCGCCACGCTCTGCGGGAGGTGATCCCACCTGCGGCGTTACTGGATCTCCCGGCGGGACCAACCGGAGGGTGTGGAGTTTGTCCGGGCAGGTCATCGGGATTTACGATGGGTCAGAGAAGGGAAATGGGAATGAGGGCTTATGGCTCTTACGCGTCGACCGGCACGAAAAGCCCGAGGCCGAAGTGGGCGGCGTAGCCAAAGCCGAATGGCAACGAGACCTCCTCCTCAAAATCAATGCGGAGAGCGTAGCCGCGATTTCCAGCACGCGTGCCGTTGCCGGTGCGTCGCTGCCTTTGGAAGTCCAGGCATGGAATGTCGCGCAGGCCATGTTTGATCCGTGTGCCGAGAGTAGTGACGCGCGAGACCAGCAACGTCGGGGCGACCGTTTCGAGAAGGCGCCAACAATCGTGCTCCGGGGAGCCGATCTGAACTTTTTTCTTGGCGTCCATTTTTGGAATACCGGTGCGAGTCGCTTTTGGATGTCGGACCGGCACGTAGGGGGTCAGCGAGGTCCAGACCTTGGACTTTTTGAAATAGGGCGATGCGTCCGCAAAATTTTCTGGTTGGCCGGTGGCCAGCAGGACGACTTTCACGTCGAATCCTTCCATGCCCCACACTTTGCGCAGGCGGCCGAAGACGCGGCAGGCCGTATCGTCGAAACCGAGCGGTGCGTGCAGAGTCATGTGAGTGACGTAGCCGTGAGCATCGCATTCGGGCAAAAAATAGACGTGGTTGTTGCCGGTAAGTGGGGCCTTGTGGTCATCAAGACCGGTGAGCGCGGGGCTGTTGCCGTGTCCTTCGAGATGTTTGCAGAGCGCTTGATGAAAGCGTTCGGCGAGGCTGAGCGATTGGGTGATCGCTGGCGGGACTTTGCTGACGAGAGCGAAACGGGCGACGGTCGGGGCCTTCGTCCGACGTTGCGTCGGCGGGATGCCAGACGGAGCGACTTTCAGGCTGTCGCGCGAGCGAGTGTAGTCCACCCAGCGGGCGCCAGGCGGGAGGTTCCAGCCTTCCTTCTTCCAGTCTGCAGTGTCGAGTTGGAGCGCCTCGAACAACGACATTGGGAGCGTCGTATCCGGTTTCTTCTTCGTTTTGGCCTTGGTGGCTTTCGGGGGACCTGATTGTGCGAGCGCCCATGCGGCGTAAGGACCAGGCAGCTGAGGGGTGAGCAGGCGAACGATTTCGTCTTCGCGGAGCTGATTGCCTCCTGCGGGAACGGACCAGTTTCCGTTAACGGGCAGCGTGTCTGCGAGGCTGGCACTCACGAGGCTCTCGGCCCGGCCGAGGTAACTGAGGCTTTCGAGCAGGGTGGAGAGGAGCGAGGTTTCGTTCTCGGTGAGATCGGCGTCCCAGCGAATCCAAAGGCTTTCGCCCGCGGTGATGTGGACAAAGGTGTCGAAGATTTTGGTCTTCGATTCCTTCGGACCAGTAATTACCGGCATATAGTGGCGGGTGTGGGCGGTGCTCGCGTTGGGCAAGCGGAAGGCGGGCGGTTGCGCGGCGAGTTTTTCGATGAGACTACGCAAGGCCGGCTCGTCCTGCCGGTGTTTCCAATGCCACGCAGCGATGAGCGCGCGGCAAAGACGCCACGGGCACGGCGGCCATTCGGTCACGCCTTCGTTGACGTGAGTTCCCCACGCGGTCGCGTGCCAGCGGCTGGCGGGGAAATCGATCTTGATGGCGATCATTCGAAGACGACCGTCGTGGTGGCGGGTTTAGCGAAGCGACCGGAGCTGGCTTTGATGAGGCCGGGCAGCGCGGCGGAGATTTCAGCGAGCGCGGGCAACGCAAAACCGCCCGTCGGCTTGATGACGGTGATATCGCCGACTTCGAGATCGCACGCCGTGCGCGGACGGAATGGTGCGTCGAGGAGCGCGCGTACCTTGAAGAGAGCGAGGGCGTAGAGGAGTTCTTCGACCACTTCGCCGAGGCCGTAGCCGCGAATTTGGGCGAGATCGATATTGAAGAAGGCGGTGATGTTGCCGGTGAACTCGTCCCGGTGGAAGGGCACGTTGCCGAAGCCTTCTTTACTGGTTTTGCCCTCTTCGCCTTTGCCGGGATTAACATGGTCGTTTTTCACGCCACCGCTTGCAGCGACGGTGACATCCTTCGCTTCGATAAAAGCAGTGATGACCCGCGGGACACGCATGCGGCCACCGGCGATTTCGCTCTTGGCGATGAACACGCCGTGAAGGAGTGAGTTGATGTCGTACTTGAGGAGAACTCCCGCGAGCGCCCGAAGATCGGCGCGTCCGTCTTTCTCCACTCCGAGCTCCTTTTTCAGGATTTCGACGAACGACTTGTCTTCGGATTCGAGGATGTAGGGACTGTTGAGGCGATGGGCTTCGAGGACGGAGTTGGTGAGCGGCTTTTTGTTGGCGTCGACCACAGCAACGAGAGGCAGACCCTTGAGCGCCGGAACCCAGTCGTTGGCGATGGCGTCCCACGAGACGGATTCGAGGCGGTTAGCCATGCTTTGCGCGGACTCGACAAGGAGCATATTTTGGCCGTCGGCGGTTTTGTATTGGGCCGCGCCCAGATCGGGAAACCCGGTGGGTTGAAAGCGCGTGCCGAGAACGGGCTTCAACGTGGCGGTGAGGAGAAGGCGTGGAGTAGTTTTGAGCTTCGAGAGATCCATGATGCTGGAGCGGAGTTTAGGTTTTAGTTCGTGGTGGAGTGATGGAAAAAGTCAGGGGCGACGGCGCTGCCGATGGCGGCGAGTTGCGTGTCCCACAGCGGAAAGAGCAGTGCCGCGGCGGAGCGGCGCGCAGCATCTCCGCTGAGCGGGATTTGGATTTCCGTGACAGGAATACTGGAGCCGTGGAGGCGGCGCAGAGCGTGGGCTGACGCGCGTGCGCCATCGCCGCTGGCGGCAAGGTTGAAAATGATCGGCTCAATGGGCACGCGTTTGCCATCGGGCAGGCTACCGGCGAAGCAGAGTTTCAACTGGGCGTAGAAGGCGGGCGGGGTCTCGTCGCAAATTTTGGAGGGAGGCGTGGGCATCTCTTCACCCGACATCGCGTCGCCGGAGAAATCGACGAGGCAAAGTCCCCAGAGCAGTTGAGCGAAACGGGTTTCGTCGATGCGGCCTTCGATAAAGGCGGCGATGTCGGTGGGCCAGGCGGTGAGGCGGGCGTATTCGGGCCAGGATTTTTCACCGGCGGATTTGGCGAGCAGCAGGCGGCGCTTGATGAGCGCGCAGAGCACGTCGATGACGGAGCCTTCGTGCCAGACGACTTCGTTGCGCGCTTCGTCGCTCCAATCGGCCCAGGCTTTTTCGCCAGAGATGATTTTGACGGGTTCCAAGTGGCGGCGGAGCGGGAAGAAATCTTTTTTGAAGCGCACGCTGAGCGAGGCGAGCGACGCGGCGAGACGGTATTCGGTCGTGTGGTTGTCGATCGCCTTGATCCAACCGCGAGGCAGCGGCGGAAGCGGTTTCAGGAACGAGTCGGCGCACCATTTTTCGCTAGCGCTCGAGAGGGCGCGTTCGCATTCGCCGAGCGCGATCAGCAATTCCTGGGCGGTATCGGGGTTGTTAGCCTGAGCGGACGCGGCGCGGGCGAAGATCGCGGCTTCCAGGCGGGCGGCGGCGCGACGCACGGAGCCGGGGGAGGTGTCGCCTTTGGCCTTGGGGAGAAAACGTTGCAGCCAGCCATCGCACGCAGCGAGCAGGTCAGACGACACGGTGTCACGGTGGACGCGTAGCCGTTGGAGCGGCGTGGCGAAGTAAGCGAGGCCGTTCCGCACGTGAAAACCGAAACGTTGGAATTCGCCGATGCCGCGATCCACGCCGAGCGACGCGACAGCGAGCGCGAAATCGACGCCATTTCTTACGGTGCGCTTTCCGACCCAGGCACGGCCCTCGCTGAAGAGGGATTTGATTTCGTCGAGCCTGCTGGGGGCGGACCAGAGGGGCATCCAGATTTCGCAGCGGGCGTCATTTTCATCGGCTTGAGTCGCGCTGCCATAACCTGCACCGGACGGCTGCACGCAGAAGGGATAAACGAGCTGGCCGGGAGAGAGACTTTCAAGGCGTTTGACGGCAGCGGCGGCGAAGAGCATGGCGCCTTCAAGCGCGAGGATGAAATCCCACGGATTGACTGCGCTTTTGGCGTCGAAGCCGGTGGTGGCATTGGCGCCTCCGCTGGCCGACGGGCTGAACTGGCCGATGGGATTGTCGGCGAGGCCCCTAGTCGGCGTATCGAATAACGCATGACGGAGGAATGCAGGCGACTCCGGCGTGGGTTTGCCTTTGGCGAGATCGAAGACCTCGGTCAGGCGCTGCATGAAATTGTTCGTGAACTCGAGGCGTCCGTCGTTGCCGCCTGTGCCGAGGAGCGGCGGATATTTGGCGCCGTCGTCGGTGAGCACGAAGGCGCTGTCGAGCCATTCCAGCGCAGTTTCAGAAAAGGTATTTCGGCAGCGGAGAAGAAGTTTCCCCTTGGTTTCTTGGAACTGTTGTTTGGCCTCTTTAAACTCTTTCTCGGCTTCCTGTTGCTTTCTCCTGTCCTTCGATTTCTTGGTTTCCTTCTGTTTTTCTCTGGAATTCTGGATCACCTGCAAGACCGAGGTGAGGCCCAGCCCATCCAGTGCTTTGCACGCGGCTGCGATAGTTTCGCGTAAGGGCCTAAATCTGTCTTGTGCGGCATTCTTAAAGGCATCGAGTGCTTCGCTGTTGTCGTCGGGGTGAAAGCCGCTGCCACCGTTCCACGGGGCCACGACGGGCGACGGCGCGTAGCGAGTGAGAAAAAAATCGAGGAGCGCTTCGCGGTCGTAAGTGGAGACGAGAGTGAATGCGTTGCCCTGCCAGAAACCCTGGGCATGCGCGTCGGGACACTGCTGGGAGAGAACGCGGAGAATGCCGAGCGCTTTGAGGTAGGAGGCGAGCGGGATGGGCGAGCAACCGGGAAGTGGAGTCGTGTGCATGGTAGCGCGGTTAGCGTTTCGATCCTTCGGCGTCGGCGCCGCGGAGGAGGGTTTCGAGCCAGGCGAGGCGAAAGAGGCCGAGCGATTCGGCGTCGCGCAGAGTGAGCATGCGGGATGTCCACGAGGGACGACCCTCTTGGTCTCCCATTTGCATACAGCTTAGGTCGAGCGTGAGCGGCTCGATGGGAATACCATTGGTGTCGATAGTCAGACGCTTGGCCGGGTCGGATGGAAGACGGTCGCCCTGCCAAACACCGCGCGCGTAGAGTGGCGGCGTGTCGGCAGTCGCATCGGGTGATGCTTCGCCAGGCATGGCGCGCAGCGAGAGACGAATTTTGCCGTGGTGCGTGGCTATTAGGTAGGCGACGAGGTTTTCGAAATGCGGGTCGGGCGCGCGGCCGGTTTGCAGCCAAGCGAGAGCGGAAGCTAGCTCGTGGCGGAAATGCGGGCGGCCATGTTTGCTGCCGGGCTTCCACGGAGATTTCGCGATGAAATTTTGCGCGAATTCCGGCGGAACGGTGCGGCCGGCGGTGATGAACGTCTGAAAACAGGAATGCGCTTTCCCAACGTCGTGCCAGCGCACGGCGGTGATGAGTGCGTCGGCCCAGAGCGCGGCAGACGGAAGAGCGGCAAGCAGCGTGCGGGTGACGTCGAGGACATGGGCGGTGTGCGTCTCGATGCTTTGCCACGGCTGGACGCCGTTCTTGATGCGCTGGCTTTCATCGTCGCGGTCTTGTCCATCACGCGGGGTGCGCTGGACTTGGTCATCGATGGTGAGAAGCGGAAACGGCTCCTTGGATTTCTCGCCGGTCCAGCCGAGGGCGGCGGAGTAACCGCCGAGCGTGGAGTCGATCAGGTAGACCTGTCCGGGCGCGAGCCGGTCGGGCCGGAGGCGTTGCCATTCGCCGTCGAGCACGTTCCAGAGCCAGATGCCGGTCTTGTTTTTCTCGGCGAATTTCTTGAAACCGCTGGAGCTATACAGCGAGACGCGGACGAGTTCCTGGCGTTGAGGGACAATCTCGTCAGGAGGCAGGGCGTCGGGAGCGAACGTGCGCCAGTAAACCTGCACGTCGCGCTCCTCGCCATCGCGGATGTAACGGCCCACGTCGATATCAAGGCCGGCGAGATCGGGCGTGGTGTCGAAGAGATCGACGAGGTCTTTGCGGCGGAGAATGTGGGTTTCGGGGAGAGGTTCGTCGGTGCTGAGTTTCCCAAGAGCCACGGGCGAAACGCCGGCGGGCTCTGAGTGACGGAGAAGCGCGCGGGCGGTGGCGAGTTGCTCCGGTGTATAGGGCAGAGCGAGGCTCGTAGCGGCATTGGGGTCGTCGGCTTCGAGGTTGATCCAGAAGATGTCGGCGCCGCCGGAGGAGTTGAATTCGCCTTTGCGATTGCAGCGACCGAAGCGCTGAACGAGCGAGGACCACGGGGCGAGTTCGGTAATCAGGGTGCGGCCGGAAATATCGACGCCCGCCTCGATGGCTTGCGTGGCGATGATGATTTTTTCGCCGGGCTCTTTGATCTGTTTCGAGAGTGGAGCGCGCTCCAGTGGACGGAAGCGGGAATGGACAAGAAGGCGGCGCGGGAGGGCTTCTCTTTTGGCAAGTTTGTCGAGGGCGGCGTAGAGATCCTTGGCGCGGTCGACACGATTGAGGATGACGATGGTGGTGGTGCCTTCCTGATGGCGTGCGCGGACCGCGGTCGCGAGTTGTTCGATGTAGGGCTCAACGACTTTGGCCGAGTCGCTGACGAGGACGAAAGGCAGGGCAGCCAGACGTTTGGTCGCTTTGATGCGCTGGGTGACGTCGTGGTTTTTCAGATCGTCAGCGCCGAGGGCGAGCGTGGCCGGCAGCGTGTCGTGATCGGGCGTGACGAGGAGGCGAGAATCGAGCGTGGCGCTGGCCCACCACGTCGCGCAGCCGAGGGCGACGCCGAGTTTTTGGCGCAGGCCTTCCAACTGAGCCGAAGTGCGCACACCGACGCCCATGAGCTGGGTTTCGTCGAGGACCCAGAGTGCATCGTTATTGAGGAGGCCAAAATGCATGGGCCAGCGCGCGCGACTCACACCGTAGCCCCGGTTGAGGGCGCGGCTGAGGAGCATGTCTTGCGTGCCGGTGATGATTGCCGGGCGCTCGGGGTGAATGTCCCATTCGCCGGCGCCTTCGCCGCCCATGAGGATGACGGGAGAGTTCACCGCGAGCCAACGGAGGTCGGCGTTGTCGGGATACGCGTCTGATAGCGCGCGCAGCCATTTGGCGACTTCGTCGCAGGTCTGCTCCACGAGCGTACGCATCGGCAGGCAGATCACGAGACGGCGTGGCCAGTCGTCGCGTTTGAGGTGCACTCGATTCCACAGCCACGCGAGCACGACGGCGGCGGTTTTGCCGAGGCCGGTGGGGATGGAAATGAGCTGCGACTCGCACTTGCGGCCAGTGGCTCCGCCGGCGAGGCGGCGCTGGTAGTCGTAGGGCTCGTTGCCGCTGGCGGCGTGGAAGAAAGTGTCGAAGGTGACTGGCATGGCGAAACGCAGGGTTTGACGATGTCTCGGGCGTGACGGTGAAATCAAATCGATGTGTTCCCCGCTCGCCCACAACCCGTCATCGCGTGTGCGGGAGCGCGGGTCATGCTGGCCGATCCGCACGTGCGCCCGCGCGGCGCAATCCGCCGGGCTACGACAGGTTCACAATCCGCGTGCGCTCGCCGGCGGCGGCGAGACCATCGGGAAGCTCGACGTTCCAGCGTTCTTCGGCCGCATCGACTCGGAGCACGATTTCCGCGTGGCCCGAGCGGCATGCCGCCGTCTCGGCCAGGATCACAAAATCCGGCCCAAGCTGCGCGATCGGCAGTTTCGCACCGTCCACCACCAAATGCATCTGCACTTGGGACGAATGAGCGATAAGTGAATGCGAGATTAACATGGACGATATTTTCCAGCGTGCGGTCGCTTACGCAAAGGCGAGAAATCTGACCTTCACCAAGGAACTCGGCGCCGGAGTTCACGGAATCGTAAGGGTCGCCAAAGACAACGTGAATTTCCGCCGCTTTGCGGTGAAGCTTCATCGCTACGAGGATCCATACCGGCGCGAGAAGAGGGCCTACCTGCGTTTGCGCGAGCTCGAGCTGACGGCGGTGCGCGGATTCAACATTCCGCAGTTTTTGCACTGCGATGACGTCCATCGCGCGATCGAAATGACCATCGTCACGCGCCCGTTTCTTTTGGATTTCGCCGCGACGTGGCTCGATGAGCCGCCCGATTTTCCACAGGACGAGTGGCAGGAGAGCTTGGAAAAGAGGGAGCAGTTTGGCGAACGATGGCCGGAGGTGCAGCGAGTGCTCGCCGTACTGCGCAGCCACGGAATTTTCATGTTCGACATTTCGCCCACCAACATTGGGTTCGTCGATATGGGCGGACATGAAACTGGGTGATGGAGATTGAGGCGACAATGCCGGTTCGTTGGCTGCCTTGCTACTGCTCGCCGACGCCAGGGCGGCCGGGGTGGCGAACGGCGGAGGGGCGTGCTGGCGGAGCCACGGTGTGCCCAAGCAAGGCCAGCTTCGAGCGTAGCACCGTGTCGAGCCGGGGTTTGTCGGCCGGATGGAGGGAGATGAGCCGCTTGCCCTCCTGCTGATACAGCTGCTGTTTCTTCAACATGCCGATCTTGTAGTCGGCGGTATCCATGCCCCAATACTCGAGGTAAACGTCGAGCTCCGGCAGGTAGAAGTCCGGTCGGACGGCATGACCGCTCAGAATCCGGAAGCGTTCGTCATACCGGAAGGCAATGCCGTTCTCCATCAGCCAGTCGGCAATGAGACGTTCGCCGTCGGATTGGACCAACGTACCGGCCTTTGCCGCGATCGTCTTGTTGAGTTCGACCTTGGCGTCGAAGTTACGTCGCTCGAGGAATACTTCGTCGAAGCAGCGATCGCAAAACGTGCGCTGAAACGCCTGCTCGCTCCGGGTGTGCTCTTCGGGTGAAACAGACCTGCCGCAGCGCGCGCACCGGTGGACGGCCCCGGCTGCGGCCAGCCGCACGGCCTCGCGGATCGCCCCGGCCGCCGAGTGCGCCGCGCGACGCACGTACTCCTTCGCCCGTTCGTTGAGCGCGAGATCATCGAGATCGTGGAGGTGAATCTGCGCCGCGGCACCGTACACCTTGAGCGCCTTCAGCGCGTACTGTTGCGTCTGCGGGTGCGGATCGCGCAGCGCGACCGGGAGCAATGCCCGCACGGCCTCAGCCGGGTCCGCCCCGAAGCCGGCGAGTTTGCCGATCGCGGAAGCGGCCAGCCGGCGGATTTCCGCCGACGGCATCGCCAGCAGCCGCGTCAACTCGGGCAACGCGTCCGGATCCGTGCCCCGGCCCAATTCCAGCGCGCGCTGTACCGCTTGATGGTGCTCGCCGCGATCCATCTGGCTGTTCATGGCGGGAAGGCCGGGATCGCGTCGACGAGCGGAGGCGAATCAGCGAAATAAAATTTCCGGCGCGACGGCTCCATGGAGGAAAATCGAGTGGCAGTGACTGGCGGAGTCGGGCGACAGCTTCGCCGCGTCACTTCCGCGATGCGCGGGTGAAGAAGCTGGACGCAAATGGGTCTGAGGGCACGAGGCGTGTCGCGCGAGTGCCCAAACTACCGGAATTCCGGAAGCGCATTTTTTGTGCTCATCGCGGGATGGCCGAAGATTTCGCGACACCGGCACACTCTACGCGAGGCGGTGGGACAATAGCTGTCCCTGTGAATAAGTTTCCTGAAATACTTCATCGGATTTCGAACGGCCTACGAAACGCGTCGAGGCTTGTCCGCCAAGGCAGGGCGCCGCGTCCCCACAAATCATCGGCTTACGCATAACGCGCATGCAGCGCGGCGGCGGCGCGGCGCAGCCGCTCGCGCAGCTCGGCCGGCGCGAGGACTTCGGCATGCGCGCCACAGGCGAGCACACGGCGCTCGATGTCGTTGAGGTGATTCAGGCGAAGGCTCACTTCGATGCTGCCATTTGGGCGCTCGGTGATTTTTTGCGAGGGGTGCCAGGGGCGCTCGCGCAGATAGGGCGCCACTTCGGCGTCGACGGTGATCCGCACCTCGTAGTCGGTGTCGCCGACGAAACGGCCCAGGCTGCCACGCAGGTAGCGCTCGCGATCGAAATTTGCCGGCCGTTCAAAACGCGCGGCGGTCGGTTGCGCGTCACCGATCCGCGCGAGCACGAAATTTCGGATCCCGCGGCGGGAAGGGTCGTGCGCCACCAGCATCCACCGGTGCTCGAGGTAGGCGAGATGCAGCGGGTGGATCGTGCGCGTTTCCGCGGCGGCGCCGGCTTTGGGTTTTTGATAAACGATCCGCAGCTCGCGGCGGCGGAGGATCGCTTCCAGCAGCAGCGCGAAATGCCGGTGCTCGGCGTCGGCAGCGGGATCGTCCGGGGCAAACAGGAGGTCGCTCAACGCGTCGACCGGCAGCGACACCGCACCGCCGACGATGGGAGCGATCTTGTTCAGTGCGGCGGTCAGCGCGCGGCCGAGCGGCGAGCCGCGCCACGCCGCGAAGGTTTTTCCCGCCAGCGCCAGCGCGAGTGCTTCGTCGGCGTCAATCCGCAACAGCGGCAGCAGGTCGCAGTGAGCCGTGTAAGTGTAGCTGTGGGTGCCGGCATCCCATGCGATCGGTGCTCCGAGCTCGTCGCGCAGACAAGCGATGTCGCGTTTGATCGTGCGGGAGGAGACTTCGAGTTCCCGGGCGAGAGACTCCGACGTTACAAACTGCTCGTGGCTCAGGCGCCGGTGCAGATGGACGATTCGAGCCAACGCGGAGCGGCCGCACGAGCATGCACGACGCCGCCGGGTGCGGAACACGGACGAAGAAAGCAGAGGCTTGGAAGGCATCGCCGGCGTCATGGCGCTCGCAAGCGGATCACTCGGCTTGCCAAATCAATGAAACGACGCGGAATTCATGAACACGAGGGAGGGTGCGGCAACCCGAAATTCCGCCCGGCTCGCGGCGTGCGATCGTGATGACGCCGCGGTCATTTTGCAGACCGCAGTCACGAGTAGCAGCGACTCCCGAGCCGGCGCGCGTTTCGCGAGGCGGCCGCGCCCTGCCCCAACGGGCCGCACCGCACAGTGTAACCGTGGTGTTACTTTTACACCCTTGCGGTTGGCCGGTTCATGGGTGCCTTCCAAGCACCACCCACATGAATTCCCCGTGCACCGTCGCGCCCCCACGCCAGTCAGGGCCAACTTTTTCCGCTGCGCTCGTTGCGGGTCTTTTGTGCGTTTTGCATTGCCTGCCACTGCATGCGGCCACGGCGACTCTCCGCCCAAACAAGGACAACACGCTCTACGGCAACGGTACCGCGAATCTGAGCAATGGCGCGGGCTCGTTTCTTTTTGCCGGCACCAGCGGCGAGAAGCGTGTGCTGCGGAGCCTCGTCCGCTTCGACATCGGCGGTTCGATTCCAACCGGCGCGCGGATCAACTCGGTCACGCTCACGCTGACGATCAACACGCCGAAGAATTTCACCAACACCGTGCAGCTCCACCGCGTACTGGCGGACTGGGGGGAAGGCACCTCCATCGCGCCGATGGGCGGCGGGGGCGGAGCGGCGGCGACCACCGGAGACGCGACGTGGAACGCCCGTTTCTTCAACACCGCGCTGTGGGCGACACCCGGCGGCGATTTTTCCCCGACGATCAGCGCATCGCAGCGCGTGAGCGGCCTATCCGGCACCTTCGCCTTCACCTCCGCCGGGATGACCGCCGACGTCCAGGCCTGGGTCGATAATCCAAATGCGAATTTCGGCTGGATTCTCGTCGCACAGGACGAGGCGGGCCCGGCGGTGCGGTTCGGCTCCCGCGAATCGGCGCAGGCACCGTCACTGGTCGTCGATTTCACCGCTGGTGGTGGCGGCAGCGCGCCGGTGCTCACGCTTCAACCCACCAGCCAGACGGTCACCGCGGGTGCAACGGTGACTCTCAGCGTTGCGGCGAGCGGCACGCCAACGCCCACGTTTCAGTGGCAAAAAAACGGCGCGACCATCGCCGGCGCCACGAATGCAACGCTGACGCTCATAAACGTAACGACGGCGGATGCTGGCGCCTACACCGTGATCGCGAGCAACAGCGGCGGGAACACGCCGAGCGCGGCGGCCACGCTGACCGTCAGCGGCGGCGGCGCGGTCACCGCGCGACTCTCGAATCTTTCCGTCCGCGCGGCGATGGCCACGGACCAGACGCTGATCGTCGGATTCGCGGTCAGCGGTGGCAGCCGGTCGATGCTCGTGCGTGGCGTCGGCCCCACCCTCGCCAGATTCGGGCTGCCGGACGCCATGACGGATCCGCGACTGGAACTCTACAGCAGCGGCACGGTCGTCGCGCAAAATGACAACTGGGGCACGACGGCGACGCTGAGCAACGCATTCAGCATTGTCGGGGCGTTCGCCCTGCTGCCGGGAAGCAACGATGCCGCGTTTCTCCAGACCATCGGCGGCCCGCACTCGGTGCACCTGAAGGGCACCGGCGCCGGTGTCGCCCTGGTCGAACTTTACGACAGCGGCTCCGGCAGCGCGTCGCGACTCGTGAATGTTTCCGCGCGCAATCAGGTGGGCACGGGCGACAACATCCTGATTGTCGGTTTCGTGGTGGCGGGCACGGGCACGGAGAACCTGCTCATTCGCGCCGTCGGGCCGCGGCTCCTCGAGTTCGGCGTGACCGGAGTGCTCGTCGATCCGAAGTTCGAGGTCTTTCGGGCGGAGGTCGCGACGGCGATCGCTGGCAATGACAACTGGGACAACTCACTCGCCGCGACGTTCAGCAGCGTAGGCGCGTTCAGCCTCACCTCCGGAAGCCGCGACGCCGCGCTCGTGATCCCGTTGACGCCCGGTGCCTACACCGTGCAGGTGTCAGGCGTGAACAACGGCACGGGCGAAGCGCTGGTGGAAATCTACGAACTGCCGTAGCCCGCATTTTCACGGAATGGGCGAAGCGCTCGTTGGGAGCGCGACCGCCCCCGGTCGCAATTCAGAAGCGACCGAGGGCGGTCGCGCTCCCAAGAAACTCGATCACATCTCAACTGTTCGCTCGCGAAAACCCTACTCGCGGCTGGGCCGGATACGCGCAGCGGCGGCCATGATTCGTTCCGGCACATACTCCGTCATCCGGCCGACATAATCGGAAGCATCCTTGTGCGCAGGATCACGCAACGCCGCGGCCCGAATCGACGGCAGCAAAGGCTCGGCGCGCGCACCGAGTCGATCCGCCACGTTGAGCGCCGCGAGCCGGATCAACGCCGAGTCGTGCCGCAACGCCTCGCGGATCAGCGGCAAGGCCTCGGCATCATGGCCGAGATTCGCCAGCGCCCCGGCCACGGCGAGCCGGACGTCAGGTGAAGTGTCACTCGCCGATTGCCGAAGCGCGGGCACCGCGTCGGCGGCCGACCCGCCAAGTGCCACCAACCCGACCGCGCCCCACCATCGGACCGCGGCATCACCGGCGTTCAGCAGTGCCACCAATTTGGATACGTTGCGGCGATCGCGCTGGTTGGCGATCCACGCAGCGTCAAGCAGCGCATCCAGCGGGTTGAACTTCGGGTCGGTCGCCAGATCATAAAGCGGCCGGCCGGCCCCGCGCGCATGCATCTCGAATTCCGGCAGCAGCCCGAGATCACCCGCGCGTTTCATTTCCGCCCGGCACGTCGCTCGCAAGCGTTCAAGCTCGCCGCGATACTGTGAATCACCAGCAAGGTTGCGCGTCTCCCACGGATCCGCCCGCACATCGTAAAGTTCCTCGCTCGGCTTCGTTTCGAAGAAACGCGCCGCAGCGCCTTTCAATTCGCCCGCATCGTGCAATCGCTGCCAGGCCTGCATGCTCGGATGCTGGTGCACATAGCTGATGTGCTGGGCCCAGGGCAGGTGCGGCTGAAAATTGCGCAGGTAATGGAAACGGCCATCGTGGACATAACGAATCGTATCCGCGCGTTCGCCCTGCCGGTCCTTCCCGCCGAAAACGATCGTTCGCGGTGGCCGCGTCTTCGGGCCGAGGAAGGGCACGCCCTGCATGTGGGCGGGAATTTCCAGTCCGCAAAGACTCAGGACGGTGGGCGCGAAATCGACGAAGCTGACCAACCGATCGCTGGTCCCGCCCGGTTTCGCCGGAGCAGCGTCGCGCCGGCGCGGGGGAAAACGAATCAGAAGCGGCACGCGCAGGCTCGCGTCCCACACGAAGGTCTTCACCGCCGGCATGCCGGTGCCGTGATCGGAGAAAAAGAAAACAATCGTGTTTTCCGCGAGCCCGTCCCGCGCGAGCTCCGCCAGCACGTCACCGGCGCTGTAATCGACCGCGGTCACGTTGTCGAAATGCCGCGCCCATTCGTGGCGGAATTCCGGCGTGTCGGGATGAATCGGCGGCACGGCGACCTTTGCCGGATCGTGGCGCTGGGCGGGCGTGAGCCGGCGGGTATTCTGCGCGTAGGCTTGTTCGCTGCAGAAGATCTGGCTCTGGTGCGACACGGTGAAATTGAACACGGCGAAAAACGGCTGGCCGGGCCGGCGCTTCCGCCAGTGCGCGGTCCGGCTGGATTCGTCCCACGCGCCCGCTGGCACGGCGAAATTGTAATCCGTCTTCACGTTGTTGCTGCAGTAGTAGCCCGCCGCGCGCAGGTATTCGGAAAAGCATTTCACGGTCTCCGGCAGCCGCGTGGTCGAGCGCATGTGCTGGCTGCCCAGCCGCAGCGGATAAACGCCGGTGATCAGGCAGGAACGGCTCGGCGCGCAAACTCCCGTATACGCGAATGCCTGCGTGAACCGCACCGACTCGCGCGCAAGTGCGTCCAACACCGGGGTGGCCGCCAGCGGATCCCCATAACAGCCGAGATGCGGACTCGTGTCCTCACACGTGATCCAGAGGATGTTAGGCCGCTCCGCCGCGGCGGCGGAGCAGTTGACGCGCAGCACGACGAGGAGTGCCAACAGCGGAGGTATCAGACGGGAAGCGGGATTCGGCGGCCTCATGGTTGGATCCGGAGTTTGTACGCCGCGGAATTGAAACGTCGAGCCGCGACCGGCCGGAGCAACGCACTCCCGCGTCTCTAAACTCCTTGAACTCCCAAACTCGTTGTGAACAGGTCAAGCTTGCCCGCCTCCGGCGGCGCCGAAGGCGGCCAGGGTTTACCCGCCTTTGGCGGCGCCGAAGGCGACCAGGGTTTTCGAAAATTCCAAAACTGTCATTCTGAGGGCCGCCGAAGAATCCAGTGGCGCGTCCGGCTGCGAGCATCGTGCTGGATTCTTCGCCAAGCCTCAGAATGACAAACCGGGAATTGTGTCGGGTCTGAGGCTGCTCTTCCCTACTCCCCGAGCCCGAGAAATCGCGCCGCGTTTCGCCAGGCGATCGCCTCGTAATCGGCGGGCCGCAGCCGTTCGATGTTCTCGAGTTTCACCAGCGAAGGGCCTACGTAATCGAACGGCATGTGCGAACCGAACGCGATCGACTCCACGCCGAGCGTGTCGATCAACTTCGGCACGTCCTTGCGAAACACGACTTGCAACCGCGCGAAGTCGATCAGGCAGCGCCCCTTCAATCCGGCATTCGCCAGTTGCCGGCCGTCGAGTCCCTGCCAGTTCACGAGCAGGAAACGAAGTCGCGGTTGGTTGCGCGCCGCCTGGAGCAACGCCGCCATCTGGAGATCCTCGGCCGCGTCCCAGCGATGCCGCTGCCGCCGATCCTCGAAGCGCTGGGTGAGCACGACCGGCACACCATATTCGGAGATTCGCGCGAGCACCGCCCGGCCGTGCTCATCATTGAGACCATAACCGTGATGCTCCGGCACCACCGCGATCGCGCGGGCCTTCCACTTTTCCACCGCTTCCGCGAGGTCGCGCTCCCAGCCGGCGTATTTGGGATTCACCGTCGCCACCGGGATGAAGCGATCACCGTGCGGCTGCGCCTCGGCCCAAAGCTCCTCGTTGCCGCGATGGGCATCGCGATAAAAAACCGCGTGCAACGATGACACCACGGCGCGGGCGATGCCGTTCCGCTCCATCAAAGCGATCATTTGGTCCGCCGAATTCGAGCGCAGCGCGCGAAATGGATAATGGCCCAGTGCGGCGTTGATATCGATGATCATGACCGCCTCCGGTCCAGGATGCGCTGGAAGTTTCGCCAGAAGATGTCCTCGCGTTGCGCCGCGGTCAGGTCCGCCGAGAGCACCTTGCCCACGCAGCCCTCCATGGTTGAATCCGTCGCGAACAGCACCCGCTCGTGGCCGAGTTCCTTCACGCAGCGTTCGATCGTGTCGTCCTCGAGGACGCTGCCGCTGGTGTCGAGAAACACGCCCGGACAGTCGCGCAGCCCCTTGATTTCCCACTCCCAGTCGCCGCCACCGTTGATGTGACCGAGAATCAGGAGCAGCTCCGGATAACGCCGCGCGAGCGCGCAGAAATCGAGTGCGTGCGAGGTTTTCGGCTGGCCAGCCAGCGCCCGCGGATCCGTCAGGAACGCCGAGTGGCCCAGGAACGGAATGCCGCGCGCGATGCACTTCTCGGCAATTGGAAACACCGCCGGGTCGCTGTATTTGAATTGATTGTACAGCTTGACTCCGATCATGCCGGCATCGAGGCAGCGGTCCATCTCGTCGAGCGCCGCCGGCCCATTGCCCGGCTGGACGAAACAATAGCCGGCAATCCGCTGCGGGTGGCGTTTCATCGCCGCGAGCACGGAATTGTTCGCGTCCCGCACCGTCTCGATTTCCACCAGCGCACCGCCCACGATTGGATGCGAACAAAACAGTTTCGCGATGCCCAGCACCTCCGCCGCCTCGACCAGGTTCTCGACTTCCGACCAATTTGCGTTCGGCCGGTGGACCGGTGTGAACACGTGATTGTGCGCGTCGAGCTTCCGCATCTCGCGCCAGCTTTTCGGCAGCCCGACGCCGGACGATGGCGATAACGGCCGTCCCGGATTGGCCGGACGTTCGCGCTGCGCGCCCCGGATGGGCGCGAGCCCGAAAGCCAGTCCCGCGCCCGCCCGCTGAAGAAATTTGCGCCGATCGAGGCTCATCGCCGGATGCCAGCACAACGCGCAACCATGCTCGAACCGTTAGGCGAGGAGTCCGGCCGGCCCAAGCTTTTTCGCGCCCGCACGCCGCACGCGGCGCTGCCGCCGCGGGTGTGGCGGCGACCTGCGCCCCGCGTCGCCGGTGCTCCGGCCGGCGCGCGAGATCGCGCGCGGCCCATCTTAACGTATTACGTTAAAAGTTAGCGCGGCATCGGACGCGAATTTTGCGTTGGCTCCCGCCGGAGCGGCCCGACACAACACCGCTGCGCCTGTCGCGTTTTCCCATGCCCGCCGTTCCGCCGCCCTTTGCTCCGCAGCTCGTTTCCCTGCGCACGATCGCGGCGGCCGGCGGCGCCACGTTCGACTGGCATTCCCACCCTTTCGATGAATTCACGCTCGTCACCGACGACGCCTGCCTCATCGGGTATCCGCCCGGCTGGCGCGAGACGGCGCCGAACACGCTGCTGCATTACCGGGCCGGGGAGAGGCACGGGGCGTGGACCTCGCCGAAGCAGCGGCCGCGGTTCTGGGTGGTGCATTTCACCGCCGACGCGAACGTCTATGGCGCGCTCGATCACTTTCGCTCGGACGATCCGACGCGGCGCGTCTGGGCGATTACGCCGGAGCAGAACGACACCTTCCAGTGGATCTTCCTCCAGTTGTTGAACGAGCACACGGCACCGCGGGCCCACCGTGAATCCGCCGCCTCCGCCTGGCTGCAATTGCTGCTGATTACGGTGCAGCGCTGGGCCAGTTCGAACGAGGCGACGATCACGCTGCCCAGTCGCGCCAACGCCGAGGTCCTGCGGCTGTGGCATCGCATCAACGCCGCGGTCGCAAAGCCGAACGATGAACTGGACGAGTTGTATTCGGCGCCAAACTACGATTCGGTGCGACATGCCTTTCGCAAGGCCTTCGGCTGCTCGCCACGGGAAATGCTGCAACGCCTGCGGATGGAGCACGCGAAAAACCTGCTGCTCGAGTCGTCGCTGAGCATCAAGGAAATCTCCACCCGCGTGGGTTACGTGGCGCAGCACGACTTCAACCGGATGTTCCACCGGCATACCGGCATGGCGCCCTCGAAATGGCGCGCCAACCCGCTGGCGCGGGTACCGGCGCCGACAAAATAGAATCGAGCGGGGGCACGGCGCGGGGGCCAATTCCGTTTGCGCGCGCTGATTTTCCGCCATCGCTAAAGACCCGGCGCGCCGTTTTTGACAGCATCGCTCCCGCTGTCCGTGGCCGGGTCGCCGGCCGCTCGCACATGAAACTTATCGATCTCTCCCCTCCCCGCGTCCATGGCGCCCCGGCGTTTTCGAACGATCCGAAGCAGTGGCTGGAGCTGGACCACATCCTGCTCGCGCGAGACGTGGAAATCGTGGTCGTCGAATCCGTCGCCAATCTCGATGCTCTACCCGACTCGTTCATCTTCGCAGGTTTTCCACTCAATTTCGCCGGCCGCGATGGATCACCGATCCGCGCGGTGGCAATCCGCGAATCGTAAACGGGAGAAGCACCATCATGTCTCTTGATGCCAAGCGGGTCGCGTTTCTCACCGCGAAAGCACGCGCGATTCGGCGCGAGATCATCACCATGGTGTATCGCGCCAACTCCGGCCACGTCGGCGGCAGCCTGAGCGCGACCGATCTGCTCGTCGCGCTCTACCACGAGGTCATGCGGCACGATCCGCGCCATCCCGGCTGGCCCGATCGCGACCGGTTTGTCCTCTCGAAGGGGCACTGCACGCCCGTGCTCTATGCCACGCTCGCCGATGCCGGCTATTTTCCGCGCGAGGACCTCGCCACGTTCCGCCGCGTCGGCTCGCACCTCCAGGGCCACCCCTATCAGCCAAAAACACCCGGCGTGGACGCCTCCACCGGCACGCTCGGGCTGGGGCTTTCGACCGCGTGCGGGATGGCGCTTGCCGCCAGGCTGCGCGGCGCACCGCATTACACGTATGTGCTTTGTGGTGACGGTGAACAGCAGGAGGGCCAGATCTGGGAGGCGGCGATGTTCGCCCACAAGTACCGGCTGGATCACCTGATCGCGTTCACCGACCGCAACCGGCTCCAGACCGACGGTGGCACCGAGGACGTGATGCCGCTCGATCCGCTGGTCGACAAGTGGCGGGCGTTCGGCTGGCAGTCATGGGAAATCGACGGCCACGACTTCGAGGCCATCATCGATGCGATTAACGCGGCGACCTCCTCCTCTTCGGGCCGGCCGACCATGATCGTGGCGAACACGATCAAGGGCCGGGGCGTTTCCTTCATGGAAAACGTCGCGAGCTGGCACGGCACGCCGCCGAACGAACACGAACACGCGCTCGCGTTGGAGGAACTGGCATGAACCGCATCATGAAGCAGACCCGCCAGGGTTACGTCGACGCGTTGATCGAAATGGCCGCGGCGATTCCGGAGCTGGTCGTGCTCGACGCCGACGTGGCGAAGGCGACCAAGACGTGCGATTTCGAGAAGAAGTTTCCCGAGCGGTTTTTCAACTGTGGTGCCGCCGAGCAGAACGAACTCTCGATCGCCGCGGGTCTCGCGCTGGAGGGCTTCCTGCCGTTTGCGACCACCTTCGGCGTGTTTGCCACCTGCCGCGCCGGCGACCAGTTGCGCGCGTCGATCTGTTATCCGAAAGCCAACGTGAAGGTCGCAGCCACGCACTGCGGAATCTCGACCGGCGGGGATGGCGCGTCCCACCAGGCGTGCGAGGACATCGCGATCACGCGCGCGATGCCGAACCTCACCGTGCTGGTCCCGGGGGATTACGAGGAGGCGCGCCGCGCCACCATCGCGGCCGCGAAACATCGGGGGCCGGTGTACCTGCGTCTGGGCCGCGACAGTTATCCGGTCGTGCCGGAACTTCATGGCGACTTCACCATCGGTCGGGCGAAATTGCTGCGCGACGGCAGCGACATCACGCTGGTTTCCACCGGCATCATGGTAAGCGAGGTGCTCGAGGCGGCGACGACACTCGCGGCCGAAGGCGTCAGCGCGCGGGTGTTGCATTTTCCGACCGTCAAGCCGCTCGACCTCGATCCGCTGCTGGCGGCGGCCCGCGAGACGCGTGGGTTCGTCACGGCCGAGGAACACTCGATTATCGGCGGGCTCGGCGAAGCCATCGCCGCGGCCGTCGCGGAGGCGGGCGCACCAAGTGCGCTGCGCCGCGTCGGGCTCAAGGATGTTTTCGGCGAGTCCGGCACCGCCTCGGATCTGTTCGACAAATACGGCCTGCGCGCCGCGAACATCGCGGCCGAGGCTCGCGCTTTGCTCGCGAGCGTTCCAGCGTAGCGCACGCTCATGCAAGCCGTCGTTAAATTCGACCGCGGACCGGGCAACGTCGACCTGCGTGACGTCGCGGAACCGTCGCCGGCCGATCATCAGGTCAAGCTGCAGGTCGAAGCCTGCGGCATCTGCGGCACGGATTTGCACGTTTATCACGACACGTTTCGGAATTTTCCGCCGGTTATCCTCGGCCACGAGTTTGTCGGCCACGTGATCGAGGAGGGTCACGGCGTGCGCGGCACCACGGATCCGAAGGCGCGCTACGCCGTGCTCGGCGCAACCGCCGTCACGTGCGGCCGCTGTCGCTGGTGCCGCAGCGGTGACTTCATGTTTTGCCCGGACCGGCGCGGCATGGGCCATGGCGTCAACGGCGCGTTCACGCGGTTCACCTGCGTACGGCCGGATCAACTTTACCGGCTCGATGAAAACCTGCCGACCGAGGAAGGCGCACTGGTCGAACCGCTCGCCGCCGCGGTGCACGCCGTCGCCGAAATCGCCGATGTCCGCGCCGGCGACGTGGCGCTCGTCTCCGGGCCCGGCCCGATCGGTCTGCTCTGCCTGCTCGTGCTCGTGCAGCAGGGAATTAAGACCATCGTCGCGGGCACGACGCTGGATGCGGGCCGTCTCGCGCTCGCAACATCGCTGGGCGCGAGCCGCGTCGTCGACGTGCTGAAGGAAAATCTCGAGGAAATCGTGCGCGCCGAAACCGGCGGCATCGGAGTCGACCTGGCTTTCGAGGTGTCTGGCGCCGGCGCCTCATCGAAGGCGTGCCTCGAAGCGCTGCGTCCGCTCGGCCAATACACGCAGGTCGGCCACTTCGGCCGGGAAATCACCGTGCCGTTCGACCGGATTGGTTTCAAACAGCTGCGCGTGGCCGGCTCAGTCGGCTACACGGCGGCGACGTGGACGCGCACGATGAACCTGATGGCCCAGGGATTGCGGCCCACGCGCATCGTCACGCACCGGATGCCGCTCGCGCAATGGAAGGACGGTTTCGAAATGTTCGAGCGCAAGGAGGCCGTGAAAGTCCTGCTGCTGCCAGGAAAGGACTAAGGGACCAAGGGACCAAAAGACGAAGGGACTAGAGACCAGGGACTAGGGACCAAGGACCAGAGACGAGAGACCAGAGACCAGGGACCAGGGACCAAAGGACGAACGGAACCATTGCGAAAATACACCGAAAGGTTATGCGCACCCGAACCACTGACCACTGACCACTGACCACTGACCACTGACCACTGACCACTGGCCTCTGACCTCTGACCCTCCGCCCCTCCGCCCCTCCGCCCCTCCGCCCCTCCGCTCCTCCGCTCCTCCGTTCCTCCGTTCCTCCGATGTCCTCCCGTCTCGTTGATAAAATCGTGCTCGTGACCGGCGCCAGCAAAGGCATCGGGCGCGCGCTCGCCATTGGCTGCGCACGCGAAGGCGCGCATCTGATCATCAACTACAACTCTGATCGTGAAGGCGCCGAGTCGACGGCGGCTGAAGTCGAGTCACTCGGCCGCCGCGCCATCACAGTGCAGGCCGATATCGGACGCGTGAGACAGATCGACCAAATGTTTGTCCGGTCGCGCAAGGCCTTCCCCCGGCTCGACGTGTTGATCAACAACGCGGGACTCACCGGCTGGTCGGCGTTATTCGACACCACCGAGGAGGCGTGGGATGTCGTTCTCGACACGAACCTGAAAGGCACGTTTTTCTGTTCGCTCGCGGCCGCCCGGTGGATGCGCGAAACGAAAACCGCCGGTGCCATCGTCAATGTGTCCACCAATTGCGCGCAACTCGGGGTGAAGAACCTCGTCGCGTACGCCACGAGCAAAGCCGGCGTCCACGGAATGACGAAACAGCTCGCGGTCGAGCTCGCGCCATATGGCATCCGCGTGAACACCTTCGCGCCCGGGCCGACGAACGTGGACCGGAACCTGAAGGACGACCCCGATTACCGCAAAGTCTGGGGCGGCGTCACTCCGCTCGGTCGCACGGCCGAACCGGAGGAGATGGTCGGCCCGGCGCTGTTTCTCGCGTCCAGCGACTCGAGTTACATGACCGGCCAGACGTTTTACGTCGATGGCGGGTGGACGGTGCAGGGAAAAATTCCCGCGAGCAACATGGAGAAGGCGGCGCGGAAGAACCGCAAGTGAGGCGATGGTGAATCATCTTCATCCTTTCCCTCTGGCTCGTTCCCGGGAGCGCGGGCGTCCCGCCCGCTTCAGATGCGGGCCAGAGGCCCGCGCTCCCAGGACGTGCAAGCCGAACCGACGGACACCACGATGAAGAAGCTCCGCGTCGGCATTGTCGGTTTCGGATTCATCGGTCCGCATCATCTCGATGCGATCCGCCGTCTCGGGTTTGCCGAGGTCACCGGCATCGCCACCGTCTCGGAACAGGATGCGCGCCGCCAGGCGGAGCGGTATCATATTTCCAACCACTACGCCTCGTGGCGGCAGCTCGTCGCCGATCCGGCGATTGATGTCGTCGATGTCGCGACGCCGACGAACCTGCATGCGCCCGTCGCGCTCGCGGCGATCGCGGCCGGCAAACACGTCATCGTCGACAAGCCGATGGCCTTGAACACGCGGGAAGCGAAGAAAATGCACGACGCGGCCCGGCGGGCCGGCGTGGTCAATGCCGTCACCTTCAGCATTCGCTACAACGTCATGCTGCAACAGGCGCGGGCGATGATTGCGCGCGGCGCTGTCGGCGACATCCGCGTCGCCACCGGGCATTACTGGCAGGAGTGGCTGACGAAGGAGACGGACTTCAACTGGCGGCTCGACCCAAAGCAGGGCGGCGCACTGGGCATGATCTCGGATGCCGGCGCGCACTGGTATGACATGGTGCAGCACGTGACGGGCCGGCGGATCGTGCGCGTGCTGGCGGACTTCTCGCGATTCATCCCCGTGCGGCAGCGGCCGGTCGGCGGCGGCAAGACCGTCGATTACCGGGTGCGCGTGCCGGATTTTGGGATTATCCTGTGCGAGCTCGACAACGGTGCACGCGGCCTTTTCAGCACCGGCGCGATCAGCGCAGGCCACAAGAACGACCTCACGCTCGAGGTCTGCGGCTCGCGGGCCTCCGTGCGCTGGCAGCAGGAGCGGCCGGACGAGCTGTGGGTGGGCCGCCGCGACGAGCCGAACCAGACGTGGATCAAGGATCCTCCCCTGCTCGATCCGTCTGTGCGGTCGCTCGCGGCGCTCCCCGGCGGCCACTACGAGGCGTGGCCAGACGCATTCAGAAACCTGATGCGCAACATCCTTGGGTTCATTGCCGAGGGACGCGACCCGCGGGAAGCGGACGGCGCCACGTTTCCAACCTTCGCCACCGGGCTGGGCATCGCACGCATTGTCGACGCCATCGCCGCCAGCGCCAAGGCGGGCGGAAAGTGGAAACCCGTCGCCCGCAGTTGAACCGCTCACAAGTTTCCGCGCCGCGCCATCCATGCCCTCTTCACCTGTCAAAGTCGCCATCCTCGGCACCGGCAACATCGGGACCGATCTGATGTTCAAGCTGCTGCGACAGCCCGGCGCTCTCCAACTCGCGCTCTTCGCCGGAGTCGATCCGAAATCCGACGGGCTGGCCCGCGCCCGGAACGCCGGCGTTGCGACGACTGATCGGGGGATCGATGCCATCCTCGAGGCAACGGACATCAAGCTCGTGTTTGACGCCACGAGCGCCCGCGCGCACCTGCGGCATGCTCCGGCACTCGCGGCCGCCGGCAGGGTCGCCGTCGATCTCACCCCGGCGGCGTGCGGCCCGTGTGTGGTCCCGCCCGTGAATCTCAGGGCTCATCTCGATTCGGCCAACGTGAACCTGATCACCTGCGGCGGCCAGGCGACGATACCCCTCGTCCATGCGGTGAGCCGCGTCACGCCGGTAAGTTACGCGGAAATCGTGAGCACCGTGGCCAGCGCGTCGGCCGGTCCGGGCACGCGGCAGAACATCGACGAGTTCACCTTCACGACCGCGCGGGGGCTCGAGGCGCTCGGCGGCGCGACCGCCGGCAAAGCGATCATCATCCTCAATCCGGCCGACCCGCCGATCCTGATGCGCAACACGGTGTATTTGATTCCGGAGGGCGATTTCGACGACGCCGCTGTCACCCGTTCGATTGAACAAATGGTGTCGTCGGTTGCCGAATACGTGCCCGGCTACCGGCTGAAGAGTGCACCGGTATTCGACACGGTGAAATATGGTGGTGCCGTGCAACGGAGCATCACGTTGTTGCTCGAGGTGGAAGGCGCGGGCGATTACCTCCCGAAGTACGCCGGCAACCTCGACATCATGACCGCCGCGGCGTGGCGGGTCGGCCAGGTTTTTGCTGCGCAAAAACCTAAAATAAAGGCAATGGCATGAGCTCGAACTTCGATCATCCCATGGCCCCCGATCGCTCCGCCGCAGGCGGAAATAAGGTTTTGGCGCAGCCAAAACCTGCGCAGCCAAAACCTCCTCGGATCACGGACAGCAGCCTGCGCGATGGATCGCATCCGATGCGGCACCAGTTCACCGTCGAGCAGGTCCGCACCGTGGCGCGCGCGCTCGATGAGGCGGGGGTGCCCGTCATCGAGGTGTCGCACGGCGACGGGCTGGGCGGCTCGTCGCTGCAATATGGGTTTTCCCTTGTGGACGAGATGGAGCTCATCGCCGCGGCCCGCGAAGCCTGCACCCGCGCGAAAATCGCCGTGCTGTTGCTGCCAGGCGTGGGCACGAAAAAGGAATTGCACGAGGCGGTGCGACGCGGTGCGACCGTGGTGCGAATCGCGACGCAGTGCACCGAGGCGGATGTGTCCGAGCAACATTTCGGACTGGCGAAGGAACTCGGACTCGAAGCGGTTGGTTTCCTCATGATGGCCCACATGCGTCCGCCGGCGGTGCTCGCGGAGCAGGCGCGGCTCATGGAAAGCTACGGCGCGGATTGCGTGTATGTGGTGGATTCCGCCGGCGCCATGCTGCCGCGTGACGCGGCCGCGCGGGTGGCGGCGTTGAAACAAGCGCTCCGGTGCCAGGTCGGGTTTCACGCCCACAACAACCTCGGCGTCGCCATTGGCAACAGCCTGGCCGCGCTCGAGGCGGGCGCGGAACAAATCGACGGCTGCCTGCGCGGACTCGGCGCCGGTTCGGGCAATGCGCCGACCGAACTCCTCGCGGCGGTGCTCGACAAGCTCGGACTCAACCCGGGACTGGACGTCTTCAAGCTCTGCGATGCCGCCGAATACGTGCTGGCACCAATGATGCCGTTCCAGCCGTTTCCAAATCGTGACGCGATCACGATTGGGTACGCGGGGGTTTATTCGACTTTTCTGCTGCACGCACGGCGGGCCGGCGAAAAGTACGGCCTCGATCCGCGCGAGATCCTCGTGGAACTTGGCCGCCGCAAGGCGATGGCCGGGCAGGAGGATTGGATCCTGGACGTGGCGCAGGATCTCGTTTTGCGGCGTCTTGCGCCGGAGCGCAAAACGTAGGTTTTTGCTGCGCAAAAAACAAAAAGCTGAAGGCATGTCTACTGAATCCCGGAAGCCCGAGACCGATTTTTCGGCGCAGCCGAAAAATCAATCAGGTTTTGGCGAAGCCAAAACCTCCCATGGGATCTGGCGGATCATTCCGTCGCCGATGGTGACGGAGGTCTTCGCCCAGGCCGGGTTTGGATTCCAGATCCTCGACTGCGAACACGGCGCATACGATTTCGCGACGCTGCTGCCGGACATCCTCGCCTGCGAGCGCCATGGCTGCGCGCCGTGTATCCGCGTTAGCGGCACAAACAAGATCGAGGTCCAGCGGTGCCTCGATCTCGGCGCGCGCGGATTGGTGTTTCCCCAGCTGGCGACGCTGGAGGATTTCGAGCGCGCCGGCGCCATGATGGATTACGCGCCGGCGGGAACCCGCGGTTACAATCCGTTCGTCCGCGCGATGGGATTCGGCAGCGCGACGACCACGGCCGCCGGCGCCGCGCGCCCCTGGTTCATTCCGATTGTGGAGACGCTTCAGGCGGTCGAGGCCATCGACGCGATTGTCCGACTGCCGCGCGTGGATCTCGTTTACATCGGGGCGTACGATTTGTCGGCGCAGCTCGGCTGCGCGGGCCGGATGGATGCACCGGAGCTCACCGCCGTCATGGACCGGATCATCGAAGCGGCCCGCCGTGCGGGAAAACCGATCGGCTCGATGGCCCTCACGGCCGACGCGGCGCGTGCGCTCGCGCGGCGTGGGATCCAGGCGATCGTCCATGGCGTGGACAGCCACCGGATCAAACAGTCGATGGCCGCGATCCTGGCGCCATTGCAGGATTCGCCTTCCGACCCGGCCACGACGACAAAATCGGAATGAGCATCGCGGACGCGGTCCGGTTTGTCGTCTCGCTGCCGCCGCGGGTCGTGGTCGAGGAGATGTTGATCCGGCAGACGTGATTTTCCCCATGAACTCCATCCAAGGTCCGGCGATTTTCCTGGCGCAGTTCGTCCGCGACACGGCGCCCTTCGACACGCTCGAGGCCATCTGCCGCTGGGCGGCGTCGCTCGGCTACAAGGGCGTGCAGGTTCCGGCCTGGGAGGATCCGCGGTTCATCGAGCTCGCGAAAGCGGCCGCGTCGAAGGCGTATTGCGACGACTGGCGGGGCCGGCTCGCCGGGTACGGCGTCCAGCTCACCGAGCTGAACGCGTCGCTCGCGGGACAGGTTCTTGCCATCCATCCTGCGTACGAAGTCGCCTTCCAGGGATTCTATCCTGCCGGCTTCGACGATCGCGCGCGTGTGAAGTGGGCAACCGAAAAACTTCAGCAGAGCGTCCGCGCCGCCGCGAATCTCGGCACCAAGTGCCTGCCGGTGCTCTCGGGCGGACTCGCCTGGCACCTCGCGTATCCCTGGCCGCAGCGCCCCGCCGGGCTCATCGACGAGGCGTTCGCCGAGCTCGCGCGCCGCTGGCGGCCGATACTCGATCTCGCGCGCGAAGTGGGCGTCAGCATCGCGTATGAACTTCATCCCGGTTCCGATCTGTTCGACGGCCACACTTTCGAACGTTTCCTGGGCGAGGTCGGCGATCATCCCGCGGCCTGCCTCAACTACGACGCGAGCCATTTTGTGCTCCAGCATCTGGATTATGCCGCGTTCATCCGGCTCTACGGTTCGCGAATAAAGGGGTTTCACGTCAAGGATGCCGAGCTGCGTCCGGATGGCCGCGGTGGCGTGTACGGCGGCTATCTACCGTGGGGTGGCCGGGCGGGCCGGTTCCGCTCCCCCGGTGACGGTCAGGTCGATTTCAAGCGCGTGTTCACGCTGCTGACCGAGGTGGGCTACCGCGGCTGGGCGGTGCTGGAATGGGAATGCTGCAGCAAGTCGCCTGAACAGGGGGCACGCGAAGGGGCGCCGTTCATCGCCCGCCACATCATCGAAGCGACGGACGTGGCCTTCGATGATTTTGCGGGAGGAAAATCCGATCCGGCGCTGAACCGGCGCATCCTGGGCCTGGGCTGAAAGTCTCCTGGGAGCGCGGGCGTCTCGCCCGCCTGGTTCAGGTGGAGCGAATCAGGTTGGGGAGCCCTTCGTCCAGGAAGCTCCAAGCTCCAACATCCAAGCTCCAGAGAAACACCACGGCAAAAATTTCAATACTGCGACTGTCCGTAGACGACATTGGCGGATTGGTGTTTGATGATTCTCTGGATCTTGGAGCTTGGATCTTGGAGCTTGGAGCTTAGCTCGTCGCTTGGAGCTTATCTCGTCGCGGAACGCCACTCCCGCCTCGTCATCTCGGCTGCTACGCTGCCCTAGTTCGCCAGCGGTGCGGTCTGTTCCGGCGTCGCCCGGCCGCCGGGCAGCTCCATGAGCTTGATGTTGCGGAAGTGAATTGGCGCGCCTTCCGACTCGAGACACAGGTAACCTTTTCGCTGTGACACGTTGGCGATGCCGTTCACGAACTTGCCGTTGATCGCGAGCTTCACCACGCCGTCGACGGCCACCACGTCGTACGTGTTCCACTCACCCTTGGGCTTGCAGCGCATCTCGAACGACATG
>JAUSID010000292.1 GCA_030648295.1 Opitutaceae bacterium | reverse complement strand
GGTCGAAGGCGCGCTTCGTCTTCATGTTGATCGTTCCCGCGGGCGAGTCGGCGTCGTTCTCCGGACTGGCCGTGCGATTGACCTCAATCGACTCGATGCTGGTGATCGAGAAGCCCTCGAAGCTGGTCGCGCGCGACGCCGATCCGCCCCCGCGGTTGGCATCGGCGCTGGCACTGCGCATGCCGTCAAACGAGACGCCGACATACTGGCCTTCCATTCCGCCGAGCCGCGGACCGCGCGCCTCGGACTCGACGTAGTCGAGATCGACTCCGGGCAGATACTTCAGGAACTCCCCGACATTGCCGTCGGCCACGTCGCCGAAGATGTCGGAGGAAACCGACGTCGTGATGTTCATGTTGCGCCGCTGCGCCATGATGGCCTTGGAGTTGCCCTCGCGCTCGGACGAGACGGTGAACGCCTCCAGTTTGACGATGCCATCTTTCGTTGCGGGCCCGGCCGCGGTGCTGGTGAGAGTGATCTCGCGCACGGACGTTTGTCCCGCTGTGACGGATACGGTCTCTTTCACCGGGTTGTAGCCGGTGAAGGTGACGCCGATGGTCGCCTGGCCCGCGCCAACGTGGTCGAACCGGAATGAACCGTCGTTTTCCGTGTAGGTGACCTGGTTCGTGCCTTCGAGCCGGACTTCGGCATTGCGCACGTATTCCTGCGTCGTCGGGTTGAAGACGCGGCCCTGGACGGAACCGGTGGACTGGGCGTCCGCCGCACTGCTCGAAGCGATCCAGCAGACCAAGATCGCGGCCAGCTTTCGCCACGGCCGCAGGACGATGGCAGTTTTCATGGGGTAGTTTGGTGAGGCCCGGGGCGGGGACTCGGGGTTTGAGGTAATCCACGGACGATGGGCGGTCTCGGCCGGGGGTGGCGCCGGAGGGTCGCGGGAAAACGCGACGCGCGCAAGCGGTATGAGAAGGCGTCGTCCGTCCATCCGGGTGCATGGCGACAGCGTCACCCCGGGGCATGTCCGGAGGCCGTGGCGTCCGCGTCATGCGGATTTGATCAAAATCAATTGCCGGAGAAGGAGGCGGCGCAAAACTGATGGAATCTGAACGAACGAACTGCGTTGGCATATAGTCGCGCCACCCCAATGAACCGCGTGTCGCTGATTCCCCGCCTTGGCTGGATGCTAATGCTGGCCTCGTGCTTCTGTGTATTGCGCGGTTTTGCGGCCACCGCGCCGATTGCATTCAAGCAGCTCCGCGTCGGCCCGGCCGTCGTATCGCTGCCGGAGCACTGGACGAAATTGGGAGTGGACGTTCCTGTCTGGCTGCATCTTCACGGCGCGCCGGCGGTGCTCGAGAGCAACTTTGCGGCGATCGGTGCGCCCGGAGTGCTCGTGAACATCACGCTGCCGGGGCTCTCGAAGGTCTATGCGGATTATTTTGGCGCGCCCGCAGTGTTCTCCGGTCTGCTGCGCGAGGTCGAAATCGCCCTGCGGAACGAATCACCGGCGGCCGCGTGGCGCGTTGGCCGGCTCACGGTGACTTCATTCAGCGCCGGGTTCGGCGGCGTGCGGCAGCTCCTGAGTCAGCCCGCGATCTTCGATCGAATCGCGGCGCTGGTGTTCGCTGACTCGATCTACTGCGGCTACGCGGCCCCGGCCGCGGAAAAACGGGTGAATCCGGAGTTGATGGCGGGTTTCCTGCGCTTCGCGAGGCTCGCTGTGGAAGGGCAAAAACGGATGGTGATTTCGCACAGCCGCCAGCAGCCGGACGGCTACGCGAGCACGACCGAAACCGCCGACTACCTGATTCAGCAACTCGGCGGCAAGCGGACGCCAGTGACACAGGACTGGCTGGGAGGCCTGCGGTTGTTGAGCCGGTTTACGCGCGGCCAGCTCGAAATTCTCGGCTTCGACGGCGCCGGCCCTGACGACCATATGCGACACCTGCTTGCGATTGGCGCACTGCTCGAGCGCGCGGCACCGGCGCTGCCGTTGCGGCCGGCGCCTCGATGACCGACCTGAAGGTCTCGCGCCCAGCCCGGTTATTTCATTCCAAATTGGATCGAAGGGTTTTCCTCTGTGAACTCTGTGTCGGAGCTCTGTGCGCTCTGTGACCAAAAGGGGGTTTTTCATTCAGCCTGTGAAATGTCCGGGCCAGCGCATCGCATCCTCCTCGATCCTCGAGCCGGACGGCGATTCGCGGTCATCAATCCTTCGCCATCACCCAAGCTTCGTTGAAATGCGCGTGCTTGATCGACTTCGAGCGCGGTTTACCCTCCGCGTCGCGTTCGAAGTTCTTTTCCAAGTGGTAACTGTAGCTCACGTGCAGCGTGCCGTCCTTCGCCTGGATAATGCTTGGGTAGTGAAAACGTCCGCCCTCGTCGGGCGCAAATTCGAGCGCGCGCTTCCATTTCCACGAAGAACCCTCGTCGTCGGAAATCTGGACGGCGAGCCGGTGCCGGCCGCGCTCCAGATCATTGCTCACCAGCGCCCAGCGGCCGTTCCGCAGCCCAATGATCTCCGCGCCGGAGCCGGGATTGGGGTGATCGCTGTCCGTCACCGACGACCACGTTTCCCCGCGATCCCGCGATTCACTTTGCTGGAGCCGTTTCGGCGGCGGTCCGTTGTCGCGCATCAGCGTATAGAGCGAACCGTCCTTTCGCTGGACGATGCTCGGCTGGATATTGCCGGCGCCGATCAGTGGCGCACTCGTGTGCCAGGTCTGTCCCCAATCGTCGCTGATGTTCATGAGTGAAAACGAAAAACCATCCGAGTAGAGCGGGACGATGAGCCGCCGGCCATCGAGCACGAAAGGATGCGCCCGGGTAAACCAGCCGAGACGACGCGTGAGCTTGTCCGCGGCCTGTTTGCGCAGCGAGGCCAGCCACGCGTCCAAGCGCTGCGCGCGTTCGGCCCCGAGCGCGGCCTTGTCCAGCGTAGCGGCCGCCTGGTCTGCAAAGCGGAGAACAGCCGCCTCGAATTCCGGCCCGGGTGTGACGTGCATCACATCGTTGACATCCCACTTCGGAGGTCCGCCGGCGGCGTAGTCCGCCGAGATGCGATATTTCATCAGCGCCGACTCCCAGGTGTGGGCGAGAATCGTCGGCCACATGAGCCACAGCCGCCCCGACGGATCCACGAACATGCAACAGTTCGTATCCGGATAAGCCGGCGTGTCCGCCATCGTGAAGCGGGCGCTCCAGGTTTTCGCCCCCTTCCGGAGGCGCGCGCCTTCGATCTTAACGTCATCGGCGGTGCGTTCGCCCGAGCCGTGAAACCAGCAGACGATGAGGTCGCCGTTGGGCGCCTCCACGATGCACGAGCCATGGTTGTGCCAATGTTCGAGCGCAAAGATCAGTTCGCTGGTGAGGAACGGCTGCTCCGCCGAATGGAGCCGTCCGGCCGTCACGCTCAGCGTCATCGCGACCATCGCCGGGCGGGCAATGAGGAAAAGGATTCGCAGGGGGTTCATTTTAGTCGGCGAGTGTCCACGCAGATAACCGCCCGCTCCCGCCGGCGCCAATCCAGATCGCGCCTTGATCCTACTCGGTCCGACGGCATGAAAAAGCCGGCGCATCGTGCGCCAGCTTGGAGTGCCGTCTCAGATTCTTTCGAACGCGGCTTACTTGACGCGCTTCGCATTCCACTCGCGCTTTGACGTCTGACCGTCACGCCCCGGGCTCACGGATTCACCGGTGATCGTGTCGCCGGCCAGCTTCCCGCTGTATTTCGTCACGACCTTGTTGTCGCCGAACTGGCGCTCGACGCTGAACGAGATCACATCGCCTTTGATCGAGGCGTTGGCGATTTCCGCGGTGGTCGTGTTGCCATCACGGCCGGGCGACGAGAGTTTGCCCGTGAGCTTTCCATCCTTCATGGCAAGCGTGAGGGTTTGCTCGCGCGGTGTGTTGCCGCGACCCTGCTGAGACCATTTCCAGGTACCCGAGGCATCTGCGGCGAATACCGCAGTGGATATCAAGCAGACAGCAGCCAAGGCCGCGATCGAACGACGTAGGGATTTCATATGTATTGTTGGGGCTGACGCGTAGTATGACGCAGTCGCGTCAGATTGGTTGCGGCCTCCCCCGTTGGCGAACGTTTTGATCGTGGCGCGCCCGGGGAAATACGGGAGCGAGCTTGCCGCCACCCGCGACCCCGGCTTTCCCTCCTGACGATGCATCCCACTGCTTTCGCGTCGCCCGGGTTTTGCCCCCCGACTTTGTTCGCCCTGGCCGCGCTCTGGCTCGCGAGTTCGCACGTCAGTGCCGCCTCACCTCCGGCGAACGCCGACTGGCCGACCTATCTCGGCGACAAACATCGCAGCCTCTATTCGCCGCTCCAGCAGATCAACCGTTCCAACGTCGGAGAACTGCAGGTCGCGTGGACCTACGACACCGGCGAGAAAGGAGAGTATCAGGCGAACAACCTCATCGTCGCCGGTGTACTCTACACGGCCACGACCAGCCGCAGGGTGATCGCACTGAACGCCGCCACCGGCCGCGAGCTTTGGCAATGGGACCCCGCCAGTGATCGCGCCGGGCCCGGCGGCCGGCGGCAGCGCGGACTTGTGTATTGGAAAAATGAATCCGGCACCGAACACCGTCTCTTCACGGCGGTCGGCAATTACCTGTTCGCGCTCGATCCGGGGACGGGCCGGCCAATCCCTGGCTTTGGCGACCAGGGTGCCGTTCAACTGGGCACCGGCCTCGATACCGAGGATACACCCAAGGTTGGGCTCAACACGCCCGGGGTCATTTACAAGGACACGCTCATCATCGGCGGCCTCGGCGGGCCCGGCGCGGTGCGCGGCCTCGACGTCCGCACGGGTTCACGCCGCTGGATTTTTCATCTGATTCCGCGCCCGGGCGAGCATGGCCACGACACCTGGCCGGCCGAGGCCTACAAGACGGCCACCGGTGTCATGCCGTGGTCCGGCCAGGCGCTCGATGAGCAGCGGGGCATCGTCTATGTGTCGACGAAGACCGCCGAGCCCGATTTCTACGGCGCCGACCGCCACGGCAAAAACCTCTTCGCCAATTCCCTCGTCGCCCTCGACGCCGCGACCGGCAAGCTCCGCTGGCACTTTCAGATCGTGCATCACGATCTTCTGGACAAGGACCTGCCGTGCGCGCCCGTCCTCCTCACCGTGACGCACGGCGGCAGGAAAATCGACGCCATCGCCCAGGGCACGAAGCACGGCCTGCTCTTTGTCTTCGACCGCGTCACGGGCGCGCCCCTCTGGCCGATCGAGGAAAGACCCGTTCCGGCGTCCGAACTGCGCGGCGAACAAGCTTGGCCGACGCAGCCGTTTCCCACCAAGCCCGCGCCGCTCATGCGCCAGCGCTACACCGAGGAGGACGTGTCTCCCATCTCGCCCGAGGCGTGGGCGCTCACGTCCGACCGCATCAAGCTCTCGCCCAACTTCGGGCCGTTTCCCGCCCCAAGTCTCAAGGAGTCGATCATGTTTCCCGGGTTTGACGGCGGGATGGAGTGGGGCGGCGGCGCGGCGGATCCCGAGGGCGTGTATTACGTCAACGTGAACGAGATTCCGTGGATTCTGCAGATGGTGGAAACCCGCCGCGCCGACGGCACGCCGCTCCCGCGCGGCGAACGCGACTACCTCATTCACTGCGCGGCGTGCCACGGGCTCGACCGCGCGGGTTTCCCGCTCGCCGGCTTCCCCCCGCTCATCGACGTCGACCAGCGCCGCACGCCCGCGGAGGTCGCGCAGATCACCCGGAACGGCTTCGGCCGCATGCCCGCGTTCGACCGAATTCCCGAGGCCCAGCGTGAGGCGATCCTCGCATTTGTTTTTGGGAAGATGCCGCCGGCCACCGATCGCCCCGCCGAGGATGCGGCGGCGCGCCGCAGCGCGAGAAAGGCGCCGCCGTATGCCTTTGGTGGATTCCGCCGCTGGACCGACCAGGCGGGCTACCCCGCGATCAAGCCCCCGTGGGGTACGCTCAACGCCGTCGACCTCAACACCGGGGAACTCAAGTGGAAGGTGCCGCTCGGCGAATATCGCGAACTCTCCGCCCGCGGCATTCCGCCCACCGGTACGGAAAACTACGGCGGCCCGGTCGTGACAGCCGGAGGCCTCCTCTTTATCGCCGCAAGCGCCGACGAGACCATCCGCGCGTTCGACAAGTCGACGGGCACGACCCTGTGGCAGGCGCCACTGCCCTACAGTGGCAACGCCACGCCGAGCACCTATATGGTCGACGGCCGCCAATTCCTCGTGATCTCCGCGAGCGGCGGGAAATCCGGCCGCCCGGCCGGCGGCAGCCTCGTGGCCTTCGCACTTCCCGCACGGTCGGCATCGGTCGATGGCCCGAGCCGAAAAGACTGAATCACCCGCTGTTCCAGAAACCTGACCTCCCGGCTGAGCCGTATCCATTCAGTCGGAGGGCGTTTCACGAATGAGAAGATGGAAACCAATTGGTGTAGGGCTGAGGCTTGTCGCCACGCCGCAAGTTTCATTCGAAAAACGGCCCGTCGGCGAGCGACGGCCCTACATTCCACTCCGAGGAAACAGCGTGCGTCACCTGGGAGCGCGGGCGTCTCGCCCGCATGGATTGAAGTGGCACGGGCATCCTGCCGGTGGGGCTGGGGGCGCGGGCGCCCTCGCCCGCAGAGAAATGCCGATCGCCAATCCTACCGAATCTGCGGCTGGAAGCCGCAGCCACTCGATCTTAGCGGGCCAGAGGCCCGCGCTCCCAGGAAACCGTTGTTTCTTCCCGTCCGGGGCAAAACTCGTTTTGCGGTTGGGGCTGCATCGTTCCGGCTCAGAGAATTCGTTCGGGGACAAACACCGTGTCGTCGGGTTCGAGCGTGATCTCGGCCGAATTAGCGCCGGGACCGGCTGAACCCTTGATGAGGGGATCCACGTTAACCGTCCGGACCTCCTTTGCCTGGGTTTGCTTGTTGATCCGCGTGATCATAACGCGCTTGAGGTCCGCCAATCGCGACTGGCCACCGGCGTTGGCAATCAGTTCGACGACGGTCATCTTATGGTCGGCGGGCAGGGGAAAACGGCCCGGCTTGTTCACCGCGCCCACCACGTGCACAAAACGCGGCACGGGCGGCGGCATCTCCGGCACGACGATCACATCGCTGCGCTGTACTCGCGACGCGGGATCGGTGCCCATCATGACGACCTCCTCGGTCAGGGTGATTGTTTCGCGACTGCCGTCCGCTTTGGAGCGAATTATCCGCACCGCGCCGCGATCGGCCTTGGCGGTAAACCCGCCCGCGCGCGCAATCGCATCGAGCACGATGGGATGTTCACGGGCGGTAAGGTTGACAGCGCTCTGCGTGTTGACGGCGCCGACGACACTCACTTGGAAGCTGTCATCGGTGACGCTCGTGAAACTCGATGCCGTGACTGATGGCGTCGGGGCTGGCGTCGGATGGGGAGCAGCAGGACGTGTTTCAATCGGCGCGGCCGCCGGCTCAGGTGATCGAACTGCCGGTGGCACAGCGCCGCCGCCAACCGCAGCCACGGTTCCCCTGGTTTCTTCACGCGCCCGCGCCACGATGCTCTGGAGCATTTGGCTCTGGGTCATTAATTCCCGCTCGAGTTGTCGAAAACCCAAGGCCGTGCGATCGAGCTCGATGGCCTCGGCTTTCGTCTTATTCAGTTCCTCTTCACACTGTTCATAGTTCCTCAACGCCAGTTGATGCTCCGCGGTGATCTGCTCGCAGGCGGCGACCACCGCGCGATCCAACTCCCGTTGTGTCTCTTCCAGCACCTTGGTCGCGGCGATGTGCTGGGGGTGCCGCTCATGGTAGCGCTGGGAGAGTTTCACCAGAGCGAGCTTCTGCCCGATAAGATGCCGCTTCAGCTCATCCACGCGGGGACGATCCCCGATGAACGACAGGTCGGTCAAATCGGCCCCACGCGCGCGCTGCTCTTCGATTTGTTTCAATCTTGTCTCGGCGGCCTCAAGGGCGTTACCCGCACGCTCCACCACGGCACTTTTCGTTCGAAGCGTGTCGTTGAGAATCGTCTTTCGTTCGACGAGCGATGCCATTTGGTTCTGTTCCTTGAAGCGCTGAACCCTCTGCGCGAGCTCATCGACGCGCTCTTGTTGGGACTTAAGCGTCGTTTGCGATTGCTCCACCTCGTTCATTGGCGCCCGAGTCTGTTCTTGCACAGGAGCGGGCGCTTCGGCTGCCGCCGCAACCGGTTCACTCACGTTCCTCGGGCTCAGCGCGGCGGTCCTCTCCTGCGCCTGCGTCTCTCGCGTCATGCTGGCCGCCGCGAGCAATCCGATCAGCATCACGCCACCCAACACGCGGCCCATCGTCGTGCCACGGTAGTCCGCAATCATTCGCACGCGCTCGGCGAGTTGATGTTTGTCCTCGAGAATCGCCACCACCGCGCCGGGCCGCCGCCGGCCGCGCACGACACCAAGGACTCTTAACAACGTGCTGCCATACGCGTGCGCGCCGTCGACCGGCCCCCGCCGCAACACGAACTCGTCACACGCGAGCTCGCAATCGGTTCGAGCCAGCCGGGCCGCCAGCCACGCGAAGGGATTGAACCAGTGCAGTGCCACCGCGCCCTGCATGAGCGCATGCGCCACCAGGTCCCGCCGGCGCCAATGCGCCAGCTCGTGCCTCACCACCAAGCGCAAATCTTCATCGGCCAGTTGCGCGGCAAACCCCTCGGGAAAAAGAAGCCGCGGACGCAGGAGCCCAAAAAGAGCGGGCGCATCGACGGCGTCCGTCTCCACGCAACTCACGCGCGCGGTGACGCCGCAGAGCCGGGCCTCGCGCTTTGCGATGGCCGTGACGCGTTCGTCCGCGGGATGGGCACGCGCCAGCCGCCGACGAAACCGCCGCGATTCGATGGCGCGCGCCAATCCGAGCACCACCACACCGCCAAGCCAGAATGCGGCGAGAATCTCCGTGCGATTCCAAGCCGGCGCTTCCGGTACCATCGCGGCCGCGGTGATGACCGGGCGATCGATATCGACCGTCTCGACCCCCAGCACGGTGCTGACATTTTCGAGCTGAGGCGCTGCGGTGGCATCCAGCGCGTTGGGTGTCGGGAGCGTCGGCGACGCGTTCGCCGGAACCGGCACCGCGGTGAGATTATAGGGGCTCCAGTTCGCGGAAATGCTGAAGGGGACCAGCAGCCGCACGCCGACCACGATCCACGCCACGAACCAGATTTGGGCAGGAATGCGCCCGCGCACGAGCAAACGCAGGACCACCAGGACGACGATCAGCCACGCCGCGCGCCATGACATCGCGGTGACGGCCGAGAAAATTTCCGTCAGAGGTAGGGGGTTCATTTTTTTGGCTTCTTTTTCCTCAGCAGTTTTTCCAGTTCGCGAATTTCCTCCGCCGTCAGATCGGCCTGCTCGCAAAAGTGCAGCAGCATCGGGCCCGCGGCGCCCCGGAACACCCGCTCGAGGAAACCCCGCCCTTCGCGCGCAACGCATTCGTCGCGGCGCAGCCGCGCGGAGTAGACGTTCACATTTCCTTCCTTCGAAATGCGGACGACGCCCTTGGCCGCGAGCCGCGCCAGGAACGTGTTCACCGTCTTCGGGTGCCAGCCGTGCCCCGCCGGCAGCGCGGCGAACACTTCCGCGGCGGTCCGCGGCGACTTCGCCCACAGCGTATTCATCACTTCCCACTCGGATTCGGAAATCTTTGGCGGCATCGGGGTAGTCCTACGAATGTAGGAGCAGCAGTGACTACAAATGTAGGAACGCCGTCAAGCCCGGAAAAACGACCGATTGGATGGGAGCGCGACCGCCCGGTCGCAACGAACTCCATGCGACCGGGGGCGGTCGCGCTCCCACAAATCTCTGGACGGCTACAATCCGGCAGTGGAACAGAGGAAGATGCGCGAACGAAATGTGGTTCGTCTCTCGATTGTTCCCTTCAGCCTTCGCGGGCTTCGCGGCTTCGCGTGAGTCCGGCCTTGTTGGTGCAACTCTGGGCTCACACGAGGCCGCGAAGGAAGGCGCGAAGTGAATGCGTAAGCCCGCCGAAGCGGGTTACAACGACTCGATTGTCGTGTCCAATGATGCTTATGCAAGACCTCACTCTCAGCGCGAGATATGCTGATGCCGAACGACACGGAGCATGGCATTCAAATCTAAGCATCGCGATCCCGCCCTTAAACGGGCTTTGTCGTTTGGTCGCAAGCGTCGGTGTGCTTGTCGCATGCTTTTCATCGAGCCTGATATGCCGAGGAGAACTTGCGATTGTGGCATCGAACTCCTTCGTGCAACCAGGCTCGCCGGAACGGATTTCCAATTTTTCGACGGGCGTGACCCCGCCTGTGTTTCTGTCCGACGGAGCGATGGCCTTTTGGGCCGATCTCACCGCAGAGTCGAACCAGCGCGCACTTTTCGTTTCGCGCAATGGTGCCTTGATGCTCGTGTTGCGTGCGGCCGATGTGCAGGCCGACGGAACGACGCTCCTTTCCGACGGGCTGTTTCCCGTGGTAGTCGGCCGCGCGACCGCGGTGGATGGTGCAACCCAGACGCGGCTATACCGCGTGGATGGCCCGACGCCCACCTTGCTACTGACGGTCAATGCACCTGCTGCGGTCGCAGGCAAGGGCATCGCCACAGATCGCTTTACCGTGCGCTCCAATGCGATCGTCCGACACACGAGCTACGATTTCCCTCCGATCGCCGGGAGAACCCCGGGAAGTCATGCGGGTGACATCCTGAGCGTGTTTCGCGGCGGCGTGGAAAGCATCATTCTCAACACGATCTCCGGCACTTCCGACTTTGGCATCACTGCGGCGTCGCATATCTCCATCGGGTTGGATGGCCAAAGCGTCCATTTTCGCGGGGTCGCGGTCAGTTTTACTGGGACGAGTGGAGCCGCGAGTCCCGCCGGAGTTTATCGGTGGCAAAATGGATTACTCACGCAGCTCATCGATCCGAATGTGAGTTTGTCGGGCGCGCGGCTGACGATCATCGCGATGGCCGTGGCGGACGACGGCGACATTGCGCTGCTCGACAAAGCAAATTCGCGCGCGCTGCTGTGGCACGCGGGCACATTCACGCCGGTAGCGGCGAGCGGCCAATCAGCCAGCGGCGGTGCCGCGATCGATTTGAGCACCGCCCAAAACCTGTGGATCGATGCACAATTCGTCTATCTGCCGGGCACGCGCCTCGGTACTTACCCCGGCGGGACAAGCCCGCGAACCACGACGGATCTCGTCTTTCGCGTGTCGCGTGGCGGCGGGGCCTTCGATCTGTTGTTCGATCCGCGGAAAGTGTTCTCGGATATCGACGCACTTACCCTGTCTGCGATCGCTATTGGCGGCACGCCCACCCAACTTTCGGTTTCCGTGAGTCACTACTCGACGTCGTGGCAGGCAATTTATGCGGGCCCGCCGACCTATTCAGCGACGGCGTTTCCAGCGGTACCCCCGGGTTATCCGGTCGTCACGCTCGCCGATCTTGGAAGCGGCTTTACCTACGCCTATGGAAAGACGACTCAGTTCGTCCCGCAAGTGAGCGGGCCGGGACCGTTCACGTATGGTTGGAGCATAAACGGCGCAATGATCGAGGCAGAAAACCTGCTCTATCAAGGGGCCAGCAGCGGCACGCTTACTCTCTTTCCGTTCCCCCAAGACTATCATCGCGGGACGTATACTGTGGCGGTTTCGAATGCAGCCGGCACTTCGTATGTCACCAGCTTTGTTCAAATCGGCGTCAATGGGACGGAGAATCTCGATGGGAGGCTATACCCTCCCATCATAAATTATTCCGTGCGCGGCTACACTTCCGGAACCGGCGCCACGTTCATCGGCGGCATCACGTTGGTGCCGCCGTTGAACAGCTTTGGCTATACGCCGTCGGGGGATTTTTATGACTGGGTGCCTGGCACGACGCAGCGATTGTTGGTGCGCGCGGTCGGACCGGGTTTGGCGCCGTTCACCGGGCCGAGTGTTTTGCCAGCTCCTGCGACGAGCCTGACGCTTTTTAGCGGAGCGACACCGTTGATGATCAACAACGGGGCGTGGGATTCAGATCCACAAATGGTGGGTGCGGCGGCAGCGGTCGGGGCGTTTGCCTTGCCCGCCGGATCGCGCGACTCCGCACTGCTCGCCACCTTGGTCCCGCAATCCTACACCGCACAAGTGGGGGCACCGGCTGGAAACGGCAGTGTCCTGCTCGAATTCTACACGATCGGAGGCGGCAGCAACCTGCGCAATCTCGCCGCCCTCGGCACGGTGAGTGACCACGATCCGCAGTCGCTCTACATCGGCTTCGTGCTGGGAATAATGCCGGGAAGGACGGAGTTTAATCCCGGCGCACGCATTGTCCTGCTGCGGGCGGCGGGTCCCGGCCTGCGCGGCTTCGGCGTTACCAACGCGATCGATCGACCGACGATTCAATTGTATTCTGGGGGCAAGCTTCTGGCCCAGAACTCGGGCTTGGAGACATCGCCCAACAGTTCGGCGATCGTAGCGGCGGCGGCGACTTTTGGGGCGTTTCCGTATGTCCCTGGCAGCAATGATGCCGCGCTGCTGCTACAGCTTCCGGCCGGCGAATACGTGATAAAGGTCAACGGCGCTCCCGGTTCCAGCGGCGTGGCGCTCGCGGAATTTTACACCGGTATCAGTTTTTGAGTTGGATCGCGGATGGTGCCCACACTGTGAGATCGTGCTCGATCGAAGCGAAGCTAGGATTGGGCGAATCGGTTGTTCCAATAACGAACCATTCCTGCACACGCCCGGCGATAGGAACCTCTTTCAACCACTTCCGCGGCTGGTGTCGTGACCCAAACTGTTGACCGTCGGTTCGTGCATGAACCGGTCCCTTTTCGATCAATGCTCGGACCGCAGCTAGTTGGAGTTGCCGATGGTAGGGGAGGAGGGCAGGAGCATGCCGTTGCCGATGCACTTTCTGGGTCGTGGCGGCGTGAAACGATTTCACTTTTTGGAGCGGGTGCGCGGAGTGACCTGCTGAAAGACATTCCCGGACCCGAATTCCTGGCCGCGTTGCACCGCGTCTACGGTGGACAGCGCCATCTCCCGCCGACTGTCGCGCGGCGACTCGCGGAGCGGACCCCTTGTGCCGAGCTCACCGCGAAGGAGCTCGTGGTGCTGCAGTTGCTGGGAAAAGGTTTCAGTAATCGCGAAATGGGAGAGGTGTGGTGCTCCACGTGAGCGGAAACACGATCAAGTCGTACCTGAAAACCGTGTTTGCCAAACTCGAGGTGAACGATCGGGCGGAAGCTGTCACAACTGCGCTGCAACGCGGAATTCTGCACTTGAGCTGATCGCGCTTGGCCTCTCGCCATCGGCCGCTCGCGACCTCTCGTAAGCACGAGCCCAGTGCCAAACACCCCTATCCCTTCAATATCTCCGCGATCGTCACCTCGCGGCCGAGCTGCAGCGAGCGTTTGCCGGCCTCGAGCGCGGCAATCAGTTCGACTTCCTCCTCGACGGGCACCGACTCGCGGCCGGTCCGGAGGAGTTCGAGGAACTGTTCGAGCAGGTATGAGTAGAGGTTTGTGAGGTCGGGTTGTAGCGTCCGCCACGCTTTCGTGCCCTGCAGCGTGATGAGGTAACCGGACCGCATCCACTCGGGGTCGGCGACGGTCAGCATCACGTCGAGGTCGTTCTTGAAGTGGTAGCGGACGAGGTTGCGTCCGGGACGGCCGACGTTCAGTGCGCTGATCGCGCCGCCGCCGAAAACGCCGTAGATCATCGAGAGCGCGTGGATGCCGTAGTAGACGAGTTCATTGCCGCAGCTGGCGCTGGCGAGGTGAACCTGGCCGAGCTGCGGCAGTTCCTGCTTCAGCTTCACGATATCGGGCACGAAGCGGAGGCTGCTGGCCGACATGAAACGTGTGTTCGTCGCGCGCACGACCTTCGCCACCGCTTGCGCATCGCGCGCGGTCATGGCGAGCGGCTTGTCGCAGAAGACAGGCACACCCTTCTGCAACGGATGCAGCGCGTATTTCCACTGCTCCCCGCTGCCATCGTCGATCAAGAGGACTGCGTCGACGCCCTCGCACGCCGCCTCGGGCGTCGGGGCCACACGCGAGATGCCGCAGATGTCGGCCAACTGTTTCGCCGCGGCTTGGTTCGGATCCCACACCGTGACCACGCGGGCGCCTTCGAGCCGGCGCTTCGATCGGACGAACACACCCTTCCAAGCCCGCGTCTTCTCCTCTTCCCATCCGTTGAAAGTCGTGGCGAACGCCGTGCCGTGATTCGAGCCGAGGGTGCGCAGCTGGCCGTCGCGGCCGTAGGTCGCGGCGGAGATCAGACCGAGGCGCAGTTCGCCGGTGGGCGTGGCGGCGACGGCCCGGGGAAACGCGGCCGCCGCGACGGCCGCTGACGTCCGGGCAAGAAAGGAGCGGCGGTTCATCGGCTGATGGGTTGGGAAATGCGGAGGTAGGCGAAGAAGTTGCGCAGTTGCTGCTCGTTGAGGTCGTCGAGCAGGCCCGTCGGCATGAGGCTCTGGCCGAGCGGCTGCAAGTCCCTGATCTCGGCAGCGCGGAGCGTGATGTTCTCGCCGCCCAGGCTGCGGAGCACCGTGACCTGATTGTCGCGCTCGACGATGAATCCGCTCAGCGTGCGTCCATCCGTGGTCTCGATGCTGATGTATTGGTAACCCTCGCGGATCTCGGCGTTCGGGTTGATGATGCTCAGGAGCATCGTGCCGAGGTCGTCGCGCTGATAAGTGGTGAGGTCCGGGCCGACGTTGCCGCCCTTGAAGAAGAGCTTGTGACAGGCCGCGCAGCGTGCGGTGAAGGTCGCCTCGCCCTGGTAGGGGTCGCCCGCGCCACGCTTCAGGATCGCACTGACATCCTGGATACGTCGCTGATAGTCCGACGCCACCTCCGCGGCGCGTGGAAGCACCTGCTTCGCCGTGTCGCTCACCTGCGTGTCGCGGTGGCGGCGCAGTCGGTTGGCCACGTCGTCCGGCACGACGGCGGCCGCGATCCGGCCGGACTGCACCGTCTCGAGCAACCGCAGGCTCCACGACGGTCGGCTCGCGAGCATCGTGAAGGCCGCCTGCTGGGCCTGGCCTTTGAGGCTCGGCAGGAGTTCGGCGACGCGGTTCCCGATCGCTTCGTCGTCGTAGGCGGACAGCGCCACCAGCGCAGCCTTGCGCAGGTCCTGGCTCGCGTTGCCCACCGCCACGGCCAGGAGAGCCGGCACGGCTTTCAGGGCGCGAACTTCGCCGAACGTTCGCACGTAGCGCAGCCGTTCCTCGGGCGGAGCTTTGGCGTTCTGGATGAGCGCAATCGCCTCGTCGACCGCGGCGGCTTCGCCCTGGCGCAAGCGGAAGGCCAGCGGCGCCTGCCCGGCGGCCTGGATGCCGGCCACAAGTTCATCCGGCAGTCCGGTCATCGGCCGGCCGCGAAATGCCTCCTCGAGTCCGAGCATTAGCCGCGCTGCATGCGCCGGCGAAGGCGCGCGCTTGAACAGTTCGGCGAGGATCAGCAAATCGGGCCGCCGGCCCTCGACCGCGTAGCGGCGCGCCAGGCGCGGCAACAGGTGTTCCCGCACGGCCGGTTCGTCCCAGACGGCCGCGTTGGCGAAGAGCGCGAGGACTTCACGGTTGGCCGCCGGGATGTGGGCCTCGAAGACCCACCAGCCGAGCAACGGTATAAACGGATCCGATACGCTCTCAGCGGCTCCGAGGACCTTCGCCGCGAGTGGCAGCGCCTGCGGTGCGTTCAGCCGGCGCGCGGTGGAGGCAAACTGCGAGAGCACCTCGGCGTTCTGCTCCTGCGCGGCCTGGGCCAGGAGCGCGGCGTAGACCGGCGCGGGCAGATTGCCGGTCTGGACCCGCTCCGCCACCCGCGCGTGCCGACCGGCCCCCAGGTTGCGGTTGAGGCCCCATTCGTCGCCCAGCAACCGCGCCGTCCACATCCGCACGACGGCCGACGTGTGCTGCAGCGCGGTGATCGCGGTCGCCTCGTCGAGACCGGCCGACTGGTGCAGCGCCCAGAGCGCATTCAGCGCGCCCAAGCCACCGGCGCGCGCGAGCAGTTGTCGCAGCAATGGCGCCGCCGCCGGATCGTGGCGCTCGCCGAGCAGGCGGACGGAGGTGCTGCGGTGCCACTTGTTGGGATGCGCGAGCAGCACGACGAGTTCAGGCGTGGTTTTGGCCGCGAGATTGAAATCCAATTCGCGGGGCGTCTCGCGGCCGCTCAGCCGATACATCCGGCCCGAGTTGATATCGATCTGGTTCTGGTAGTGCTGGCCGTGCGCGACGTAGAAGTCATACATGTCGCTCACGTAGAGCGAGCCATCGGGGGCGTTGGCGATGTATACGGGGCGGAACGCAGGGTCCTTGCTTTGCAGCGCTGGCCCTCGGTCAGCGGTGGAGAACGTCGACCCGCGCGGCGAACGCTCGGCCATGATCACGACATTGTGCAGTGGATCGAGGGCGAAGAGCATTCCGCGGTAGCGCGCGGGGATCGCAGTGCCATCGGCGAACGCGCCGTAGTGCGAAAAGCGCACGACGGGCGTGCTGGTCGCCATCATCGGCAACTCGCCGAAGGCATATGGATTGCGCGGCGGGCCGAACTTGCCCGGGTCCACGCCCTGCATGAGATAGAAGCCGCCTTGCACGTAGTGCCAGCCGCGCGTCTGCCCGCCGTTGTGACCAGAGTAGAGCCGGCCCTCGGCGTCGAACTCGAGGCCGAAGGTGTTGCCGCTACCCTCGGCGAAAATCTCGTAGGCCCGCGTATCCGGATGATAACGCCACACCATGCAGCCCTCGAAATGCACGCCGGCTGCATTGGGTGGATCGATGCCGGGGCGCACGACGCGGCTCGACGTCGTGCTGCCCTGGCCGCCGTAGAGCCAGCCATCCGGGCCCCACACGAGACCGTTGGCGATCGAATGGGTGTCCTCGAGCCCGAAGCCGGCCAGCCGCACCTCGGGCGGGCCGTCGGGGATGTCGTCGCCGTTCTTGTCCGGATAGAAAAGCAGATACGGCGTGTGCATGATCCAGACGCCGCCGTGGCCGCGCACGGCCGCGTTGGCCATGTTGAGGCCGTCAACAAACACCTTGTGCGAGTCATACAAGCCGTCGCCTTTGGTCGACTCGTGTATGGTGATGAGGTCGAGGCCGCGATCATGATTCGGCGGAGCGGGCGGGACTTTGTCGTAGTGGGCGCGGTAATATTTGTCGCGGCTCAGCATCGTGAGCCCCGCGGGATACGGATACTGCCGGGAGTGCGTGACCCAGAGCCGGGCGCGCTCGTCGAAGCTGAAGTGAAACGGTTGCGCGATCTCCGGCTCGGCGAGGATCAGTTCGACCTTGAGGTCGTCCGCCACGGTCAACTGCGCGGCCGATTCCGCCGGAGCGAGCCGCGGACCCGGCACCTGCTGTGCGCGGCCAAGCACACGGTTGGATTCGCGGAAGACGTCAAACGCCGTCGGGGTTGGTTTCTCCTTCAACGCGCGGCCCGGCGTGTAATCGTCGCCGGCGCGGAATTCCCATTTCCCGGCAAAAATGCACTCCCAAAAATAATTCATGATGAAGGGCGCCTCGCCGAGGAAGCCGGCCGGGCCCGGACCGGCGGGCCGGTGGACCTTGATCGCGATCTCGTTCCACTCGCCCTTGCGCAACGTGCCGACAGGGACCTTGTGCCGGTGGATCGCAGCGCGGCCGTTTTGATAGTTCGGCGGAAACGCGCCGCCGGTGCCGATCTTCACGCCGTTGACCCAGACCTCGTGCGCGCCCTCGAGGTCGCGCAGGTTCACGCCCACGGACTCCTCGTAGAGATTGCGCTCATGCACGGTGAAGAAGCTGTCGTGCACCTTGATCCACGTCCGATACCACGCCGTGTGGCCGGCGGCGGCGACCTCCCGTGCGGTGGCCTCGTTCCAAGCTCCCGGGACATCGATCGCACGCCAGTCGGCAGCGAACCCGGAAACGGCCAACAGGGCGAGGACGGCGAGAGCGAGTAGCCGGCGCATGCGGGAGGGGGAAGAGTCGTGACGGTGGAAACCGGGATGTTTGTTCACCGTGAACCCACCGAGCGCAACGCATCACTGAGGTGCTTTTCAACGGAAGTCGGGGACGAAGCGGAGGGCCGGGTTCAGTTCATCGACCGAACCCAATGTTTCCGGCCCTGCGCACGAACATGGGCAAAAAAATTGCAAAGTCGCCGCCGAGCATATCGAACGCAGTTGCGACACCTTTCCTCGCCTACCTGCTTTGGGAGCCAGCCCTGATTTCGAAAAACCCCGACACGCGCTCAGGCGGCGTCCCTGCCAGGCGCGCCAGGAGATTTGGTCGCAGGATTCGAACGATTGCGCGAACTGCCGCCGTATCGCCCAGCACCGTCTCACGCGTGCTAAGCCGTGCTAAGCCGCGTCGTGGCGTAAATGTCACGGACGTCACAAACCGGCGCTTTTTCGGACGAGACAATTCGGCGCGGACTGTCGATTGCAGTTTTTGCGCAAAGAAAAGTGCCCGCCTCGAACCGCACCAGCCCGGGTCGTCGCCAGAGATCAAGGCCAACCCATCAACCGTGTTTTTGAGCATGGCGCAGTCCTTCCGAGATAATCCGGGGAGTGTACCGATTGTCGTCTAGTCGCCCAGCATCTCGACTGCAGCGCCCGGAGACTACCCGCCCCTCGACAGGACGACGAAGCGAAAAAGCGACGCGTCCCAAAAACGAACCAATCTGGCACGCGAATGCGGCCCCAGGCGCTCCGCCTGAGGGCGCGGACACGGGTCAGCGAGTTCATGCCCCGCCCAGCACAGTTTGCCGCGTACTCGCCAGAATCAGGCAAAAGGTGATCCAAATTGCCGGTTGATGCCGCCGTCGAACTAGCCTTCCTCAAGCTGCCTCCCGGCAATCGGCTGGAAGCCCTCAAAGGAGATCGCCGCGGCCAACACTCTATCCGAATCAACGACCAATGGCGCATCTGCTTCCGTTGGGCCGGCACTGACGCCGAGCAAGTCGAGATTGTCGATTGCCACTAAGTCCAAGGACCATTCCATGAAATCAACCGCTTCCCGCATCCACCCCGGCATCATCTTGCGCACCGAGTTCTTCGAGCCGATGGAGATCACGCAACTGGCCGCCGCCAAGGCAACGGGCATTCCGCAAAGTCGCCTGAGTGAAATCCTGGCCGGCCGCCGGTCGATTACCCCTGACACTGCGGCCCGCCTTGGCAGGTATTTCCGAGTCGATCCGCGCAACTGGCTGAACCTGCAGGTCGCCTTCGATCTCTGGACGCTAGAGCAAGCGTCAGGACGGCAGCTAGATCACGACGTCAAACCGCTCGTCGCTGCCTAACTCGATTGGCGTCGAAGCAGGGATGACCCGCGTTCGGGTGTTCCTGACACCGCACCTTTTTGGAACGTCCGCTACTTCGCGATAGCGATCAGCGACTCGTACGGTCGTTGCCGCCATGCAACGCGTTGATCGTCCAGTTGTGCAGGAACCGGTGTTTTGGGAAACAGCTCGCGCCGATGAGCTGGTCTTCGCTGATTCCTTTTCGACAGGAATTCCAGGATCAAAAAAATTTCAGGAGTCGTTCTCGCGCCCCGGCAACGAACAATCCGGTCGCCACCGAAAGACCGACTGGCCCAACGCGAACGAGTTCGAGGTGACTCGCGGAGTTCCCAGGTTCGTTGCGCGCCGGCGCGAGCGGCGCCCAGAGGCGCCGGGGTGGGCAACACTCCATATTCATCCGGGAGCTCTCCGTTTACGCTGAAAACCGCATGATAAAACGTTCACTCCGTCCGAAAGTCTCTGCCATCGGCCGTCCCCTGACCGAATCAACATCTTCCGAACCATCGTCCGCGCTCCCGCGCGAATTACCGGTTTCGACCCGTCCAGCCAAACCAAACGCGGTCGCCGATTCGGAACTGGATCGACCCGAAGAAGGACGCGATCCCACGCTCCCGGAAAACGCCGTGCATGGAGCTCCCGGGCATCAAATCAAAGAGCCGCGCAGCGAGGACGAGGATGACGAAGGTCGCAGCACGACCGAGCAACTCATCGAAGCGGGCGCACGTGAAGCCGAACAAGACAAGGTAACGCAGGCGGCTCGCGCTGCCCCCAGGAGCTACCGAAGCTAGTCGCAGCCGTGCTCAGCCAAAACCCCTACCATGACTATTAGGTCGGTGCCTTCATGAATACCAATAAAGAAAGTTCCGCTTCGATTTGGATCGATAGGGCGACACTGCCGACATTCCCCGCCCTCGCCGCCAATGAACGCGCTGAGGTATGCGTAGTCGGCGCTGGGATCGCGGGCCTTACCACCGCCTATCTTCTCACGCGCGCCGGAAAATCGGTGATCATCCTGGAAGCGGGTTCAATCCTCTCCGGGGAAACCCAGCGCACCACGGCGCATTTGGTCACGGCATTGGATGATCGATACTTCGAGCTCGAACGCCTGCACGGCGGGGAAGGCGCCAAACTCGCGGCCGAAAGCCACGCCGCGGCGATCGATACGATCGAGCGGATCGTTCGCGAGGAGGAGATTGATTGCGACTTCGAACGGGTGGACGGCTATCTCTTCTCTGCGCCCGACACGCCCTCTGACGTGCTCGACCGCGAACTCGCGGCCACGCATCGGGCCGGACTAACAAAAACGAAAATCGTGGACCGCGCGCCATCGGTGTCATTTGACACCGGCCGGGCTCTGCTTTTCCCCCGGCAAGCGCAGTTTCATCCTTTGAAATATCTGACGGCGGTCGCTGCCGCCATCGTGCGCGACGGCGGACGGATTTTCGCGCACACCCGCGCGGCGAAGATCGATGGTGGCAAGTCAGCGCACATCGAGACGCGCGAGGGGCTTCAAGTATCGTGCGATGCCATCGTGGTAGCCACGAACACGCCCGCGAATGACCGGCTGGTGATCCACACGAAGCAGGCCGCGTATCTGACCTATGCGATCGGCGTAGCCGTGCCGGCCGGCACGGTTCCAAAGGCGTTGTATTGGGACAACGGCGATCCCTTCCATTACGTGCGCATGCAGCAGGCGATTCGGGGCACCTCCGATTCAGCGCACGATATTTTGATCGTCGGCGGTGAAGACCACAAGTCAGGTCAGGCCGACGACGCCGAGGCCCGCTACGCGAAGCTGGAAGCTTGGACCCGCCAGCGATTCCCGATGGCGGATGAAATCCGATACCGGTGGTCGGGCCAGGTCATGGTGTCCGTTGATCGCCTCGCCTTCATTGGCCGCAATCCGCTCGACCACGACAACGTTTATGTTGCCACCGGCGATTCCGGAACCGGTCTGACCCACGGCACCATCGCCGGGATGGTGATTACTGATTTGATCATGGGCCGGGAGAACCCTTGGACGAATCTCTACAGTCCTTCGCGGGTGACTATGGGAGCGGCCGAAAACTTTGCCCACGAAACGGCCAACATGGTGGCGCAATTTGCCGACTGGCTGACCGCGGGAGACGTCGAGAAAGACCAGCTGGTCCCGCTTGGAACCGGCGCGATCGTGCGTCACGGTCTGACGAAAGTTGCGGTCTACCGCGAGGCGGACGGGACATTCCATGAGTGCTCGGCCATTTGCCCACACTTGGGTGGCATCGTCTGCTGGAATCACGCGGAAAAGACTTGGGACTGCCCGGCCCATGGTTCGCGCTTCGATCGATTGGGGAAAGTGTTCCATGGCCCGGCTAACCAAGATCTCAGCCCCGTTGAGGTCCACGCGCAGTAGCATCGTGAAAACCACGGACGACGCCGAACATTTTCCAGTTGTTTGTGTGGGCGGTTCGGCTGGTGGCCTTGACGCGTATATCCGGTTACTGCGCGGAAGCGTGACCCACAGCCGATCTGACACCGGCGATTGACCTGTCCATGAAAGGGTCGCCCCCGGCGACAAGGCGGGCGGTCGCATTTCGTGGTGGTGTCATCATTGCTGAATTCGTCACTAGCAGCCCGTCGGACTTGCGCCGGACGCTTGGGGTTTTGGGCAGACAATCTTTTGTGAGAATCGCGTGCCGCCCCAGACGGGCTGCTAAATGCCGCGCCGCGCGGCAAGAATCTGGGTGCGCGCCGGCGGACGGCCTGGCGTTGCGCTGCCGTCGGCCCCTGTTTTTGCCCGGGGCGACCTCGCGGGGCCCGTTTTACGCCGCAGCCGCGAGGTTCTTGAGCGTGAAGAGCCGCTTGAGATTATAGCTAACGCACACCAGGGTCCATTCGAGCGAGACTTTGGCGTGGCCGCGCAAGCTGAAGCGGCGGAATCCCATCACTTCTTTGATGATGCCGAACACCGGTTCGACCGTCTGCTTGCGCAGTTTGTAGAGCTCCTTGCCGATTTTGGTCTTCAGTCGGTGGGCCATTTTCTCCTTGGCGGTTGCCTCCGGAGCCGGCGCTGCTGGCTCCGGTTGTGGCAGCAGGTCGGCCACCGTCTTGTGATGATCCGTCTTTTCCACCGCCGCAAACACCGTCACGCCGGTCGCCGTGCCGTCGGCTTTATACTCTACAGCTTGCACGGCCGCTTCACTATAAAAGCCACTGTCCACCAGCACCGCGGCGACCTCCGCGGCCACCACCGGGCTAATCGCGGCCACCGTCGGCGGCAACTCCTGCTTGTCGTTGGCCGCCACGCTGACTCGCGCGCCCACGATGATCATCGCTGCGTCCACCGCCGCCTGCGCATTGTAGGACTGCTCGAAGTGCGCTCCGCTGCCCGCTTTCATGATGCTGCTCTGCGGATCGGTAAAGTTGTATTGCGCCTTGGGGGCGGGCGTCGCGCTCGGCGCCTTCGGCTCCGGCCCGCGCGGCTTTTGGCCGGCGGCGCGCTGCGCCTGGCGTTTGGCTTGTTTGGCCTCGTAGCCGGGTTGTTGCGCGGCGGCCAGTTCCTTGGCGCGTGCTTCGATGACTTGCCGCGCCTGCTGCAAGGCCGCTTTCCGGTCTTCCCGCCGCGTCAGCTCCGCCGGGATGTCCAGCGTGTCTTTGCGCTCCTGCGCTTCCGCTTGTTGGGCCCGTTCCATCAGTTCCTTCACCTCGAGTTCCAACTGCGCGATCATCTGGCCAGCCCGGGCGTAGCTGACGGCGGCGTGCTTGCTGGCATTCGCTTGGATTTTGCTCCCATCCACGCTGACCGTGCCCACTTTCGTCAGCTTCAAGTGCTGGGCCAGTTGCAGCACGGTCACAAACGCCGCTTCGAACGCCGCCTTATTGGCCGTGCGAAACGCGCAGATGGAGGCGTGGTCGGGGTGGTGATTGGCGCAGAGATAACGCACCGCCACGTCGCTGTAGGTCGCCGCTTCGATGGTCCGGGAGCCAAAGCGACCCGTCGCGTAACAATAGATCAACAACGCCAGCATCATGGTCGGCGGATACTGCTCGCTGCCGGTGCCACGGTGATTGACCGAAAAGTGCGCCGTCGGAATATCCTCCACCGCATCGAGGATGAAGTGGACGATATGATCGCCCGGCACCCAGTCGCGCAGATCGCAGGGCAGGAACATCGGGGTCAGGCGGGAATGGCGCTAAGTTAAGCCAGCAGTGAGGATGGCGAACGGGGATCATCGCAGTCTCCGTGAATTGGATACGCGCATGAGGTGGCGGGGGCGGTTCAGCAGCTGATAGTCTTTTTGCCGTCGCTTTCGTGCCCGCGGCTC